>CAZLZR010000001.1:0-105094 GCA_964564015.1 uncultured Acetivibrio sp.
CAACCGGCTCATAACCGGTTGGTCCGGGGTTCGAGTCCCTGAAGGCCCACCATAACCGCAAGGTTGATTTGAAAAGCCACTCACAAAAGGTGGCGCATCTAAGGGATATAATCCCTTGAAAAATTCGGCATAGTCGGTTTGAATATCGGCTATGCCGTTTTTTCTTGTGATTTTGGAAGTTCCACTGCTCCAATAGAGTTAAAAATCACTTCAATATGCTGTTGCCTGTGACCGTCCACCTTTTCCGCCTTATAGACAATGATTTTCTCAATAAACTGCCGTATAATCTCCGCATCCAATTCCTTGATTTCTGTGTACTTCCGCACCAGTGAGAGGTAGTGTTCGGCATTGAGGGATTTTTCTTTTGCGCTGTCAAGGAATTGCTGTAGTTCAGTAATGCGGTTTTGTAGTTGTGCTTGCTCGGTTTCATAAGTAGCAGTCAACTTCATGAAACGCTCATCTGAAATCTTACCTGTCACATTATCCTCGTAGAGCATTTGGATGATATTGTCGAGTGTGGCAATGCGAGCCTTTGCCTGTTCGTATTCCTTACGGCTATCCTTAAGTTCCCGCTCAAGATCTCGCTCCGAGGTGTCTGTCACAAGCCTGATAAATTCATCCTCATGCTCCCTTGCGAAGGTAGTCACCTGTTGTAAATATTGTAGTAAAAAACGTTCCACAACTACATTTCGTATTTGATGGGAACTACAGCCACCTTTCTTTTTGCGATAAGTCGCACATACAAAGTATTCTTTATCATGCTCCCAACCACGCCCGCGCACTTGGTACAGTTTGTTTCCGCAATCCGTACAGAACATCATGCCGGAGAGAATGCCCATCTCGCCCATCGGGGAAAGCCTGCGTCTCCCATCACGGATTTTTTGCACGATATTGAATGTTTCCTCATCTATTATGGCCTCATGCGTATTCTCAAAAATCTGCCATTCTGACGGGTCATTCTTTATCTTCTTTTTCTGCTTATAGGACTTACGACGCGTTTTGAAATTCACTGTATGTCCAAGGTATTCTTGCCTTGACAACATCCGAGCAATTGTGGAATCCCTCCATATATATGGGTCATCGTAGGCTTGCTTTGCAGGAACTGCGATGCCGTTTCGTTTACCATATGCAACAGGATTTTCAATTTTCCGTTTTTCCAACTCGTTAGCAATCTTGGTGGGTCCGAGACCGCTCATGCAAAGGTGGAATATTTCCTTAACTACGGCTGCGGCTTCCTCATCCACAATCCAGTGTGTCTTATCTTCCGGATCTTTTATATAACCGTAGGGAGGATTGGTACAGAGCGGTTTGCCTGATTGACCTTTTGCCTTAAACACGGCTCGTATTTTCTTGCTCGTATCCTTTGCGTACCATTCGTTGATGATATTGAGGAATGGTGTAAAATCACTATCCTGTTGACTGGCACTGTCTACACCGTTATTGATGGCAATGAAGCGAACATCAGCTTCAGGAAAAGCTATCTCTGTGTAGTAGCCTACCTTCAGATAATCTCTTCCAAGACGGCTCATATCCTTTACGATTATGGTTCCGACATTGCCTGCGTCCACCTCAGCGACCATGTGTTGAAAATCTGGGCGGTCAAAGTTTGTGCCGCTGTAACCATCATCTACAAAAAATTGTGTATTCGGGAAACCGTTATCATTAGCGTATTTCTTGAGTATTGCTTTCTGATTGATGATACTGTTGCTGTCTCCCTGCAACTCATCGTCACGGGAGAGCCTACAGTAGAGCGCCGTTATTTTGCTCTCACTCATCGCAGTAGTGTTGGGTTGTCTATTCATTTTTTCCTCCTTTCCGACAACCCTCAAGCGGTATGTTATATTACCGTACTACTGCGGGTAAGTCGAGTTATATTATTAGAAAATCTTTGAACGTTCGGATAACTTTAAATTGCTTAGAATCAGTCGTTTCACCTTATCGTAAGCTGTTTCCTTTGCGTTCTCGCTGACCTTTGCTTCAACGATATACAGAGTTCCGTCTATCATGGTTTCTGTGATATGAGGAACAGGGGTGGTCTTGCATTCTGGCATGGTTACATATCTCCTTTCTGCCCGGTGGGCGCGGTCAAATCTTCGGGTAAAAAGATATCGGACAACGGCGTGGGGCTTCGTATAAAAAAGCGCAGATTCAAACAAGGGAATAGCCCCAAGGGGGCGGTGAAAGTGCTTGATTTTATTGAACTTAGAACACTTTCACCGTTATAAGGCGTTTTATTGCTTGTTTTATGCCGCCATCTGAAGTACCTTGATAGCTTCCGGGCGAATCAACTTGCCATCAAGACGCTCGTAACCAAGATAACCCTTTAGCTGTGACAATATATACTTTTCAAACAATGGCCTTACTGTAAGCGGCATACGCTCAACAATCCAATAGTAGGAAAAGTCACCGAATGCAACTGGTTTATTTCCTGCGGCGATGGTTGGCATATTGTTTGAGATGACCACAGGTCTGCCAAGCAGATTAATCGAATACTCAGGCCAGAGATAGTTTCCTCCATTGTCCTTGAGTGTACGGAGTGCCAGCGCTGTGGTGTCGCTCATAACCCATACAGCCTTTTCACGGTATTCCGGTTTTACGGAATGGAATAGCTTCATTATTTCATCAAGGGTCACTGCTGTTGAAGATAAAGCCGTCACTCCGACATCTGCTCCATTTGTGCTGTTGAGAATTCCGGTTGGGCGTCCATTCCCATCTCCGTTGAGAAAGGCGTTTTCTTCGGCTTTACCGAAACGGCGCGCAAAGTCTCTAACGAGATATTTTTCTATATCGAACTGTTTGTCCTCAATGAAGTGAACATGGAGTTTTACAATAGAAGCCAGCTTGTATGCTTCAAAGTCGTATTGGCTGAAGGTGTCAGTGTCTTCTGGAATAGTGCTTCCTTCAGGTATCCAGTTTGCTACCGCAGTAGCAGAAATAGCGTGAACAGTGCTGTCAAGAGTAGGTGTTTGTATTATAGTAGCGAGCCTACGGAAGAGGTTTTCTTTATTGAGAGCCTCGTTATAGAGGTTATCAGCTTCTTCCGGTAGCAAGTATGTTCCAGTGGTTGTGTCTGCCATCTCGCGATACTGGCCGGCAAGATTTTGACCTCTGCGTATCATGTTCCAGAAATCAGCTTTGTAAGATGTGTTTGACATGGTAATAATCCTCCTTTATTTACTGCATTTTTTACAGGTGTAGACCGGGGTTTCGTGCTTGTTTACTGGGAATACAGGCTCCATTACGAGCTTGCATTGCGGACAGTACACCTGATAATTTCTTACGCAATGCTCCGCTGTAATCTTGTTTTTGCAGTTCAGACGGTAGATGCCATCCATAATTCGGGTAAGCCAGAAAGCGCTACTTTGGCCTGTGCGTTTCTGAAGCTGCTCTTCGGTCATCGTGGTTTCGCTTGGAATCAAACGACCGTGACCGACTGTGATAAGGGTGTAATTTTGCGACATATTCATGTCCTCCTTTGATTTTTTATTTGGGGTAACTGGGGTTAAGGTTTATCAGCACATACGCACCACCGCCTTTCATGTTCACAGTGGGGCAACGTGTGGCAGGAAATATATATAATCCTCTATAGAGATACTTATTTTTGAAACAACCATATTTACTTGCCACATAATGCCCCACTGTGTTTATGTTAAGAATTCAGATATCAGCTTGTAGCCGATAACCATTGTGGTTTTATCACCGCCGGAGCGTGGACGCTTTCGTTTGATTTCGGCAACGGCAGCAAGACTTTGCTTGAAATTCTTCATGCTTTCCGGGTATTGACCGTTTTCACCGCACCACTGCCTGTATCGCTCGTAAACGGTTGAGGTGCGCTCCTCGGCAGTTCCGTCCTGTTCCATACAATCCTCAACGAAAAGTTGGATTTTATCGCTGTCATGGTGATACTGGGTAGTGGCGTTCTTTACCGATAGCGGTAACGCAAGACCTTCTGCATTTAGCATTCTATAACCATCCAGCAACCAGTTGAGGATTGCGGATTGTGCTTCCGGTTTGGCAAATTCGTCTTTCAGCGTTCGATCTTGCTCAGCTTCCTCAAAATGCCGTTCAAAGGGAATGATGATGATACGCCCACTGGTGAAAATCGTCATATCGTTAATAACTGGCAGATAATTTGTGTTGATGTAAAGCTTGAACTGAGGTTTGAAATCAAAGCTGTTTTCATGCAGGAACCTTGCGTTAATGGTGTCGTTACCCGTCATGCTCTTCACCTGCGCAGCATTAAGTACCAAGCCTTTACCCGGCTCCGGTATATTCACAAAGCGCACTCCAGCAAGTCTTGCAATGTCCTCGCTTGGCTGGGAACTATTGGTGCTGTTCTTCATAGCGATGGTTTCCGGCTTTGCCGAACATCCGTAGCTGCCGAACACCTTTAATACACTTTCACACAGAGTCCCTTTGCCGTTGCGGGTACTGGCACCATAGAGGATGGTCATGCATTCATGCCGGGTATCTCCCGTCAAGCCGTAGCCAAGAATTTTCTGTAAGAACCTGGCTCTCTCTGCATCACCGCTTGTGATTTCATAGATGAATGAATCCCAGCGCATACAGCGAACTTGCGGGTCAAACTTTACAGGGGTTATCTTTGCCAACTTATCCTCGCTGCAATGCCCGGTAAAGGTGCCTGTATCCATATGCACTGTGCCGTTTTTGCAGTTGAAAGCATAAGGGTTAGAGTCGAACTTTTTAATGGAAATGGGATGGTGAACCTGTGCATCCTTAAGGATATTCACACGGTAGCCGTGGGACTGCCATTTTTTAATGTGATCAATATAACCTTTCCGCTTATGCTCGTCCTTGATATTTAAAGCATACATATACAGAAGGTCTGCCAAGTCCATACATCGTTTCATCGCCTTCAGATTCCCTACATCCGACTTCCAGATGCCATCCTCGTAACAAAACCACATCCTGCGTTCCGGTACATAGCGAAGAATCTTTTTATAGAAGTCCGCAAACAATCTGCCTGCACCAATATCTGTCCAGGGATATTGGCTTGTGTTCTCTGGCTTCATTTCCTCAAGTCGGGGCATACGTTCGTCAAAGTCCTCGATGGCACTGTTTCGGATGATAGGTTTATAGAAATTTGCCATACCGCTGACGGCATTGCGAATGGTGATGCTACCATAGGTATCACTGCCACGGCGATTGTCCCATTTGTCGCGCATTAAACTGGACTGCCGAAACAGTCTGTCTATCTGCTCGTAATTTCCATTACAATAGAAAGCGAGAATAGAACAGAGCGCCTGATCTGCTTCGCTCTGTGAGGGGTATCCTGTTATTTCTCCCTCCCACAGTTTTTTGAACTTCTCTCCGTTCTTTGCAGTCAAAGCCTTATCCAGTACGCTCTCATCGGATAAGTAACTTTCCCTCTCCATGATTTCCGCAGACGTTTTTGGGGTAGGGCGTTTCATGTAGGTATCGAGTAGCCATTGCAAGGCTTCAGTACATTCAACAATATCGCCACTCTGGTGCACATTGCCCGTGACGGTCACAAAGCGGGTGGTGACATTGGGAACATAGACCTCAATATTACCGTGCTTGATGTAGTAAATATCCGTATCGTATGTGTAGCCCACCGGGGCTAAGCAAAGAATGCGTAAGCCTGTGCCGCTTGGACTTGTTTCGATATATACATGTGGAAACATCTGCACAATGGCAAGCGCCCAAGGCAGCACCGCACCATCTTTGATGCAATGGTCAAGATCGATACCGATGATGCTGTTTGATACACGAATACCAATGCCGCTGTAATTTACAGATGCGGTAACAGCAGTAGTAAAATCGGTAAAGGTTTCTGACTTAGATACGCTGGCTCTACCTCCCGTCCTTGGGTTATATGGAACCTTGGTTTGCTTGTTATTTACGGTTTCGTACCGCCAACAGCAGAACTCGGCATTGTCTTTGACATACTGGGGGATGTTGTCAAAATTCATTTCATTGCTCCTCCTTGTGTATTTCTGCCGCTCTGCTATTCAAAGGGCAGATGATATGTTCAGAGGGCATTTTCTTTCCTCTACTAATAGCCGAAATATTTAACCCCCTCAATATTCACAGGACAGTTATCCTATATTTGAACGACCATATAGGAAAAATATTTTTGTCCCTACTTTGTAGCCATGGGGAAAGAGTAAATCTGACGATTTTGGAAAAACTTTTTGTCTTTTACCTACATGCGAAAAATCGAATTCTCTCGAACCTTCAGAAAACAAAAATGACACCCGTAAAGTTACGGATGTCGAAGAAAAGCAGATAAACCGAGAAATTAAATCAAAATTCCTGCGATATTAAATAATTTTATTGTTATTGCAATGATTTGATGATATAATATTGGATATATTTTGCAATTGTGGATATTTTGCAGGAGGTGCAAAAGTGGCGATTTGTTACAACAAATTATGGAAACTGTTGATTGATAAAAATATGAAGAAGAAAGACCTTCAAAGTCTTGCTGGTGTCAGCTCTGCAACAATCACCAAGCTTGGCAGAAATGAAAATGTAAATACGGAAATACTCCAAAAAATATGTGCTGCGTTGGATTGCGATATATGCGATATTTTGGAAATGAAAAGAGAGGAAAAAGCATGAATCCTTCATGCAAGGTGATAATTATATGATAAACATCAGAAAACTTGAGTCTGAACTTTGGGAATCTGCAGACCTTTTACGACAAGGCTCGAAACTGAGTTCTCAAGAATATTGTATGCCGGTTCTCGGCTTAATCTTTTTGCGCTATGCATACAGTCGTTTCAAATATGTCGAAACAGAAATACTAAAAAACCGCCCTATGCGAAATGGGCGTGTGCTTCCCGTTGAGGCCAGCGACTTTAAACAAAAAAGTGCCATCTTTCTGCCGGAGAAAGCAAGATATGATTATCTGTTGAATCTGCCGGACGATGCTGATTCTGGCAAAGCTGTTAATGAAGCAATGGAACTTATTGAAGGCGAAAGTGCACAATTAAAAGGTATACTGCCAAAAACATATACTTCTTTCAGAAATGATCTTTTGAAGGAATTGCTGCGTATCTTTAATAATAGTGCTCTTAACGAAATCAACGATGACATCCTCGGGCGGATATATGAGTACTTTCTCAATAAATTTGCCTCTGCTATTGCATCAGATGATGGCGTTTTCTTTACGCCCAAATCTCTGGTTAAAATGATTGTCAACATTATTGAGCCTACACATGGAACTGTGCTCGATCCAGCTTGCGGAAGTGGAGGAATGTTTGTATCTTCCAGTGATTTTGTCAATGCCGAGGGAGTTAACGCAAATTCGGCTATGACGTTTTTTGGCCAGGAAAAAGTAGAGTTTAACGCCAAGCTCTGTATCATGAACATGGCTGTACACGGGTTAAACGCAAAAATAAAATCCGGTGATGAGGCAAACAGCTTTTATCACGATGCCCATAATTTAGAAGGCTGCTGTGATTATGTCATGGCCAATCCACCCTTTAATGTTGACAAGGTGAAGTCGGAATCTACGCAAAATGCCGGGCGTTTGCCCTTTGGTTTACCGGGTGTAAATGCAAAAAAAGAAGTCTCCAATGCCAACTATCTTTGGATTTCATATTTTTATGCCTACCTAAATGATATGGGTCGTGCCGGCTTTGTTATGGCAGCGTCTGCAACGGACAGCGGAAATAAAGAGCGAGAAATGAGGAAGCAGCTTATTCAAACCGGCCATGTTGATTGTATGGTGTCTGTGGCAAACAACTTTTTTTATAAGGTTTCGCTCCCTTGTTCTCTTTGGTTTTTTGACAAAGGTAAAAAAGAAGAGCTTAAGGATAAAGTGCTTTTTATAGATGCACGTAATTATTACACTGTAGTAGACCGCACTCTTAACGAGTGGAGCGAGTGGCAGATGAAAAATCTGAATGCCATTGTCTGCCTCTATCGGGGAGAAGTAGATAAGTATGAAAAGTTGCTGATGGATTATCGTGCACAAATCATAGGTGACTGTTATGAATTAGATACGGAATTCGAGGCACTATCGGTATTATTAAACGGTTATGGTGAGAAGCTTAGGGCATTGCGTCAGCAAGTAGCTGATACCATCCTCCATGTGGATAATATTAATCAGCTGCTACCTTTAAACGAGATTCTAAAGCATTATACCGCAGAACTTAATTCATCCCTAAAAGCCTTTATTGAGCATGGTGATAGTTTAGAAAAGGACGAGGCAAAAGAACTGGCAAAATCCATAGACGAAACCGCAACCACTTGGGAGCGATTCAAAAAGGCAGCTTCTGCCCGTATAGAGGAAGTAGTTTCACAAATCAAAGCTTGCCGCACAGTGATTAAAGAAGCCAAATGGCTCACGGATAAATTTGGCGAGGGTACATATAAAGATATTCTCGGACTCTGTAAACTGGCAACCATTGATGAAATTGAAGAAAAAAACTGGAGCTTGACCCCGGGTGCCTATGTGGGCGTTGCCCCTGTGAAGGAAGATGACGAAAACTTCGAGGAAAGAATGGCAGAGATCCATAAGGAGTTGGTGGCTTTGCAGGCAGAGTCAAACCAATTAATGGATACCATTTCGGCGAATTTCGAGGGGTTGGGGTTATGAAGTTTGATGAACTGAAAATTGGAGACTGTTGCGAGGTAACCTCAAGCAAACGTATATTTTATTCAGAGTATGTCCAAACTGGTGTGCCGTTTTATAGATCTAAGGAAATAATACAATCATTTAATGGGCAGAGCATAGATGAACCTCTTTATATAGCTGAAGAAAAATATGAGCAGATATTAGAGAGGTTCGGCGTCCCTGTCGCTGGTGATATGCTTTTAACTTCCGTTGGAACAATAGGTGTTCCATATATTGTTAAAGACACAGATCATTTTTATTTTAAGGATGGGAATTTGACATGGTTTAGAAATTTCAATAATAAACTATCCTCAAAATATTTATATTATTGGATTCAGTCACCACAAGGAAAAGGCATAATTAATAACTCAACGATTGGATCATCTCAAAAAGCGTTGACAATCTCAATGCTAAAAGGGATCTCTTTATCATTGCCTTCTCTTCAAACTCAATGCTGTATTACCAATATCCTCTCCGCCTATGACGATTTGATCGAAAATAACCAAAAGCAAATCAAGCTGTTGGAAGAAGCGGCAATGCGGCTTTATAAAGAGTGGTTTGTTCACCTACGCTTCCCTGGCCATGAAACAACGAAAATAGTAGACGGGGTGCCGGAGGGGTGGCGGTTGGGTAAACTCGAAGAATTGATTGAAGTCAAATATGGTAAAGATCATAAAAAAGTTGCCGATGGGGATATTCCGGTTTATGGGTCTGGCGGTCTGATGCGAAAATGTAATAGGTTTCTGCATGATGGTGAATCCGTTTTGATTCCACGAAAAGGGTCTTTGAATAATATTATGTATGTGAATGAAAGATTTTGGACCGTTGACACAATGTTCTTCACACAAATGAAATGTAATAATATTGCGTTATATATTTATTTCTTTATGTGTTCATTTGATATGTACTCTATGAATATTGGTGCCGCTGTACCGAGCATGACTACAAGCACTCTGAATGGATTAGATGTTCTTATCCCAGAAGAAACGCTTTTGGAGTCATTTGATAATAGTGTAAAGATTTGTTTCCTGCGCGTAGCTGTGTTGAAGAATCAAAATGAAAAAGCTAAGTTTGCCCGCGACAAATTGCTTCCAAAATTAATGAGCGGAGAAATCGAGATGTAGCCTTATGAGGGGGGGAATATTTAGATGCCAAAAGATTTAACAAGTTCACATATAGACAGGCAAAATATTTTGAACAACGAACTCGCGATAGTTGAGATTCAAAATAAATCAAATTTTAAAGGAATTCTCTGGGACGGAGAAATCACTTTTACTCGTGAAATGGCTTCTGAACTCTTCGAGGTTGATATCCGCACCATTGGTCGATATATAGAACAGTACAACGGTGAATTGACACAAAATGGTTATAGGGTATTAAAAGGCAAGCAGCTAAAAGATTTTCTAAAAGCAATGAAAGAGAATTTTGGTAAGGACATTAATGTCCCTACCAAAATCACAGTGCTGGGCGTATTTAATTTTCGCGCTTTTCTAAACCTCGCCATGCTTCTCTCTGAAAGTGAAAAAGCAAGGATTTTACGTCAAATGATGCTGGACATTGTCATCGATTTGATTAACAAAAAGACCGGTGGAGCGACTAAATACATTAATCAGCGAGATAAAGATTATATTTCTGCTTCTCTACAGGAAGATAATTATCGACGGCAATTTACCGATGCTTTGAAGCATTATGTGGTTGACGATCGGTTTAAGTATGCACATTTCACAGACCTTATTTATGTCAGTATATTCAAAGAAAAAGCCAAAGAATATAAAAAGATACTTGATTTAAAAGCCAGCGACAAAGTACGAGATACTTTTTACAGTGAAATTTTAGATATTATTGCAGCTTATGAATGCGGATTAGCAGATGCTATTAAGGAGGAGTATGAAAAGAGTGAACATTTGCTATCATGCAAAGAAGTTGAGGCTTTATTTGAGAAATTTGAATTAATGGCTTTATGGAAGCCATTAATTCATCGTGGACGGATAAAGATGGCAAGCCGAGATATGGCACTCAGAGATGCGTTTCATTACCAGTTATCAGAATATATTCAACCCTTAGATAAAGAAGAATATGAAAAGTTTCTTGGTGCGGCAGGCGATGAGCTTGAACGTCTAATGGAAGAAAATCAGGCCGTTTTGAAGCGCTTAAAGGAGCGTGAATAAATGGACAGTATAATTTATTTCTCGCTTGAACAAGCAGTATCCACACATCAAAAGACTGTTCAATATAGTGGAGGCGGTGCAATGGGGCACTTTGACTTAGGAAGATTGGATAGTGTTTTGCAAAATATCCAAAATGATGATTACTATCCCGCATTTGTGGACAAACTGACACATTTGTTTTTCTGTACCTGTGAATTTCATTGTTTTGAAGATGGAAATAAACGTTTGGCAATTACTCTTTCGGCTTACTTTTTATTGCTAAACGGTTATATGGCTGTTGCCAAACGATTTTTTGAGATCACAGAGAATATCAGCTATCAGGTTGCTGCCGGTAAAATTGATAAAGACTTATTGCATCGAATAATGGCTTCAATTATGGATGGTACATATGAAACCGATGAGGAATTAAAACTGGACATATATAATTCGATTAGTTAGGAGGTATCCCAAATGAGCTGGGAATATTCTGAAAACATATTAGTGCAAAACAGTGCTGGAAACCTACTTCAAGATACTTTGGGGTGGGATGTTCAATTTGCTTATAATAAGGAAGTTCTCGGTGAAAATGGAACTTTCGGGCGAAAGAGTTATAAAGAAATCGTACTAATCCGCTATCTTCGGGCAGCGCTTTTTGAAAATAACGACTGGCTGACAGAAGAACACTGTGATTCCGCAATCAAGACCTTTCTTAATTATTCCTCTTCCAGTACCCTTATGCAAATTAACCGCGATAAGTATTCAATGCTTCGGGATGGAATACCAATTAAGGTCAAAAATCCAAGCGGTGAGCAGGAAGACAGAAAGGTCAAGGTGTTCAATTTCTCAAAGCCAGAAAAAAACTATTTTCTCGCTGTAAAGGAAATGAAAATTCATGGTGATCTATATCGGCGCCGGACAGATATTGTTGGTTTTGTCAACGGAGTGCCGTTGTTGTTTGTGGAGTTGAAAAAGCAGAATGTGGATGTGCAGGATGCATACACCTGTAACTATGCTGATTATCTGGATACGGTTCCCCATCTGTTTCATTTCAATGCTTTTGTGATGTTCAGTAACGGTGTTGAATCAAAGGTGGGTACTTTGGGCAGCAAATATGAGTTTTTCAACGAATGGAAGCGTCTGAATGAGGATGAAACCGGCACAGTTGATTTAGACACCATGCTTAGAGGTATTTGCGACAAGACAAATTTTATGGATCTACTTGAAAACTTCATCCTTTATGATACATCAGGTGGAACAACAGCTAAAATTATGGCACGAAACCATCAGTTTCTCGGGGTCAATGAGGCTGTGGAATCCTATCAAAACCGCAAGCTGAACAACGGTAAGCTTGGTGTATTCTGGCACACACAGGGAAGCGGAAAAAGCTATTCCATGGTATTTCTTGCGCAAAAAATACGCCGTAAATTTACAGGATCTCCGACGTTTGTTATTCTGACAGATCGGGATGAGCTGAATAAGCAAATCAGCGACACTTTTGAAGCTTGCGGATGTCTTGGAAGCACAAAGGCGGAACAATATATTGCTACTAGTGGAGATGACTTAATTAAAAAGTTAAAAGGAAATCCGAGCTTTATCTTTACGTTGATACATAAATTCAATAAACCGGATGAACCGCCAATAATCCCTGATCATGACATTATTGTATTGTCGGATGAAGCGCACCGAACCCAAAACGGAATATTTGCAGATAATATGTGTATCCTTCTGCCGACAGCGTCCCGCATCGGCTTTACAGGAACGCCACTGTTTGCTTATGATAATATTACAGAGAGAACATTCGGTGGTTATGTCTCCATTTATGATTTCAAACGGGCCGTTGATGATGGTGCGACAGTACCCTTGTATTATGAAAACAGAGCGGACTTATTGGGTATTGAAAATCCTGAAATCAACGATAAACTGCTGGACGCAATTGAACAGGCGGATCTTGATGTCAATCAGCAAGCCAAACTGGAGCAAGAATTAGCGAAGGATATTCATGTCCTCACCAGCAAAAAACGTCTGGATACGATTGCGAAAGACTTTGTTGAGCACTGTTCCGAATTGTGGACAACAGGTAAATCTATGTTTGTTTGTATAAATAAAGTAACTGCGGTTCGAATGTATAACTTAGTACAAGAATATTGGATTCTTAAAATTAAGGAAATAGAAGATTCTCTCTCCGGCGCTACGCAGCAAGAGTATATGGAAGTTAGCCGAAAACTTGAATGGATGAAAAAAACGGAAATGGCCGTTATCATTAGTCAGGAGCAAAATGAAATAGCTACATTTGAAAAATGGGGATTAGATATTAAACCCCATCGCACAAAAATGGAAAAGCGTGAAATGGATAAAGAATTCAAAGACCCCGACAACCCATTTCGAGTTGTGTTTGTTTGTGCCATGTGGTTAACCGGTTTTGACGTGAAATGTCTTTCCACTATTTATTTGGATAAGCCACTAAAGGCACATACACTTATGCAAACAATCGCTCGGGCAAATCGTGTTTATGAGGGGAAAATTAATGGTTTAATTGTTGATTATGTAGGTGTTGTAAAAGCATTGAGAAAAGCATTGGCTGATTATACAAATACCAAGGGAGGCACAGGCCCATCCGATCCTGCACCGGATAAAACGGAATTGCTAAGTCGTATCTACAAACTTCTTGCAGAGATTGCAGGCTTCATGGAGCAACAAGGCTTTAATTTATCAAAATTAGTGCAAGCGGTCGATTTTGAAAAACTGGCATTAGTACAATCCGGTGCCAATGCTATGTGCGTTTCAGAAGATGTAAAAAAAAGATTTGAAGTAATGGCAAGAGAGTTATTCAAACTATTCAAATATGTTGAGAAGCAAGAAGTATCCGACCACGAACAGGCTTATAAAAATGCAATCAGTGCTGTTTATGATCAAATGCAGGAAAAACGGAAGCATTCGGATAATACTGACTTGATGATTCAACTGCATGATATTGTCAGTGAATATATTACCGTTATCAATCCTGCGGACCGTGTGAGTGAGGACGGTGCGAATTACTTGACGGAAAGCCGCCGCTTTGACATCAGTCACATTGATTTTGAACGTTTGCAGCAGGAATTTGCTCGTGTAAAGAATAAAAATCTTTTAATGAAGGATTTGGAAGAACTGATAAATGACAGACTGGATAATATGATGAGACGCAATCCTATGCGTATCAACTATTATGAACGCTATCAGACAATCATACAGGAATACAATGCCGAACAAGATAAAGCGGCTATTGAGAAAACATTTATTGATCTAACCAACTTCGTTAACGACTTGGACGAAGAGGAAAAAAGATATATACGGGAAGGCTTTAATAACGATGAAGAATTGGCAATGTATGATTTGCTCCTTAAAGATTCACTCACATCTGCAGAGATTAAAAAAATTAAAAAGCTTGCAAAAGTTCTATTAGAGCGAATAAAAGGAAAAATCAGTGAGTTGGATCATTGGACAGAAAAAGAGGAAACACAAGCTGCAGTGGATGTCATCATACGAGATACCCTTTGGAGCGAACTACCCGAAAGTTATGATGACAGCCTTCTAAATGAATACCGCAGGAAGATTTATGAATTTGTCTATTCTACTTATCCCGCAGCGTAATATAGCCATAACAAAAGACCAGTCAGGCAAACATTGCACATGACTGGTCTTTTGTACCACCGCTTGGGGCTGTCGCTCAAAACTTACTTGTTATCGTAAATCCCTAAGTTGCGCCCTCAAAGGAGTGGTTTTTTGATATTAACTAAATTATGATGTTTCTGATCCAACCTATATTGTCTAATTTTATTTTGCCATTTATTTAATAAGTTTAAAATTGTTTTTTGAAAATTCTAAAATTCCTTCATCGCGCAGTTTGCTTAGTTCATTTGACATTGCACTTCTATCAACGGAGAGATAGTCAGCAAGTTCCTGGCGATTAAAGGGGATAGTAAAGTTGTTGGAGGCATGTTTTATTGCCTGTTCGGACAAATATGAAAGTAATTTCTCCCGGGTAGTCCTCTTTACTATATGCTCCAGCTTCTGAGTGAGCATAATGTTTTTTTGAGCCAATATTTTAAGTATATTCGAAATGAGTTGTGTGTGAAAATTGCATGATGATGAGCATGTTGTAGTAATTTTCTTGAAATCAACAAAGAGTACTTCAGTTTTTTCAGCTGCAACTACACTAACGGGAAGCCTCTTCGCTCCTGCAAAGGAAAATGCTTCTCCAAACAATTCACCGGATTGTGTTTTAGCAAGGATTGCACGGTTACCCCAGAAGTCCTCTTTAATTATATTGACACTACCGGAAAGTACGATTCCTACATCATTGACGATGCCTTCTGCAGTGAAAATATATGAATCCTTTGTGAAAACCGCTTTTCTTGCGGAAAGGCAGTTTAGCATAGTGAGGAGATCTTTTTCATCAATATCAGAAAATAGTGGTGAGGTTTTTAAAATTTTTAGATTTTTTTTCATAATTTCCTCTTTTCTGTTGTAAATACAACCGAATTTATGCTTCGATTATATTACAATAACATTGTAAGATCAATACAAACAAATTAAGAAGACTTGTAGATATGGAGGATTAAATATATGATTAGAAAAATTATAAGAATTGATGAAGAAAAATGCACAGGTTGCGGACTTTGTGCACAAGCATGCCATGAGGGCGCAATTGGAATGGTAGATGGTAAAGCAAAGCTTTTAAGAGACGACTACTGTGATGGCCTTGGAGATTGCTTACCTGCGTGCCCCACAGGAGCGATTACCTTTGAAGAGCGTGAGGCAGCAGCTTACGATGAGGAAGCTGTTAAACAGAACCAGATGAAAAAGCAGCTTGCAGACTTACCTTGTGGATGCCCGGGCACACAGTCCAAACAGCTTAAGAGAGAAGAGAGGCATATTCCGGCTCAAGGGCCTGTTGAAACAGAAAGCCAGCTTCAACAGTGGCCTGTTCAAATCAAATTGGTTCCGGTAAGAGCGCCTTATTTTGAAAATGCAAACCTGCTTATAGCGGCTGACTGTACAGCTTTTGCCTATGGTGATTTTCATAACAGGTTTATAAAGAACAGAATTACTCTGATAGGATGCCCTAAATTAGATGAAGGAGATTATTCTGAAAAGCTTACGGCCATTATCAGGGATAACAATATTAAGAGTGTGACAGTTGTACGTATGGAGGTTCCATGCTGCGGCGGAATTGAAAATGCCACTAAACGGGCATTACAAAACAGTGGAAAATTTATTCCATGGCAGGTGATAACAATATCTACCGATGGAAAAATAATTGATTAACATAGTATAGATGGTTGGTAATTATTATGCAGTAAAAATATATTAAAAGTCAGGAGAGATTGAATTATGGAGAAAATGTTTTGCTTTCAATGTGAACAAACAATTGGTTGTAAAGGTTGCACAAGTAGTGCCGGAGCCTGTGGTAAAAAGGCGGACACAGCAAATTTTCAGGATGAGTTGACAGGTGCTCTTATCGGACTTGCCCGGACAGTTTCAGCCAACGGTACCAAGCCTTCAAAATCAACGCACAAAGTAATGCTTGAAGGATTATTTACAACCATTACAAACGTGAATTTTAACAATGAGACAATAAAGGAAAGAATTGCTGATGTGGCGAAGGAGAAAAGCTTGATTGCCGGTCAATGTTCATGTTGCGCATCCGATTGCGGTGCAAAAGATGATTATGATATGAATGAGCTTTGGAATGACAACGAAGATATCCGCTCACTTAAATCCCTTATTTTATTCGGATTGCGCGGTGTTGCAGCCTATGCTTACCATGCAATGGTTCTGGGATATACCGATGAGGATGTAAACAATTTCTTTTATAAGGCATTGAATGCAGTTGGTGATAATTTGGATATGGCTCAGTTGTTGCCGATAGTAATGGAGGTTGGGCAGATAAACTTAAAGTGTATGGAATTGCTTGATCGTGCCAATACAGAGACTTATGGTACGCCTGTTCCTACTAAAGTACCTTTGACTGTTGAAAAAGGACCGTTTATTGTTATCAGTGGACATGATCTTCACGATCTGTATCTTCTTTTAGAGCAGACAAAAGATAAAGGGATCAATATCTATACCCATGGTGAAATGCTTCCGGCACATGGATATCCCAAGCTTAAAGCATATCCTCATTTGAAGGGTAATTTTGGTACAGCATGGCAGAACCAGCAAAAGGAATTTGCCAATATACCGGGACCGGTTTTATTCACAACTAACTGCCTTATGCCTGTAAAAGAAAGCTATGCGGACAGAATTTTTACAACTGAGGTTGTGTCTTATCCTGAAATGGTGCACATAGGAGAGAATAAAGACTTCACACCTGTAATAAATAAGGCTCTTGAGTTGGGTGGATACGCAGAGGATACAGAGTTTACCGGCATAAATGGCGGTAAAGTCGTAACTACTGGTTTTGGTCACGGAACTATTCTTTCAGTAGCCAATGTGGTTATAGATGCTGTGAAAGCAGGAGCCATTAAGCACTTTTTCCTGGTTGGCGGCTGCGATGGTGCGAAAACAGGTAGAAACTATTATACTGAATTTGTAAATAAAACACCAAAAGACTCAGTTGTACTTACCCTTGCCTGCGGCAAATACCGTTTTAATGATATGGATCTGGGCGAAATCGGCGGATTACCTCGTATCATGGATGTTGGACAGTGTAACGATGCATACAGTGCAATTAAGGTTGCGGTAGCATTAGCTGATGCTTTTGGCTGTGGCGTGAATGAATTGCCACTTTCCATGGTACTTTCCTGGTATGAACAAAAGGCGGTATGTATCCTGTTGACACTTTTACATCTTGGAATTAAGAACATTTACCTTGGACCTACACTTCCGGCATTCGTCTCTCCTAATGTTCTGAACTTCTTAGTGGAAAATTTCAATATATCTCCAATCAGCACACCGGAAGCTGATTTAGAGAAGATACTAAATAAAAAGTAAAATTAAACAGCTATTTAAGCAAAATCCCGAGGGTATTTAGTATATTTAACCCTCGGGATTTTTGAATATGTGTTTTAAAGTTTTTTTGATTGATAAGTGAGGAGTAAGTGCTCCTTATTTTATTTTTTCTATAAATGTATCGAAGTTTTCGTTATTATCTTGAGATTTTGTGTTTGGGTTTGGCTTGGTTGCATTTTTAGCTGTTGCGCTATTGTTGAGACTTTCAGTTAGCAGCACTGTTTCAGAAGCACTTTCGATGTCCTTTACCTGAGTTGAAGTCCTAAAATTTAGGTTCATATATACATCCCCTTAAATAAATTTATTATGCAGATAACCATCTTTAGTATTTATTATGCTCCGCTTTTGCTGTATAATTTATGAGAAAATTAGTTATTTACAGCAATAATAATTTAGGAGCATAAGCTGAGTGAATGTGGAAATATTTATTTTTATATACATATTATAACAGGTGATTGAATGATATTAAAGGGAAGAATAAAATTTATTGCAGATATGATACCAGAATGTACAATTGTCAGTGATATAGGAACTGATCATGCATATATTCCAATATACATGGTTAAAAATGAGCGGTGTCAAAGAGCAATTGCTTCCGATGTTAGCGAAGGTCCCGTAGCGGTTGCAAACAGAAGGATCAGTAAGTATGGTGTGGAAAATAGAGTTGAGACGAGGCTTGGAAGTGGTCTGAAACCAATTCATGAGGATGAAATGGATGCTTGTGTTATTGCCGGAATGGGCGGCATGCTTATCCGGGAGATTTTAAAGGATGATACTAATAAGGCTCAAAAGGCAAGGTCATTGATAATTCAGCCCATGAATTACATTGAACTGGTAAGAGAATGGCTGTACGCTAACGGATTTGAAATATATGACGAGGGATTGATTGACGAGGGAGAAAGAATATATAATGTTATTGCAGCCAGGTGGATAGGTAGGGTGCAAACAAAAGATTCGGTATATTATTATATAGGTGAAAAGCTGATTGAAAAGAAAGATCAGTTATTAAAGAAGTATCTGGCAAAAAGGATTGCCATCATAGATAAAATTATTAAGGAAATGGCCTCAATGAAGGATAAGGACAAGGCGAATCTTAGTGATTATATTAAGGTCAGGGATGGACTAGCGGAGCTTCTTAAGACTACTGATTTGGAATTGAATCAATGAATGTGCTTTAAACCGGAGTTACTCAATAAGTTAAGGGAGTGATATAATGACTGTCAAATGCAGGGATGTAATAAAGTTTATGGAGGATTTTGCTCCGCCGGTATTGGCTGAAGATTGGGATAATGTAGGACTTATGCTGGGTAGCCGTGAAGATGAGATAAAGAAGGTAATGGTGTGTCTTGATGTAACTCCCAAGGTGATTGAAGTAGCAGAGACAGAGAAGGTGAATTTGATTGTCTCTCATCATCCTTTTATTTTTAAGGGATTAAAGAGGATCAGCAGGGAAGATCTAAAGGGAAAAATGATAATGGATCTGATTAAAAAAGGTATAAACGTTTATAGCGCACACACCAATCTTGATGTGACCGATGGAGGTATAAACCAATATCTTTCCGGGCTGCTTGAACTTAAAAATATAAGGAACCTGAAAAGCTATAAGACTGAGAGGCTGCTAAAGCTGGTGGTTTTTGTTCCTAAGGATAGCCTTGATACAGTGAGGGATGCCATGGGTAAAGCAGGGGCCGGGTGGATTGGAAATTACAGTGATTGTTCCTTTACATCGGAAGGCATAGGGACGTTTAAACCACAGGAAGGTACAAATCCATATATCGGCACACAAGGGAATCTTGAAAAGGTAGAAGAGTACAGGATTGAAACGGTTGCCAGTGAGAAAAATATTGATCAGGTCGTAAGCGCTATGAAAAGTGTTCATCCATATGAAGAGATGGCGTATGACATATATCCTCTTGAAATTTCGGGTAAAGAGTACGGAATGGGCTGCGTAGGTGAAGTGGAAAACACGATGAGAGCTAAAACTTTTGCAGAAGTTGTCAAAAGCAAGCTGAATACCGGAAATGTGCGTGTAATTGGAAATCTTGATAAAGATATAAAAAAAGCTGCTGTTTTTTGCGGAAGCTTTGATAATGACATTATGGGAATGGCAAAGTCTAAGGCTGATGTTTTGGTTACCGGAGATGTGAAGTATCACGATGCTCTGGATATGCTTCAGATGGATATGTGTGTTATTGATGCCGGTCATTTCAGCACTGAGAGAATTATAGTTCCAAGACTTGTTGAGCTTTTGAAGCAGAAATTTGAAACACTTGAGGTTATTAGTAGTAATGTGGAAGAGGATCCATTTAAATATATTTGACTTAGGTGGAATTTGAGGTTATAATCTAATGTACATTGAATATTTGAGTAAGCCAGATAGTCGCGTGTATAATGCCGAAAGGTTGTACACGAGGAAAGTCCGGGCTCCAGAGGGCAGGGTGCCGGGTAACTCCCGGTGAAGGCGACTTCAAGGAAAGTGCAACAGAGATATACCGCCTGCTGGAATTTCCAGCACGGCAAGGGTGGAAAGGTGAGGTAAGAGCTCACCAGCGGCTTGGTGACTTGTCGGCTATGTAAACCCCACCTGGAGCAACACCGCAAAGAGGGACGTTATGGTGGCCCGCCAGTCCCGGGTAGGTGGCTTGAACTTTGCAGAAATGTAAGGTCTAGATAGATGACTATCAAATACAGAACCCGGCTTATAGACTTACTCAATATAATTATCAGGGACACCCGCTTTTAAGGCGGGTGTTTTTGTGCATGTATGCTGCTTGTAGGTCATATAAGGCAAGCCTGATTAATCAGAAATTTGATGAATCCAGGTATCCAGCCGGGAAAATATTTCAGATAAGTTATAACACATAAAGAGAATGAGAACAAGTATTGAATAAATACGAATGTAGTCATTTGTCCTTCCTGTTCATCTGAATTGAATAAGGATAAAAAACCACTAATGTAAATACGCACCATAAAAAAGAGTATTAAGTAAATTGAAAATCAGCTAAATGAAGAAAAAACCAGAAAGATTAAGTAAATTAACATTATTACAAGATTATGTAATATATGTCTACTTTACAATTATATATATATATAATTGTAAAGTGATAAAACCTCTAGACAGGGATTTTTATGTGATATAACTTGTTTAAAGGCTTCAGACAATCATAAAAAGGTTGCCATGGCTAAAGTATATACCTTTTTTGATTACAAGTAATACAGAATAAGGTTTTTGTTAAAATACTATGGAAAAGGAGAGTATAAAAATGAATTGCCAAAAAGTGAAAAAAGCGTTAGTTTCTTTTTTAATAGGAGCATCATTAATAGGAGGATCTGTTGTCACATATGCTAATTGTCTATATGTATCCACTAAAACTTATATTGATAGTAATACATGGACTAGTGTTGGAGGTGCAACAAAAAGCACTAATGGGACTTATTGTACAGTAAATATTCTTGAAATTTACAAAGCTGATGGCTCTTCTTCAGACTACAAATACCTAAGAGTTAAACCAACTACAAGTGGAACTTCTACTGTATGTGAAAAGTACAAATACAAAGATATTACACTACCAACGGCTTATCAAACAGCTGGTGTATATATAACATATTATTGTATGGGAAATCAGCCAAGTCTCGACTGTATGATAACTGGAAACTTTAATTCCAACTAAAATTACAGTAGTAAATAAATCTATTTTTGGAATTATTGCTTTTACATGTAAAAGTATTTATACTTAAAGTATTAAAAGCTATCAAGCTACATTGAAGCAATATGTGCTGAGTATGGGCTTCATGTAATTGTGATGCTTGTATTCAGCACCATAGTATTCTTGCGGGAGGCTTAAATGGATTTGTTAAAGTCAATAAAAATGCAGTTTATTCTAATGATTAACAGTATAAGTTTTAAGGTAGGATTCTCAATTGTAATGATTTATGTATTAACTTCATATATAGTATCGTTAATTTCAAACATGAGTACAGATATTGCGTTTATGTATTCTGCGCATGCTTTGTTTTGTGGTGTTGAATTTAGTAAATTAAGAACTATATTTGAAGTTGTTTTTCCTTTTCTTGTTGTTTTTCCTTTTTCCTTTTCGTATTTAACAGATCTAAGTGTTAAGATACATCCCTATTTACTTGGAAGAATGGGAAGACGCAATTATTTTGCAGGGAAAATAGTAACAAATTTTATAGGATCTTTTATTATAATTTTTGTACCATTTTGTGTTAATTTATTGCTATGTTACATAACTTTTCCGTGGAATAACAATCACATTTTTGGAGATTATAATGCATTAAATTATGCATCAGAGTTGTTGGGTACTAATGTTACTATTAATACAGTTCAATCAGGGGTGCCATTTTTAAAACTTTTTTTGTATAGCCCTTTGGCATATAATTTAATGTATATATGTATTTTTTCTGTGTTTTCTGGATTAGCAAGTGCCTTATCGGGAATAGTTTCATTTTATATAAAAAATTATAAAATATTACTTTTTATACCGGTTTATTTATTATTCTATATTGGTAATTTTTTAAATATACTTTCAGTTAGATTTGATAAGTATATAAATTTCAGATTGATGGACTATATTTATGTTAATCCATCTTTTGGAAGGAGTTTTGTTGTACCTCTTTGTTTTGTAGTTTTTATGCTAGTAGCTTCATTTTTTTCTTTTAGATATGCATGTAAAAAAGAAGAACTTTAGGAGTGTGGTAAATTGTCTATTTGGGGAAAAATTACAAGAACAATATCTATTGTGCCAATTACGTTTTTGTTTTCGCTGTATTTATTAATCTCGGATAAACAGGATATTTCAATTGGCAGTATGTTAACACACAGAATTCTTGGACAAGTTGGTGGCGAAAGTTCAAAAGCATTTGTTTTGGTATTAAGCAATTTACTGTATCTTGTGTTGTTTAATATATTCTTTGGAAACATAATTTCCGAAGAGTTCCGGTTCAGTAGTGTTTATTTATTTTCCAGACTTAAGAATCGCAAGGTTTGGTTTTATAAAAAAGCTTCAGAAATGTTGATGATAGCATCAATCTACACTCTATTGTTTTTGGGAAGTAATATATTTATATGTATGTTTTGTTCTATCAGAAAGATTGAAATAAATGATATAAAAGTATTTTTAGTTTTATTTGGCTTAATTACAATGATTTTAGCTATAACCACTACTTTAATAAATCTTGTATCAATAAGATTAGGTAGTACTACAGCTTTCATTACAGTATATATTTGTGTTGTTATATTAGTTTTTATATCACTTGAACATGAAAACATACCTTTTTTGGGTAAATATTATTATACACGTGTTTTTAACCCTTTGAGTGGTGTAGCACTTAATCTGTCTGAAAACCTGATTGCACAGTGTATTATATTAGTGTATTATTTGGTGTTGATAACACTTACATTTATTCTAGGTGGTAATTATATTAATGGTATTGATATTGCTTTAATAGACTGCGAGAGTGTATAAGGAGTGAAAGAAATGCATTACATAGAAACAAGAAATTTAAATAAAGAACTAAAAGGGAATCTTGTTTTGAAAGACGTAAATCTAAATCTAAGAGGCGATAAAATATATGGAATAGTTGGGAAAAATGGCTCGGGGAAAACTATGCTTTTCCGGGTATTAAGTGGACTGGTCAGACCTTCATCCGGGAAAGTTTTATTGGATGGCAATGAGATACATGTTGAAAAACATAATGCAGCTAAAATTGGTCTTGTTATTGAAAATGCCTCTCTTTATCCAGCTTTTACAGGTTTGAAAAACTTAATGTTACTGGCCAAAATAAATAATTATATTGTAGAAGAAGAAGTTAGAGATGCAATAAAAAGAGTAGGGCTGGATCCGGATGATAAAAGAGTAGTAAGAAAGTATTCGCTAGGTATGAAACAAAGAATTGCAATTGCACAAGCTATAATGGAAAAACCGGATTTTCTTTTTCTTGATGAGCCAACAAATGCATTAGATGCTGAGGGTGTTGAAATTGTCAGAAATATAATAAGAGAAGAAGCAAAAAGGGGTGCACTGGTTTTTCTTGCAAGTCATAACGTAGAAGACATTGATATTCTATGTGATGAAACATTCAAAATGGCAGAGGGTAGCTTGTATCAGGAGGCAAGAGAATGAAAAGATGGATAATTACTCAAGTATTAATAGTGTTTGCAGTGTTGGTATTTGGACAATTTTGCAGGGCAAATTTTGTTGATCATGGTTTATATAAAATGAAAACTATTGATGATGCGTATTCTTTAGAATGTGGCATTGAGTATATTTTAGGCAATGATGATTCGGATGAAATACATTCGTTTAACAATTTTGTTGACAATCAAAATATGTACATAGAATCAATGCAGAACTATCCAATCGTTGTCATAGGAAAACCAACTGGTAATATAGAGCAGGCACTTAGAAGCTTTGGTCAGGAAATATATGTGGAAAAGGTTATACGGGGAACTGGAATAGAAGGAAAAAGTAATTGCTATATTTACAATTCTTATGGATTTAATATAAATAACGAGAATAAACTTGTCTATTGTGATTGGGCAAATGTAATGAACCCAGAATCTTATTATCTTATATTTATGAAAGCATCAGAATTAAATAATTTAACATCGAAAGACAGTTATTTATCCATTGGTTCTTTTTCATATTTAAATATTTCAAAAGATAGATTTGTTCCTGTCGATGAAGACACGAATACATTAAAGTTTTCGGATTTAAGAGACAGTGAGTTTTTTGCAAGTTCGCAGAGAATTATTGATCAGGTTCAAATAATAAAACATAAAATAGTAAAAAAATACAAAGATGAAATAGACGAATATCTAGGTATAGAAATTAATTGAATTTGAATAACTCTAAAGACAAGTGGGCTTTAATACCAGGAGACTTATTTTGAGGTAGGAGAGCAAAAAGTTCATAAAGAATAGCTTGAAAATCTCAGACGATTGTAATAGTATAAGGTTATACTACTACAATCGTCTGAATTTGTATAAAACTTGAATATCGCGAGGTGACGTGTTTTATGAAAAAAATAATGATATTAGCGTTAAGTACTTTTTTGATTGGTTTTCTGGCTGCATGTGGGCTTAAAGCAACAAATACCTCCAGCAAACCAGGAGTTACTGCTCAAATTAATTCATCATCTATTCTCGAACCCGCCTCAAACAATTCTTGTGAATGGGAGTGCGGCACATATTACAGTGATATATCTGCTTCAGCTATAAAAAGCTATCTTCAAGCACTTAAAAAAGTTGGGTGGGAAGACATGGAAGGCAATGAATTTTCAGATGAAGTACAGAAAGGAACCTCACAATATATGTTGACAAAAGGCAGCAGTATATTACAGGTAATGATTCGCCTGAATGACATTAATGAAGGAATCTATAATAATAGTGTGCTGGTAAGACTGGATGATGACTTGCCTGTATCATACATAAAAAGCCGTAAGGATGCAATTCAGAAAAATGAAGCATTAGAAAAGATTAAACCGGTTATAGATAGGGTGGCACAGACAGATGAATTTGTAGAAGCGAGAAAAAACGTCACCGGTTTATTTGAAGTATTTATCAATGACGCATATGAAAAATCAAACATACAGGCGTTTTCAGCAATTAGTGACGTTGGATTTACAGGTTCTTTTCTAATATGCAATGATTCAGTTCTGCATGTTCCTGGTGGACTGGATAATACCTGTGTTGCTGATATTGACGTGGATGATAATTATGAGTTATTGGTACTTCACCATACTTATCATAGCGACCTTTATGCAATAGATTTATATGCATACAAATATAATACTCCTGCCATTTCCAGTTCCTTAGACAAAAGGTTGCACGTGGAATATCAAAATCGCTTTGTGCCAAAGTTTGGTTACCCCGAATTGAGTTTTAGGAAATTAAGCGATACAGAAGTGAAACTTGTAAGTATGGACACTGATTACGGAATTCTTAAAATAAATGGATCATCTTTAGGAGTAGAGAATACGAGGGCTTTTCCTTTCAAACAATGGTCGGATAGCTATGACCAAAACAAGTTAATAAAGCTACATAAGGAAATTCCAAAAGATCCACCTTCAATAAATATTTCGATAAGTGGGCAAAGCCTTGATTATATAGTACAAACCACCCAATGGAACGGAACCGGAAACAAAAACGATAATGTTTATGGCGAAATTATGAGAAGGAATTATTCTATTCCTACGGTTATAATTAATGATAAAGACATAAAATCTGTACGCGTAGATTTTGGCGATTCTATTCCCGATTCTATAAAAGTTTCTGATTCCATGCTAGATAGAAATGGAAACAAGCTCTATACAGATAAAGAGATAATAGATAGAGCTGTAGAAATAATTGATAACAGCCGGGTTGAATTTCAGTTGGAACAGCATATTGCTTATTACTTGAGCTCTAATATGGAAGACTACAAAAAAGACTGGTACAGATTGTTTAAAATTACATGTATTTGGGGCAGTAATGAGTGCGAATATTCATTTCTCATAAATACCAGAAATACTTGGTAGCAGACAACCCATGCTTTCAGACTTACTTATCGTATTGTTTTTTACAATCCTTGATTTAATCTGAATAGAATTACATTGATGGACATGTAAATTATAATTGTGTTAAAATAATGAAAAAGTACATTAAAGATATTATCAATTTTGCTATTGAAAAGAGAGAATGTGATGAAGTATTCAATTGAATCTTTACAAAAGGATTTCAGTGTAGGTAAGAAAATTAATGATTTATTTTTCTGGGGACATCAGCCATCCGCCGATGGCAGCATTACAAAAACCTGCTTAAGCCAATGGTGGAAGTCTGATTTTACGATTGATACAAATAATTATTGCTGCATGGAGCAGTATATGATTGCTGAAAAAGCAAGGTTGTTTGATGATAAAGAAATACTTGAAGAGATAATGAAAAGTAAGCAGCCAAAACAGATAAAGGAATTGGGCAGGAAGGTTAGGAATTTTGAAGAAGAGGTATGGAAGAAAAAACGTTATTCCATCATTCTTAACGGTAATTATGCTAAGTTTCTACAGAATAAAGAGTTGAGGCAATTATTATTCAAATGAAGTTTACATTGATAAAGAATTAGTACATAGAAGTGGAGAATCCTATGAGAGAAATTTTGAGAAGTGATGTAAATGAAGAATGGGCACATTCTGGAATTGTTGAGGCTGGCGATTTTGTTTTTATAAGTTATTGTGTAGGCAACATAGGTCAGCCTATTGAAAATCAAATTAATGGGGCATTTGACCATTTGAGCAAACGGTTGGAGACAATTGGTTTGACTTTAGAATCAGTCGTTAAGATTGATTGCTTATTTAGAGATGTTTGGAATATACCCATAATGGAAAAGGTAATTAAAGAAAGATTTAAAGGTAAGTATCCAGCCAGAAAATCAATACAAACAGAGTTTGCTCATAGTGGAGGTCAAGAGGGGCTTCAATTTCAACTTGATGCCATTGCTTTCAAAGGATAGCGTAAGTTTGAAGATGTTTTTGCGAATAAGTTTTTATATAACAGTCATTCGCATTATTTATATAACACGCATCAGTTTTGTATGTCGAATTATACATTATATAAATAAAACAGGTGGAATAACTATGATTATCAATAGCGAAATTGAAAATATTATTGGATTGAGTGAAATAAATGGAGGTTCATATTGGTCCAGAAGTGATGGTGATATTCATGCTCCTGCGGGTTTTTCAACAATTGATGTATTAAATACTCTTGGCGATATAGGTGCATGTTACAATGATTATGATATTCTTAGAGAGGCAATTGATTTTGTATTTTTACTTTATGATGCAAGAGGCTGTTTTAAGTACTCAAACAAAAGTGCAAGGTTGCCATGTCTAACAGCAAGAATATTAACTGCATTTTCTCGCCTCGGTTATTTGGAGGATGAAAGGATAGATAAGTGTTACCAGTACTTTCTAGAAACACAGCAAAATGATGGGGGGTGGCGATGTCCAGGTGTAAAACTCGGAAAATCACCAGAGACAGATGCCAGTAATCCTGGAACTACACTTTACGTGTTAGATGCGTTCAGGTTTCGAGAAAACTCCATAGCCGAAAGAAATCAATTGGATAAAGCGGTACAATTTTTACTTCAACATTGGGAAACTCGCCTTCCACTTGGTCCGTGCAATTTTGGTATTGGTTCTCGATTCCTTTCAATTGAATATCCGTTCTTAAGATATAACTTATTCTATTATGTATATATCCTCTCCAAGTATAACTCTGCAAGGGAAGATAAACGATATAAAGAGGTTTTAGAAGTACTGCTGAAAAAATCTGTAAACAATCTAATATGCCCTGAGACTCCACACAAGGCATGGTCAAAATATAGTTTTGCCCAAAAAAATAAGTACAGTGAACCAGCAACCAAGAGACTTCTTGAAATAATAGAGTTAACATAGTGCCTTATGCGAGGTTTTGTCTATTATTTAAATAGTGGAAAATGTCTGCATTAAATATAAGAAAACTTTTATGAGGTGTTAAGATGAACAATGTAATTGCATGGCTATTAGAAAGTGAACCATGGGTAGAATATAGAACAAGATTAGACTTGTTAGGGGAAATGGAGAACGACCAAAGAGTTATAAATTCTAAGAACAGAATCATTGTTCATCCGAAAGTCAAAGCAATATTTAGTGATTTATACAATTGGAATGAACAGGTTGTAAAAAATCATAAAAATGCAGGATTGCCTCTTCATAAACTTTCCTTTATTGCGGATATTGGATTAAGTATTAATGACCCAGAGGTAAAAAAAATTACTGATATAGTTGTGGAACATCAAGATGATAAGGGTGTTCTGCAAGTAATTATGAATATACCGAAACATTTTGGTGGGACAGGTGAAAACACTTGGGGCTGGATGTTGTGTGATGCTCCAATTATTCTTTACTCATTACATAAACTTGGAGTCTCCGATGATATATTAGGAGCAGGAATTAGATACTTGATATCATTAATCAAAGATAATGGCTGGGCTTGTACTGTGTCTCAAGAAATGGGCAAATTCAGAGGACCTGGTAGAAAGGACGACCCATGCCCCTACGCTAATCTGTTAATGTTAAAACTGCTTTCTCAATTTGATGATTATAAGAATAGCAATGAATGTCGTACAGGAGCGGAATGTTTACTCGGACTGTGGGAAAAAAGCATGGAAACTCACCCTTATTTGTTTTATATGGGTGATGATTTCAGAAAACTTAAAGCCCCGACTATGTGGTATGACATTGTTAGTGTAACAGATGTTTTATCTCAGTTTGAATGGTTGAGGAGTGACCCAAGGTTAAATGAAATGTATAATATAATCAAATCAAAAGAGAATGGAAATGGCTGTTTTACTCCTGAGTCTGAGTACAAAGCATGCAAAGGCTGGGACTTCGGACAGAAGAAAACACCTTCTGAATGGCTGACTTTCTTGATTTTAAGAATATCCAAAAGGATGGGATATGGCATATAAGATTATTTATTGCTACTTATTTCTAAAGATGTTAACGCAGGAAACCTATATATTCAGGAGGTTATCATGGTTGATTATGTTGATTTGTGGGATAATTACTCTATTGAGTTTTGTAAGAAACTTGAATATGACGCAGGTGGAGATTGGAACAAGTTAGACCAAGGTGAGCAAGAATTTCGCTGCCTTTTATATTACTATTTATTAGCATAATTCATATGCATTCACAAATTGTTCATTTTTACTTCACAAATAATTCATTTAGTAGATTTATAATTTAAATATATTAATTCTTCGCATTGAAAAGGAGATGTTAACAAAAATGGCCTTACTTTTTAAGAAAAAACGAAATAATATCGCAGAAGGTATAACTGCACCACCCTATTCAGCTAAGTCAAAAAGAAAAAAATCACGAAAACGTTTAATAGCTATAATTTCTGTTGTCTTAGTTATTGCTATAGGAGTATCATATTTTTTCCTGAGTTCAAGAAAATTTCAGCCGGTTTTAGCAGGTCAGTACAGAATATCAAAAGCTGAGTATCGGAATCTTAAGGATTCACTTACAGGTACGGGTACACTTGAGCCTGCAGATTCATATGTGGTAAAGACATTAACTTCCGGGGACATTCTTAAAGGTGATTTTGAAGAGGGGGATGTAGTTGAAAAGGACACACTTCTCTACGAAATTGATAGTTCGAATATAGCCACAAATATCGAGACAGCCGAAATTGGACTTAAAGAGAGCAAGAACAGCTATGAGAGAAAATTGGAAAAACTTGAAGACCTCTCAATAAAAGCTGATGACAGCGGAACAGTTATTTCACTTAATGTAGACGTTGGAGATACTGTTCAAAGTGGACAGACAATTGCCGTTATAAGAAATAGTTCAGTTATGAGTATAGCGATTCCCTTTGGGCTGGAAGATGCAAAAGCATTTTCGATAGGACAGCCGGCATCAGTAATTCTTGATGGTTCATTTCAGGTTCTGACGGGTACTGTATCAAAAATAAGTAGTGTGGACGAGATAGTTGCAGGAGGTATGCTGGCAAGACAGGTAACTATAGATGTAACGAATCCCGGCGGAATTCAAAAGGGTCAAATGGCTACTGCAAGCGTTGGCGCTATTGATTCAATAGGAAACGGGACATTTACATATAAGTCGGAATCAAATGCAATTGCTAAAGTATCAGGAGAAGTGCAAAAAGTGAATATTTCGGAGGGTGATTTTGTAAAGAAAAATCAGGTTGTTGCAACACTTGAAAGTACTTCCCTTAATGATGAAATAGTAAATGCAAAGAATAGCCTGCGCAAAGCAGAACTTTCCTTAGAAAACCAATACAAATCCTTGAATAATTACACAATTAAATCTCCAATTAGTGGTACTGTTATAGAGAAATATTACAAAAAAGGTGACAAGGCAGAATCTGGGTCAACATTGTGCACAATTTTCGATCTCAGTTATCTTAAGATGACTCTCAATATTGATGAATTGGATATATCAAAGGTAAGCGTCGGACAAAAGGTTAATATTACTTCCGATTCAATAGAACGAAAAGTATATGAGGGTATTGTTACGAAAGTTAACATAAACGGAACTACATCGAATGGTACAACAACCTATCCGATAACAATTGAGATTGCCGAAACTGATGGATTGCTTCCCGGAATGAATGTTGATGCAGAAATTGTGATTAAATCCTATGAACATGTGCTGACTGTTCCTTCGGAAGCAGTTATGCGTGGAAACAGGGTGCTTGTTCCAAGTGATGCAGTTGATCCGAATTCCGATGCACCGGAGGGTTATAAATATGTTGAGGTTACTATCGGTGTTTCTGATAATAATTATGTTGAAGTTGTCAGCGGTCTGTCCGAAGGAGATGAAGTTGCCATCCAAAACCGTCTATCCAATAATAATATGGGTATGATGATGGGAGGACCAATGGGAGGAGGACCAATGGGAGGCTTCCAAGGAGGAATGAACGGCCAAATGGGAGGTCAAAGAGGTAACCAAATGGGAGGTCAAAGAGGCGGTCAATCAGGTGGTCAATCAGGAGGTCAAAGAGGTGGTCAATCAGGAGGTCAACCAGGTGGACCCGCGGGAGGAGGCTTTTAGATGATGCCACTTATTGAATTCAAAAGTATATCTAAAATATATCAAATGGGCGATACTGAAGTACGTGCTGTTGATGAGATATCAATGAAGATTATGCGTGGGGAGTTTGTAGCCATTGTAGGCCAGTCAGGTTCGGGCAAATCTACATGTATGAATATTATAGGTTGTCTTGATGTTCCCACATCCGGTGCTTATCTTCTGGATGGTCAGGATGTAAGCGATATGGAAGATGATGAGTTGGCAGAAGTCAGAAATAAAATGATAGGATTTATATTTCAGCAGTATAATTTGCTACCAAAGCTTTCTGTTTTAGCAAATGTTGAATTATCTATGGTATATGCCGGAATTTCCAAAAATGAGCGTAGGCAGCGTGCTATTCAAGCCCTTGTTCGGGTAGGATTAGAGGATAAATTGAAAAATTTGCCTACTCAGCTTTCCGGAGGACAGCAGCAGCGTGTTTCCATTGCAAGGGCATTGGCAGGCAATCCGTCTGTTATATTAGCGGATGAGCCTACAGGTGCACTTGATTCGAAGACAGGTAAAGAAGTTTTGGCACTTTTGCACAAGCTTCATCAAGAAGGAAATACAGTGGTACTCATTACTCATGATAACTCAATTGCAGCACAGGCACAGCGCATTGTCCGACTTGCCGACGGAAAAATTGTTTTTGATGGAGCGGCCGGTGAGGATAATTTAATAGCTAGAGTTGTAGGGAAGGAGGATGCTGAATGACATTTTTTGAGTCTTTTCAAATGGCCATAAGCAATATACTTTCTAGAAAAGTGCGTTCTCTTCTCACTATGCTTGGTATAATTATTGGTATAGTAGCAGTTATTGTTATTGTTGGTATGGGAAACGGTATGGAAAAATACCTGGTGGACAGTTTTAAGAGTCTGGGTACAAACTTACTGACGGTCAACATAGTAGGTCGTGGATCAACCCGTAACGTTTCTGTAGATGATATGTTTGAGATTTTAGAAGAAAGCCCCGAATATTTAGAAAGTCTTTCTCCGACTGTAAGTGTCACAGGGCAGGTAAAAATTGGATCCGAAACGCTGAGTTCCACTTCAATAACCGGTGTAGGAGAGTCTTACATGGTTATGAAGGATTATGAACTTTCTCAAGGCCGGTTTATAAGCTATATGGATACTGAAAACCGCAACAAGGTTGTTGTTATCGGAAGCTATTTAAACAGGGAATACTTTAATGGTAGGGGTGTGGGTGAATCCCTTAGAATAAATGGTCAGGAATTTGAAATAGTAGGTGTCCTTAGTGCCGAAACTGATGATGTTGAAGAAGGAAGTACCGATGATGTGGCCTATATTCCGTATAGCACTGCCACAAAGATGTTTTCATCCTATGGTGCAAGAATGAGTTATTCTTTTGCAGTAAAAAGTGAAGAATTGGTTTCGCAGGCTAAGAACCTTTTAGACAATAAGCTTTACGAAGTGTTTGAAGACGATAATGCTTATGTAATTACAAGTATGTCGGAAATTCTTGATACCATGACCCAAATGATTAATATTGTTATTTCAGTTCTTGCAATTATTGCAGGCATTTCCCTTGTTGTTGGAGGTATAGGTATAATGAATATAATGCTGGTATCCGTTTCGGAACGTACAAGGGAGATTGGAATCAGGAAAGCACTTGGTGCAAAACAGCGCCACATTATGCGTCAGTTTGTCATTGAGGCAACAACCACAAGCGGAATAGGAGGTGTTATCGGCATTATTTTAGGTTATGCATTATCGAGCGTGGCTACGGGAGTAATTAAGATTGCACTTGATACAGATATAGCTGTAACCCCGTCTTCGGGTTCAGTAATGCTGGCATTTGGTATCTCTGTAGGTATTGGGATGCTATTTGGATATCTTCCGGCAAAAAAGGCATCGGTTCTTAATCCTATTGATGCACTTCGCTATGAATAAATTGTTTTTAAAACTATGCAATTACCCTTTCTAATAATATGATTAAGGGATTTGTGATGTTAATATTGAATAGGTTATTTCTATAAATGGACTAAACCGGATTTTTCCTAAACCGGATGAATTCTAACAAATGGAGGTATAATAATGAATTGCAAACTAAAATTAACTGTTTCGATACTATGTGCTGTAGTAGCATTAAATATTTCAAGTGTAGCCTTTGCCGCATTTTCAGATGTTCCATCGACAGAATCCTATGCGAGTGAAGTAAACCGCTTGTCATCTCTAGGCATTATAAATGGAAATGAGAAAGGCGAATTCAAGCCTAATGACCCTATTACCAGAGAACAGTTTGCCAGATTGATTATTGCAGCGGCTGATGAGGAAGATAGAGCTAATGTTTATAAAAGTATGACAATGTTTCCCGATGTAAAATCTTCCAGGTGGTCGTCAGGGTTTGTTAATGCAGCAGTAAAATTGGAATATATGAAGGGAATGTTAGACGGAAAGTTCCATCCTGACGAAGGGGTTACATATGCACAGGTTTGCACTGTTTTGGTAAAAATGTTGGGATATAACGATTCGGATCTATCAGGTACATGGCCTCAAAATTATTTACTAAAGGCAAAGGAAGTGGGTATCTCTGAAGACGTTATTTTTTCCGCCAATGATACCTTGCCAAGATGGGCTGTTGCAGTAATGCTGGATAATTTGCTGGATTCTTCTTTGAAGTCAAATCCTTCAAAGAAATTTTCTGAAACAATTGAACGTTATACTCAATATATTATATTGGACACATCCAAAACTTCTTCTTCAGTAGCTGAAGGAGAGATACTGACGGATAAAGGTACTTTTTATAGTGGAGATAGCAGTGTTGAGCTTGAATTGGGAAGTAAATACACGCTAGATATAAAGAAAGATACTATTTACGGTGTGTACGGCAAAATGACTGATACCTTGAAACTGAGTATTGATAGTGTCAACGGTACAACCATAACTTACAAGGACGCTAATGGCAGTAGTAGCATGGTTCTTCCCAGTGCACCAACATACTACTATAAAGGTATACAACAGAAATATACCGATGTTCCGAAACTTTTGGAAAAGTGCTCGTCTGTTGTGTTCAGCAAAAACAACGCGGGTACAGGTTATGAGTATGCGGTTATTTATGATCCTGAATACAGCAAACCGGAAGTAGTGGGAAAATCCAATTTAACCAATTATGGAATTGGGAAAATAATATTTGCTTCGGATGTTGAAATCACTAGAAACGGTGCAATTATCTCTAAATCGGAAATTGAGAAGGATGATGTTTTATACACTGTAAGCGATATTTGGGGAGGAAACAAATATATCCTTGATGTCAATGACAGTGTTGAAGGTGAACTGACAGCTATTTTGCCCAATAAGGTATCTCCAAAGACAGTAGCTGTCGATAATGTATCCTATGAACTGGGAGAGGATATGGATTTGACCAAAATTAACAGTCAGGGAGTTATAAAAGTTGAAGATGGTGTGACAGTGCTGTTAGGTTACGATGGCAAAGTTGTAGATATGTATTCAAGTGTTGTAGAGGATAATTCGGAGTTTGCGATGGTTTTGAACAATTATAAGAAAAAATCCACTTCCGTCGAAGACTACGGAAAGGAATATATTTATGTAAAGCTTTTGCATACTGATAATACAACCAAAACATATAGGCTTGAAGCTGAAGGTAATGACATCATTGATTTGGGTTATACAGCAAAGTTGGTAAAATTCAAGACAGTAAGTGAAGAAGCAGATGATGAACCCGCCGTTGTTAAAATTGAAGCATTAAACTATTTTAATGCAAAGGAATATGTAATTGATACCGAAAAGAAAAAAATAGATAATTATTACTTTGCGGACAATATTAAGATATTCAATATAATAACAAAGGTGCAGGGAGCCGATAGCAATATTTATCTTATGAATCCTTCAGATTTACCTAATGGGACAGTTTTCCCAGGTAAGATAAAGTACCTCAATACGGTAGGGGCTTTTGAAGACGTAAATATAATGGTGGTTGAGAATATTCTTGACGAGAACAAGTATTTAGGCGTTGTAACCAGTAAAAAGGGCTCGTATTCCCCTATAGGTGGAGTAGTAGAAAATACAAGTACTATCTTGATTGGAGATAAGGAATATACGACAAACTACGATGTGACAGGATTGACTGAAGGTGCCGTGGTGCAAGTTGAATTGAGGAACGATAAGATTACTTCACTATATAGTGTGCAACAACCAGTTGTAAAAGCTGTCACGGTTGAGGCTGTTGATTCAGGAAGAGTAAAAATTGACGGAAAGATATATGATCTAAAAAATAATGTGTCGATATATTTTTCCGACTATGATGGTAAATATGAAAGGAAAGGTACGGATGATATTGATGTTACACATAAATACGACAAAATTTCAGTATTCCTTGATAAGTCGTTAAAGTATGACGGAGAAGTTGAAATTATTATAATAGAGGATTAGCATATAATGGGAGGTATAGTATAATGAAAAAGAAACTAGCGATTGTTTTAGCAATTTTGATAATGACAGCTTTTTCAGGTTGTAATTCAATAAAAAGCAAGTTTATTTCTCAAAATTCAGATGCTGTTGCAGGAGGTAATAATAGATCTTTTAATGCTGAATCGGGCGGAGAAACTTACGGAAGAAGCCGTCAGATGTCAGCAGATTTAACCGGAGAGGTTATATCTGTTAACGAAAGAGAAGTATCACTCAAAGTCGTTGAAATGCCTGGATTTGGTGGAATGCCGGCACCGGGAAACGAAAATAATATGCCACCTAATGATAGACCTGCCGGCGATGAAGCAAACGGACAGAGAATAGGTGGAGGTAGGCCTGACATGGCACCTGGCGATGGATTTAAAAGGGGTGAAGGCCGCCCTGATATGGCATCGGGAGATGGATTTAAAATGGGCGGAGGTAGGCCTGGCATGGCATCTGGCGATGGATTTAAAATGGATGGGGATCGTCCTCCTATGGAGGGTGGTTTTACTCCTAAAATGGAGCTTACTTACACAGGAGAAACAACTTCTATAACTATACCTGAGGGTGTGTCAATATCAGAAATGACCAGAGGAGAAAATGGTGTACAACAGGAAGAATTGACAATTGCAGATATTAAGGAAGGTGACATCTTACAGATATGGTATTCCGATAAAGATAAAGGTGTTGCAGAAAAAGTCAGAATAACGAAAAAATCATGACCTGTCAGTTGCAAGAATCCAGTCAGTTGGTGCTGACTGGATTCTTTCTCATTATGGGCTTTAGCCTGTTGAGCACGCAAAGCGTGTGAAACAATAAACCACCCGCTATGCGGGTGCGCGATAGAAGTTATACAAAAAATCACCTTTCCATTTTAATAGAGTTGTTTAAGCTATTATAGTAACAAAAGGAAGAGTTTTTTCCATATTTACTTAGTAAATAACCAGATTTTGCTGTATAATTAATGAAGAGGTCAAGGTTTAGAATATAAATAATTGGGGTTGTTTATACTAAAGGACTATTGGGAGTGTATTAAATAAGAAAAAATATAAGTATGAGAACTTGGATTTAAGAGTAACTTTTAATCAACGGGATTTTACATAAGCATTAATTATAAAAAGGATGAGATCCAAGCAAGTAGAAAAGAGTAGGTGAGGCAGAGGTGAATACTAATAAGTATCATTTGGGTGGATATTATATTGTTAAACCAACACAGAGGGCAGAATGCATGAATAATCTTATATTGCCTGAGACTATTTTATCAGTGAGTAACTGCATTTGTGATATTTTTCCTGATATATCTTCTGTTTGGAGCACTTCTGAAAAAGAAAAAGATATATACAGGCAGAATTTAAACATTCCAAACAATACTTTTCAAAATCTAGTAGATTGGATAAATAATAAGTCTAATTCAGGGGATTTTGGTTTTCCCCATGTTTTTAATAATTTAGAATCGGCCAGGGATTTCAATTTGAATTTTCTTTATAACGTTCAAGGATTGAACCTTGTGGGAATAGGTTTGCCAGAGGAATACAATAATGAATTTGTAGAGGACACAGGAATAACAAAAGAGACATATTACGGTGTCGAAAAAAACATATTCAATAGATGCAAAATGGAGAGTAATGGTTCAGTTTTAGGTTTTGAAATCTTAGGTTATGATAGGGGAACATTTCATTCGTACTTAATCTATACTTGAGATTTAAGTGTTAAGAACAGGGTGCTTTATGATAGTGTATCACAACCTGTATTTATATATAATTCTGGAGTTAAATTCACACATGTAAATTATATTTGTGTTAAAATAATGAAAAAGTAGATTTGTAAGTTTTAACAAATGTTCAAGGATATTATCAGTGAAATATTACTTATGGCTAGGAGATGCTAATTATGATTTTTATACCTATAAGAACGAGGATGATTAATGAGAATGTTTTTTCAATAAGAACTAAAATTGTAAATATGTTTGTGTTTAAAGATGAAAATGATGTCATTTGTATTGATACTGGGTTCGATGAACGGACTGTAAAAAGTGCATTTAGTAAGTTTGGAATTAATCCGTCATCTGTTTCAAATGTTTTTCTTACCCATTCCGACTATGACCATGCAGGGTGCATCAATTTGTTCAAAGATGCTCAAATTCACTTATCGGTGGATGAAGAACAGATGATTAATGGAACCACTCCAAGGGCTATGGGGATAAGCTATAATAGCAGAATAAAAAGACCTTATCATCTGTTACACGATGGTGATATAGTTCAGGTCGGGAAAATTAAAGTGCAAGGAATATTAACAAATGGGCATACTCCAGGATCAATGTCATACCTGATAAACGATGAATATTTATTTGTGGGATCAGGGTATACGGGATGCTCATCAGTATATGAACGAGAGGTTGGAAGATTTGTTTGACCTTGAAAAAAGTACAATGATGGAAAGATAGATTAAATTGACTTTGTTTTGTTGAGAAAGTCATTGCTGGGACTGAATTAATTATTTTAATAACGAGCTGTTGTACTAAGAAATTAGTGCAACAGCTCATTTGTTCGTAAGAAGCAAATTTCGGTTAATAAGCTTGTGACCCTTTGAGTTTAAAATCCATACCCTCATAAATCCTGACAGGGTTGCCCCTTTCAAGGTCGTTATGTTGCATCCACATTGTTTTTTTATGGACTGATGAATCCTTGTCATTTTTTGCTTTAATGAGGTTTGATAACCTGCAAAGTGCCAATTTCTTATTCATATACTGTGACCGCTCCTCATTTGCTGTTACTGTCAAGCCAGTAGGAAGGTGAATTGCCCTGACGGCAGTTTCAACTTTGTTTACATTTTGTCCACCTGGACCAGACCTTCTAAACGCCTCAAAACTTACTTCTTTTTCAGAAAAGCTGAGTTTTTCCGTGGATTGAAAGGCCTCTATGTTTATAAACCAGTTCTTTCTCTTATGGTATGGACGGTATGGGCTTTTGCAAATCCATAAAACGGTACCGTTTATATTTCGGTTAAACTCTTCTTGCTCCTGACACTTTATAGACAGAAGCACTGATTTTAAGTTGCCTGAAATGTTTCCGGCTACTGCGTCGATTATGTCGGTTATTATTCCTTTATTTTTACATTCATTCTGGTATGATTTCAGGAAAAGGCTTACTGCAAGTTCGCACTCATCAGGTCCTTTCCCGGAACTAATTTGTATCCACATAAATCCTCCTGGTGATTTTTGTTAATCAGCACTAATTCTTGTATGTTAATAGCGGTTTAAAGGTTGCAACGATACTTATTAAACCAAAGTCAATCAAACTCTGAATTACTGTATCAATATTCTTATAAGCTTCCGGGGCTTCTTCAAACAGCAATTTTGTATCATCACAAACAACTCTTCCTTTGAGTTTGGTTGATTTGATACTTTCCTTGGTATATTTGCTTTCAAGTTTTGGCCTGCACAAGCTTCTTTCCCATTTCCGACCTGCACCGTGTGCTAAAGAATAACCTGAGACACATGTTGCATCCGTTGGAATAACCAAATATGTAAGGGAACCTCTTGACCCGGGAATTACAACTGCACCTTTATCTGTGGGTAGTGCACCTTTTCTATGAAGGTATAGCAATTTATCATCTGATTTCATAATACTTACACTATTATGGCAGCAATCTATCAACCTATCAGCTTGGGTACTTATTCCAAGTGCTTTAAGAAGTCTGTATGCAATTAACTTCCTGTTGATGGAGGCCCAATAAACGGCATTATCATGTTTTAAAAGGTATTCTGCAGCTGCTTCAGAAGATTGTGATAAACCGTTTTGAGCTGAATGAATCCTTATAAATTCATCAAGAATTGTCTGGCCGTAAATCCTTGAACCACTGTGGATTAGAAGCGCAATTCTGTTCTTGTCAAAACCGAGGTTGTTAAATGTTTTTTCTTCGAATATTGTTTCAACTTCCTGAAACTCTGCAAAATGATTGCCTCCGCCTATAGTACCAAGGCTTGCGCCAAGAGGAGAAGAAGCCGGATTTACTTCTTCTGATTCTGGTAATGGAATTTCTCTTAGATTTTGAAGGCTTTCAGCTTTTTTAACCATTCTGTCAATTTTTAATTTCCTTTTTTCAATATCTGTAACAAACATGCTCATTCCGCAACCCACATCATTCCCAACCAAGTGAGGGTAAATGATATCCTCCGTGGTAATTGTTGCTCCAACAGGTGTTTTACCAGGGTGGAGGTCAGGTAATCCAACTGCTCTAAATACACCTGGTAGTGTACTGATTTGATTGAGTTGATTTACAGCATTTTGTTCAAGCCAATTCTTCTCAGATGAAATAATAGTTACATTACTCATATATGTATATTTCTCCTTCCATAACTCTGACCCTAAAAAGGGCATAAAAATACCGTGATATAGTAACCACGGCGCCATTAACATGATAATAATCCAATTTGAAAAACGGCAATAAAAAAACACGATAACTTATCGCGCTTATATAGCAAAATTCTATATTGCTATCAGGTGACGGTTACTTTTAGGTATGGCCACAAGAACAGAATAAACGTAGCTCTTTTGCCCCAATATTAAATTATAAACTTAACACCTCATTATTCATTGTTGTTTGCATTTTCAACACTCCTTTCACCTGATTATTATGGTTTAATATGTAAGTACCATTTTATGATATTACAGGATTAGCATAAATGTCAATATGTAAATGAAGAATTGGTGAGAGAAAGCAATGGATGATAAAAGTCAAGGTTCAGAATATGCAATAAAAGTGATTTATGATAAAACACAATCAGGTTTATTAACAATAGAAAAATATTATAGTGTATTAAGTCAAATATGAATATTGTTGGAAAATATCTTAATACTTACTCCCAAAAAATTGTATTATCTACGAAATAATATAATTGAGGAGGTTATTATGAATATATCCAATTTTTTTAAAAGGTGCAATTTTTACAAACTCTTACACCCATTAACATTGGTAGTTACTTTCCCAATAGTTTTCACTACTCTTTGTTTTATAACAAAAAGCCTATTGAGAGCATTTATTATTTACGTCTGTATATTAATAGAGCTTATTCTAGTGCTATTTTTGAAGATGTTAAGAGAATTAGAACGTAGTGAAAAGGAAACAGCGGAGCACAATGTTATAACATTTAATTTTTCTGAGGAGGTGGCTTGAGAAAAGAAATTCTTTCAATAAAATATAACAATCAATGCATAGATAAGTAAATAGGATGAAAAGGCATAAAGTCTGCGAAAATGCGTATTTGCAAATTCGCAGACTTTTTATGTATAATTTAAGCCTGTTTTAAGTTTCGGGATATATAATTTAGAAAATGTAATAAATAAACAGAACCAAAAGATAAAAGAAGCATGAAGTCGTGTACTTTTAAATTAAAATACAACTGCTGGTAGAGTTGTGCAATGTCCGTTACCATCGAATACTTGAGTTTGAATCTTGAATAGTCTGGTAAACCGATGCTATAATTTGAGAAATGAGGTCTTTTTATGAGTGTTAACAAAAAAAAATCAATAATTCAAATTGTAAGATTAATAATTCAAATAATATTTTTTATATTACTACCCGGCATATATATAAATGCGTTTGCTGGCATAAAGCAAATATACCTTGGTATTATAAATCAGAATCTTAGTTTAGAGGATAGCTGGCCACAGTTGATAGAAGTAATTGCAGTAATTCCTGTAACTATTATTTTTGGGAGAGTTTTTTGCGGATGGATGTGTGCATTCGGAACTCTTGGAGACATGCTTTACCGTGTTTCAAGTAAGGTTTTTAAAGTTAAATTTAAAGTAAATGAAAAATTGGATAATATATTAAAGTATTTCAGATTTGTTGTTTTGGCATTTTTGATGCTAGTTGTATGGTCCTTTGATTTGTCAGCATTTACAGGAACAAGCCCATGGAATGCTTTTGGAGTGCTTGCAACAGTCGGAAAGGTTCCTGATTTTTCTTATGCCTTTACAGAGTTTACAATAGGAACTGTGATATTATTTGCAATCATTATAGCTTCGTTCTTCATAGAAAGGTTCTTTTGCAGATACCTTTGTCCATTAGGTGCAATTTTCGCTATTGTATCCAGAATTAAATTGGTTAAAATTAGTAAACCTTCACAAAAATGTGGTTCTTGCAGAGTATGTACAAATAACTGCGCAATGGGTCTGCCACTCTATAAGCACGAAAAAATAAATACAGGAGAATGTATCCAATGTTACAAGTGTGTTTCAGCATGTCCACGTAATAATGCAGTTGTAAACATCGGAAAAGAGGAAATGCGTACCGGTGTTGCTGCAGCTTTGGCGGTTATCTGTATTACAGGTGCATACTATGGAGCAACCTTTATAGCTAATACAGCCGGTATAGCCAGTACAACCATAACTTCACCTGAAAGTACTCCTAATTCAACTGAAAACCGAATATATGCTGACGGTACCTTTGAAGGATCAGGCACAGGCTTCAGGGGTGCAGTTACAACTGTTTCGGTAACAATTGAAAAAGATATTATCAAAGACATTATTGTAGTGTCACATGGAGATGATGCTCCATACTTTAATCGTGCTTATAACTCTGTTGAAAACCAGATTTTAAGTTCACAATCCACAGAAGTTGATGCTGTTTCAGGCGCTACTTATAGTAGTGTCGGTATTATGGAGGCTGTTGCTGATGCACTCGAGAAGGCAAAGCTTATTCCTGGAGCTCCATCATCAGAAGAAAAGAATAATGGAGCAGAAGACACCATTGCTAAAACCGACGATGTTTCGAAATATCCATCCAGATCCGCCAAAAAAAAGCACGACAATAAGCCTCGCAGAACTCAACCTAAAACCGAAAATACTCAAACTAAAGCACCGGAAAGTTCACCAGATAATAATTCCTCATCAGCATACAGGGATGGGACATATGAAGGCTCTGCAAAAGGCTTTAGAGGTGGTATTACTACAGTTTCTATAGTGATTAGGAATAATAAAATTACTGATATAGAGGTTCTATCACATGGTGACGATAAACCTTTTTTTGATAAAGCTGCTTCTGTAATAGATGAAATACTGAAAAAACAGTCCTCAGATGTGGATGCAGTATCCGGTGCAACATATAGCAGTGTGGGAATCATGAACGCTGTAGAAGCTGCGCTAAATAAGGCAAAGATACAATAAATGGTGATTCATAGTACCGTGTTGGGATTATTGATAGTGACAATAAAAGTGTATATAATAAGAGTGTGACACAAAATAAAAGACGATGAGGTACATTTTATGAAGCGTCAGCCTATAGGTGTAGATGATTTTAAAGAAATTGTAGAAAAAGATCTCTATTTTGTTGATAAAAGCCTTTTGATAAAAGAGATAATTGATGATAGTTCAAAGGTGGTTCTGATTGCACGGCCGAGAAGATTTGGAAAGACCTTGAATATGTCGCTTTTAAGATATTATTTTGAAAAGACTGAAGAGGATACGAGTTATCTTTTTAAGGATTACGAGATTTGGCAGCAGGGTGATGCATATACTAATGAACAGGGAAAGTATCCGGTAATTACATTAACTTTTAAGAATGTAAAAATGAGTGGCTGGAATATTAACCTTGCGTTGATTAAAAATGCAATTTCGTCTGAGTTTATAAGGCATTCATATATACTTAAATCAACTGCAATTGAAGGCAAGGACAAAGAGACTTTTGAGAAGATATATAATGGTAAAGCGGAAAACGAAGCTTACATAAATAGTCTGGAACTTCTCTCAAAGGCGTTGTACAACTTTCATAAGCAGAAACCATATATATTGTTGGACGAGTACGATACTTTTCTAAATGAAGCTTACATACATGGGCATTGGGTAGAAGCAATAGAGTTTATGAAGGCTTTAATGAATTCAGGGTTCAAGAACAATCTGTACCTCCAGAAAGGCATTCTGACCGGAATTTTCAGAGTTGCCAAGGAAAGTATTTTCAGCGATATGAACAATTTAAATGTGAGTACCATATTAAGTGACAGTTACAGTGAGTATTTCGGTTTTACCCATGAAGAAGTTGAAGAAGTGTTAAGATATTATAAAACAGAAGAAAGCATTGATAAAGTAGCTGAGTGGTATGATGGATATCTTTTCGGAAAAAAGAAGCAGAAAGTAATATATAACCCATGGTCTATTATAATGTATATCAATAAAGGTCACTTGGAGCCTTATTGGATAAATACAAGCGGTAATGCTATAATAAGGAAGCTTGCCACAGAAGGTGACAGCAATATACAGCTCAGCATAAAGGACATAATTGAAGGCGGTACAATCGATAATGTTAAAATAGATGAAAACATTATATACAGCCAGATTGACAAGTCGGATAAAAGCATTTGGTCATTTATGCTTATGAGCGGTTACCTTAAACCTGTAAAACTGGACTTGAAAGAGGATGGTGTTTACTGTACTTTAAAAGTCCCAAACAAAGAAGTCCATTACTTTTTCAGAAACATGATACAGGACTGGTTTGATGAGACCATAAAGGGTGGTAGTGTCGAGCAGATGCTAAGAAGTTTGCTTACAGGTGACATAGATACCTTCTATGAGATATTTGCATACACAGTTATGAAAATTTTTAGTTATAATGATTTGGGGGAAGACCGTTCAGAAAGCTTTTACCATGCTTTTGTGTTGGGAATGCTCGTGTATATTGATAAGGAATATGATATAAAGTCTAATAGGGAATCCGGTTTTGGAAGATATGATGTGATGATTATTCCGAAAGATAAGGGGAAAAAGGGTGTAATAATTGAGTTTAAAAAGGCTAGTGTGCTGAAAAATGAAACGATAGACCAAGCATTGGATATGGCATTAAAGCAAATAGAAGAAAAGAAATACGATTGTGAGCTCAAAGCACTTGGAATAAAGGATATTGTTAAGGTGGGAATTGCTTTCAAGGGTAAAGAGGTTAAAATTGCTACAGTATAAGGGGCTTTTAATAGACTTTCAAATACATATAATAAATTTATCTCTTTAATTTACTATACGGTTTGTCATTATAAAGACGTGTGATTTATTGGTGAGGTTAAAAAATGCGAATTCATGAGTTGCTACATAGTTTAATGAATTGTTTTCTATCGGGAATTACCGGGCTGATTATATTTGCTCTATTAGGTATTATTATACATTTTTGCATATATAAAAGGGTGTTTAAAGGTAGTAATAGGTTTCCAAGGAGAAAAGTAATTCTTGGTAGTCTACTTGCTGTATATCTTGCTATGGTTTTTGGGGTCACAATTCTAAATAGAGGGATTTACTATCAAAGCTATGCAAATATTCATTTTCTGAGATCTTATAAAGAAGCATGGAATATTTTCAGTATAAATAGTTGGCAGTTTATTATTCTGAATATAATTATGTTTATTCCATTAGGATTTATTTTGCCCTTATTTCATAAGAGATTTCGTAAAGTATACATTAACTTTGGGGCAGGCTTTATTCTTACTCTATTTATAGAATTGGTTCAATTATCAGCGGGTTTGGGAATTTTCGATATAGATGATATTTTCAACAATTCATTAGGTACATTAATAGGATACGGTATAATAATGGCATTATTAACAATAATTAAATCAGAAAAGAGGAGATGGTTGAAAGCGGCAGGATTTTTATCGCCTTTACTCATTACTTCCGCAGTTTTTGTTGGAATATTTGCTTATTATAATTATAAAGAGTTTGGGAATCTACCTTATGAACATATTTATCGGATTAATTTAGAGGAAGCAGATATTAAATTAAACGTTTCATTAAAGGAAAACAAAGATACAGTTCCAGTATATAAAGCTCCTAAATATACAAAAGAACAATCAATTAAATGGGCGAAAGACTTTTTTAACAATCTTGGAATTGACGAATCAGAAATAGAGATAGATGCGTATAATGACAGCGTATTATTTTCGGCTAAAGCTGAGCATGAGTATAGTATCTGGTTTGACTATGTGGGTGGAAGTTATAGATTTACGGATTTTTCCCATTTTGATGAAGAGTTAGAACCTATTTTTGCTGAAGAAGATTTGGTTATAGCTGCTCTTAGTGATTTTGGTGTAACTATTCCTAAGAAAGCTCAATTTAGTAATAAAGACGAAGGAGAATATCAATGGGAGGCAAATAGTATTGTAGAGTACGATACTCTTTTTGATGGTTATATAACTTGTACTTATTATAGCGATAATTCGATTAAAGAATTAAATAATACTATGATAGAATATAATAAATTCAAAGATGTCTCAATAAAAAGTGAGAAAAAAGCCTTTGAGGAACTAACTGAAGGAAAATTCCGCTATTATGATGATGAAAATATAAGTGAGATAATCGTTGAAGGTATAGAGCTTGAGTATGTTACAGATACAAAGGGCTTTTATCAACCGGTGTATTCTTTTAAAACATTGATAAATGGCAATGAATCTTATGTAATCATACCTGCAATGGAATAAGATTAAAATGACGCAATTAGAAAAGGGTTATAAAAATCTTGTGCTCAAAGTGGTGAGGATAAGTTTTTTTCAACAAGTGAAATATTTAATTGAAGAGTTTTGCGACATGCTGGTATTAGTTTTACCCGACAATAGGAGCGTAAAGAATGGATAAAAACTATGGCGTAAGTATGGATTTGTGATTGAAAAGATTGGAGCGAAAATGATGAAAATTGAATTTGACTCAATTGGGTTGGTTGCAAACAATATAGAAATTAAGAAGGACAATAATTGGGGAAGCGATGTTTCCAAAATCATACTAGATGAGCAGTATGAGCATGGATTAACAGGACTTTCAGATTTTTCACACCTTATAGTGATTTACTATTTAGATAAAGCGGATTTTAATATGGAGAAACACTTGGTAAGAAGGCCACAAGGACGTGAAGATATGCCGATGGTTGGGATATTCTCACAAAGAGCGAAAGACCGACCTAATCCAATTGGTATAACATCAGTAGAAATAATTAATATCGACAAAAATATTATTACTGTCAAAGGATTAGATGCTGTAAATAATACTCCGATATTGGACATTAAGCCCTATTATCCAATGTATGATTGCAAAAACAATGCTATTATACCGGAATGGGTAGTACGTTTGATGGAGCACTATTTTTAATTCACTATATATATGTTGTGTGAAAATACCAGAGGTTTAATTGGAAGGTGGGGGTACAGGTGGGAAATAGAATTCTGCTTGTGGAAGATGATGAAGACCTTGTAAGAGGAATATCATATACTTTGGAGAAAGAGAACTTTGATATTGATAGTGCAAATACTATGGTATCAGCTTTAGAGAAGATAGACACACAGGGTTATGACCTTATACTGCTTGACGTAATGCTACCTGATGGCAGCGGTTATGATCTTTGTAAAAAAATCCGCGAATATTCAACCATTCCTATAATATTTATCACCGCATGCGGGGAAGAACTTGATATAATAATGGGGCTCGATTTAGGAGGCGATGATTATATTGTAAAGCCTTTTAAAGTCCGAGAGCTTATATCAAGGATCAGAGCAGTTTTGCGCAGGAATAAAACTGTCCTTGGAGCTGCTTATACTAACCTTGTAAATACAATAATTTCAGGTGATATTGAAATGGATTTAGACGAACGGAGATTATGGAAAAATGGACAGGAAATCATTCTTACTCCTACCGAGTTCAAAATAATAACATATCTTGCCCAAAATCCCTTGATGAACCTTGAGAGAAGCCGTATTCACTCAAAATTATGTAGTACGGGTGATGAGTTTATTGACGATAATACTCTGAATGTATATATGAGAAGAATAAGATCAAAAATTGAGGACAACCCTTCCCAACCTGAATATATAATTACGGTTAGAGGAATTGGTTACAGGTGGGCACGTGGAAGCAGAAAGAAAGTGAGTGAAGGTCATGTTTAGAAACAGGGAGTTTCTTCGGTTAATTCTTGCTTTTTCATTAATATTAACTGTTCTTGTGGTTGTGCTTGTTATAACTGTATCTGATCTATCCGATACTTTGATTTCAGATGTTGTGTATAGAGATACGGCTATTATTGGGAGGTTGGTTTCCAGCCATCCTGAGCTTAAAGACAATATTGCTGCGGCATTTTCATCGACTCTTAACGAAGAATACTACGAAGAAGGACTTAAGGCGGCAGCAAAGCTTGGTTATACTAAAGATTTTATAACCGATAGCAGATTATTAAAGCAAAACTTGCATCAACATATGCTAAAGACACTTCTTATATGTGTACTAATTTTATTAATATTCTTTTTAGTGGTATATATAACATTATATAAGTTTTTTGGAAAAATAAAATTGATTTCTAAAGGAATAGAAAAAGTAATGGATGGGGAAGTCAATACAAGGCTTCCGGAGGAGATGGAAGGAGATATTGCAATACTTTGCTATAATGTAAATCAACTCATATCAAGAACGAATAGTCTTTTTGAAAAACTCTATCTGGAGAAGGATTCTATAAAAAGCATGATGTCTAATGTATCTCATCAAATAAAAACTCCTATAACATCACTTAAAATGTTTAATGAAATATTGGATAAGGATGGTAACAATGAGGAAATAAGAAAAGAATTCATTGAGAGAAGTGGACGTCTTATTGAGCGCATAGAAAGACTTGTTGAAAATCTTCTCAAATATTCAAAAATGCATTCGGGAGATATAAACCTTGATGCTAGAAAAGGTCATATTTCACGTGTTTTATCGGATATTTTGGTAGATTTAGAGCCGATATTCAAATCGAGAGGCCAGAATGTGATTGCTAATCTTAATGATGTGGGAGAGTCATTGTTTGATCCTGAATGGCTGTATGAGGCATTGGAGAATATTATAAAGAATGCTTCCGACTATACAATAAATGGAGGAGTAATTGAGGTTGCCGCTTTCAGGGACATTGAGGGAATAAAGGTAAAGGTAAAGGATACAGGTACCGGTATATCAGAAACGGATAAAATGCGAATTTTTGAGCCGTTCTACAGAGGTGGGGAGGCTCCGGCTGACAAAAAAACAGATAAAAACCAAAGAACAGGTATAGGTCTTGCACTATCAAAGCTTCTCATTGAAAAGCATAATGGATACATAGCTTTAGAATCATCCCCCGGTAAAGGAAGTACATTTACCGTTGTCCTGCTTTGAGTGTACCCCATAATAGATTACTGAATTGTAAGGTTTTATAAACCCAATTGTAAGAAATAAGAAGTAAAATAATTATTGTGGAGTAAACGTATTGGGGGCGAAATTGATGGAAGTATTAAGGACGGAACAACTGTCAAAGGTTTACGGTAAAGGTGATACAGCAACTACAGCACTTAACAGTGTTGATTTGTCAATAAACTATGGGGATTTCATAGCAATAACCGGGCCTAGCGGGTCAGGTAAAAGTACTCTTCTTCATTTACTGGGAGGACTTGATAAGCCTACTTCCGGTAAGGTGTACTTAGAAGGAAAGGATATATATTCTTTAAGTGAAAATGAGCTGTCTATATTGAGGAGGAGAAGAATTGGTTTTGTGTTTCAGTTTTTTAATCTGATACCTGTACTGACTGTTAAGGAAAATATAATGTTACCTGTTGTCATGGATGGAAAAGAACCTGATGAGGTATATATCAATGAACTGATACAGACACTGGGGCTTGAGAATAAATGCAATTCTCTGCCGCATACCCTATCCGGTGGGCAACAGCAAAGGGTGGCAATCGGGAGAGCCCTTGCCGGTAAACCGTCGGTGGTTTTTGCGGATGAACCAACAGGGAACCTTGATGTAAAGACAGGAAGAGATATAATAGGTCTTCTTAAAAGCATGTCCGGAAAATATCAGCAAACAGTAATGCTTATAACCCATGACCCTTCAGTAGCTTCCCAGTGTAATAGGCTGCTTCATATAGAAGACGGAAGCTTGACAACAGATGAGGTGATTACAGTATGAAGAACTATTACTCACTGGGATACAAATATGCCACAAGACAGCCAAAGAGGTCACTTCTTATTCTTGCAGGAGTTGTAATTGCCATTATGCTTATGACTACGGTGTCTATAGCTACGGAAGTGTATAAAAGTGTTTTAATCAAACAGGCTACGGAACAAAATGGGGCTTGGCATGTAGCATACGAAACGGATAGCTTTGAAACGGTGGAGTTAATAAAACAACATGCCATGGTAGAGAATGTATGTCTTTTATTGGAACATAGTTGGTATAGAGTTGATAATAATCGGAAAATAGCGCTGATGACAGCATCCCAGCAAGGGATGGAACTTACGGGGATGACCATATCAAAGGGACGCTTTCCCAAGAGACCTTACGAAATGGTTATAGAAGACTGGATGGCTGATCTTCTCAATATAAAAACCTTTCCGACAAAATATAAAATGAACCAAGTGGACTATACCATCACAGGTACCGTGAAAACCAGAGCGGAGGCGTTAAGAAGGGGAACTTCCGCAGGACTAATGCTGTATGATTTAAATACCGGACTGATTGAAAAAGATGCCCGGCATACACTGCTCGTTAGATTTAAACCCCAAGTTGACATACTAGAGGGCGTTAAAAGTCTTGAGTCTTTTACCGGACTTTATGCAGAGGAAGAGGAAGATGGGGTAACTGGTCCCAAAGAGAATATTGATTTAATCAGCGCAGAGGGAAGAACAGGGCAGTTCACCGATTATGAATTTATGAAAAGATTGGGTTTTGTTATATTGGGGATAGTGCTTTTTACTCTTTTTATATCCATATATAATATTGTCAATATATCGGTTTATGACAGGATACGTCAGTTTTGTATGCTAAGAGTTGTAGGTCTTTCTCCAAAGCAACTTTTTTACATGATGATACAGGAAACTGTTATTATCTGCGTAATTGCAATTCCTTTAGGTGTTCTAGGAGGAATCGGTTTATCCTGGCTTCTACTACTTAAGCTCGGATTCTTCCAAGCTAGTGGTATGAGACTGATTATACCTTTTGGAAGACTTGCGGGAGGCATAGTGTTTTCAATGGCAACTGTTTTGATTTCCTGTATTATGCCGGCAATAAAAGCAACTCATTTATCTCCTGTGGGAGCTATACGAAACGGGTCAGGGCTTAAGGTAAGGGAAAGCAAACTGAAAGCTCCGGCTTCATCTTTATTTTCAAAAGGAAGAAATCCTCTTTTGTTTCCTGTTATATTATCTTATAGAAACATTTGGAGAAGGAAAAAAAGCTTTATCCTTACGGTGATCACGCTTAGCCTTTCGGTTTTTCTCCTGATTACATATTCTTTTGTAGTAAAAACAGACAGATTGCGAGCAATAGATAGAAGGGATGTCTATTCTTCGGATTTTAGGATATATATAAGTTACGTTGATTATAGCAAGCCTCGTAATGGATGTTTGGATAAAGCGGTGAAAGCACCCGATATGGGTTTAATCAAATCTCTTGAAAATATTGAAGGAGTAAGTCAGGTGTTTTCACCTGTTACATGGAATTATGAGTGGGCAGAAGGCTTTTTGGAGGAACATTTTTCATATCATGATTTTATCCCGGATGTGCTAGTAGATCCTCAGAAAGTTAATGAAAGGTATATAAAACATTCTTCAGATTTTTATATAAATGAATATGGCGGGAAAAAACCCTTTTCATCTATATTTTTAGGTTATGGAGATAAAGAGCTTGAAATAATGAAAGAATATATCTGTGAAGGATCCATAGATACTGAACTTATGAAAAATGAATTTATTGTTATTTTACCGAAATATGATCTGGAGATTAGTTCGAAGAAGATACCATATACCAGTTTAAAAACAGGTGATAGCGTTGATATCATACTAAAGGATAAAAGGATAACTGCTTCTGTAGGCGGCTTTTTTGAAAAGCTACCCTTTGCAATACAAGCGTCTATAAATGAAGGTTTTATGGTTGTAATGCACAGGGACAAACTTTTTGAATTTATAGAAAATGCAAAATGCTATAGTATTTATATTACTCTCGATGAAAATGCCGACAGGGAGTTTGTAAAAAATCAATTGGAGAATATTGCTGGAGAAAAACATGGGTATACAGTTTCATCCGACCTTGTAAACAATCCTTATGAAATAGAACTGAAGAAGCTTCAGAACCAGGTGGATAGCGTAATATATGGAATATTGGCATGTATTGCTATAATATCAATGCTAACTATTGTAAATAACATAAGCTCAAATATCATCGTAAGACAAAAAGAATATGGAATGCTTAGAGCTACCGGAATGACCAGTACAGAGCTTAGTACTATGATACGAAGCGAAGGACTGTTTTATGGTTTGGCTGGATGGCTAACAGGTACATTTGCAGGTCTTGGTACTTCATATATAATATACAAGTTAATTGAAAACAATGTTTCTGCAAATATTGTGTGGATAACACCATGGCGGGAGATTTTAATGGCACTTGCAGTTTGTATCTTCGGAAGCCTTGTTTCAACTACTTTGCCTTTATTGAAAATGCGGCATATGAGCATAGTTGAGAATATAAACAATGTAGAATAATTGTTTTATTAATAAACATTTAAAAAATTGATTTCTTGATAGCGGCAATAAAAGCGTATAAAATAGAGGGGAATGTAATAAAGAGATATGCACCAACAGTATTGCCTTCCAGAATAAAAGTGGATATAGAAAAATTGCTTAATATATAAACATATAATTCTAAGACGTGAAATAAAAGGAAGTATTGCACAGTAGCTTTTTTGGTAGCATGTAATACTTCTTTTTTTCTAAGGGTTTTCTCAATATGGATAAGTGAAATTTGTGTAAAATTTTAAAATAATATGTTATAATATGACTTGGTTGAATTCGAAATCAAATCCATTGCATCTACAAATTATGCTCCTGAAATTCAATTAAAAATGGGATAGGAGATAAATTCATGTTGGTAAACAGATTTGTTTTTATGGCTATAACCGCCACTATTATGATCGTGCTGCTTGTATTGAATGTTCAAACCGTAGTTGCCGTAGCAATTACAATGCTGATTATGATGACAGGGTACGTTATTATTAGTATCATACGGAGTAAAAAGCGTTTGAGCCTTCTTGAGGATGAATGTGACCCGGAGGCATTTATTGAGAGTACAGAAAAGCAAAGGGCTATCACGGGCAGAGATCAGAAGTTTAACGCATATTTTGATATTGACAGGGCGGCTGGGCTTATTACACTAGGTAGATTTGAGGAAGCAAAGGACATCTTGATTTCAGTAGACAAAAGCAGATTGTCACGTAAAAATGATTCTCTCCTTGTGTATACAATTAATATGATGACTTGTTTGTATGAGATGGGTGAAATCACAAAAGCTGAAGAATTGTTTGAAACTCAGATACCCAACTTAGCACCAATAAATAAAAGGATTGTGCTTGCTACTGATTTGATTGTGGCTCAACGTTTTTTCTATCTGAAAAGATATGATGAAAGCAGGAAACAGTTTGACAAATTAATAAATCAAAAGTTTAGCAAACGCATACGATTAGAAATTCTTTATTGCTTGGCTCAAATGGATGAGGAAGAGGGCAATGAAGAAGCAGCAATGGCAAAGTACAGTCAGATAGCAAGCGAGGGAAACAAGCTTTGGATATCACAAAAAGCAAGAGAAAAATGCGGTAAATAGAACTACAATCGGATAACCTTCATTATGGGGGAACAGATTATGGCGCATGAGTTTGTAAATGGTTATGGAATGTTGCTTGGGTATTTTGCAATTTCTGCGACGGGAGCGCTCACTTTGCGGCGGTTTGTTTCAATGCCCAGGGAGGTATTTCGTAAAACGTTGCACATGATACCCTTAGGTTCAATACTGGTATGGACATATGCGTTCAGGACGTGGTGGATATCGGCACTTGCTGCAACAGTATTTATGGCAATGTTTTATCCGGTTCTCGCAGTAGCTGAACGTATACCCGGTTTTTCGGAGCTGCTTATTGAGCGCAAGAGTGGAGAAATTAAGAGCAGTTTGGTAGTAGTGTTCAGTATGTTCACCGTTTTGATATGTGTTTGTTGGGGTTGGTTGGGAGAAAAATATCTGGTGATCGCATCGGTTTTTGCCTGGGGATTAGGAGATGCAGCAGCGGCATTGGTGGGAAAACGCTTCGGACGTCACTATTTAGAAGGGAAACTTATTGAAGGGCGCAAGACACTTGAGGGAACTCTTGCGATGTTTGCGGTGTCATTCGTTTCAGTGTTGGTTATTTTGCTATCAAACGCTTCTGTGGAATGGTTCGCATACGTACCAATTGCGGTGGTGACTGCGGCAGTATGTGCAATCGTAGAACTTTACACAAAGGGTGGCATGGATACTATGACCTGCCCGTTCGCGGCGGCAGCAATCATGATTCCGTTGATTAGTTTATGGGGGGGGTGATAATATCAAACAGAAATCAGGAGAACGTACGCTCCTTGCTTCAATAGTAATGAGTTCGCCCGGCCCCATAGTCGTAGGCGTGGCGCTTTTTTTTGGCCGCTCATCCACGCAGCTTGCGGATTTTATTCGCCGTACGGCAGAGCTGGTCTCAATAATAGTATCATGGATAGTGTTTCGTATTCTGCATAAAAGTGGTGAGCAGGATGTAGGGCGCAAGCAAAAATTGGAACGTACTGCAAATATAAGCGTTGGTGTCGCAATGTGTTTGTCTGGTGCAGCAATGCTGTTCATTGCTTTCTTAGCACCTGATACACAAAAGGGTAACGTTATTCCAGGTCTTGTAATTGCATTGTTAGGTGTAACGGCAAATACTTTGTTTTGTCTACGCTATCGCAAACTCAATCGTGAAAAACCGGATTCGATACTCGCCGCACAGAGCAAGCTATACTGTGCAAAGTCGATTGTGGATGCCTGTGTAACGATTTCTTTAACATTCGTTGCTGCTGCTCCTGCTACGCCTGCTGCGAGGTATGTAGACTTGGTAGGATCGATAATTGTTGCGATCTATCTCATTATCAATGGTATTATTACGATAATTACTGGAAATGATATGGTCAGGTGAGATTGGTGAACTTTTATTTTCCTTTAATATTGAATGCTAATACTTGATATGATACTATTATAGTAATAATCTGTAGTTAATACAGAAAGGGGAACATAAAAATTAATTGATATAGGATTTAAGGTGTTAATAACGTATGTATCTGGGGAAATGATGAATTGTAATGTGTTTAAGCTATACTTCTGATAATTTCTAAATTGTAATATGTAAACAAAACTGTAATAACTATTCTTTGTCCTTATTTCTTTGTAAAACTCATATATCTAATTTATTCTTGAAATATCTATAAATTAAGCTATAACCGCGCTTAAATTCCCTGGTTATAAAAAGTCAGTAAGAAAATACTGATTTTTTGAATTTGCTTAAGCAAATTTGAATGATAAATATCAAAATATAGGGGGAATGTAGATGTTGAAGAAATTGGCAGTGACAAGCACGCTGATTTTGGGGATTTTAGCAAGTCAGACTTTCGGTATTGCTGATAACTTGTCTCAAAGCGGCTTGGCTTCAGGTATGGTAGTGATGGCTGCAGATGGTAACGGTATACATGTAAACAATTTAGGTTATTATCCTGAGCTTGAGAAGAAAGCGACTTTGGTTACCTCTTCTTCTACTCCGGTAGAATGGTCACTAAAGGATAGCAGCGGGACAGTTGTTGCGTCGGGAACTACTGATGTTTTTGGATTTGACAAGTCTTCGGGTGATAATGTACATATTATTGATTTTTCATCCTTCAAAACTTCGGGGAAAGGCTATAAGCTAACTGCTGGAAGTTCATCCAGTGTATCTTTTGATATAGGTAAAGATATATACAGTCAATTGAAATATGATGCACTAAGGTATTTTTACCACAACAGAAGCGGTATAGAAATTAAAATGCCGTACAGCATTGAATCGCAATGGGCGCGTCCGGCCGGACATTTACCCGACAAAGCAGCTTGTGCTTCCGGCACATGGTATAATGAATCATATACATTGGATGTGACAGGTGGTTGGTATGATGCAGGAGACCATGGAAAATACGTGGTTAACGGTGGAATATCAGTTTGGACCTTGATGAACCAGTATGAACGCGCAAAAGTTATGAATTCGCAAGAACCTTTTGCAGATGGCAAGATGAATATTCCGGAGAGTTCAAACGGAATACCTGATCTTCTTGACGAGGCAAAATGGGAAATGGATTTCATCCTGAAGATGCAAGTACCCGATGGTAAATCCAAAGCCGGAATGGTACATCATAAAATGCATGACACAGCGTGGACAGGTCTTGGAATGGCGCCACATCAGGATACCATGCAGCGTTATTTGAGGCCGCCAAGTACAGCTGCTACATTGAATCTTGCTGCTACTGCGGCACAGGCTTCACGTTTGTTCAAAGAATTTGACCAGGAGTATGCAAATAAATGTTTGGTTGCAGCACAAAAAGCATGGGATGCTGCTATAGAAAACCCGGCAATTTATGCACCGGTTTCAGACGACGGTGGTGGAGGACCATATGATGATACTTATGTAAAAGATGATTTTTATTGGGCAGCTGCAGAGCTTTTTATTACCACAGGCGAAGCTAAGTACCTTGACTTTATAAAAAGCTCACCTCATTATCTTGAAATGCCAACCAGATTGGGACTAGGTGAGTCCGGAGTCTTTGATTGGGCTACTACGACAGGACTCGGTACCATATCCCTTGCGCTTGTTCCAAGCACATTGCCTAAGGAAGATGTAAACACTGCAAAAGCGAATATCAGAAAAGCCGCAGACTACCTGGTTAATGTTCAGAAAAATCAAGGTTATGGTGTTACCATTGAGGAGTATCCGATTAGCGGTTCTCTGTCAGGTTATCCGTGGGCATCAAATTCCTTTATCGTTAATGTGGGTATTGTAATGGGGTATTCCTATGACTTCAGCAATGACGCAAAGTATCTAAACGCTCTTGCTGAAAGTATGGATTATATTATGGGGCGTAACCCTCTTTATAAGTCTTATGTATCAGGGTACGGTGAGAATTCACTACAAAATCCTCATCACAGATTTTGGTCTAATCAAGCCAACCCGTCATTTCCAAAGCCACCTCCAGGATGCTTGTCAGGTGGTCCGAATTCATCGCTACAAGATCCATATATACAGGGTCAGGGATTCTCAGTAGGAAAGTACCCGGCTCAAAAATGTTATATAGATCATATCGAATCATGGTCTACAAATGAAATTACTATTAACTGGAATGCTCCGCTGTCATGGGTAACTGCTTATCTTGACGAGAAAGCATCTGAGGAAACTGTGACGATAATTTATGGAGACGTAAATGGAGATGGACTGGCTAATTCCATAGATTTTGGATACATGAAACAGCGTTTGCTCGGTATGATATCTACGTTTCCAAGTTCAAATGGTTCGAAGGCTGCAGATCTTAATGGCGATGGAGCTTTTAATTCCATAGATTTTGGATACATGAAACAGTACATATTAGGGATTATCAAAAAGATTCCGGTTTAAGTATGAGGTAAAGTAAAAAGAAAACCAGTGCCTCGTAACATAATTGATTTTAAGAGCGTGAGAGGCTTATGCCATAAGGATATGCATTTAATTTTATATGTATGGAAATTAATAATATTAAGAAACACTGGGAAGTGAATAACTTTTATACTGAAAGTATCTTGTAACGCTTATGTTATAAGATACTTTTGTTTTATAGATTGTGTTCTTGAAAATAAGAAAATCGTTCAAAAAGAGCTTTTTTTATGATATAAATTTATAAATAAAATAAAAAACTTGTTACTTTGTCATGTGATTTTCCGTAAAAGATTGTAGCTTTAAAAATTTATGTACTTTGGCCAGGTACACGGAGGGAATATGGATACAGATAAAATACTGGTAAAACAAATATTGAATGGGAAAACTGAATTGTTTACCGAATTGGTTAACAGATATTATAGCAAAATTACTTCTTTTATAATAAAGATGAATGTTAACCGTGAAGATGCAAAGGATATTTCTCAGGATATATTTGTAAAGATATACAATAACCTGTATAAATATGATGAAAGGTGGCAGTTTTCAACATGGATATTTAAAGTTGCCATTAATACCTTAAGAGATTCTAAGATAAAAAGATTCATAAGAACTCAGGAATTAGGCGATTACAGTGCAGAATCAAAGATTCTTTCGCCGGAAGAACATATCGAAAATTTATACCAAAGAGAATTTATCAAGAAAATGTTTGAATCACTGGATGATGATTTGAAAGCAATGCTGATTCTAAAATATTATAATGAACTTTCTTTTAAGGAGATTGGCGATATTTTTAAAAAGTCGCCGGAATCGGTAAAAATGAAGGTTATAAGGGCAAGAAAAAAGCTTTGTAAGACTTATGGCAAAAAATTTGAGGGTGGTGAATTCTATGAAATGTAAATATGATGAATTTTTTATACAAAAATATAATGATGGAGACCTTAGCATAGAAGAAAAAAGTGAGTTTGAAAAACATTTATCTTATTGTACTGAGTGTAGTAACGGTATTTCCGATGACAAAGCGCTATTAAGCTATTTAGCGGAAGACAAAGTTACAGGAGAAGTGCCTGTAACAAGTATTGTTTCCAGAATTGATTTAGACAAATACAAAGTCAATTCAAGGGAATATAAAATTAAGCACTTTATAAGCAGATTAAAACCTTCACTGAAAATTGCTGTCCCTGTTATAGCGTTTAGTTTAATATTTATTGTTATAGCATCAAATCCACTGTTATCAAAGTATCTTGTAGATGGTGCGGCAAATCTTCTGAATAAGGGTGAAAGAGTTGAGTCACAGTTTGTTGAAGAAATAGGTATTGAAGAAGTTGATAATAAAACTGTGGAACTTAAAGATGATAATCTTGTGCAAAAACTCAATGAATATGGAATGGGAGTCTCACCATGGGAGGTTTCATATGCCGATAAGGATAAAGTGTTTTTCAAAAATTATGCCTCTTTGGTAGGTTACAAAGATGGACATATATACAGGGTTGCAGATTTGAAGGCATTGAAAGCCGATCATGTTCAAGGGTCTGTTGTCAGCGAATTTAAGTTCAGTCCAAATGGAAGTCATGTTGCAATTGGGAATTTCAATGCAGAAGATGAATATAAAAGCAGTATTTATATGTTGAACACAGATACAGGAAAATATTTTATTGTCGGAGATGGAAACTACGCAAATATAACTGATAGCTGGTCTTTTGACGGAAGATATTATGTCTTTGCAGATAAAAATGCAATTTCGGGCATAAGGCTTTTTGACACTCATATGGATAAACTCTATGAGATTACGAATCCCGGAGTTTCAATTGAAAAGATTTTCGTAACCGACGAAGGAGGCATTTCTTTTTACACATCCGGGGATGTTTATTTCTTAAGTGCAAAGACCTACGATGTGAAAAAGAAGTCGTCGGTAGACTTTGAGCCTCTGTTTTTAGAAGGTAAATCAAAAACTGCTATAACTTTAAAAGATGGTAATATTGAAAAGCATTACATTGAAAAAGATAAAATAGAGGTAAAAGGATTTGATCTTCATGAGCAAAAAAGTGTCAGTACCGATGAAAATAATGTTTATATAGATAATAATAGATTTGTTGTATTCAAGGTTTCTGATGATATTGGGATATATGATCTAAAAGAAAACAGTTTTACTTCATTGTCCCCATCAAAACTTCCGCAAGATGGATTTATTTCTTCACTAAGAGTTTCACCTGATGGTGAATGGGTATTTTTTAATGAATGGAGCAGCATAAATTACTTTGGAAAAAATGATAAAGGAGTATTAGAAGGAAATTATGTATACCCATCATGGATGAGTGATTCAAAAATAGTGTTCATTAATCTATGTTCGTGGCAAGGCCTTGAAACTACCGTCGGTGATATTATGGCAGGTGAGTTTGAAATTGTAACCTATGACGTTATATCCAAGGAGAAAAGTGTTATTTTTAATTCAGTAAACAAAACTGATATGCAAAAGATGGATGGTATTGATTAATCCGTCAATAGTACCAACTCTATTAATTTGGGAACGGATATTTTGTCTGAGATAACAATAAATGTAAGGTTTAATGATGATATGGATGTAAATACTTTAAACTGTATTAATATAAGCATTTGTAGTGCATAGATCCTATGCAGACCGGTTGGGTAAAGAAGGGACAAAGAGGGACAGGTACTGTGCCCCTCTTTGTTTGGTTATAATACAATAGGTGATAGTGTTGCAAAATGAGCAGGTGAGAATAGTGAAAATTAGGAGAATGTGATATAATAAGTTCATAAAAATTTAACAAACTTTGGTTTCTCTTTAGTCACCTGAGATCAGCAAAGCTTCTGTGAGGTATGCGTTTATTATATAGTAATTTTAAATGTACTGACTTATAAAAGGGGAGAATGAATGAAAAAGTTAATTGTCATATGTGTTAGTATAACATTACTTTTAATTATATCGGGTTGTTCCTATGAGCCATATAAAACAATTAGTGTGACGCCTATGGTGATAAGCACACCTGAACTTACAGGGGATACAGATGAGAAAGAAACTAAATTAGAGCTGGGTAAACTTCTGGAAGGAGTAATCGGAGGGGCTAAATATAAGGTTCATGTGCCGGAAAAATGGAATGGAAAATTACTGATATATGCTCACGGATTAGTACAAGCATACAAGCCATTAGAAGCTACACTTGTAACAGATTCGCCCGATCATATCAGAATGATTGAAGAAGGTTGGATAATTGCGGCAACTAGTTTTAGAAGAAACGGATTTATATTAGGTGATGCTTTTGAAGATATTGATAATCTAAGAGAATTTATAGAGTCTAAATATGGTAAATCCACAATTGCTATTGTACAGGGCTATTCAATGGGCGGACTAATAGCAACAAGAATGTCGGAATGTGGTTATAATTATGATGGATTTCTGGCAATTGGGGCTGTGTATGATATTTCGGTTAAATATACTCCAAAGAAGCCCATACTTTTCCTGTCCAATCAGGATGAGGTTGATTTTCCAATGGAATACTGCGGAAATTTGAAAGAGGATTCAGTAAAACCTGCAGTATGGAAGGTTTCAAGAGATGGACATTGTAATGTGAATGGAAAAGAAGTATCAGCATGTATTGATGCACTTTTAAATTGGATTGAAAACGGTGAGGTTCTCTACGAAAAGGATATAACGATGGAATATGATTTGACGTCAACAGCTGTCTTTGAAAATAATAGCGCAAAAGCAAAGATTACTGCTGTTGATGAGACTAATTATAATATTGATACTGAATTTATTAAAGATGATCTTGAGAAACTTAATATAAAAAATGGTGAACACTTTAATGTGATATTTAATGGAGACAGAGTATTTAAAGTATTATATGGAAAGTCTTATACTGATGTAGGTTTTGGGGAGTGGGTGGCTTATTTGAATGCAAATGGTTATTTGAAAATTGCAAGGAATTTTTCAAGTATTGTTAAGCTAACTGATTGTAAGGTTGGAGATAGTGTGTGCATAAAAAAGAATGATTGATGAGATGATGATCTGCCGATTAAACCATTGCGGCTTTAACATGGTTTATAGTACAATATAATAGATGGAAATGCTGGTTGGGAAAGGGCAACGGATGAACCATTTTAAAAGGATAACACTAAAAGTTTTGTCTTATTTGCGTATAAAACTTAGAAAACAATATAAAATTCAACGTAAGCTTATGAAACTGGCTACTATACATTTCAGACCAAGATATAAACTACTGGATCACAAAATCATGGCAGGAAACAGAGAAATACCTGTACGGATTTTTCGTCCGAAAAGGGATGCCACATCCGGAGTTTTGATTTTCTTTCACGGTGGTGGATGGGTGACAGGAAACATTGACTCATATACCAATGTTTGCGTCAACATGGCCAATCAAACTGGAAATACGGTTGTTTCGGTAGATTACCTTCTGGCTCCTGAACATCAATTTCCTGCGGGACTGGAAGATTGCTATTATGTTGCCAGAGAAATTTTTCAAAACCTTGAACTATTTAATTGTAAAGAAAGTGATATAACCCTGATAGGGGACAGTGCAGGTGGGAATCTTGCTGCGGCTGTATCCCTGATGGCAAGGGATCGTGGAGAATTTATGCCCGGAAATCAGATTCTGATTTATCCGTCTACTTATAATGATCACACAGAAAACTCTCCCTTTCCATCAATAAAGGAAAATGGAACTGATTTTTTGCTGACAAGCAGGCAAATACAGGATTATATGGACATGTACGCACCAAAGAAAGAGGACAGGTTAAGTCCCTACCTTGCACCATTGCTGGCACAAGACTTGTCAAACCAGCCGGATACATTGATTATAACAGCTGAATACGACCCCTTAAGAGATGAGGGAGAGGCCTATGGAAAGCGTTTGAAGGAGTTTGGTAACAAGGTGAAGATGTTTCGAATGAAAGATGCTGTCCATGGATTTTTTTCTTTGCCGTGGAAGTCAGAATATGTGGTTAGAAGTTATGAAATAATAAACTGGTTTTTAAGTAGCTGTAACGGCAGGAGCGAGGAATTAATATGAATTATCCGAAACGAGTAGAATGGAGCAAACTGGATAATGCCTCTAAATTTTTTCCGGCTACAAGCAATTACAGGGATCCTAAGGTGTTCCGAATTTCGTGTGAGCTGGTCGATGAGGTGAAACCTGAAGTTTTACAATTGGCACTGGACAAAACCATCGAAAGATTTCCTTTGTACAAGTCTGTTCTAAGGAGAGGGGTATTCTGGTACTATTTTGAAACCAGTGATATCCGCCCGATGGTTGAAAAGGAGACTAATCCTGTATGTGCTCCGATATACAGAAAATATGAAAAAAAATTATTATTCCGTGTGTTTTATTACAAGAAAAGAATCAATATTGAGGTGTTTCATGCTTTGTCGGATGGGACCGGTGCCTTATGGTTCATGAAGACCTTGGTATATTATTATCTGTTAATCAGACACAAGGATGAGTTGGCAGACAAAGTGCCGGAACTGAACTATGATGCATCTTTAAGTGAAAAGATGGATGACAGTTTTAGCAGGCGCTATCCGGGTTGGGATTTAAAGAGACAAATGGAAACGCTGTTCAAAAGCAAGAATACAGCTAAAGCTTACCACATACGGGGAACAAGAACTGATGAATACAGAGTGAATGTTATAGAAGGTGCAATGAGTGTAAAAGCTGCTCTGGAAGAAGCGCATAAATACAATACCACATTGACTGTGTTTTTTTCTTCACTGCTGGTATGCTCCATATATGAGGACATGCCTGCACGTAAAAAAGGTTATCCTGTAGTTTTATCTGTACCTATAAATCTCCGGCAGTTTTTTAAATCGGAGACCGCAAGAAATTTTTTCAGCACGATGAACATTAGTTACCGTTTGGAGGAAGGCAGACTGGAATTGAAAGAAGTGATAAAGAGTCTGGGAGAAAGTTTCAGGAGGGAATTAACAGAAGAGCGGCTTAATCAACATTTGGACGGGCTTATGTTTATTGAAAGAAATCCTTTGGCAAGAGTTGTACCTCTGCCTTTAAAAAATTATTCCATTCGTATTGCAAATACGATAATGGATATGGGGGTAACCGCAGCTATTTCAAATGTGGGACAGGTTACAATGCCTTTAGAGTTTAGCGGTTTTATCCATCAGTTCAGCGTTATACCTAACGTAAAGAGGCCCCAAATGACTATGTGTACCTATGGTGACAGGCTGGTAGTGACCTTTGCTTCTCCTTTCCGGGAAACTGAAATACAAAAGGCATTTTTCAAAGCTCTTTCAAAAATGGGCATTGAGGTTGAAATTTCATCGAACATATAGGAGCGATAAGAATGATATTATGCAAACACTGCAAAGTTTACATCAGAGATAAGAAAACAAATTGTCCGCTGTGTGGCAATATCCTTGCGGATGATGTCAACAGTATCAAAGGCGATGATGTTTATCCTGTTATACCCCCGACATATGAACGGCATTTGGTAATACGTATCTTATTATTTATTTCAATTGTTGCAATTGTAATCAGTTATATTATTCACAAATTATTTCCTACAAGCGTAAATTGGCCTATGTTGGTTCTATTGGGATTGCTTAGCACATGGCTTAGTATAACTGATGCACTGCGGAAAAGGCACAATATTACTAAATCAATTATGTGGCAGGTTATGATTGTATCTGCTCTGACTATCTTTTGGGATTGGAAGATAGGTTGGAAGGGCTGGTCTCTTGATTATGCCATTCCTATACTATGCATCGCGGCCATGCTTGTGATGTATGTGACAGCAAAGGTAATGAAGCTCAGCGTTGTAAACTACATAGCATATTTTTTGTTGGGAGGATTATTTGGCATTGTCCCGGTTTTGTTTATTTTACTTGATCTGGTTACGGTGGATATACCTTCTATCATATCTGTTGCTGTAAGTATTATCTTCTTGTCTGCAATACTTATTTTTCAGGGAGACAATATTAAACAGGAGCTGCAAAAAAGGATGCACATATGAGACGTGGAATACATAGTTTTACTACAGAAAATTTCTTTATCTGAAGCAGATATAAATTAAGATTAAATTAGAGACTTAAAAAATGTGCCCGGGTTGAGCAATGCTGCTTTAGCAGCAAAGAGCTCATAAATACTGCGGGAAAGTTGAGTTATAAATTAAAGACCCCTTGAAGTATCAGCTTCAAGGGGTTCTATAATTCACAAAACATGACATAGCTTAAAGCTGTGGCTCTTGTACATCACAGTTTCATATACTCTTCTATTGTTTTGTCACCAATAAAGAGCTTATCAAGAACTGCTGTGCCCTTATATATTTTAACTGAAACATACACATCTTCAGTACTGTCCTGTGAGATCTTTTCATTATATATTTTTTCAGCCGATGGAGCATCATTTTCCGGCATATAGTATCTCTCGAAGGGTACTTGAAAATGTACCGTCGGTTTTCCGGAAGAACCATCACCGTCATAGTGTTCATAAGTGATGTAAGTTATTTTTGTTTTTATATAGGTATCCGATTCAGGAGGCGTAAGCGTAATGCCTGAAAATCTGGCGAAGCCGCTGGTGTCATTTTCAATCAGCACATAGATGGTTTGCTTGGTATGATACTGCTGATCATTATTAACAGTTATCTCAGTGTCTTCTACGTTTATATAAAGGTATCTTCCTCTAAACGGATCGTAGGGATCTAAAGGCTCGACCCTGAATTTGTATTCCTGACCATATCTTAAAGCCAGCTCCCGTGATAGTATCACCTGAGACGGAACAAGCAATTGCAAAAGGGCAAGAACTATAAAAATTATAAGTTTAATATTCTTATTCATATACACTCACTTCCTTCCTTTTCCTAAATAACACAATGTTCGAAACAATAAAGCCTGTTCCCACGAGTATAAAAGATATACCACGTTCGAAGAAACCTAAATCACTGTCGAAGAACCTCATAATTATCAGCAGGGATATAATAAGCATGCCACCGTTTGTCGGACCGAGTTTTTGTTTTTTGATTCCATATACGATGGTTCCGACACCAAGGACGAATACAAAAATATTATATAGAAGCATGGGCAAGGTTTCTAAGCTGCCTATAGAAGCCATAATATAGCATATCGCAGCCAGTAAAGGTGAAGAAGTGTATAATGTTGAAAATAAATCTTTTCTTCTTGTATTCTTATAGAAGAGGAAAAGGGCGGTACCGAGCAATAATAACACAAGAATATAATCAATAATACCAGCCAGGGCATTATACTCGTAACTGTTGCGATAGTGAGCCCAGCCTATATCTTCCCAGAAAAATGTAAACGTAAATATGAAAGACATAGCCAAAGTGCCTAATGTGCCTACAACTGAAAGTGGTTTTTGCCAGGTGTATTCAGTTTCTCTGCCGGAAAGTGCATCAACTAAAAGTAGAACAGCAAAGTAGCTGCTGTATACAAGAATCCACAATCCGGGAAGAACTTTTTCAAGAACAACACCCAGTGAGATACATAAGTCAAAGGACATCATCCATAACAGGATTACAGAACGGTTTGAAAGGGCTTTTGACTTAAGGCTTTTAATTAAAAATGGTATAATCGCAGCAAACAACAGCCAGAATAGAGCTGCGTTTTCTCCGTCAGACTGGACAGAAACTGCCCAGGTTGTTATGCCGGTAAGGTAAAAACCTGCCGGTACAACCGCATCAAAAATGTATACAAGCGGAAGAATTAATAGAGCCCATGTGATAATGAAGGCCGAAAAATCTCCATGAATATTGTAGGTCTGACTAATGAGTGAGATTCCGGCTCCGACAGCCAAGGTCAGAAATGCAGTAGAGCTTTCTGTCCATACAAAGGAAGATCTTCTTTTTTGCAGTACCCAGAAGCACAATATTTGTGCTGTTATCAGCGGCAATAGCGACAGTATTGTCCTTACAGGAATACTTAGTTCATTCCAGTTGCGGGCAAATAACAGGATAATACCGCTTCCTATCAATATAGCTCCTAATGTACCAAAGATACCAAGGAGAATTTTGAGCCAGTTTGCCTCTTCAGGTTCTCCGTAATAGGCCTTAAGCTTTTGAATGCTATCCTCCGGTATAATGCCATCGGAAGCAAGTTTAGGCAATTGAGAATATAGCCATTTGATTTTTTTAGTGTCCATATAATACTCACCATCCTTATATTTATATTATACCTGAAACCAGGAATTAATTTAGATGTCTAAGGTCATTAAAAATATTAAAAACATCTCATTTATATATGACCAAAGTCACTATTCTTAAACAAAATAATATAAGTTGGGAAGTATTATGGTGAGATAATTGATTCAGACGAAGAGGTATAGGTTTTTGAAGATCAATTTATAATGCCGGATGAGATTCTGAAATAACTCCATGCAGCACCTCATTTTTTCCGCCACACCCGGGAAGTTTATTAATTGTGAAACCGGCAGCAATAAGGGCTCGTTTTACGGCGCCTGCCACAGTAAAGGTGGAGCAGGTGCCCTTAAGTTTTGTCTTTTTTTCGATTTGCATAAGCAGCTCAGGGCGCCATATTGAAGGGTTTTTCTTTGGGCTGTGCCCGTCAAGAAACCAGACATCACAGGGCTTTTCCAAAGAGTTTACCATTTCGAGTGCTTCTCCTATCCAAAGGTTTACGTCAAGAGTTCCATAGGATTGCAGTATTTTCATGGAATGCCAGCCGGGTATGGTGATATCTATACTTTGGTATGCTTTTAAAAGGGTGTCGATTTCATCACTTACACGATCTCTGAATTCATTCAGAAGATGGAGCATTCTGTCAGGACTCATAGGGTACAGTTCAACAGTATTATATTCTATTGAAATGTTTCTTAACCCGCTTTCTTTCAAATATTCCATGAGGGAAATAAGCACACGCCCTGCACCAAAACCTGTTTCACCAATAATAAACGGGGTATTTGGTTGTGCAGCAATCCTGTTAAGCAGGTTATTATTCCTAAAATAGATTTGCTGTGCTTCGTCTATTGCACTGACTACATCAAAATAACGGTCATCAAAATGCTCATTTACAAGGTGCGGCGGTATTAACATATATATCACTTTCCTTATCTCATTATAATAAAATAACAAAAATATTAGAAATAACTTGCAATTTTCATTCCATGAAAAAATGACAGCATTAAATTCTGTGCCTTGATTATTATTTCATGTTATAGCGAAAAAAGCAATCATAGAAGAGACTGTAATTTTATGTGTTGAACCTGATTGAGGATTTCGGGAAAATCAAGTTGTATTAATTTGAAAGTAAATAGTATAATTAGTTTAGGGGATGGTTGTAGAACTAATTATTTTTGTCGGTTTGTAACGATGCACAAGCTAAATATTTTAAGCTTCCCTGAATTACTGTTAAAATGTATTGGGAGGAGACCGGAAAATGAAAATAAAAAAAAGATTAAATTCTGTGTTGGGATTATTTGTTTGTTTTACGTTGTTATCAACTTCGTTACTTCTTCCGCAAGGTAGTGCAAGTGCAGCAACTGATTTCACAACTTGGAATCTGTTTACAGGTGAATCTACAAAAGGTTCATCATCGACAATTCCACTGTCTTCAACAAAAACTCTAACCCCAACTGTTAGTCCATCGGGAGGCTACAAAGTCGGTGATTTTACTGCTGGTTTTGATTATTCCAATTCGAAATTAACAGTAACATTGATTCCAACTGTATCAACAGCTACAACTACCAACATATGGTATACGAATGTATCCAATCCTACAGCGTTGAATCAGGCGGTAGCAGGATATTCAACCGGCTCAAAGAACTCATCCGGCAACTACGTAATTACCATTCCAAACCCATCTATTGCGGCTGACGGAACAGTATACTTATTTCTTGCAACTAATTCGGGTGACACCGGTTGGGTTAAATGCAATGTTTACGGATCACCAGAGGCAACCCCGACACCTGCATCCACTGTAACACCCAAACTTACCTCGACACCAACAGTGTCAATTTCTACTCCGGTACCGGAGCCAAGCACTGCTATTGATGAATATATAAGTCCAAACTGGATCAATGAGCTTGGACTTGGAAGTATAAGAACATCACCTGTAATAAACCCCAATTGGGCTGAAAATGACGCACCCGCGACAATATACAAAACAGATAACGTAAAAGGTGCAGTTGGTACAAACGACTGGATGAGCTCTGTTTTATGGCTGCCTTTTTCAGAGTCGATTTATGCTCATCCTCTTGCTTACAAATTTACCAGATCAGGGCTTAAGGTAAGCATGCCTCCGGTACAATATGTGAAAGATGTTGACGGAGACGTTGAGGTTTTAAGAAGGCTTGACGAAAATGTGCCCGGCACAATAGACTTTACAGTTGGAGCCGAAAACTTCAGTCCGGCAGATGCGAGGGCAGACAAACTCAGCGATTGGTCTACGGATGTGATTATGGCTGACGGGTCAAAAAGCATAAAATCAACTATAGCTCATGGGAGCCCGTATACATATTTTACGTTTACCGGATGTAATCCCAGGATAGTTTTTAACAGTGCTCCTGAAGAAGTAATTAATGAAGGACAGAACTTGGATGTAAAGGTAAACGGTAAACATTACGGTTTCTTTGCACCAACAGGTTCCACTTGGAGTGGAATTGGAACAAATATGCTTACATGCTACCTGCCTTCAGGCAAAAACTATTTTTCCCTTGCTGTTTTGCCGTCAAAGGATGCCTTTGATTTTTATGAGCTGAGAGCCTATGCGTTTATTGTGAATACAGAGGTTGCATGGGGATATTACAAGGAAGACAGTTCGGTAGTCACAACGTTTAAAGCAACTACAGAGGCGAAGGAAGGTACAAACACAGACACCATATTTGCATTATATCCTCACCAATGGAGAAACAACTCCTTAATTAGTCCGTTAAGTTATACGTATGATTCAATAAGGGGAACGATGAAAACCGTTGCGGGGAAGTCTTTCCAAACAAGATATACCTATAATGGAATACTCACTAATATGCCCGGAGTTGCTGCTGATGATAATCAAAATATAGAAAAGTTAAAACAGCTGGTGGATGAATTTGAGGCGGAAAAAATAGCTTTTACCCTTGAAACAACTGGGTCAGGTTTTGATACCTATTGGACAGGTAAAACGCTAAATGAGTTATCTCAGGTTTTACCAATTGCAGAACAAGTCGGTGATACTATTGCAGCTGAGAAAATTATGGCTGCAATAAAAAGCAAGCTGGAAGATTTCTTTAAAGCTGAGCAATCCGAGACTACTTTCTATGACTCAAAGGATAAGAACAATTTGTTTTATTACAACAGCAACTGGGGAACACTTATAGGTTATGATGCCAGCTATGGAAGTCAGAACGAACTTAATGACCATCATTTTCATTACGGATACTTTATATATGCCGCATCCCAGATTGCCTTAAGGGATAAGGAATGGGCGAAAGAAAATAATTGGGGAGCAATGGTCAGACTCTTGATTAAGGACATTGCAAATTATAATAAAAAAGATACCAGATTTCCATTCCTGAGAAATTTCGACCCGTATGCCGGACACTCATGGGCATCAGGTCATGCAAAGTTTTTTGACGGTAATAATCAGGAATCATCATCTGAAGCGATAAATGCATGGGCTGGCATAATACAATGGGGTGAAGCCATAGGTGACAGCACTCTCCGTGATCTTGGAATATATCTATATACTACTGAAGTTCAGGCGATAAACAATTACTGGTTTGATATCTATGGAGATACAAGAGATCCGGGATATGTTAATGTGGATACATCCATGATCTGGGGTAGTAAATGCGTTCATACGACATGGTGGACCAATGATCCGATACAGGTGCATGGGATCAATTTGCTCCCAATAACAGGTGCATCGTTGTATCTTGGGACTGATCCGAAGTACATAAAAAAAAACTACGATTCAATATGGTATGAATGGAATAAATGGCTTACAATAAAGCCCGGAGATCAAAACGGTGATCCAAAGCTTTGGCAGGACATTTTGTGCTCATACTATGCACTTTATGACACCGAAGAAGCAATTTCCAAATGGGATGAAAATGCAGCACCGGAGAGCGGTGAATCAAAAGCTCATACCTATCACTGGATGTTAAGCCTGAAAACCGCAGGAGTACCTGATTTTGCGGTGACTGCCGATACTCCGCTATATTCGGTATTTAAGAATAAGTCGAACAATAAAAAAACATATGTGGTTTATAACACATCAGATTCAGCAAAACAAGTGAAATTTTCCGACGGTATGAGTTTTGCCGCAAAACCGAATTCAATGACAGTTGTGAAGGAAGGGGATATTCCGGCTCCAACTATAAAGTATGGTGATGTAAGTAATGATGGGAAAGTGAATTCAATTGACTATGCACTGATGAAAAGTTATTTACTTGGAATAATCAAGGATTTTCCATGTGAAAATGATTTACAGGTATCGGATTTAAACAATGACGGCAGATTTAGTTCGATTGATTTTGCATACATGAGAAGTTATTTGCTTAGGTTAATTGACGCTTTTCCGGCAGAAAGAAAATAAGAGGATGTATCAATTGTAAAGTAATGAATGTAACCGATGCCAATGATAGCATTTTTGGGTTCTGATTGCTCACATGTTAAGGTTAAAAATCCTTCCTTTTAACTTTGACATGTGAGCAACGCTGTAATATGAAGCTTTAGTTTTGTTCAATTAGTGCTTATTAATAAAAATCATAGGATGTTCAAAAGCACTAGTTTTTTTCAACATTATTTATTTCTAAAGTGGAATTTTCATGCTTCTCAAAAATATCATAATCGTTTTCAAGGTCTTTCACACCATCAAATAGTATGTTTTGGGAATTATTAACTTCAATCATGATATCACCGGAAATTTCTCTAAAAGTTGTGTTGCTGAATTTTAAATCTGTACTCTGATTTATAATAACTCCACCGAAACTACACTCTTCAATAACGCTATTGCTTACATTCATTTGAACAGCATTATTTGTTATTATTCCATGTGATCCGCACCCATAGAATGAACAATTTTTTATATTTATACCTCTGCTATCTTCAATGTTTAAGACTTCGGCAACACAACCGAAAGTTTCTACTCCGTGCCCCATCATAATATTTTCAAAGGATATATTATTTGAACCCGATACTTTCAGTACACTTGAAAAAGCGTCGAGCAATGCTATTTCAACACGTTCATTACCTAAGCCTATAATGCTTAAATTTTCAACATTTACAATGCTAAATTCCAAATAACCTGAGTTTTCGCTGTGTGTCCTTACATATGGATTCTGGACTGATGATGCATAACCAAGGTCATAAATGCCGGGCTTTAAGTATATTGTTCTGTTTGGCCCAATCAAAGAAACCAACTGGTATGGGTTTTCTACAGTTACCTCTCCATTCTCAAGCTCAGGTATGTTTTTATCGAACTTATGAAGGTTTGAAATGTCTCCGGAATAACTTTCTCTCATTTGGGTCTTATATAACAATCTATTGTCGGAATAATAATCTTCTATGGATATAAATTCTCCATCCACCCATTTTAATGTATCGCCACCATAAACGCCGCCTGAAATTCTGCTTCCCATATAAATGGTATCATAATTAACCGATACAAATTGTGCATTGGGATTTAATCCAATACTCTCAAGATCAACAATTTCAAGTTTATTATTTTCAAACAGATACATTGAATATAAGGGATATTCGTCCATATGACTATCCATAATGAAAATTTCTTTTTTCTCATCGGGTACCAGATTTGTCACTGCTACAGTGCTAATTACGGGAATTGATGTTCGGTCATACATATTTAACCTGCCGGAATTAAAGCCATATACACATAAAAAAATATTTTGCTCTTCATATTTTTTAGTAATGTCTAAGCGATATTCCCATTCTTTGATACTGTTGTCATAAGGATAGGCATATGTAATAAGGAGCTCATTTTCATTATCATTATTTACATCTGCTACTGAAAAAGATGTTATTCTGTAGCTGGATACAGCGTATTCATTAATAGTATCCTTTAAGTCTTGAACTAGTGATTCTTTAATTGCAGACTTGTATGAATTATTAATGAGTTTACTGAATTTGTCTATATCTATTGGTTGGTCAGTTTCCACATTAACTGCAGTTGTTGAAGAAGGTGTGGAAAGAGGTGTAGTAACGTCCTTAACCGCTGTATTTTTCTGGATTTTACTTGGTAATGAAGAACTAATTGTGGTAGTTGGGTTTAAGACCGATTCTTGTGACCCCGGCTTGCTTAAATTTTTATATGCAAGTACTACAACTCCTGTTAATATAATAATAGCAAATGCAGTAATAAGGCTGATAGTAATCCATTTCTTTTTATTCATTTTAATACCTCAACTTTTAATAAAAAATGTATTTAATAATTATATCACACTAAAGCTGATAATAAATATGGTAAAATAATAACAGATTAAGTTTTTTCTTAACAGGGAGGATGATTGAATGTATGGAATATATGGCCATAAACCCTATAAATACCTGCAGTTGCTATTGATGATTGTTTGTATTTCATTGATTTCTACAGGATGTATGGATTTTGGAAAGGATATGGAGACAATTAGTCCAACTGATCAGCAAATTTCAAAATGCAAGGAAATAATGTGTTTGAATCAGGACTTAAATATAGAGCCTCTTGGATTGAAAATCTATGACTCAGGAATAGATAATGCTACCATTTTTAAGTTTAGAACAAGCGCAAAATCTATGGAAGAAATATTTGACTCTGATAGTGTGGATACGTCAAGATTTTCAGAAGATTATTCCCTTAGTGAAGAAAAAGGATTGGAATGGTGGGATGTTACGGGCAAGAAGTTTACCGGCGGACAAGTTTCACTGCCAAACGCTAAATACATGAATGTTGGTTTACAGGAGAAAGATAACGGTTTTATTGTTTATATATTTTGGTTTGAAACCTGATGAAAGTCATGGATTCAAATAATGTTCTATAATGCTGCCTTTTTTGAACCGCTTAAATAAAAGGTCAATTACGAATATAATATTGTAACAAAATCTGGAGGGTTTGAAATATGACGATTAAAAGTAAATACAAAATTACGATTTTAAGAATTAACCTGATTATCTTTATTTTTTCAATATTGTTTTTGGCTCGGGTTTATGCGTTGAATGGAGGGGAAAAAGCTGCGGGTGCTATTCCGGGAGGATTACCTTCAAAATTAATGGTTGGACTTTTCGAGGGAAATGACAGTTCATGGATGAAAAACAGTGGAGTTCCCTGGAACGCAAGATACATATACTTAACCAAAGGTTGGGCCAACAACTGGGGCTGGGGAAATCGTGACGGAGCCTATGCGCTGGATTTCATGAAAACCTGCCAGCAGATGAATGCCGTGCCATATATGCAGTATTATTGCATGAATGAAATGCCCGGAGGTGGCGAGACAGAATTCTATAAAAAAACAACCGATGCTGCAACGATGAAAGAATATTTCTCTGATTTTATTCTGCTAATGAAAAAGGCCAAGGAATTTGCCAAACCGGTGGTAATTCTTGTAGAAGCTGATGGATTTGCATTTATGCAGCATCAGGCAAAATCTACAGATAAGTATTGTGCAATAAAGGATACAGGACTTCAGGAACTAAGCGGTCTTCCCAATAGTGTTGCGGGTTGGGGCATGGCTTTTCTCGAAATACGTAAAAAGGTTGGTGCGAACAACGCATTATTGGGAATTCACGTCTCGGGATGGGCTAGTGGAAAGGATATAGTTTATTTCTCTATATCAGATCAGCTTCAGCCCGAAGTTGATAAAGTGTATTCGTTTTTATCACCTATGGGACTTGGGGCTAATCAAACCGGCGAAACTTATGATTTGCTGGTTGGTGACCCTTTAGACAGAGATCCTGAATTTTACAGAATGAATAACAACCAGGACAGATGGCTCGATACAAATGATAACGCCTCTATAAACACCAAGAGTTTTAACCGTTATGCCGAGTGGCTGAGACTATGGAATGTTAAAAGCCAAAAACGCTGGATACTGTGGCAGATTCCACTTGGAAATTCAAATCATAAGAATGTGCACAATAATGGAGGAGATAGGGAAGGATATAAAGGTAATTTTCCTGAATACTTTTTTGGGAACGGAATGGAAGCTCATCTGACCAGATTTGCAAATTCAGGGGTTATAGCTCTGCTGTTTGGTGCAGGCACCGGTGGGCAGGCCTCCTATCAGAATGACATCTATACTGACGGACAACCCTTTATGAAAAAACATGCAGGAAATTTCTTTACGAATGGAGGAATGACACTTGGACAAAAGACCGCACTCCCTAAGAATGCATCACAGATTTCAATGAAAATCGGAGATCCGTACATGCAGGTAGATGGAGTGACGGCAGAAATAGATCCCGGAAGAGGCACAAAACCTGTGATAATAAACAACAGAACTATACTGCCTATAAGAGCAACTATTGAAGCGTTAGGTGGAAGTGTGGCATGGGACGGTGCGTCAAAAAAGGTTTCGATACAATTAAATGGCAAGACAATCAATCTATGGATTGGCAGCAGTAATATTCAAGTAAATGGGCAGAATATGAACATCGATACTGCTCCTGCCATTATTAATGATAGGACCTATGTCCCTTTAAGAGCTGTATTGGAGAACCTTGGCTGCAGTGTACAATGGTTTGATTCTACCAGGTCAATTTTGATAAAGAAATAGTTGTTATTACATTAATAGCAGACCGAAAATTCTATGTAAATTGTATACAAAATACACTAAATTTTATTTTTTTTGATACAAAAACGTAGATTATAAAAATAATATTTGATATAATAAGGTTGTATACAAAGAACATGAAGTTGATTTTTTAAATCAAAAATCTGGATTATATATGTAATATTTGGTATAATAAATAAAGGTAATAAAGATTGCAAATTCGAATCGAACTTATAGAATTTTTAATATATTGAATTGAGTAGTTTTTTATTGTGCTTACAAACTTCTTTAAAAATAAATATAAGTAAAATATTGAGGAGGATGCAGCAATGAAAGAATTTGGAATCGATTGTAAGTTTAATTATCTTGGACCAAGTAAGCCGGCGTTACCTCAGAATGAAGTAGTAGGGTTGAATTTAAGGCATGGTGAACAGGTAAAAGTGTTTCATGACGACATTGTATTGACAGGAACTGTAGTGTATGATGAACAATTACCTAAAATGTATCAGTGGTATGTAAACCTTGATTAAACTGTATAAATTTATTGAGTGAAGATAGCAGAGCAACGTCATTAATAATGCGTTGCCCTGTTTTTATGTAAGATGTAATATAATACCTGTCAATACTTAGCATTTTAAGACAGGATAAATAATTCAAAAACGTGTATTATTGAAGTAGAGAGGAGGAGCTTCATGGAATGGCTTGACGCAATGAATAAGACAATAGACTATATTGAAAGCAATATTACCGAAAAACTTGATATTGAAGAGATTGCTAAAATAGCCTTATCATCGCCGTTTCACTTTCAGCGTCTTTACTATATGATAACCGGTGTGACAGTGGCTGAATATATTCGTAGAAGGAGACTAACACTTGCTGCACAGGATATATTATCAGGGGAAAAGGTAATTGATGTTGCTTACAGTTATGGATATGAAACACCTGAAGCATTTACAAAAGCTTTCAGAAAAATGCATGGAATAAGTCCAAAGGCTGCGCGCGAGCCGGGGGTGAGTCTCAAGGCATATCCTAAGCTATCCTTTCATATTTCAGTTAAAGGAGATGTTGGTATGAATTATAAGATTGTTGAAATGGATGGGTTTAAAATTGTAGGGAAAAAAATAAAGGTAACGACCGAGAACGGGGAGAATTTCATTCGGATACCAAAATTCTGGGATGAATGTAACCAGGACGGGACTATGGATTGGATGAGCGGTAGGGTAGGAAAACGCGGAGTTATGGGGGTGTGTCTGGATATGGGGAATTTTTGTGAAGGGCACTTTTCTTATATGATAGCGATTGAAGACAATGAAGAACCTCTTCCGGAGGGATATATTACTGAATTTATTCCTCCAGCAACCTGGGCAGTATTTGAATCGGTTGGACCATTGCCAGATGCCTTGCAGGATGTTGCCAAGCGCATATTTTCAGAATGGTTTCCGTCTACCGGTTATGAGCATGACTTAGCACCGGAGCTTGAGATATATACTGAAGGGGATGTGACATCCCCTGACTATAGATGCGAATATTGGGTTCCCATCAAGAAGTAAAACTTTGGGTAAAAAAACTGTCCTGTTGTCAGGGCAGTTTTTTTAATGCCTAAGAAAGTGCATTTCTTTCTGGCATCAAAAAAGTCTACCGAAAGGCTGTTTACTGCAGAGGAATACACTGGCTTTAAATCGGCGAAGCCGACTTGTCAAAAAATTTTAGTGGAATTGTTTCTGAATATGGAGTAAAATTATTAATTGTAGCTGTTTAAAAATTATTTTACTGGTATTCTATTTTTTGAATTGTAAAATAATGAAAATAATAAAGTTTTAACAATAAATAATTTAATAATTTTATGGAGGCTAATTATGAACTTAAAAAGAGTTATACCCTTTGCATTATGCTTATCACTACTTTTTAGTGTTACTGCGTGCAAGAAGGACGGAGTGTTGCCCGATACTAAAGACTCAAACGAAATTGTAGGTACAGTTGGAGAAGAAAAGATATCAGCTAAGGAATTCAAATTTTACGTCAATATGGAAAAAAGCCAAATTGAAGCTCAGGAAGGCATAGCTGATAAAAGTAAAGAAGAAAAGAAAAAATTCTGGGAAGCAGAAGAGAATGCTGAGAAGAAACAAACAGTCATAGAGAATACTTTTAATAACCTGACGGAACTTAAAATTTTATTGATGAGTGCTAAGAAGGATAATGTCAAGTTAGAACAAAAAGACATGGATGATATAAATAGTAGTATAGAAGAAATTGTTAAGAGTGAAGGGAACGGAAATAGGGAGGCAGCTGACAAGGCAATAAAGGAAATTTATGGTGTTTCAATAGATGACTATAAAGCATTTTATCAGGACTATGTGCTTGCGTACTCTTCTTATGCTTCTAATCAACCGGGTAAAATTGAAATTAACGAGAGTGATATAAAAGCAGAGTTTGAAAAGAATAAGGAACAATATGATAAAGTAACTGTAAAGCATGTACTTGTTTTAACTAGTGACAGTGAAACACAAAATCCGCTTCCAGAAGATGAAATTGCAAAAAAGAAACTTCTTGCGGATGAAATTCTTAATAAGGCAAAAGCAGGTGAAGATTTTGAAGCATTAGTAAAACAATATTCCGAAGATCCAGGCTCAAAAGACCAAGGGGGAGAATATACTTTTGGCAGGGGAGAGATGGTGACTGAATTTGAAGAATGGTCATTTGCTGCAAAAGAAGGCGATATGGGTGTTGTTCAGACAAGTTATGGTTTTCATGTTATGAAATTTATAAAGCGTGTTGATGCATCATTGGACGCTGAAAAGGATGGCATTAAGCAGAAATTGCAAGAGGAGCAGTTTGTAAATAAAATGGATGAAATTAAGGAAAAAAATCCATTGGTTAAAAAACAGGAAGTTATAGATAAATTGGATTTATTCTAATAACTATAAAAGTACAAGCGGAATTTATAAACCTGTGAGAACGCATAAATATGTGATTTCACAGGTTTCTTAATAATTAGTATTTACTTGCATAAATTATTGATATATTATATTTTTGTAAAAAATTATTAGGGAAGAATGGTGATTGTATGGATGAGAGGTTTACTTATAATACATATCTTGTTCGCAGAAAGATTTTGAATCTTGCTGGTGCGTCTTTTCACTTTTATGACCCAATGGGAAATGTTGTTTTATTTGCAAGAATGAAAGCGTTTAAGCTCAAGGAAGATATTACGATATTCAGCGGAGAAGATATGCAAGAACCAATGCTGAACATAAAAGCCCGTAATATAGTTGATTTTTCTGCTACATACGATGTGTTTGATGTTCAATCAAATGAAAAGGTTGGAGCATTGAGGAGAAAGGGGCTTAAATCTGTACTCAGGGACGAATGGGTGGTTCTGGACGAGTTTGACAATGAAATAGGCACTATAAAAGAAGACAGTACTGCACTTGCTCTTGTAAGAAGATTTCTTATTAATCTTATACCACAGTCGTATAGTTGTGTGATAAACAACCTTGATGTGTGTACTTACAAACAAAACGCCAATCCCTTTGTAATAAAAATAAACATTGATTTTTCAATGGACAGAGACAATACTTATGATAGACGTCTGGGTATAGCAGCAGGATTGCTTTTGTGTGCAATTGAAGGAAAACAGAATTAATTTGAAATGATAACAATAGGGCTGGAGAGATCCGGCTCTATTATTTTGAAAAATTATAGCTTGGGTGTTATATTAATTTAACCCCGTTCAATGTAAAATTATCTTCATGATTGGTAATTAAATATAATTTAAGTTCTTTTCAACATATGCTTTGTGTGCTATACTGAAACTCGAAAAATGGTTTGTTTTCCAGAACAATTTTTGAATTAATTCAAGCATTTTTGAAAGGAGAAGTTTTAATGAATAACAATAAAGTCAAATTTTTGACAAGGACAGCCATGCTTTTAGCATTGACATTAGTTTTTCAATACCTTGGCCGACTAATTCCACTAGGTCAATATAATAGTTTTATAGTAGGTCCTTTGGTTAACGCCTGCCTCTTAATATCAACAGGCCTGGTTGGAATTTATTCAGGAGCCGTTATATCAGTTTTGTCGCCTTTTGGAGCTCTTTTGACAGGTGCAGCATATCCTTTGGTATTTGCTCCGTTTATAGCATTGGGGAACTTTGTACTTGTACTATTGTTCTATGTTTTCAAAGAGAAAAGAGTATTGGGAGTTATATCCGGAGCAATAGTAAAGTTTGTAGTGATTTATGGTTCACTGCTTTACGTAATACCTTATTTCAAACTGATGCCTACAAATATGGCTTTAAAATTAGCAGGATTTAGTTTCGGCTGGCCTCAGCTTGTGACAGCGTTAATTGGTGGAGCTATTGCAATACCTATAATCAACAGGATTAAAAGACATATTTAAAGTATCAAGATGTTTATTGAGGTATTTATTACTTCAGGACTTGCCCTAAGTATATGATTTGGTATAATTAATACATAGTTAAAAAAATAACGAGGTTTGATTATGGAAAAGGAAAACAAGGTTGCTGTTATCGGCATAGTTGTTAACAACCGTGAAGAGACCTCCCGGAAGGTCAATGAGGTTTTAAGCAATTTTGGGACAATTATTGTTGGTAGAATGGGTATTCCATACCGGGAAAAAGGGATATCGGTTATTTCAATAATAGTAGACGGTACAAACGATGAAATAGGTGCCTTGGCAGGAAAACTCGGTAATATTAATGGAATTAAAGCAAAAGTTGCTTTAACATATTAATAAGGTGGTATCAATAATTTAATAATGGTATCTGAGATATGGGGTGCATACCTGATATCAAGGAGAGTGAAAGCGGCTGAAGATGCGAATAATTCTGCATTATTGCACAAGACACGTAGCAATACAGTTTTAAGCAGTATTTTCGTATATTCAATAAGGAGCCTGACGAAATGGATTATGTCTTATCGAAGGGGGAATGGATATGTATTGTTTATTTGTGAACTCTTCTTGACTTTTTGGTCTCGAAGAGTTTTTTGGTTGGATCGTTTTAGTGGTTAATGGCTTTAAATCAATATAAACAGGGGGTCAAACAATGAGTGATTTTATCAATGAAGGTAAAATATTTTCGATTTTAAATAATTCAGTAAACCCTGACAAAACAGAGGTCAGGGAAATTATAAGCAAGTCGAGGGAATGCAAAGGACTTACACTCGAGGAAACAGCGAAGTTGCTGTTTGTGGAAGACAAGGAACTTCTTGAGGAAATATATGATGCAGCAAAATATATAAAAAATAAAATCTACGGTAAAAGGGTTGTGCTGTTTGCACCTTTATATACCGGTAATGAATGCGTAAATAATTGTCTTTATTGCGGATTCAGAAAAGATAACAAAGAGCTTCACAGAAAAACTCTTGGGCTTGAGGATATCGTAAATGAAGCTAAAGCGTTGGAACGTCAGGGACACAAGAGGCTTCTACTTATATGCGGTGAACACCCAAAAAAGACAGACGCAGGGCACTTTACCAGGGCAATGGAGGCCATATACAAAGCGACCGATATAAGGAGAATAAACATAGAGGCAGCACCGATGAAGGTTGAGGATTATAGACAACTTAAGGAAGCGGGAATAGGTACGTATGTTATTTTTCAGGAAACATACCACCGGGATACTTATAAGAAGATGCACCCGGTAGGGTTAAAGGCTGACTATGACTGGAGAATAACTGCTATTGACAGAGCTTTTGAAGCTGGAATTGATGATGTTGGAGTAGGTGCGCTTCTTGGACTGTATGATTATAAATTTGAGGTTTTAGGTCTATTAATGCACTGTATGCACTTTGAAGAACGTTTTGGGGTAGGACCTCATACAATTTCAGTTCCGAGGCTCCGTCCTGCGTTGGGTTGGGGGCTTGAACAAATACCATATATGGTCAATGACGAGGAATTTAAGAAAATTGTAGCAATCTACAGGCTATCTGTTCCGTATACGGGCATGATACTTTCAACAAGGGAAAGAGCAGAGTTCAGGGATGAGCTTTTAAGTATTGGTATTTCACAAATTAGTGCGGGTTCAAAAACAAACCCGGGCGGTTATGCTGAGGATGATGATAAAGCAGATCAGTTCGAAATAAGCGATAACAGGAGCCTTCCTAAAATGCTTGAGACCATCTGTGACAAAGGGTATATTCCAAGTTTCTGTACTGCTTGCTACAGAAGGTGCCGTACGGGAGAACACTTTATGGAATATGCAAAGGAAGGTGAAATACATGAATTTTGCCAACCTAATGCAATACTTACTTTCAAGGAAAACCTGCTCGATTATGGAAATGAAATGCTTCGTGAAAAAGGTGAAACAATAATTTCCAATGCCTTAAATGAGATAGACGATGAGCAAATGAAGTCGGAAACTATCAAGAAATTGAAAGAGATAGAAATGGGCAAAAGGGATTTGTATTTTTAATACTTATTGAATGAAATATCTTCTTCCATAGATGATTTGATGAATAAAGGAATATAAAATACCGGCTGAAAGGGAGTGTTATTTTGGAAAATAAATCATATTTAATTATGGCACAAAACTCATCAGAGATGCTCGTAATAAACAAACTATTAAACAAAAGCAATATAAATACAGATCTGGTCCCAGCACCACCGGAGTGGGGAACAGTTTGTGCAATTGCAATCAGAATTGAATACTCAGATTTGGAGGCATCAAAAAAACTCATTGATTTGGCCGGTATTCATACTGCCAAAATACTTGAGGATCGTAAGTTAAAACTTCAGGGGCTTATAGACAGAAAACTTGGTTTGGTAGTATCGGAGCAATTTTTGGAAATACTGAAAAAAATTGAAAATGGAGATGAACTCAATAAAGAAGATATTGTATATCTTTTAGCGACCGACAAAAAAAGGGAGATTGATGCAATATTTGCAGCCGCAGACAGAATCAGAAAAGAGACGGTAGGAGATGTTGTGGAAATCAGAGGCGCTATAGAGTTTTCAAATTATTGCAGAAAGAACTGCAAATACTGCGGTATTGGAGGGAAAAACACTGAAGTAAAAAGATACAGGATGACTGAAGATGAGATTATGGATGTAGTCGGATATTTACATGGTATAGGATTGAGGACTGTAATACTTCAGTCTGGAGAAGATCCGTTCTGGAGTACTGGTAAAATCGTAAATATAATAAAGAGAATCAAAGCAGATACAGGTATGAGAATAACATTGAGTGTTGGTGAAAAGAACTTTGAAGAATATGCTGAGTTCAAAAATGCCGGTGCTGACAACTTTCTGCTGAAAATTGAAACTACAAACAGGGATATTTTTAAGGAGATACATCCCGATGATGACTATGATGTCAGGGTTCAGTGCTCAAAATGGCTCAGAGAACTTGGGTACATCAACGGATCTGGCAATATCATCGGGCTTCCGGGTCAGAAGATTGAGGACATTGCGGAAGATATTCTTTTCTTTAAGGAAATGGGGATAAACATGATCGGAATAGGACCATTTATTCCTGCAAAAGGATCTCCTTTTGAAAATCGTCCTCATGGGGATATTGCCCTTACCTTAAGGACTGTAGCTGTTACAAGGATAGTTTGTAAAAAGGTGTATATTCCATCTACAACAGCGCTGGCATCACTTAGTAAAGATGCACAGGTATGGGCGTTAAATGCCGGAGCAAATACTATAATGCTCATAAATACGCCGCTAGAGTACAGATCCAGCTATAATATTTATGACAACAAGAATATGGTTGATTTAATGTCTGCTGTTTATGCAGTTGAAAAGGCTGCAAACAGGAGGCTTCCATCATACCTGAAGCTTCCTTCAAATGTAGAGTTTCATGAATTGAACAAAATAAAAACGGAAGGTGGTAATTGAAATGAATAACACTCCTGTTGCTAACAGGCTTCATATTGCGATTTTTGGAAGACGCAATGCAGGTAAGTCGACTCTGATTAACGCTATTACAGGTCAGGATATAGCTGTTGTCTCAAATATTCCCGGGACTACGACGGATCCCGTCTATAAAACTATGGAGCTTTTGCCCTTAGGTCCCGTAGTTATAATAGATACTGCTGGAATTGATGATTTTGGCGATTTAGGAAACTTACGAGTGGAAAAAACATATGATGTTTTAAGGAAGACTAACTTTGCTATTTTTGTATTTGACGCCCAAGAGGGCATAACTGAGTCGGACAAAAACTTTTTGCTGGAGATAAAGAGCAGGAAAGTATCGCTTATTGCAGTATTAAACAAAAGTGATAAAATTAAGACAGGATCGCCCGGTGTTGATGAATACGAAAAGGAACTTGGTGTGCCTGTCTGTGAGGTTAGTGCACAGAATAGAACCGGAATTGACGAATTAAAGCAGTTGATTGCAAAGCATGCAAAGTTTGATGAAGCAAATATTAGTATAGTTGGAGATCTTATAAATCCGGGTGATGTTGTCGTACTGGTAACACCTATTGACAGCGGAGCACCTAAAGGACGTATGATTCTGCCACAGCAGCAGACTATAAGGGATATTCTCGACAATGATGCAATAGTTGTGGTAACAAAAGAATTTCAACTGAAAGAGACACTTGAAAGCCTTGCGAAAAAACCATCCCTAGTTATAACCGATTCCCAGGCATTCTCAAAGGTTTCGGCAGAAACTCCGGAGGATATAAGGTTGACATCGTTTTCCATATTGTATGCAAGATATAAAGGTGAACTTGATCAATTGGTAAAAGGCCTTAAGAAAATTGAGGAATTGAAAGACGGAAGCAGAGTATTGATCGTGGAGGGCTGTACCCATCACCGTCAGGAAGATGATATAGGAAAGAACAAAATACCACGTTGGATCAGGCAGATGTCCGGAGCGGAAATTGAATTCGAATGGGCATCGGGAACATATTTCCCAAAGGATATAGAAAAATTCGATCTTATTGTTCACTGCGGGGGTTGCATGCTCAATAGATTGGAAATGCAATACAGAATTAATTATTCGCAACAGAGCAATGTTGCCATTACAAATTACGGGATGCTGATTGCATCTTCACAGGGAATACTAAAAAGAGCACTTGAACCTTTTCTATCCGAGTATTTACAATTTTAGTAAAGGGGAAATTCTATGATATATCTTGACAATGCCGCGACTTCCTATCCAAAGCCTGAAAAAGTATATGATGAAATGCTAAAGTGCATGAAAGAGTACTGTGCGAACCCAGGACGCGGGGGGCATGATATGTCCTTGAAATCCGGAAGGGCAATTATGGAGGCAAGGGAGACGATAGCACAATTCTTTAATATAAAGGATCCTATGAGACTTGTGTTTACAAAAAATGCTACAGAAGCATTGAATATTGCCATTAAGGGAGTATTGAAGAAGGGTGATCATGTAATAACAACAAGTATGGAGCACAATTCTGTAATAAGGCCGTTGAAAACCCTTGAGAGAGATTTAGGGATAGAATTAACCATAGTAAAGGGAAATGAGTTTGGCGAAATAGATCCGGAATATATCAGAAACAGTATTAAGGGCAATACCCGGATGATAGTATGTACTTTGTCATCTAATGTAAATGGCATAATTATGCCAATAAGAGATATTGGTGGGATAGCCAGGGAAAAGGGTATTATTTTTTTGGTTGACGCCTCTCAGGGTGCCGGAACTATTGAAGTAGATGTTGAATATATGAACATAGACATGATGGCCTTTCCAGGGCACAAAGCATTGCTTGGACCACAGGGAACGGGTGGGCTGTACGTTGCTGACGGAATTGATGTGAATTCAATTTTACAGGGAGGTACCGGCAGTAGTTCTGAAAATATGTTCCAACCGGAAATATTGCCGGATGCTTTGGAAAGCGGCACATTAAATACACCGGGAATAGTTGGACTAAGCAGTGGGATAGCATTTATAAATTCTTTCGGACTTTTAAATATGAAAAAATATAAAAATTTGCTGATCAATAAAATATTTGATGGACTTTTTAACATAAATGGAGTTATAATATATAGTAAAAAAGAAATGAGTAATAATTCCGGTATCATTGCCTTCAATTTTAAGGAAATTGATTCTACCGAAGTTAGTTATGTACTTGATAAAGCATATGGTATTGCATCAAGAGCAGGGCTTCATTGTTCTCCTCTAGCTCATCAGACTTTGGGCACAATTAAAGGTGGGATTGTAAGAATTAGTGTGGGATGCTTTAATACTCTTGAAGAAATTGATACACTGCTTTGTGCTTTGCGGGAAATATCCGACTGTTCAAAGTATGTTGTATAAAAATTAACATAATATGTAAGGCGTGGAGTTTTGCACCTGATAATGGGTGTGTTTTTAGAATATGCATACCCAGTAAATTTATATGTTGGAAATTGTTTAAATTATATGTTATAATATAATTTATAAATAAAATATAGAATAAAAAGCATATCTATATTATATAAGATTCGTATTAGAGTAAAATATTTAGTACTTGAGTTCATAGTATCAATCGCCGCAAGTATTGCATACAACTTAGTTAATTTTTTTATTGTGAGTACAATGTTAAAAAGATATGGGGTTTGAGGGGGATTATTTGATGCTGTTTGATTTGTTTAGCAGTAAGACTTCTATGGTTTGTATTGATGTCGGCTATAGGAATATTAAGGTAGTAGAAGTTTCAGTTAAGAAGAATAACTCTATTTTTATAGAGAACTATGGTATTGTGCCGACACCTCAGAATAGTATTAAAAATGGTGCGATATATGATGTTGACCAGGTGCTTACTTCGATAAAAGCTCTCATCAAAGAGCAGAATATGAAAGCTAAGAATGCAAAGATTATTATGTCTGGTACAAACATTATTACTCGAATTTATCTGATAGACAAGGTTGCAGGTGAGAATGAGGATTTCACTATAAAAAACTCAATGCCGCAGTTTCTTCCTGTTGACATAGATAATTACAGGGTTGACTATAAAATACTTCAAACAATAAGAGAGAGGGATATAGAGAAATACAAGGTTTTCGTAACTGCAGTTCCGAGAAATATTCTGCAAAGCTATGTAGATGTATTGCAAGGGCTGGATTTGAAACCTCTTGCCGTAGATATTCCTGCAAACAGTACTGCCAAGTTCTTTAACAGAGAAATATACACTAAAGATATGGATAACTTTTACGCAAAGAGAAAGTTTAGGAAAGTTGAAAGTGACACCTATGCGGTTCTTGATTTTGGTTCCGAGACTACAATTGTTAATTTTCTTAAGGACAGAGTTCTTGAATTTAATAAAGTTATTTTATCAGGAAGTTCAAATATGGATGACCACATATCTAAGGAATTGGGAATAACCCTTCTTGAGGCCGAAAAGATTAAAAAGCAATACGGAATGGTTGTACCAAACAATCTTTCAAAGAGAGATCACGTAGTAGCTTATGGAAAGATCAGTGCATTTATCGAAAGACTTGCAAAGCAAATAGTCAAGTGCTTTGAGTTTTATATCGACAGGTGCTATGGTACTCCAATATCCAAGATATTTATAATAGGCGGGGGCTCACAGCTTAATGGACTTAGTCAATATCTGTTCCAACTCTTTAACGTGCCGGTATATCCTGTTGGATTACTTAACTTAAAAGGGGTTGAACTGAAGAAAACTCTTGATAAAGATAAGTTGAATTATCTCATAAATTCCGTTGGAATTTCGCTGTAATCCAAGTATTAGCGAAATAAAATCCTATAAAAGTTCGAAATTATTTAGTGCCCCAGAATAAAATACTGGGGTATTTGTGTATAATCTTGAATATATTTATAATATAATAAAAAATATTAATTATTATCAGACATAAATTGAATAATAGAGTATAATATATTAAAATGATGAATGAGGTGGTTGATTATGGATCAAAGTTTAATAAAAAAATTAGTAACAATAGTATTGGTAGTTATTTTGTTTGTAATTTTGTTTAACGTTTTATCCTGGCTCGCATATAGGTTGTTGCCGATTGCTTTATTGATTTGTGCCGGATATGTTATCTACAAGCTGTTTAATAAAAATAAATGATTTTTGCATATTAATACAGCCAAATGTGGAATTTGATTAAAAATCTCACATTTGGCTGTCTAGCAGTTAATGTTATTCAGCGCTTTTACAATATGAGTTTGATATTTTCCCAGAGAACATCACAAAGCTCTGCCGGTTCAAAACTATTTCCGTATTCCTCGAGAGGGGCATCACTATTTCCAATAGCGCACCCTTTTTCATCAACACTTGCAGAAAGATAGAAGTTTGTATCCTTAAAACCCCTTCTTTCGAATATTTCAATCATTTGAGTAATGCTTAGCAGAGGAAGACAATCCTCCTTGCTAAAAGTTGTAGGGCGCTCATAAGCAAATTCAAAGTCTAAGTCTTCATCAAAGCCTTCGTCTTCAGAATAGTCGCTATCGATACTTTCGAATTCCTCTTCTTCCAATGCGGAACTTTGCTTATTGTCCGAGCTAAGCATACTGCTTTCATCGTCTTCTTCCAAGGCATCATCTTTTTCATTTCTGGGGCGCCTTATATCTATCAGGGTAATATGATTGTGATATAAATGAATATCACCTACAACAAAGTCGATTTCATCATATTCCTCAGTTTCTGCATTTTTACATATATAGGCTACTGCAAGGTCGTACTTTTCAGGAAGCCAGAGCTCACGAAGACTCACTTTTTGACTATCGTTAAGTGCGGCAATATCTTCCTTTGTAATATTCCTCTTCATAATTTATTTCCTCCTTATATATAGATATAGAGTTTTTTATCTATAGTATTACTTGTCAAGAGTTTTTTCACCGATGAGCTTGATTTCATCCAATGAAACTTTCGATGTGGAATCTGATAGTGATGCAGTAAATCTAATTGCAAAATCAGGGTTGTTTGCCGAAGTTTCGGGAATATCATATTCTTTAGCCACCCATTCATTGTTTTCTTGAATTTCTTTCAATACCCTCCATGTTTTACCATCAAACCACTCTATAATAAAGGAGTCGCCGTTTTTTAGGTTGTTTGAATTATAAGTCAGCTCTAACTTAATATTTTTATATCCTTTTGTGCTTTTTGTCTTGGTTATTGTATTGTTGTTTTTTAAGATAGCGACGTAGTCGCCTGAAGGTGCTGCTTTATCTTGTAGTATCATGGCACCATTAGCATCCCAACTGCCCGATGTGAATAGCATACTTTCAAAACCTTCACAGAAAAACGGAGCTTCATTTTCACCTTTCATTAAATATTTTACCAGGAGACCGGACTCAGAAAGGTCACTGTCCGTCCATCCACCCTTTGAACCGGCAGATGGCGCAAGAGCAGCAGAGGATTCAGGTTTATCAGATAGAGACCAGTTCACCCAGCTGATTTTTCGTTCATTCAGGAAACTAATCCATTCCAGTGTTTCTGTGGAATAGACTCCGTCGGAACCGGTTGAAAGTGATGTTCCCCATTCGCTTACAAAAACAGGTATATTTTTCCCAAGACAATAGTCTAATCTATCCCTGAGCCATTGTTCATGGGTTCCGGCATAAAAATGGAGGGCATACATAATATTACTGTAATCTAAAGGAGCTTTTTCAACAGCGTCAATACCCTGACTCCAGGTATCGGTACCTACGATTATTATATTATCAGGGTCAATTTTTCTGATTTCCGCAATTACTTCATCAGCGTAAGGTTTAATTGAATCACTCCAGGTTACTTCTTTTCCGTTTGGCTCATTACATATTTCATAAATTACATTCGGATACTTTCCATAAAGTGTTGCCATTTCATTAAAAAACTCTTTTGCCTGAGTTTTATACTTATTAGGATCACCATCGCTTAGTATGTGCCAGTCAATTATGATATATATACCTGTATCAATTGCTGCCTGAACAGCCTCCTGAACCTTTTTCTTAATGTCAGGGTTTTTTATATATCCGCCCTCCTCAGTGTACATAGCGGCTCTGAATAATGTCATGCCCCAGTCATCTCTCAGATGCCTGATTGTATCAACGTTTACAAACCTTCCAAACATATGAATTGAATGTGAACTTATACCTTTTAGCTGAATGGGCTCTTTCTTCTGATTGCAAAGTTGGCTGCCTATTACTTTAAGTTTACCGTTTATATCAACAAAAGTCTTATTATCGTGTGATGAACTGCATCCGGTTAAGAATTGTGTGAACAACAGACATAAAGCAAGGAGTATCAGGATTGACTTGGTCAATGTATTGTTTTTTTTATTTTGCATTACTTTCTCCCCCAATTAGATTCATACAAAAAGTATATCAAATTTATTAATGAGTAGCAATAATTAGATAGAACTTAGATACGGCAGATTAACTATTTAATATTATGCAGCGGTAAGGGATATGTAAAATAGCGTGCATATTCTAAAAGTGATTCTTATTAGATATTTGGCGTATATTATTCTTCATATTTATTATATGCACCCTAAAATATTGTTTGTAAAAATGGTATAAATTTGATATAATGAAAAAGTACGGTTTTCTTACTACTTGAATTTTCCATTGGTCTTTGCAATATGTCTTATCTGTTGAACGACTTAATAATTTTCCAGAGGTAGTATTTCCGTAAATTAATGCTGATTAACAAAATAAAATTCTAGAATTTTATTTTGTTAATCAGCAAAAATCATAGGATGTGCATTTTTAACATAATTCATTTCTAGAGATGAATTATGTTAAAAAGCACTAGATAAATACTTTAGAATGAATTAAATGCTTTAATGTGCATATGATTTTATATGCTTTTTAAAATTTTTTATTCAGAATGAAGTGAGATTAAAATTTCAGGAGGTAACTTGTAAATGAAGAAAGCTGCATTTTTGACCATGTTGATTTTGTCTTTGTGTTTGTTTGTGAGTAATGTTTTTGCTTCCAACAATCCTACAATTCAAGAAACACCTACGCTTAAGGTTGTTGTGGACGGCACACAACTAAGCCTGAAAAATACTCCAATCAACTATAATGGTCGCGTACTTTTAGGTTTGAGAGAACTTCTTATTGCACTTGGAGTTCCCAATGACAGTGAACATATTATCTGGAACCAGGAAAACAGGACGGTAAAGATAATAAAGGATGGTAAAGAGATATTTCTTGCAATTGGAAATAAGACTGTCTCTGTAAACGGCGAAGAATTTATGCTGGACATTGAACCGGTTATTTATAAGGACAGTACATACATACCGGCAAGATTTGTTGCTCAGAGTTTGTCAAGATTTGTGTATTGGGATAGTGCAACTTACAGCGTAATTATCACAAAAGAAGATGTTTACAACAAAGTGTTATCACTTACATCTTCGGTACAAGGAGAAAAGAACAAACCTATCCGTATTACTCAGAATGAAGTATTTCTTGTGGATGGAAATGAAACATATAATATTAAATATGATGTTAAGAGAGATGTACAAAAAAATATAGAGTACATGGATGTTTTGGAACAATCTGGAGGTGTTACATCGGCAACTGAAGTATATGAAGATGCTACCAATGTTTATACAAAACCTGGCTATCGTACTCAATGGCTTAAGAAACCAAAGGTTAATGACAAAGAAATTGGCTCTCAGAATGAATTGAATGAAAACGCGAATAACAGTCTTTGTGCCAGCCTTGTAATAAAAGAACAGGATAATAATCACATTATTCTTGAGGGAGATAGTTTTGCACTTGTGGCTGGTTATACCAAGGATACACCACTAGATGTAGTAAAGGATAAGACAAGCAAGTGCCATGTTAAAATAGAATTAAGAGTTACTGCGATTGATTATGGTATTTATAAATACGAGATGAAGCGAATGGAGACTGTAACAACAGGAAGTATTGAGACAGATGATGGCTTGAAGCCATACCGGATGACAAGAGTAATGGAATATATGCTGGATGAAGATGTAACTGTCCCGGTACCGGTTGATTTAAACAATACTTATACAATTCCGGACGGAATGAATGAGTACTATAATATTAATGGAGGATATTCTTTATTTGTACCTTATGAATGGTATCTTCCGAACAAGGAGGACAAAACCCCTGTTATTTATTATGAGAATCCTTCGGATCCAAACAAGTATTGTGCTATAGTAATAACCTCTGAATATGTAGGTTATGATGTTCCGGTTTCTGAAATAAAACCATTTGTAATTGATAATATAAAAAAGTCGCTTAATAACAGTAAGATTATTAAGACTGAAAATGTAATATTAAATGGATATGATGCGATACGTGTTAATATCACAGGACAGGACATAGAAACAGGAAAATCTGTCAAGCAGCAGATTACATTCCTAACTTGTGATGGGCAGCTGGTGGTTATTATATATTTAGGTGATCCAACAACTTTTGAATCAAAGTATAAAGAGGCAAATCAAATTATTGATTCATGGACAAAGCTTGCTTTTGGTTGATATAACCCGTGCCTGGTAAAAGAAATTCATTATAGGCCATGCAGGACATAGAGCATGGGAATTACATTTTAACACTGTGAAAGACTATAAATAATGCTAGAAAGGCAATAGAGACAAAGTTAATGAGAGCTGGTGCAAATCTGAATCTGGTTTGCAGTGGCTCTCTATTTTGTATATTGCAGAGGTTATGAGTTTTATCAGTGATAATTTCCATGTTTATCATTTTTTATATTGACGTGTAAATAATTGTAGGTTGTAAAATTATTGTATAAGGCGGATTTATGTAGTAAAATTAGTTTAGGAGTATTTATTTGATTTATATATACTAGTCTTCACAGAGAGTTTGTTGTTAGTGTCTTTTATGCTGAAAGTCTTATAGTATAAGTACTACAAGATGCTATCCCTGAAGATATAGTTTTTGATTAATACTTATAACAGCGGAACGACCAGTCTAGGATGCATAGGCGAGCAGTGTAGCGAAGCGGAACGACCAGTCTAGGATGCATAGGCGAGCAGTGTAGCGAAGCGGAACGGCCAGCCCTGATCCTTGGATTGAATTTTACGCTGCCATAAGTAATTGGGAGATGTCCTGTCTATAGATAAAAAAGAGAAATGAGGTAAGGCAATGGCATCAGAACTACTGGACAAGAGGCTTGATTATTGGAAGCAAAAGTTGCTTGAATCAGGCAGGCATAATATTATGATTAATTACAGAAAGACAAAGGCGACAGGAATTGAGTTTGTAAGACCTACATTAGCAGAGCTTTTTAACAGAATTGCAATAAATGAGGAAGCATTAACTTTTCAAAAATCGTCCAATAAAAATGCAGATGTTCGAGAATATTCATTAATGTCATTTGGGGAAAAACTTTTTCCAACATTACCCTTTGAAACAGATGATGTAATGATAGTAGACAATTATGAGGAAAGTCAAAAGACTCTGAAAAGTTTGTATACAAAATCAAAACTTGCCATTGAAGAAAGAGGAACTAACATTTTACATATAGTATGCGGGTTTATTGAGTGGAGGTACCCGAATGAACCACAGTCACAATGGATGAGATCACCGCTTGTTCTTGTGCCTGTTTCGCTTACTGCTGAAGTTAGCAACTCCTCATACATATTGAAAAGATACGAAGATGAAATTGTTGTAAACCCATACTTGGCGTATTTATTTGAAATTGAGTACGGAATTGGTTTGCCTTCTTTTAATGCATACGATAAAACCATTGATGATTTTATGTGTGAAATGGACGATTTGGCCTGTAGATGCGGATGGAAAATCATCATGGAAACAAGTTTGACACTGCTATCTTCCACAAAAATTGCAGCATATAAGGATTTGATGAATAATAGAAACCTTATAATTAGTAATCCTGTTATACGTGCAATTTCAGGAGATGCCGACAAGCTTGTCAAAAACTCCGACAGCCTTGATATGTTTAAGGATGATTCGATTTTGTCGAGAGAATGTTTTCCTGTTGTAAAGGCCGATTCCAGCCAGAAGGCTGCAATTTTATGTGCTAAAAAAGGGATAAGTTTCGTTTTACAAGGACCACCCGGGACTGGAAAAAGTCAGACAATAACAAATATAATAGCCGAAGCACTAGCCGATGGAAAAAAGGTACTGTTTGTATCTGAAAAAAGCACAGCGTTGGAAGCAGTTTACAAGCGTTTGATACAAGCAAGTCTTTCGGAATTTTGTCTTCCTTTGTATGGTTATAAGCTGAATAAAAAAGAGATATTGCATGAAATTGGTATGGCTTTAGAATTGAAACAAATAAAGCCGTCCGATGATGCTCCTTCCTTATCCCAAAGTCAACTCAATAGCACGACCAGCGATATTGAAAAATTGCCAGCAGCTTATTGCAAATTAGGAGAAAATGTATCAAATAATCCATGGATGGGCATTAATCCATCATTGGTAAAACTTGATATACAGGAAGAAATAAAACAGAATTTTTATAAAGCTGCAAACATTTTGAAATCAATTCTTGGTGTTTATAATGAAATTAGAGAAGAATATGGCTTAGAACTGGATTTGTCCCTTAGCAATCTATCGGACACTACAGCAATGCTTTATTCAGCTTCTATAATTCCGGAGGTTCCTTCAAAATGGCTCACTGATTATGAAAGTGGACAATTGCTGTCCTTTGCCAAGGATATGATGGAAACCTGTCAGAAACATAATGCACTTAATAGTGAAGTATTACAGTTCTTTGATAAAAACGTTTTGAATTATGATATCCAAAAATGGATGCTGGAATTCTCTAAAAATCTTGAAGGCTTAAAAAACAAGCCAATACTCCAATTGAAAAATGACAGTTCATATATTGATTCCTTGGAAGATTTTAAAAATGGATTTATTAGCTTACGTCAAACAGTAAGTGAAATTGAAGAGCACATAAATGATTTTAATGATATTTGTGGTTTAAAATATAAAAGATCAATAGGCAGTATTGACCTGATTGCTTCGTTCCTGTCATTGATTATAACAATGCCAAAATCCATAGAGAGTTGGTTTGATATTGATTTTGCAAGAGATAGCCTGGAATTATTAAAAAAGGCGAAGTCTGCTGCAAAGGAGATAAAGGATAAAAAGGATGTGTTGTTATTAAATTGGGAGGAGAACATTCTCGGATTTGACTATCGAGATATTCTGGATAGGTATAAATACGAGTATGCCGGTTTCTTTAAGCATTTTAACAACGAATACAGGAAAGACAGAAGGACTATACTAACGTTTTCAAAAGAGCCTCTGAAAAATTTTGATGATGAGGCGATCATACAATTATTACTTGATTTGGAATCAATTGCTGATAATAAGAAGTGGTTTGAAGAAAACTACATGGAATTGATAAATTGTTTTGGAGAATATTATAGAGGAATAGATACTCCTTGGGAAAAAATTGAGAACTGGATTAACGGAATTTTGAACGTATCTTTACATTATAATGGTGAAGTGCCCCAGAAATTGAAAGATTTCATGACTTCCGGAGACTTGCACGAAAACATCGAAAAAATAAACACAATTGTAACAAGTCTTGAAAATGAGAAAACTATGGCAGAGCTGCTTATAGCCAGGTATACAAGTATCAAGGAATACATAATAATGGAAACAGATGAAATAATGGCTTCTTCAGATGAGATTCTGGTGACCTTGGAATGTTTAAAAGACAATTATTGCGAATTTTGTTCGTTGCTTGGGGACAGTTCTTCTGATAGCATTGCTGTTATTAATTCAGCAAATACTATATATGAATGGCGTAGAGCACAGGAGGATTTTAAAAATAATGATTCTTTGTGCAAAGAAATGTTTGAAAATTACTATAATGGTTTGAATACTGATTGGAACAGGCTAATTTCTGCAATTAATTCTGTATATGCATTTAAAAAATATAATCCTCCTGAAAAATTTATCCGAGCAATATGCAGTAAAACAGATGTAAGAGAAAAGACAAAAGTGTCTGCAAACATTATAGAGGAACTGCATAAAGAACTGAAATATAGCCACGATTGGATTTGTTCACGCTTTGAAAACCCTCAGTATATAGATGAGATGAGCATGGACAAACTCATTAATAAATTAATGGCATGTACTAATGACCTGCCCTCACTTGAAAATTGGATTGCTTATCTTGAGCTTAAGGATGAATCTAACAAAACAGGACTTGATACATTGATTTCAGAGGACAGCAGTTTAGGTGGATTAATGGAAATTGTCCGGGATTCAGATCAAGCGGAATTAAGTATACTTAAAGACGAACAAACAATTAACTCACCAATGAGGATACGGGAAAAGCTTATTAAGCAATTACCTGATGCCAGTAGTTTTTCTATGGCGATTGAAGAAATGTCAGTTCTATTGGAGGAAATGGGGAAGAATAGAAACATAGTGCCATTAAAAAGGTTATTTGGTTCTATACCGAACTTATTGATGTTACTTAAACCCTGCTTGATGATGTCTCCTTTATCGGTTTCGTATTTTTTAGATAATGAAGCCTATCATTTTGATCTGGTTATTTTTGACGAAGCATCTCAAATATTGCCCGAAGATGCTGTTGGTGCTATATTCAGAGGCTCTCAAGTAATAATTGCCGGGGACAGCAAACAATTGCTTCCTACAAAATTGTTTTTAGACAACACCGGGAATTATAATGATCAGTCTGATTTCGATGCGGATGATGATTATGGAGAATTTTTGAAGGAATCAATCCTTGATGAGGCTTTAAAAGCTATACCTGAAAGAACCTTGTTGACACATTACAGAAGCAGGCACAAACAACTCATTGCTTTTTCCAATCATGAAGTATATGAAAACAAACTGATTATACAAACTTGCAATGAAGAAAACAGTGAAGGGATGGGGATCAGGTACATTTACGTTGAAGATGGATATTATGAGAGAGGCAACAAAAATTGCAATATCCCTGAAATTAATAGGTGTGTAAAGCTTGTACAGAATCATATTTGTCATAACCCGGAACGCTCACTGGGAATTATTGCTTTTTCTGAAAAGCAGAGAATAGCTATTGAAGGTGCAATAGATGAATTCAGAAAACAAAATCCACAATATGAAGCCTTTTTTGATGAAAATAATGAGGAACCGTTTTTTGTTAAAAACCTTGCAGATGTCCAGGGTTATGAACGGGATACAATCATTTTAAGTATTTGCTATGCCAGGGATCAAGATGGAAGAATGGATATGAGCTTTGGTCTGCTAAGTAAAAATGGAGGAGAACGATTCCTTAATGTTGCCGTTACCCGCGCAAAATGCAATATTGATATAGTAGGCTCTATATTGCCGGAAGATATTGTTTTGTCAAAAACAGATTCTGAGGGAATAAAACTTCTGCGATTATATATAGAAAGTGCATTGAAGGGGCGGGAAGTAGTAATTACGGTTAAATCTGACAGCACGCCGGAAGAAAGTCAGGATAGTCCTTGTGATATAGAAAGTCAGATTGTTGAAGGCAAAGGTGAAGAAAAAAACGATATTGCCGAAGACAACCCTTATGAATTTGAGTTTTACAGACAATGGAGAAAAAACAAGGCTAACCGGGTAAATTCTACGGAGGAGCTTACAAAAATTTCTGATAATATATTTGAAGTCTTATCCAAAGAACAGCCTATTCATATTGATTTGTTGTACAAGCGCTTGGGAACGACATTCCCTGCAGGTAGGGCAACCGAAAGCATTAAAAGAGTAATTGATGATGTTATTGATAGAGAGTTTATAGACAAAGTGAGAATTGATGCAGATAGTTTTATCTGGCTCCTTCCTGAAGTAGATCTGAAAGTCAGAATTCCAGGAAAAGGCGATATCCCGCGTCCGATGGAATACATATGCAGAGAAGAAGTTGCTCTGGCAATGGAAACAATCGTTAAAAAATATTATGATATTTCAGCGGAAGACCTGGCAAATGAGTGCGCAAATGTATACGGCTTTGAACGCAGAGGTATCAAGATAAAAGCAAAGATAGAAGCTGCTTTGGAGCACCTGATTCAAAAGGGAAAAGTTCATGTTGTTGATGGGAAAGTGCAGTTGATGGGAAATAATGGTCAGGAATAAATGAAAAATATATGCAACACTGTTGACATAAAATTAAACAATTGTATATAATTAATTATAGTAAAAATTCCCTTCATATTGATATGGAGGCTTGTCATTATATCAATGTGAAGGGAATTTTTGGTTTTTTATCGGCATGAAATTTTACTTTCTAATTTGTAATGACCCTTATCTTTCCCTATCATGCACGTTATTAATCCAGGCAGGTTTTTATTGTACGTCAATGAAGGAGGTGATTGAAGGATTAACTTCTATATAAAGCTTAAGCTAGATTATAGAACTCATACATAAAGTTATAACAGAAAAATCATAAAAACATTAAATTTTTTATTGGGGGATTTCTTTATATGAAAATGTGTTCAGTAACAAAGGTTTTCAAATTTATATTGCTAGTTTTACTGTTTTTTTCTTTATCACAAAATGTGTATGCTTTAATAACATCACAAAATGATACTACTTCCAGACTTCCCGTTTTGGAAACATTTCCTGTTGATGGTTCAAGCGTTGTCAAGCCCGACACTCAGATCACTATTTCCATTGATACAAGCTCAAAAAACTATAACGCATTTAAACAACAATTTAATAAGGGTTCTTTCACAGTGAAGTTAAACGGACATCTTGTTGACGCATCTTATGACAGTACATCGAACATAGTGAAAGTAAATAACAATATTCTGGACAGGTATACAGAGTATACGGTATCATTACTTTTGAAAGCAGAGTCTAAAAACTCCAATACAAATTCAGGCAATGCATCTTTTTCGTTTTCTTTTACAACCGGATCTGCTTTAAATGAAGCAACACATATGGAGGCAAAAGTATTAAATTCTCCTGTCCGGGTTACAGATAAAGGCCTGATTGACATCAGTGTGACTGACGATTATGGGCTGCCTGCAAATAATGCAACAATTGGAGTAATCTTAAATTCTCAGAACGCATCCGCAAATAATATTGAGATAACACAAAGCAGTAATGGCAAGGGTTTGGTTGAAATAACCGATCATGTTAAAGAAGTTGTCGACCTTCGAATTATTGCGAAGGATAATATTTACGAAAATACTTCAGATAATAGATCTGCAGATTGCTCGATACAATTTATTGCAGGATTTCCACATAATATAGCTTTGACGGTTGATACACCTATAAAATTAAACCAGACTTCAGCCATATCAGCTATAATTACCGATTGCTTCGGCAATCTGGTTGAAGACGACACAACTGTCGATACAGCCTGCTCATCAGGGACTATATCCGGCAGTCAGCAGGCATTGAATGGAAAAGCTGAATTTACTTTTACACCTGCTTCCACTGGTTTTGCTGACGTAACTATATCATCAGCAGATGCTTCAGCCACAACAACAATAAATACATTGTCGGATGGCCCCATAATTACTGTTTCATCACCTGTAGAAGAAGAAATGACAGTTAATGATTTTACAATAAATATTGCCGGTTCTGTTTTTGCTGACTCCGGTGTAAGAAGTCTTTCATATATTCTGAATAATGAGGACAAGTTTGAAATAGAAGGTGCCGATGAAAATTGGCAGATAGATAATTTAAATTTGCATGCAGGATATAATGAGATTAGGCTGGAGGCAGAAGATAACGATGGAAATATCACAGTTAAATTGTTAAAAATAACATTTAACCTTGGAGTTGTAGCACCGTTAAGACCTGAAGACATTGTTCAAAACGGAGCCATGTCGTACGTTAAGAACCAGGTTTTAATTACCTTTAATGAAACTAGTACAATGGACGATATAAACCAAGTTATAAGTTCTATAAACGGTACAATCGTTGGCTACATAAACGGAACAAATGATTATCAGGTAAATATCGAAAATGAGCTTTCAGAGGATGAATTGCTGGTTTTGGTAGACACTTTAAATCAAAACCCTCTAATTGATGCTGCAAGTATTAACATGATTATGCATATATCAAAAAGAACAAATGACTATGGTAGTAGTGAAGATTGGTCTGAAGGATATCCGTATGGTAGCAACTGGAATTTGGAAGCGGCTAAAGTTCCCAGTGCATGGGATAAACTTTTGGCAAAAGGTGATCTGACAGACAATGTGAAAATAGGAGTTCTGGATCAGGATATCGTTACACACAGTGATATAACTTACTCCTATATAAAATCTCCACCATCAATAATTGGCCCGGTAATTCCACCAGATATTTATCATGGCACATTTGTATCCGGTATTATAGGTGCATACGCAGATAATGGTTTAGGTATTGCAGGTGTTGCATGGAATCCACAGGTTTATGCTTATAATATTAGCCTTAGCGATTCTTTCGATATTAAGTTTGGGTTGGCTGACCTTGTTACAAGGGGTGTCAGAATTATCAACTGCAGTTTTGGAAGCGGCATGAAAGAAGAAATACAGAAATATATTTTTAAGTCTTGTGAAGATACGATTAATTCAAATATAAATTCAAACGTAAGCAGGCTTGGACGAGCTCTAACACTTGATGAATATAACCAGATTTTCAATAGCGCAGCCAGGTCATTTTCGGAAGCTGCAAGTGCTTCTTTACCTGGACAAACCTTTACAAGTCCTGTTTTGAACCTCGGTTCATCTGATACTCAGGATACTGCTGGAGCAAAGATTAATAGTTTTTTTAATAGTGTTTCCAATATGAGCTCGTTAATCTCACAGAGCTTAATTACAAGAGTATTGGATGGAAACAGCATTACCGGACCTTTCTCGGCTTTTGACAAGCTAATAAAGGATTCCAACGTACAAATAAAAGCATTGCAAAAAGGAACGAGCACATTTATCCAGAAACTTTACAGTAAAAAGTTTGATTTTCTGATTGTTCAAGCTGCCGGAAATAATGGAATGGACTTAAAAGGCTATGGAAATTTCTTTTATAACCCTCCTGGAACACCCGACAATAAAAAGATTGCTTTGTTAACGGTTGGTTCTTTGGATAAACCGGTATACATACCTGCAGCTCCTTATATGATTTACCAAAAAAGCAATTTTAGTACTTATGGAAGCTGTGTCGATATCTATGCACCAGGAAGTGATATTTACAGCATAAATAGAAATATGAGCGGAAACGCTTCATACAAAACCGATTCAGGCACATCATTTGCAAGTCCTTTGGTTGCAGGAGTTGCTGGTCTTGTTTTAAAAGCCAACCCAAAACTCAAAGCATCACAAGTTGTTAGCATTATTCTTGATACTGCCAATAACACAGGGACAACTAAGATAATCGATGCAAATGAGGCTGTTAAGAAGGCTTATCTTACAAAAGCTTCAGGCTCCGAAGTTATACCAGATTGTGGCGTTATTATGGGAATTGTAACAAAAGACAAAACACAAACTCCAATTAAAGATGCAACTATAACAGTCTATAAACTAAAAACTGGCACTACAAATACATACGAGGCTACAGGAATTTCTACAAAAACTGACGATACTGGATATTACGATTTTGTATTGAATGATGGTAAATACAAATTTATCATTTCGGCAAGTGGTTATGTATCTACAACTTTATACGCTACAGTAAACAATTCGGTTACAAAGCAAAATCCGCAATTAAAACTACAATCAAAGCCGGTATCATCAGATAAAGGAACTGCTAAAGGGCAAATTGTAAGTGCCCTGACAGGTTTGCCTGTTTCCGGAGCAACTATTCAGATTTACCCAGGCATTAACACCATTGGAGACTCCAGCATTATGACCGATCCAATGTATACCGAATTACAAACAGCAGATGATGGTAAATATACCATGGAACTTCCGGTTGGTAATTATACCGGATTCGTTTCAGTAAACGGATATACTTCAGGATTTTTCTATCTGATATCAAGTGAGAATGATATAACATCTGAACAAGATTGTGTAATTTCTCCAATAATTCCTGATGGTCAGACCAGAATTGTTCTCACATGGGGTGAATCTCCAAGAGATCTTGATTCTCATCTGACAGGACCGACTTCTAGTGGTGGTAGATTCCATATTTACTATAGTAATAAAACTTACGTTGAAAACGGAGTAGAAATGGCAAATCTTGATTATGACTATACATCAAGTTATGGCCCTGAAACTGTAACAGTAATTAATCAGCAGCAGGAAGGGGTATACAGGTATTCTGTTCATGATTACACAAACCGGGGAAGCACGTCGAGCATGGCGTTATCCAATTCAGGAGCCCAAGTCAAGGTATACCGGGGCGATATACTACTGGCTCTGTTCTACATTCCACCGGAAAAAGTCGGTACATTGTGGACGGTATTTGAAATGGATGGCAATAATATCACTCCAATAAATACAATATCGTTACAATCGTCGCCTGGCGATGTACAATAACTTATAGTGTTTTATTGAGCAAGTTATGAAGTTTTGACATTGGAATTACAAATAGTCAAATTCATTTTATAAATAATTGAAAGGTGATGACCTGAATGAAAATTAATATTAGCTTTATGAAAACTATATATTTTATTGTCACTGCTTTCTTTATTGTTTTCACTCTTAATGCCTGTCACAAAAATACAGGTACTATTGAACCTGCAAGCTCGTCAACTATTGTTCAGACAAACCCAGGTATTAAGCCCGCTGATGGTGATATTCCCTTTAAATTTAGAATCGTAGGAGCTGACGAAGCAACAGCAGATAAACATAGTTTTACATTTATTAAATGTCAAAGTACCGAGGAATTAAAGCAATATCTGGGCGATAATATGCCGGAAGAATATGACGATAATTTCTTCAAGGACAACACACTTGCTCTATCCTTTAGAAAATCACCAACCGGATCTGGGAAATATATTGTAAAAAGTGTCAAACGGACTAATGGTAATATATTTTTTGATATTGATAGTGAAGTTCCGCAAATTGTTACATATGATATGTCTTATTGTTGTATAATAATTGAGTTAAATAACAGCTATTTAACCGATGATGATAATTTCACGCTTCCCGGATTGGATACAAGCATGCTCAAGTCTGACAGTTGATATTTGGATAAACAATTTTACTTAACAAACTACAGGATTTTCGACTTATAAAATAGGATTCCCAATATTTTTGATGAGAATCCTATTTTTTACGAGACATCCAAAACACTCCCCTATTTTAATTGGCAAAATAGAATATTTGTCTGAACAAGGATGTATTCAGTAACCTACATAGTGATTGCTTAACGGTGTTGAAATCTGCATAAAAACTGGTTTTGGTGTGGCTTTTCTTATATAATAGTGCATGGGAAACATAATTTCAAGCAAAAAAAGTGTGCACTTGGGGGATTTAGAGAATGTACAAAAACGATGAAAAACAAATAATGATACCTGATGATTTCTTCTTACCATTCGGTGGCAAACTTAATAAAGAAAACAGATGGGTTAAACTTGCCAATATAATACCTTGGTGGGAATTTGAAGATAAGTACAAAGAAAATTTCAAGCCTTCATGCACAGGAGAAAAAGCGTTTTCAGTGAGGGCTGCACTGGGGACATTGATAATCAAAACAAAGCTTGGAATTTCTGATGAAGAAACAGTTAATCAAATTGCTGAGAATCCTTATCTGCAGTACTTTCTGGGATTCCCTAAATTTAAAGAAGAGCTACCATTTGCGTCTTCACTGATAACACATTTCAGGAAACGTTTTAGTGCAGATATTCTAAATGAAGTAAATGAAAAGATTGCATTAGCAGACAAAACTGATAAAAAGGATGATAATGATAATCTTCCACCCACATCAGGGGGGAATGCTTCACAAGATGAAGATGGAGTGAATTGCAAGAAATCTGGAAAACTGATACTGGATGCTACCTGTACGCCCGCAGATATACAATACCCAACAGATACAAGATTATTGAATGAAGCTCGTGAAAAGCTGGAGGAAATTATAGATATTCTGCATAAGCCTGAACGAGGCAAGAAGAAAAAAGCCAGAACATACCGTCAAAAAGCACATGAAAGCTACATTGCATTCACAAAGCTTCGTAAGCCAAAGCTAGCTGTGATTCGAAAAATGAGAGGCAAACTTTTGAGATATATCAGAAGAGATTTAAAAATAGTTGAAGCTTTGGCAGAACGGAACAAACTGGAATTATTGAACCGTAGGCAGTATAAAAACCTGCTGGTTATACAGGAATTATACTGGCAACAGCTTGAAATGTATGAGAATCGACAATATCGAAAGGAAGATCGCATAGTAAGCATCAGCCAGCCGCATGTAAGACCAATAGTAAGAGGAAAAGCATCTGCTTCAGTAGAGCTTGGAGCCAAGCTGTCTGTGAGTGTGGTGGATGGATTTATATTCTGCGAGAAACTGGAATGGGATGCATACAACGAAGGGAATACTCTAGTTGATTCGTTAGAACGCTATAAAGAGAAATACGGTTTTTATCCGGAAGCAGTGTTGGCGGATAAAATATATCGAACCAAAGATAACCGGAATTACTGCAAAGAAAGAGGAATACGGCTGAGTGGATCGAAACTAGGGAGATCATCAGAGGATGAGAAAAAAGAAGCAAAGAAGCAAGCGTATCAGGATTCCAGGGAACGCAATGAAGTAGAAGGTAAATTTGGTACAGGAAAGCGAAAGTTCACAATGGATTGCATTATGGCAAAGCTTAAGAAAACAAGCGAGACTGTGATTGTATTGAATCTCTTGGTATTGAACCTTGAAAAGAGGCTTAGGCTTCTTTTGTACAAATTTTTAATAAAGTATTTTTGCAGCGTTGATTTGGTTTATTAGACATAAATGGGTTTGCCGTTAAGGAAGCCCTACATACCAAGATTGAATTCCATTGGGTAGCTCAAGATACTGCCTTAACCAATCTTTTTCCATATGTTCTGAAATAAAAAGCAAAAGAAATAATTTTGGTAACTTTCGTAAGGGGAATATTAAACAATGCCAAAAAAAGAAAAACATAGAAAAACATCGATTGACATAATTAACCTTTCGTGCTATACTTTTTATTGTTTAAGGATGAAATCTATATTATTCGCACTTTGTATTTAAAGTTGGAGTAAAGCATTAGAGTCTAGATTTGGAATTTTGACTATATTTAGATTTTGCCTAGACTACAATTTTTTTATTATATAGAGTTACTATTTTAATTATTAATTTTATTGGGGGAGTTAAATTAATATGAAAAAAAAACGATTTATTTCTAGTGTTCTTGTTTTGTTTTTATTTATCCAATCTATAGATGTTTATCCGGTACTTCAATTTCTTAATTCTAGAGCATTTGCAACAGGATCACAGAGTGAGATAGTTCCAATCGAAGTTGATAATCCAGCTGCGACACCCACTATATTGCAAAATATTGCGACTGAATCTCCAACTGTTACGCCGGAATTAATACAAGCTAGTACAGAAACTGTAATTCCCAGTATCACATCTGCAACTTCTTATGTGGGAACATTTGATGATTCTGATAGTACATCCGATTCAAGTAATTCAATAACTTTTGACAATTCACCTCCAACAGCTCCAAGTAATCTTTTTGCTTCCTCAAAAACAGATACTTCTGTTAATCTAAATTGGTTACCTTCAAATGATAATATATCTGTTTCGGGATATAAGGTGTTTTGCAATGAATCGCAATTAGATTCAGTAACAGTTACGAATTATACTTATGGTATTACAAGTGATAAAAATTATAGTTTTTATGTTGTTGCATTTGACCAGGATGGAAATAATTCCGAAAATAGTAATGTTCTCGTATTAGAAAATGAGCCGCCTGAGAAACCATCTGATTTAAGTATTTCATTAAGAAGTTATAATTCGCTTACGTTATCATGGAATGCATCTAAAGATAATGTAGGAGTAATAAAATATCAAATTTTTGTAAATTCAAGGCTTGTTGGCGAGACTGACCAGACTGAGTATAGAGTTACAAACCTTAGTCCAGATAATGTATATGACTTTAGTATTAGAGCAATTGATGCGTCAGCTAATATTTCAGAGGAAAGCAGAGTAAGCGGTAGAACTTTAATTGAGGCGGTTTATTTAAAATCAAATGTTACTTTAAGTGAAAATAAAGTATATGGAGACTTAACTATTCAGGGTGGAACTATAGATTTGAATGGATATAAATTAACAGTTGAAGGAAATTTGTTACAAACAGGAGGAACATTATATATAAATGGAGGAGAGTTAG
>CAZLZR010000001.1:105194-197045 GCA_964564015.1 uncultured Acetivibrio sp.
TATCTAACGGCAGGGATAATGGAGATAAAGGGAGATTTTACACAAAAATATAATGATAGTATACCAGGAACAGGCTCTAATTTCAGTGCAAGTGGAACACACACGGTAATATTAAATGGAGAAGGACTACAGACAGTGAAGTTTGGTAAGCCTGATAGATCATATTTTAACATTTTGGAGATGAAGAACTATTCAGAAGAAGGAATAGTATTTGAAGGTGAACTAGCAGTCAAAACATTAAGACCTAATGGATGTACAACAAAATCAATAAGCATAGGAAGCATGAATTTGCAACTTACAGAAGACATAACGTTAAAAAGTGACTTAATCATAACAGGAAGTACAATTGATTTAAATGGATATAAATTGACAGTGGAAGGAAATTTGTTACAAACAGGAGGAACATTATATATAAATGGAGGAGAGTTAGAAGTAGCAGGAAATTATAAGATAGAAAATAGTAGTGGTAAATCTACTGAAGCGTATTTGAAGATGGTGAATGAAGCGGATTATGTGAAAGTAGGAGGAAGTTTCAGCACATACTCAAGTTATGGTCATAAAGATTATCTAACGGCAGGGATAATGGAGATAAAGGGAGATTTTACACAAAAATATAATGGAAATTTATCAGGAACAAAATATAATTTCAATGCAAGTGGAACACATAAGGTAATACTAAGTGGAGAAGGACTTCAAACAGTCAGCTTTAATCGACCGGGTGATTCTAAATTTAATATACTTGGTATTACAAAACCTTTGGAGACGGGATACTCCTTCAATTGTCAGACGCCAATATGGAGTACACTTGAAGAATTGACGGAAGACACTCAAGCTCCAACAAAGCCCACAGAATTCCAAGTGGTTTCAAAAAACTATTTAACAGTAACATTAAGTTGGAGTGCATCAACTGATAACTCAAGGATAAGTCGATACATTATATATAGGGATGGAGTTGAAGTAGGGTCAACATCATCATTATCATTTTCAGATAAAGGATTGATGGCTGATACCAAATACACATATACAATAAGAGCCTGTGATATATATGATAATTTGTCAGATGAAAGTGATCCCCTCAGCATAACAACAGAATCCGATACGCTAGCTCCATCTGTTCCAAATGGGTTTGAAATGTTGTCAAGAACAGATATATCAATAGGCATATCATGGAAGGCATCAACAGATGACACAGGTGTTATTGGATATGATGTTTTCCGTGATGGTGTATTTATATACACCACAGTTGAAACAGTCTTTGTAGATACAGGATTACTACCTGATAGAAACTACAGTTACAGTGTAAGAGCAAAAGATGCAGCAGGTAATGTATCAAGAGCAAGCTCGCCAATAACAATTAAGACTTTAGCGGATATACTGGCCCCGGCAGCTCCTGAAAATTTACAGATTGTATTAAAAACTGAAACTACAATAACTATAAAATGGGATAAGTCAGAAGACAATATCGGTGTTAAGGAATATGAAATATTTAGAAACGGAATCAGCATAGGAAAAACAAGCATTCTGAGTTATACCGATAAAGGTTTGGAGCCTGATACAGTATATACGTACACAGTAAGAGCGATAGATTCCGGAAGAAATGTATCAGAACCAAGTGAGCCTGTTACTACTAAAACAGAAATTGACATAGCAGCTCCCTCAGCTCCTAAGAGTTTGCGTATAGAATCTAAAACGGAATCATCTGTAAAGTTGGTTTGGTCAGGCTCTGTTGATAATGCTAGAGTGGAAGGATATAAGATTTATAAAGACGGCGTTGAAATCGGAACATCAAGTGTAACAAGCTATGTCGATGCTGAGCTAACTCCAGGTACATTTATTTATAGTGTTGCAGCTTATGACAAAGCCGGTAATGTATCAAACATAAGTAATTATATAATGTGCGACAATGAAATCCCTTCAGCTCCTTCCGAATTACAGTTGGTTTCAATAAATGCTACCACTGCTGAGATCAGGTGGACGGAATCTACAGACAATATTGGAGTGACAGGATATATTATTGTTCGCCAAAACGGTACTTCAAAAAGTGAGATAGGTCCTGTAAAGTCAACGAGTTATATGGATAAGAACTTAATGCCTGAAGCAATCTATACATATTATGTTATTGCAAAAGATGGTGCCGGAAACAGTTCTGTTGCCAGTAACTTCATTGAGGTTACCACAAGTCCTGATACTGAATCACCAGCAGTGCCAACTGGGCTTAAAATATCATCAAAAACTGCCAATTCAGTTGATTTATCATGGATAAAATCCAGTGATAATGTAAGTGTGGTAGGCTATGAGATATACAGAAATGGAAATAAGGTCGGCACTTCTTTAGTTAATGGCTATTCTGATAAAAACCTTACAAAAGATTCAACATATGAATATAGAATTAAAGCATATGATTCCGCTGGAAACTATTCCGAAGAAAGTGAATCCATTATTGTTACAACCTCTCTGCCAAAGGCTCCGGAAGGTTTAAGTGCAGTTGCAGGAGAATTAGAAGTAATATTGGCTTGGAATGCTTCAAATGACAGTGAAGTTAGTCATTATCGCATATATAGAGCTTCAGAGAGTGGTACGGCAACTAAGATTATGGATAATATTACCACTACAGGTACAAGAGATTATAACGTGTCTGCAAATGTATATTACACATATCAGATAAGTGCCATTGACGTATACGGAAATGAAGGAGAATTATCGCTTCCGGTTGGTGTGACACCTCTTGAAGACATTACTCCTCCTGTCCTGGAAAACCTTAATACAAGCAGAACTGGAGATTTAGTCCGTATAACAGTTGCTGTAACAGACAATATAAGTGCTTCGTCCATAGCGTTTTCATATCGTTTAAATACGGGCGCTTGGACCGAAATCAAAGACTTAAGCGTTACCAGCGAAAGGAATAAGAAAAAATACATTAGTTATGATTGGAATATATCTGGCCTTGAAGATGGTGAATACGAAGTTAAGTGTGTTTCAAAAGATAGTGCCGGAAATTTAAGTAATGAAGCTATAACTAAAATATATATACGCAATACTGCACCATTATCACCGACACAAGTAAATGCTTTTGCCGGTCAATTAAGTGCAGATATTACATGGTCTGAAGTGAAAGATAGTTATCTTGATAAATATAAGATTTATCGCAGAACCGAGGATACAGAATTTGAACTTATATATACAACAAAAGCAAGAACTTATATAGATAATAAGGTTTTACCGGGAGTTAGCTATACATATAAGGTTACATCAGTTGATATTTATGGCCATGAGAGTGCTGGAACCCTAAGTGATGCTATTACTGTACTTTCAGATAATACTCCCCCACAAGTAAATAGCTTTCTACCTTTGTCGGGTGAAAAGCTTAAGGGCATAGTTAACATAAGTGCACTTGCCGTTGATAATTTTAAGGTGAGCAATTATGAATTTTTCTATTCAAAGGTTGATGATGGCGAAAAAGTATGGATAAGCCTTGGAAAGTCAACATCGGGAACTATTAAATGGGATACTGTTACTAAGGGCTCTGAAGGAGAATGTGAGTTAAAAGTTATTGTAAAAGATTCCTATGATAATATGACTGAAGCAACAGCTATATACACGATTGATAATACTCCACCCGAAGCACCATTTTTATCAGCAAGTTCTGCGGAATTAATGGTTTCCTTGACATGGCAGCCGGTTTCATTATTTGAGGATTTTGACCACTATAGAGTATATAGAAAAGGTTCTGAACAAGCAAACTATGTACTTGTTACAAGAACAGAAGATACTATATATGTGGACCGTACTGCACCTGAAAATAAAGACAGTTATTATAAAATTACGGCTGTAGACAAGATGGGAAATGAAAGTTTAGATTCAAATGTTGTAAAAATAAGACCTGGATTAGATATTACAGCACCTGATATAGATAAATTTGAACCTGCTACCGGAACAGCACTCAGAAGCGGTAGCAAGATTATTGCACATGCTGTTGATAATGTGGGCATTGAATGGTATTCATTTGAGTACAGGCAGCTTGATGAAAACAATAATCCTATAGAAGGCAAGGATTGGAGTGTTATTGCCAGTGTATATAATCCGGGGACTTCAAATGTAGAAATAGAGTGGGATACTTTAGCTATAGGCAGTACCGGCGATATTCTTTACCCCGACGGTAATTATCAGGTTAAGGTATCTGCAAGTGATGAAGCAGGAAACAAGGCTTCACAAACACAGATTTATGTTCTTGCTAATGACCCGCCTAAAGCACCGGAAAAGATATATGTTAAAGCAGCAGAATGGCAGCTTGTTGTAAGTTGGTCTCCTGTAATCAGGCCTGATTTCAGATATTATGTTTTATACAGAAAAGAAGGTAGAGACGGTGTATGGGAAAAGATAGTCAACTATACAACTTCCAATATGTATATTGACCGAAACAGAAATCCTTATTATGAGTACTTCTATAGAGTTTCCGTTGTAAATGATTTGGGACGTGAAAGTGAACCAAGCTTTGATTATTCAATAGATGGACAGGTATATGATAATATTGATATCAGAGCATTAAATCAGACCAGCAGCCCTGTTATATTGGAAATGAAGCCTGCTGAACTGTCAAAAACCAACAGCATTATTTCACTTGAAGTGATAATCAATGATATGGTTGGTGCAAGTGTATTATATGAGTATGCATATGTGGGTTTGGATCCGGCAAGTCAACTGTCGGGTAATGAAGTTTGGCAGAATATCGGAGAGGATAATTTGTTACAGACTGCATCTGGTAATGGCATTTCATCAAATGACAAGTACGGTCAGCTATTTGTATCGAAATATTCATGGGACGTTTCAACATTAGCAGAAGGAGTTTACGCTGTACGTGCGGTTACTGAAAATAGAGGAAATAAAAAATGTACCGTTGTGAAAAAATATATTGTTGATCGTGAAGCGCCTATTTCACCGGCAAATCTTATTGCTGAGGATACACATACCGGGGGAGAACTGGCTATATCATGGAATCCGATTTCAGCTGATGATATAAGCCATTACGAGTTATTCAGAGCAATAACAAGTGGAGGACCATACACACTTGTTTCAAAAAGTAAATCTCTTTTATATAGGGATACAGGTTTGGAAAATGGTAGATTGTACTACTATGTAGTTAGAGCTGTAGATAATGCAGGAAATGCTGGCAATTATTCCGGACAGGTATCTGAAATACCATCAGCATTAAGTGATCTAACTGTTTTAGATATAAACTCAATACCATCAGTACCGGCTTATAATACTATCAATAAATTAAAAGTAACATCAAAGAATCTTGGGTATGCAAAGGCATCAGGTAAACTTGATTTCTTCTATATGAATAATGAAAGTGAATGGATTTACATTGATAGTACAAGAGTTGAATTATCAGGATCTTCAGCAAAGGAGGTATTAATAAACTGGATTCCAGGATCTGATGTTTCAAGTCCTGTTAAAGTAAAAGCAGTAATTACGACCGACAAAAATACTGAAGATATGGATACCGGAAACAACATAACGGAGAACTCATTAGCTCTGAATATACCGCCTGTGGCATTAATTGAGGCACCAGAATGGGTAAATTCGGGAGAAGCATTCACACTAAGCGGAGCTGGCACGGTAGGCAAGCTTTCATATGACCTTGATGGCACAATAGTATCATATATCTGGGATATGGGAGATGGTACAAGGAAAGAAGGCTCTCAGATTACACACATTTATAAGATACCGGGTCAATATTCGATTAAACTTACTGTTAAGGATAATAATGACGCTAGTGTATCAAGCTCAGCAATAATACGGGTTAATGACAATCGATCTGATCTTATTGTTGATAACATAAGCTGGACACCTGAAAATCCTGTAGAACAGGATGTCGTACAAATAAACGCAACAATATCCAATATTGGGAAGGGTTCTAGCTCAGGATTTTTGGTTGGTTTTTATATAGACAACCAATATATAGGTTATACAAGAGTGGATAATAGTATTGGTGCAGGTGAAAGCATTATTGTACCGTTTACATGGGTTGGAACTTCAGGAGTTCATGTACTTAAAGTTGTAGCAAATGATATTCTGGATAATTTAAAGGAAATAGATAAGACTAATAACTCAAAATCCATCGCACTTACCACGCAGCAGGTGAATTTCCCCGATGTTAAGGTGACTGGTGTTACATGGTCACCTGATGGAATTAATATGAATAACGAAAGTCCTTTTGTATATAGAGCGACTATATTAAATGAAGGTACGGCTAATGCTGAAAGATTTTTTGTTTCGTTGTATGTTGATGGTAAATGGATTGCAAAGCAGCATGTAAATATACTCTCACCAAATGAAAGCCTGGAACTATCTTTTATTGTGAAAGCTACTTCGGGAATACATGATGTAACAATCAAAGTTGATGATCCAGCACCTTCACTAGTTGAAATTGACAGGGATGATAATTACTTAACAGTTACAACACCCGAGTTTATTGTTAATTATCCTGAAATTAAGTTGGAACCATTGTCATGGCTTCCACAGGATACAGTATTGACAGAAGGTACATCCCTTACCTTTGAAACTAAGATTGTAAATACAAGTACTATTGATATAACCAATAGATTCAATGTTGATTTTAATGTTGACGGAAAGCTTTATAAATCAATTACAATAGATAAATTAGGAGCAGGAGAAGGTTATGATCTATGGGTAAGATGGACTGCACAGCCAGGTGAGCATAAGGTAAGTGCTGTGGCAGATGCAGCAAGAACAGTAACAAATAGTGTTTATGATGTTAGTGTTACAGCGAATATTCCTGAAATAAATTTAATTTATCCTGACTTGAATATTTCTGATGTGCAGTGGTCTCCGCTATCACTTAAATATGGAGAGCCTGTAACTTATATTGTAAGGGTAAGCAATCAGAGTGTTACATCAATATTTAAAGACTTTAATGTAGGATTATATGTTGATGGTAAATCAGTTTCGGGGAAAGTTATTAAGGGGCTTAGAGGTCATAGTACGGCAATTGTAGCATTGACTTGGACACCAAAGACTACAGGTACCCATAATGTTAAAATTATAATTGATGATTCCAATCAATTAATACAGGAACCATTAGCCGAAGGTGATACTAGGATATGGGAAAGAGAGTTCAATATAGCAGACAGACTTGTTGTAGAGACTGAACCAAATAAGGCTTCTCAGGAAGATGATATAATGGCAGTAATTTATTCTGCCTCCGATAACTTTATACCTTTAGAGGTTAGAGCAAGAAAAGCAAGCAGATTAGATACTTTATTAGGTCCTGAAAGCGGAATAAGTGCTTTATACAAAGTTCAAAGAGGAACAGAAGTAATAATGTCAGGAGCTATTGTATTTGATTATGCATCAAAGATCTTTAAAAGTCAGATACCTATAGTTTCAATAGGCACAGGTACTTATACCATTACCATTGAAGCAGGTGATGGAGTTGAAAATTATAGTGAGACATTTAATATATTGATTGTTCAGGATACAGTAACAACCATAGAAGTAAATAAAGACACTTATTTGCTTGGAGAGACAGTACATATATCGGGTAATATCAGTTTCAGAGATGGAAAACCTATGGCAAACGAGAAGGTTGTTTTAGACCTTCAACTTGAACCTTATCTTGAAGATGCAAAGATTGGAATAGATGACAACGGAAAGACAGTAATGAAACAGTGGCATGCACAGCATATTCGTTTTATAGAAACAGATGAAAACGGACACTTTGAATATAATTATTTACCGTCATCAAGAGAAGCCGGTGAGTGGCATGCTGTGGCATATGCGTACAAGCAGTTTTTGGGTACGGGAGCAAAGGCAGATTTTACTGTATGGGGTATGAGTTCATATCCATCGGAGTTATCTTTGATTGCTTCAAAGAACTCAAACTTCTCCAAAGTAATAACTGTAAAGAACGCAGCAGAAGGTGGGAATGCTGGCTTAGCAGGTATTAGTGCTGTTCTTGTGGATATGACTCCAAACAGTAAAGTACGTGCAACTATTGATACATCAACACTTGCAGCAGCGATTGGTTCGGGGGCTTCTACCAATGTGGTTGTTAATTTCAATGCACCTCTGGATTGTGCAGACACAGCACAGTATAAGATAATATTTACCAGTGCAGAGGGTGCGACAACAACTGCGTACATAAAGCTTTTCCTAAGACCTGCTGTTCCATTACCTATTACTGACCCGAAGGGAATTGAAGTGGGTTTGAATCCTGGAGGAAGTTTAACCAGAAAGATAAAGGTTACAAATAAAGGTCTTGGAAATATGAATCAAATAAGACTTGAAGCACCTTCAAACATACTTTGGATTAAACCGCATAACCTTGAAAAGAATTTCCTTGCGCCAGGAGAATATACTTATTTTGACGTAACAATTAGTCCTCCTGAAGCTACACCGCTAGGTCAGTATCAGGATTATGTCACTGTAACGGACGGAAAATACAAGGCAATAGTCACAATTGCTGCCGAAGTATCCAGTTCAAATACAGGATCCTTATCATTCCTTGTAACTGATGATACAGGGGTAAGGGTTTCAAATGCCGAAGTTTACCTTGTGGGCAAAGATCCTTATATACAGGTTAAAGGCGGACAGGAGATAACCTATTATCAGAACTTCTATGGTTTTACAGACAGTAATGGGCTGGTGACCTTTGAAGATAAGCCGATAGGAGAGTATACATATACTATTTCAGCTAGAGCGAGAAAAACTCTGAGTGGTACAGCAAATGTAATGCCAATAACTGATGGAGCCATGGTAGAAGTTACTATGGAAAATCTTCCTGTTCAGATTGAGTGGACAGTAACGCCTACTACGATAAAAGACAGTTATGAAATAAAACTGGAACTAACCTTTGGAGCGAATATACCAAAACCATATTTCGGCTTTGTTCCTCCATGGGTATCTATACCGAAACAGGTTGAAGATCCAATGATAGTCGAAGCAACTGTAGTAAATGCCGGTCTTGTAGCAATAACCGATGTTACTGCATCTGTACTTCGAGAAAACGATAAGGATACAGGTATAAGTATTGTAGGTGGGGGATATATTGGCGAAATACCTGCTCACGGAAGTGTGAAAATTCAACTTTTAATTCAGCCAGGTTATTACAATATGAGGTATGGTAATCGAAATGGGATAGGTTTGCCCTATAACGGAATTGTTTTAACAGGTAATTTTGTCAGCTTTGATGAGGATACCGGTCTGCCAGTTTATCCGCCTGAAGAAGTAAGAGGATCAATACCTTTCTATAATCCTGGTGAGAAGAAGGCTACTGTAGAGATTAAAATGCCAAGTGGTGGTGTTCAGAAAATTGAAGAGATTCAGCTTCCTGATGAACAAGTTCAAGAAATTGACTATTTCCAAAATATCGGGAATGGTGGAAATTCAGGAACGTCTGGAAGTTCCGGTGAAAGTTCCTATGAGATAATCAGCCTTAAGCTTGATCAGACTGCAACTTTAGAAAGACAGGCCTTTAATGCTACTCTTAAGATCTCCAACGGTTATCCTGAGTATGCTCTGCAAAACTTATCGGCCAGGGTTGTAGTAACAGATATGGAAGGTAACGATGTAACAAATAAGAACTTTGTAATTCCTACAGGTCTTAATGGCATAACAGGTGTAGACGGCACTCAGGCACTATTGTCGGGTAAAAGTATGACGGCTAACTGGCAGATTATACCTGGAGATGGCCTTGGTGGAACTGATCTGGCAGGCAAAACGTATTTTGCAAAAGCTATTATTTCTTACTACGTAAATGGGCGTTATGTTGAGACACAGACACAGGCTGAAGAAATAGTAATAGTTCCTCAGCCCAAGATTAAGCTTCACTATTATGTTCCGCATAATGTTGTTGCGAATCAGCCTTTCAGGCTGGGTGTTACAGCCGAAAACATCGGAGATGGAATTGCAAAAAATTTGGTGATAGAATCAGGTCAATTGGAAATTGAAGCAAATAAGATGGGGTTGTCAACTGAGTTTAAAATATTAGGTACATCTTTTGGAAATGCCACAAATAACAGTTTTACCTTAAACCTTGGAGATGTAGATCCACATAGCCAGGTTAGCGGTTATTGGATTGTAAAATGGGTTATGTATGAAGAGAGGGAAGGAGCCGAACCGTTAACAGGTCAGTTCAGCAACTTTAAAGCTTCCCTGAGACACAAGGATTATAAAGGTGTCCAGCTCAATCCTCTTATTGTTGGAGTTACAACAGAAATAATAGGAAAAGACAATCTGTTTGCTGGTGAAGATGAGGAATTTGGTGGATTAACCTTAATAGATATTGGAGATACTGGTTTTCCAAACTATTTAATCAATCTCAAAACAGGTTTGAAGCTACCTGTATATGTACCTCAGAATCTAAATGTTACAAAGCAACCCGAACCTTGGGATAATACTTTGAAGTTTAGTGTTCCTGCTCCGGAGGGAGATCCGGATGCTCCAGACACACCAAGGTATCAGATATTATTGTTAAAAGATCCGCTTACAAATACTAACATCAGATCTGTAACAAGAGATGTATATATTAATGAAGATTCAATAATTATATTATGTGAAGATAATGTATGGAAGGATTATGGAAATATTTATATAGTTGATGAAATTCCTGTTTCAGAATCAAAACATGATGGGCTTTATGAAGAACAGATGAGGTGTTTCCAATCATCGGCATATACTGTAGATTTTACATCTGGAGCTGTTATAGATACCGTTGAGTATTCACAGAATATTTACCATATAGATCCAGCTACTGGGAACACAAAAACAGAAATGGTGTATTATGATGTGGGACACCTCCCGGATGAAGGAAGTTTAGTTTCTGTAAGGGCATTAGTTAGCAATAGCGGCAGGAGTACTGAAAACGGAAAAGTTGAATTTATAGCAGTTGATACATACTATGGAACTGAGATAAAAATTGGAGAAGCTTATTACAACAATCTCAATCAATATGCTTCAACCTATGTTTATTCTTCATGGACTCCTGAGGATGGCGGAGTGTACAAACTTATTGCTCGAATAGCAGGTGTTGAGGGTGATGAAAAAGAGACAGAGTTGGTTGTAAATCATAAGCCGTATGCTGATGCTGGTGTTGATTTCTCTGCTGACGTAAAAACAGGTGCTCGTTTTGACGGATCAAGGTCATATGATAAGGATGGATATATAAAGAGCTTTGTATGGGAATTTGGTGATGGAGAATCTGCTTATGGGGTTTGCCCTGTACATGTGTATCAGGATTCTGGCACCTATAATGTAATATTAACAGTAATCGATAATAATAACGCAGAGAGCATATCCCAAATGCAGATAACAGTGAATGAAACAAGACCGGATCTTAGGGTCAAGGAAATTAAACTTAGCAATGAGAAACCAGAAGAAGGTCAAATACTTACTGTTACTGGAGCAATTCATAATGGAGGATATTCGGCTACAGATGCACCGTTCCTTGTATGTTTCTATGTAGACAATCAGTATCAGGATTATGTGAGGTTTGAAGAAACATTGATGCCGGGTGAAACCAAGTATGTTTCTTTTGAGTGGAAGAATACTGTGGGTAATCACATGCTCACTATTGTTGCAAATGATATGGGACATCCTGTGGATGAAGCGGATTTCGACAATAATCAGAAGAGCCGACCTGTTGATACAGGAGTCACAAATTTCCCCAATCTTAAAGTAATTGATGCTAATTGGGGTGGATCTAAGTCAGGAATAGTTAGCTGGAATGAGACAGTCACACTAAGTGCAACTATAGTAAATGATGGAGTGGCAGATGCAGAAAACTTCAACATTGCGGTATTTGCAGATGATGAATTTATTGAGTCTTTCAAGATCGACAGACTTTCACACAAAGCCGGTCAGAATTCTGTTACTGTCATGGCAAAATGGAAAGCACGAAGAGAAGGAAAACATACATTTAAATTTATGGCTGACGGACCACTTCCGTATGTAGTTGAAATGGATAAGAGTGACAATGTTAAAAAGATTGAATCGCCGGAAATCAAACTGCTTTATCCTGATATAACAGTGACAAGTTTGAATATAACTCCAAACAATGGCATATTAAAAGCAAACCAACCAATGGTAATTACAGCTACAGTTTCTAATGCAGTTTATGCATCAACGAGTGAAGCGTTCAATATTACACTTTATGCAGATGGCTTATACCTTGATTCAAAAGAGTGCAGTGTTCTTAATAGTGGAGAAGAGAAATTTGTTTCATTCACTTGGGACAGGCCGATCAGTGGTACATCTACAATTACAGCCGTAGCAGATGAAAATAACAGAATTCGCGAATTATCAGAAGATAACAACACATATACTTACAACTTTGATACTGCACTAAGTGTCAGATTACCGGATCTGGTTGTTGAGAGTATAGAATCAACACCAGAAAGCGGATTGGTTAAGTACGGAGATACCGTCATTACAAAAGTAAAATTGAAAAACAATGGTGTGGAGACAATATCTGAATCGTTTACTACTGCATTATATGTTAACAATAAGCTTGTGGGAAGCTTTAATACATCAAACATACTGGTATCAGGAGCATCGACAATAGGTACTATTGAGTGGAAAGCAGATTTATTGCCTACTTCACCTGCTTACAAGCTCGATGTTTATGCTGACGTGTATAATCAGCTTTATGTTGCGGATAGAAGTAAAACGAAGGCATCTGTTGATTTAAAGGTGGGCAGAGGTCTGATTGTAAATTATGACACTCTAAATGAGGCGTATACAATAAATGAGAAGCCGGTTTTGAGATTAAAGGCAGTATCCACTGATGAGAAGTGGAAACCATTAAGCAATGAAGACGGTATAAATGCATTAGTTGAAATATATTCAGGTAAGAAAGATGATAATGAAGCAATAACAGGAGAGAAAATAGTTTCAGAACTAATGAGTTTTAATACGGTTAGTGGTAAATTTGAATATACAATAAATCCCGAATTACTAGGGTTAACAGAGGGTGATTACACTATATCGGTTAATGTTTATAGTGAAATGGGAATCAAGACAGAGTATATTCCAATAAAATTGGTGAATGACTACATTGTATCAGTAAACACAAGTAAAGAAACATATATTGTCGGAGAGCCAATCGAGATTTATGGAACTGTAAAGTCTTCCGATGGAACTACACCACTTGGTAATATTGAAACCACTTTGATCATTGTAGGTGAAAAAGAGTGGAGAATAGATGTTGTTACAGATGAAGAAGGAAAGTTTAATCACACGCTCAGAATGGAAGATGGTTTCGGTGGTTCTTATTCCCTTAAGGCTGAGGCAAAATATAATGCTGCTAAAAAGATAAGTTCATCTAAGGTTTTCTATGTGGAAGGTGTATTGTTATCAATTGATAACTGGATTAAAGTTACTGCAGGGCGTTCAGTGGATGTACCATTAACTATTACTAATTTAGGAACGGTTCCGGTTACAGGAATTACAGTGAGCACGAATTTTGAGGGTAACAAAGAAGGCATTACTGTGGAATTTACCGATGTAGTACCAAAGGAAATTGAAGTTGGAAATAACATAAAGGTGAATTTACGTATAACTGCCTTAAAGAGTATTGAGCCTGGAAGCAGAAAGTTCAATATTAACTTTGTGTGCCAAGAAGGATATTCATCTACTGTAACAAATGAAGTTTATGCTGTAGAAGCTTATTCCAATATGGATTTACAAATTGGTGGAGTGATGGAAATTGATAATTATGGAAATTTGAGGAAGGATAGAGTTGCAGCATCTTTAAGACCAGGAAGTACTGTTACACAGTTTATTAGGATAGCCAATACAGGGACTGCTCCTTTGACAAATATTCAGGTTGTGGCTCCTGCAAAATTGCCATGGATTACAATTACTACAACAGGTACCGATTTGGTACTTCCTATTAGTGATGGATTATCTATAAGGGACGCGAACAGTCATGCGACAATTTCCGTGCAAATTACTCCTGATGAGTTTGTTCAGCCCGGACAGTATGAAGATGTAATAAAAATCAGATGTGGAGAAAAGGAAATAGATGTTCCGGTATTTGTCTATGTAGGACCAATGAATGTTGGAACAACAATACTACAGGTTCTTGACACAGATTCCATACCAGTAGACAATGCAAAGGTTGAACTGATTGGACCTATGACATCTGCAGGCCTACAACCTATGGTGTCAAGTGTTTTGAAAGGCACTGAAGGTATTGAATCTAATTTTAGGTTTGAAAATATAGCAGCAGGAACATACATTTTGAAAATTGAGGCACCATATCACAAACCTTTTGAAAGCAGTTTTGAAGTGCAGGCCTTGATAGATCTGGCACCTCAAAAGGTATATCTTGAGAAAATGCCTTATACACTAGAGTGGTCGGCAGATGTTATTGAGCAGGCACAACAGACTTCACCCGATGGGGAAACATATAAATTAGAGCTTGAAACCTTAATAAATACCAGCAGTGAAAATGCGGGACTTATATCTAATTTTATAGGCTACGAGTTGTATGACTCGGACATTACAGTTAATCTTTTCGAAGTTATATCTGTTAAGAATACTTCAGGAATAGAAAAGATATTCGATGTTCAGGCCGAATTGGTTACTAATAATTCTTCCTTGCCTGAGGATGTATTATCCTTGATAAAGGATAGTTCAAGTAATGCAACATATAATTTAGGCGATTTTGAACCTGGAGAGAATAAAGACTTCAGAGTGTACGTTAATGACAACAAACTTTATGATGTCGTGCAGATTGAAGAAACTGAACTTCCGGGAACATATACGGTATCAGTACCTGAAGGTATGACGCAAAATAGAATTAAAGGTTGGGTAGATTCATTCAACCTATGGGGAGGTATGGAAGGAAGAACAGTTACAAGTTCTGTTTATAATGAATCAAACGGTACATATACTATAACAATGACACCTGACAATGAAGGGATTTTCGCTCCTCCTGCTCCAAAGGTTAATAAATTCTATAAAGATGTCAAGTTTGATATAAGTATTAAACTTACAGGAAAAGCAATTAATCAGTATAACAAAGAATATGAAGTGGAACTTAACATTCCATTCAGATTCCACTTTAAGCCATATCTTGTGTTCGGTGAAGATTCAATTCCCGGGGATGAAGCAAGTGTCAGGGTGAAAGCAGCATTTAATCCGATATATTTAAAGGATTCACCTTTAATGAAAACTGTGGAATTAAGCAGGAATTTTATAACACATTTAGGTGGAAGAACTGTTGATGAACCAGAAAAGATTGGCCCTGTATTGGGAAGCTTTGATTTTTCGCAGGATGCTGTATTGGATGATGAGGTGATTGATGCAAACTTCAGGTTGCTTAACCCATCAACATATGAGAAGATTGAAAATGCAGAAATTGAACTTATTATTACCGACAGTGAACTTGGCGAAAACGGAGAAATATTCCCTTGGGTTAATATACTGAACGATAAGTTCAATATATACTATAACCAGACAATTAAAAATGCCGACGGGAGCATTGAATACCTTACTTCTGACTCTGACAGTTTATTTATAAATACTATAGCTCCAGGACAATCAAATGATGTTAACTTTAAAATTCAGAGAAAGACTGGAAATTCTGAAGATAACTATTATGGAGATGTGTATTTATACATAAATTATGACTTTACTAAAGGAAAAAGTAATTATAGCGGGGTTACCAAACCTAAAATTGTCTATATTCAGGCACCGTCAAAAATATACTTAAGCTACGAATTTGAAAGAATATCAGATACTCTTTATGAAGTTACTGTTAAAGCCACAAACGCCGGATTAGGAAGCGCAAAGGGATTAAAACTGCTCCCTCCAACCCTTAGGAGTTCTGAAAACTTGATGATAGTGGAAGGAATGGTTGAAGGAGGAGGATGGATTCAAAATCCGTCATACCTTAAATTTGAAGAAATTAAGCCCGGTCAGACTGTTATAGGTAAGTATCGTATATTGTCTTCAAAGGCTCTTGACCTTTCACAAAGTGTAAGTTTTGATGTGTTGAGTCAAAACTCATCAGGAAAGGTATTAGTTACTCCATTGACCTTTAACAAAGTTGCAGATAGACATGAATTCACCAGATTAATTATGGAACTTGAAGAAATGAAGGAAAATGTGGGAGTTCTTTTTGAACGTACAGAAGAAGACTTAGCTAGAGCAATTGCTGAATCAGTTGAGTATGTGGATGATCTGGATGAAGTAAGAAAAATGACTGCAATAATTGATATTATGAACACTGGGTTCGGGTATATTTTCTCAAGTGCTAATTTACTCATAAATTCTAGAGACATTGCAAAAGCGTATAGTGGTTTTGAGGGCGGCAGTGACATTATGGAATATGTTGGCAAAGGTAAAATCAATGAACTTTTACAAAAAATACTTAAAATATACAATTATATTGATACAGCAAAATCAACAATAGACCTTTTTGACCAAATAGCACTTGAAATTAAAGAGAATCTCAGTGCGAAGGATTATGGTATAAATTCGGAATTGGAAAGCAATATTTTAAGAATCGAACAGCTTATTAATATGATTTCTAATGAGTCAGAATTCTCTAATTTGGATTTAGATGATTTTGAGACTGTTGAAGTTGCAAATGTAATTATGGAAACCAAAAAACAAGCTCAGAAAATATTAGCAGCAACAAAAACAACAACAAAACCTGCATCAACAGATCCTTATGAATCAGAACCAGTTATGAAATTACTAAGAGAAAAAATGAGTCAGAAAGAAGCAGATAGATTATTATCAGATTTGAAGCAGGTTCATGATAAAGCAAAGACTAATAAACTTAGGGGAATTATAGCAGAGCTTATAGATTGCATTGACTATTTAAAAGAAACAATAGAAATATTGCAAGATGAAAAAAATCTTGTTGACAAGATAGAAAGTACTATTAGTCTAATACAAAATACAGTTACGGTATGTTCTTATACTATTGAGCTACAAGAACTAGCTGATAAATTAGATACTTATATCAATAACATGAATACCTTTGAAGGACTTGCAAAACAATCACTTGAAGAAAGTATTGAAAACTATTTGGACATACAAACGAATACTGATACACAGGAAGAACAGGAGGAACAGGAAGAGGAAGAAGAGAAAGATGATGAGGATGGAAAAGTTGCAATCCTGTTTCCTGGTGATGCTGAAAAGGAATCTGAAAAAGATATGATTTCAGCATATTCAAATACAGACATTTTGAGCAGCGATATCTTAAAGATTGCTCACCATGGTAGTAATACTTCTACTAGAGTAGAGTTTTTGCAAGTGGTACAACCCGATGCAGCAGTTATATCGACAAATGGTAGGAATTCAGGCTTTAAGGAAGAAACTTTACCTAACTTGAGAATGCAGCTTGGAAATACAATTCCTGAAACAGCTTATGAGGATACTCCCGGAACTGTTAACGGTACTTATGGCGAGCATATCTACAGTACAGATGTCAATGGTAAGATTACTGTTGATATTGTTGATGAAGAAATTAATAAAACAGTTGCAAAAGTTACATTGTTTAGTGTTAAAAATGGAGATTGTATACTGGTTGAAGCAGATAACAATAAAATGTTGATTGATGCTGGTTCATATCCCGCATCAATACTGCCTCAATCAAGAGATGAACTATTTAGCGAGATAGATTCTATCACTGATTTGAAATATCTTGTTATAACCCATCCTGACGGAGATCATTATAATTATATTAATAAGAGGTTATCAAGAGATAACCCCGACTTGAGCATAGAAAGAGTATATATTCCAAATGTAAATAATGCTGATTTTAAAGACAACTACCAAAAATTCATAGATAAATTGGGGAGGTATGATGTTAGAAAAGCTCAATTAAATGAAGAATTTACTCTTGATAATTTAGGCACAGTGAAGTTTAAAGTAATTGGTCCGGTAAAAAATTATACTAAATCGAATAATACTTCAATAGTATTAAAGATGATTTATGAACCATTACAAGATAATGAAAACGAAGAACCAAGGAGGCTTAGAACAATTACTCGCTATACTGTTAAAAACGGTGATGAAGTTGTTGAAAGAGAAGATGTTGCAAGTTATCTTTCCAGTAATGTTAAAATAAAAGAAATAAGTCAGTTTATGAATCTGGAACTTGAAGAATATGTGCAATTTAAGAACACAATGAATTATCAGAACTGGCTAACAAATTCCATTGATTTTATGACAGGCATTAACATTAACGATACTGAAAGTATCAGGCAAAGACTTATAAACTACTACACTCAAGTGTTTGCAGACAAAAGCATGAATACAATGAGAAGTATTACAAATTTTGATGCAACAAATGATGTTAGTGAATATGTTGGCAGAATAATGGAAATGATGCCGTCAGATGATTCTGCAAGAAGAATATTTTTAATTGATTTAATACTGGATAGTCAAAATTATGAAGTGGTATTGAAAGAAAATGTTATTGATGCATATGAAGGTTATTTGGAAAGTGATCCTTATCTTGTTGACCTTTATGAAGAGGATATGAACGTATTAAAGAAAGCATCAGAAACAGGTGATATGTCATTATTAAGAACAATATCAGATAGACTTATTGATGAAGCAATAATCACAATACAGAAGTATATTGACGAGCCTTCTAATGCACCGGCATACTATCCGACGGATGTTTTATTGAAATATTTTGAGGGCCTAAATGATCAAATAGAGTCTATTTCTGGTACACCGGATAACCCATATAAAGGGTTTGGCAAATATAAGAATATTACGATATTTGAAAGTAATGGGGATGAAGTGCATCCTGAATATAGAGATCTGCGAACTATGAAAGACCAATATGTAGAACTGTTAAAGAGTACTTCAGCTGGATATGGTACATTAGTTGACAGAGCAAATTTAAATACTTCTAAAGCGTCACTATATTCAATAAATGCACTTTTCCAGCCGTATTATACTACGATAGGGTTATCACCTTTTGGAAGTCTTGCAAGTTTATTTATGTCGCTAGGTTATTCAAAAGCAGAATCAATAATGAATGATGCAGAATTATTTATTTATACATCAGAATGCGAAGACTACCAAATAATAGCAAACGATTTGGCGAAAATGGTTCAAACAACTGGAGAGGCATATTCGAGAGAACTGGGAATATCAGAATCAGTCAAAAATTTGATAACTAATGTTGATGAATGGAGAAAGATTGACCCTCCGTTACCTATAGAAACTGTTAGTATTTCAATACCGGATGTTATTGTAAAGAATGGAGCTAAAAGTGCTTCAGGGGAGGCAATTATAATTCTTAAGAATACGTATGTTGGTGAATTATCGGTATTGTCTGATATGGCTATATATAGCGGTAAAACAAAATATGGCAGTTATTCTTCAGAACCGACCTTGATTAAACCAGGAGAAACGGTGGAAATTAGGATTCCATTTGAAGTTCAGCGCTCTACGTTAGTTGATATTGCAGGTTATAGAAGTCTTATAACGATCAATTTATCGGAACCGGATACAATGTCACTTGGCGATCCGAAAGGGCCTTATACGGTACATTTCTATGCGGGGACAGAAAGTCAGATTGATGCCCTAAGAAATACTGTAAAAGTTGTTCAACCTTTAGGTAGAATAATAAAGGGTGGCGAACAAGATGAAAGTGAATATGTAGTAGATGAAAAAACTGAAGAAATAAGGTTTGCACTTGCTTCAGGTGTATCTTCAAAGGTAGAACTGCATTTGTATGACAAGGACGGGAATCATATTGGCTATACCTTTGGAGGTATATATGAGAATAATATTTCTCAATCAGAAGTTGTATCACTAAAAAATGAGAATGATTTGATAATTATACGTAACCCTGACAATGGACCTTATAGAATGGTTGTATTACTTGGAGAGGGAAATAAGGAGCAGCAGTATTCGCTGGAAGTCACGGAAGTATGCAATGTAGGAGCTATCCCTGATGTAGATGTACCAAGGTTAGTTGTCAGTAATACTAAAAAACCTGAATTTACGGTTTATGTTTTTGAAAGCTCACATCAGACGGGTATTGAGACTGTAGATATCGAAAATGTTAGTATAAAAGACATTAATGGAAATGAAGTTGCTTTAGCAAGTCATTCGTTTAAAACAGTTGATGGTGCAGACATATCAACTATTCTTCAAACAGGTATTCCTGCTGGAATGGCTGCTGTTGCTAGGGGTGAGTTCGACTTTGGTGATAACCTGGCTGATGGAATTTACAATGGAATAATTAGGGTAACAGTAAAAGGTAACAATTTAAACCCTGATTTTAGAACTTATATGCAGAGGCAATCAGTTGCAGATAGTGTTTATTCTTGGCAGAATGTTGGGGTAGAAAATGGTTTAATAAATGCGACAGATTATTCTGAATATTACTTGGATTGTCCGATCACCTTCATAATTAATACTTCAGTGCCTGAAGTTCCTCAAGTCACCAGTATTGAAAAATATGTGTACAATGGAATTGTTTGTGCTGAAATTGAAGGTGTTTGTCAGGAAAATACTTATGTGGAAGCCTACGTCGATGGTGTGTTGACAAAAGAAGTTTTTGTGGGAAATGATAAGAAATTTAGTTTGAAACTCGAGATTTTACCTGGGACACATCAAGCAGAGCTGATTTCCAGAAGTGTATTTGAAATCCGAAGTAGAACAAGTTACATAACCACCTTGACGGGATGGGATAATGAAGGTCCCATCATTATACCTGTTTCGCCAAAAGATGGGGAAATAGTTGAAACAGTACTTGCAGAACTTAAGTTTAGCTTAATTGATACCTTATCAGGAGTTGATGATAGTACGCTAATGGTTTCAGTCGATGGAGAAGAGATAATAAATGATTGCTATGAGGATTTAGGTTCTGGCAATTGGAGTGTTCAATCTGGTCAGTTAAGTGATGGAGTGCATGATATTTTTATTAGTGTTTATGACAATGCAAGTAACCTAAGTACACTAAACTGGACCTTTGAAATAGATACTTCATGGTTAAGAGATACTACTCTTTCATCAGAGGTATATATAATAGATAATGAGGCATCGATAATATCAGGAGTTCTGATAAATACAACAGTTCAGGAATTTATAGATGGTTTGCAGACTACCAATGGTTCCACAACTAAAGTATATTTGAACGATAGGATAACTGAGGTGACTTCAGGTACTATAAAAAATGGAATGGTTGTCAAAGTGACTGCAGCAGATGGAATAACAACAAAACTATTCAATATAGAGTTGTTAGATAAAGATCCTCCAGTATTAACAGTACCAGCTGATATAACGGCAGAAGCAACAGATAAGATGACATTCGTGGATATAGGTACAGCATATGTGGAAGATGCATCAGAATGCACAATAGTAAATGACGCACCAGCAAGATATCCGATTGGAAGCACATTAGTCACATGGACAGCAACAGACTTATATGGAAATGTTAGTACGGCTATCAGCAAGGTTTTAATAGTAGACACAACATGTCCGGTATTGATAGTACCAAACGACATAACCTTAGAAGCAACAGGAACTGCCACGATTGTAGATATTGGTAGTGCATCAGCAACAGACATATTTGAGGTTGTGATAAGCAATGATGCTCCGGAAAGTTATCCGGTTGGTACAACGATTGTTACATGGACAGCAAAAGATGAGAATGGAAATATATCAACCGGTACCCAAACTGTTACAGTTATTGAACCAATAAAATTTGTTTATGGTGATCTCAATGGAGACAATAAAGTAAATTCTTTAGACCTTGGATATATAAAACAATATCTACTTGGGATGAGAAAGAATTTCCCGGCAGAGTACGGCTTACAGGCAGCAGATGTTAATGGAGATGGCAAAATAAACAGTATTGATTTTGCATATATGATGCAGTATGTTTTGGGGATGAGACGTAAATTTCCGGTAGAAGAGGATTGAAAAATATATTTCAACTACTTTAATAAAATTCATTGGTATGATAAACTTATTAATTAGTAAGAATTTTAACGTACAGGAATTATTTAGAGAATCCTGTTCTGTGAGCAAAAAAATATGTAAAGGAAGGTTGAGATGTATGAGAAGCTTTAATAAGATTCTGTCGGCATTAGTAGCAACTGCTATGAGTGCATCTATAGCTATAATGCCTGTGTCAGCAAAAACATTCGTTTATGAAAATGAAGCGAATGCTTTGTACAAACTTGGTTTGTACAAAGGAATTAATGAAACATATTTTGAACCGGATTTGGGAACAGGCCTAGACAGGCAAACCGGAGTTGTTATGCTTCTTAGAATGTTCGGGCAGGAGGATGAAGCAGAAAATCTTACATATGAAAGTGCGGACAGAATACTTTCAAAATTCAAGGATGCGAGCTCAATTGCTTCATGGTCAAAAAGGCAAGTGGCATATGCAGTTGAAAAAGGATTCGTAAAAGGTTATTCCGAAGATTCAACTTTTAGACCGGCGAATCCATTAAATGGTAAAGCGTACTGCTCATTAATTCTTCAGCAGTTGGGCTATGATGGTGACTTCCAATATGACAGAGCAGCATCAAAATTATATGAAATAGGTGGTTTGACAAGCGTACAAGCCAACACTTTCAATAGTGATGCCGGATTAATCAAAGATTATCTGGTAGGTATATCATACGGGGCATTGGGAGCAAAATATAAGTCTAATGGAGAAGAACTTATTAAGGTATTGGTTAAGAACGGTGACATTACAAAGCAGATGGCTAAAGATGCAGGCTTTACGTATGCCGAAATAGTATCCGTAGCTTCCATTGAAGATGTTGAAGTTGAGATTGGTGCGACACCTAAATTGCCATCAACTATTAAAGCAACCTATGATGATGGAACTAGTGAGGATGTAAGTGTAAGTTGGCCGGGAGTAAATACATCAAAAGCCGGTGAACAGACAATTACAGGTACAATATCAGGCACTTCGGTTACAGCTAAAGTAAAAGTTATAGTTATGCCTGATGAATTAAATGTAAAAAGTGTTTCTGCTCCAAGTCTCAAAGAAATAATCGTTAAATTTAACAGACCTGTAGACGATGAAGAAGAAGCAAAAGAAAAGAATAATTATGATGTAAAAAATAATACTGTTTTAAACGCTGAGCTTTCAGATGATAAGATGACAGTGGCTTTACTTTTGAAAAATACACTCCATCAACAGGATAAGGTTGAAATAACTGTTGATAAGGCTTTGGGATTAAAGGATGACATTGAATGGACTATAGATAGTGTTAAGGATATAACTGTTCCTTCGATTGCAGAAGTGGAAGCAGTAGGAAATGCGCTTTTAAAAGTGACCTTCAGTGAGCCTGTACAAAATGCCTTAACCGCATCAAATTACACGATTGACGGTAAATTATTTGGCTCTTCGCAGCCTGAATTGTTAGCTAATGAAAAAACAGTAATATTTCAACTTACAAGGACTTTAACAGCAGGCGTTCATAAGTTGACTGTAAAAAACAAAATAAGTGATTATGCCGGGTTTAGTATTGAAGACAACGAAGCAGAGTTCACGGTTGTTGAAGATAAAGAAAAGCCTTCAGCTGTTGTAAAAAGTGCTACTCAGATGAAAGTTGTGATAGCTTTCAGTGAGGAAGTTCAAGCACCGGAATTGAAAAAAGTGCGTACAAATACTGGTTCCAGAATTGAGGGAATTGATTTTGCTGACGATAAAAAGACACTTACAGTTTATTTTGACATTGATAATGCTTTACCGGCAGCAGGTGGAAAAATTGAAATTGATGATGTGACTGACTTTAGTGGAAACACAGTTGATATTGAACTTACTGTTACTCCTGTATACGATGTCACAAGACCGGAATTTGTTAGATATACTATAGAAAATCAAAAGGAAATTGTACTGGAGTTTTCTGAAGAAGTGTTCTCTAAGTATGGTGTATTCAAACTGACAGATGATGATGATAAGGTAGTGAACTTATCAAGTGCAACTTATTATAAAGATGATAATGATGAAGATGTAAAGACTAAACTTGTTCTTAAAAGAGAAGATGGTAAAGCCTTTACTTCAGGAAAGTATGACTTGGTAATCAGTAAGGTGACAGATTTAAATCCACTGAAAAATGAGATATTAAAGAAAGAAATAACCATAAGCGTTGATGACAAAACTCCACCTAGTGTAGTTAGCGTTTATACTAAGGAAAGTGACAATCAGATTTTTATAAAATTCAATGAAGATGTGGATAAGGGTACGGCAACAAATCATTCAAATTATTACTATTTCGTGAATAACGTAGCAAAGAAATTGAATAAAGACACTATGGATATTGATCTGTTGTCTGATGATCAAACAGTATGCATTACTTTCCCGTTTGGTGATGATTATGATGATGATGAGATAGTATTGATCAAAAACATTTCGCGTATACAGGTAGAATCAGTTAAAGACGTTAAAGGAAATGAAATGTCAGCAGTTGGTATTAGCAAGTCAGATTTTAAAACTGAAAATCAAAGTGCTCCTAAAATTACTACAGCAGTTGTAACTGACAAAAACACAGTGATAGTTGGAATAAAGGGTACTATTGACGGTAACACTTTAAATCCTGATGATTTCTATATTACAGCCGGCAAAGACAGCTCAGGTAGTGCTGTGATTATAGATGCCTGGGATGCATCCTATGATGCTGAAGACAATGAGATCGAATTGACTGTAAACGCTGATATAGACACTAATGGAACTTATAACGGTAAAGCATTGTATTTGTCGCTTGTAGATAAAGATGATGTTGATACAATGAATACTTTCAAGCAGAAATTGACAATTGATTCTCCAATAAAAGTTAGTGAAAACTTTAAACCGGTTGCGAATTCAATAACATCTTCGAAGTATGAAGCCGGTGTGGGTACAGTAATCTTTGTTGAGTTGTCTGAAAACTTGAAACTTGATGACGGTGAAATACTTAATGCAAAAGACACGGCTCAGTTTAGGGTAAAGGCTGATGGACGAACAGTAGAAACAAAAATATACTACTATGATGCAGATGATAAAGATGTTTCATCAACCGATGTGGATGAAAAGAAAGCAAGATTCAAAATAGTGATAGAGCGCGAAGATTATACTGATGAAAGAGTTCAGGTATTATTCTTTGCAAATCCCACACCAACTATTTTAGATGATGCTGGGAACGAACTTGGTGACTTTGATTTTACTGATACAGTAGGGTAATAGAAAAAACTGGTAGAGGAGAACCTCTACCAGTTTTTTTGTGTTATGCAGGAGAGTTAAAAGAATAAAGGTTACTTTAGGAAAGCAGTATTTTGATCCGGTTGGTAAACCAGACTCAAATACTGCTTTCTATCTATGTCAAGGATGTTGTGGCATTCTTATATTTCATTATCTAATTGTTTGTTTTTATGTAAAGGTTCAAATTTTTTAATGCCTAAGAAAGTGCATTTCTTTCTGGCATCAAAAAAGTCTACCGCAAGGCTGTTTGCTGCAGAGAAATACCCTAGATTTAAATCGGCGAAGCCGACTTTTTTATAAAAAACAATTGACAAAGGTGCCTTACAGATGTAAGATAAAGTATACCTTACAATTGTAAGTTAGGAGGAATAAAGATGGAGAAATCACTTCCACAGATAACAGATGCTGAATGGTTGATAATGAAGGTACTTTGGGAAAAGTCACCGCTTAAAAACAGGGAAATTGTTGAAGCTGTCAGTAAGAAGAGTTCCTGGAGTAACAAAACCATAGAAACACTTTTAAAGAGGTTGGTGGACAAAGGTGCTGTGGGATATAATCATGCAAATTCAAAAGCAAGAGAGTATTATCCTGTTGTAAGTCAGGAGGAATGCATCAGGGTAGAGAATGAAACATTCCTGAAAAAAGTTTATGACGGCTCGGTTAGCATGATGATGGCAAACTTTTTAAAGCATCAGAAATTGTCCAGAGAGGAGATTCAAAAGTTGAAAAGAATGATAGATGAAAACGATGAATAATGGGAGGTACAAATATGCTTGCCGATCTTTTTATTTCAATACTGATGCTCTCAATCATGGCATCAGCGATAATTTGTGTTATCTTTATTACTAAATTTGTTTTTAGGGATAGGTTATCTGCAAAGTGGCATTATTACATATGGGGTTTACTCTTTATTAGGCTTATAATACCTTTTACCCCTCAATATTCATTTAACTTTCATAACTTTATCAAACAACCGCAAACAGAGTTTATGCAGACTGTTGCGGAGAGTGGAACTGAAATTGAAATCAGCCCTAATGAATCTTTGAATAATAAAGAGCCTGCCTTTGTGCAGGAAACCTTTGTCTTGAATGAGAATATTCCGGAATATGAATATTCTAATGAGGTTCAGAAAAAGCATAACAGCAACTTGACGAGGAAGTATTTTGAATTTGCAGCAGTAGTATGGAGTTCAGGTGTTTTGATACTTCTGATATACAGTCTATTAATAAACTTTGTTATAAGATATAAAATCAGGAAAACAGTTGTTCATGGGCAAAATGACAGTGTTATAAGCATACTTGAAGAGTGCAGGAAAATTATGAAAATATCCAAATATATACCTGTTATATTTCAAAGTTATGTAAATGCTCCTGCACTTTACGGCGTTTTCAGGCCTGTTTTGCTCATGCCGGAGGATATAACAAACAAGCTTAACGAAGAAGAATTGAGACATGTTGTATTGCACGAATTAAGTCACTACAGACATAAGGATAATGCCGCAGGTTTGGTTTTATTATTGTTAAACGCTATTCATTGGTTTAATCCGTTAATCTGGCTGGCAGCAAATAAAATCAGGGAGGACAGGGAACTTGTCTGCGATCAGCAAGCTTTGTCCTATATAAAGGTAAATGAAAAAAGAAATTATGCAAGAACAATTGTTAAAATTCTTGAACTATTTTCAGAAAAGCAATTTATTCAAAGTGCATCGAGTATTATTCAAGGGAGGTCTTCGAATATGGAATGGAGATTAAAATTTATTAAGGCTATAAAGAGCAAATCTACTAAACTAGCAGCCTTTGTTACGGTTTTAGTTATATTGGCAGGAGTGCTGACTGTTAATTATATAAATGGAAACGTAAAATTTCCTAAATCAACGTACGCTATTGCTGATGTGAAAGACAATGCTGGTTTGGAAGGGCAGAATACTGATAATGTTCAATTAAGAGGAAATATTCTTGATAGAAATGGGGTTAAGCTTGTTGAAAGGACTTCTGAGGGAAGCAATTATACATATGGAAGTCTTGCTTCACATGTGATAGGCTTTGTGAATGAAGAAGATAAGGGAGTTCAGGGGATAGAAGCATTAATGGACAAAGATGGATTGGACTCGGACAACATTACTTTAACAATTGATAAAAATATCCAGATGATTACAGAAAATGTGCTTGAGAAGACAATGAAAGACTTTAAAGTAACAGGTGGGGCAGCAGCTGTGGTGATGGATCCGTCAACCGGTGAAGTTCTTGCTATGTGTTCAAAACCTGATTTTGATCTGAATTTCCCATACTCAATTCCAGATGAATTCAATGCTTCTGAGTGGGATATCATGCCTGAGATGGAAAAAGTGCAATATTTAACGAAAAATGTCTGGATAAATAAAGCAATTGCAGATACTTATGAACCGGCTTCTGCGTTCAAAGCTATAACGGCTGCAGCGGGTTTGGAGGAGGGAGTTATTACTCCGGATTCGATTGTAAATGATTATACGGTCAAAGTAAGCGGATATGATATAAATTGTTGGACTAAAAACAAGCACGGAGAAGTAACTTTCAGGCAGGCAATGTACAATTCGTGCAATCCACCTTTTGTCAGGATAGCTCAAAGCCTCGGTATTGATAAGTTTTACAACTATGTTAAGGACTTTGGGTTTTATGATCTCTCAGGTATTGAACTTTATGGAGAGGGAAAAAGTCTCTTCCACAAGGAGCCTACAGAGATTGATATGGCAGTAGCATCCTTCGGGCAGCGCTTTCAGATTACACCAATACAATTACTATCAGCCTATGGTGCTATAGCAAATGGAGGAGAGCTTTTCAAGCCTCAGGTTATAAAGGAGATTACAGATAAAAAAGGCAACATCATCAAAGAGTTTGAACCTCAGGTTGTCAGAAAAGTTATTTCCGAACAGACCTCCATCACACTTAAAGAAATGCTTGAAGGTGTTGTTTCAGAAGGTACAGGTAAAAATGCCTATAAGGAAGGGTATATGATAGCAGGCAAAACAGGTACTAGTGAAACACAAACAGAGGGTATATACATTGCTTCATTTGTTGGTTTTGCTCCGGCAGACAAACCGAAAGTTGCGTGTATTGTTATAATGGATAATCCGCAGGGAGACGTCTCTACCGGGGGTGTAGTTGCAGCACCGGCAGCCGGCGAAATCATGAAGCAGTCACTTGATTATATAAGAAATCTGAAATACTGAAAAAATGCTGATAAACATAAAGATTGAGGAATTATGAAAGCAATTAAATATGTAAAAATCTATATTAATGCAGCTATGACAATAAAACAGCGAAGAAACAACCTAATTAAGGTGTGTGCCTGTTTTAGTGTCAAATGACGCAATTACTTGACCTGAGCAATAGAAGCTGTTGCCGAAAGTTTGATAATTTGAAGCAAAAATGCCACGGATGGCATTTTTAACGTCTTGGGACAGGAGGTCCCATAGACGTGTGCGAAAATTATCAAGCTAAGGCGTACAGCTTCTATGCGAAGGTCATGTAATGGAGGTGTTTGACACTAAAACGTCAGGCAGTTCCTTCATAAGGTTTCAAATTCTTAGTTCCACCAAATTTCATTGATAGTGTAGAATTTTGTCAAATAATATATTACAATAGATTAGTAAAGATTTTGCTTTTTTAGTATAAATATATTAAGAAAGAAAAAACAGTAAGGGGGCTTAGTGAATGGAGATATTAAGCGGATTATTTTTCGGTTTTTTGGCCTGGTTTATTGTAAGATTTGTTTTTACAGGATTCTACATTGTAAATCAAAATCAAAGGGCAGTAAAAACAGTGTTTGGTCGTGCTCAACGGATTGAAAACAAAACTACTTTGGATGATCCGATATCTGAACTTCTCCGTGAGGATGAGCAAGCAAGGTATAATTTCCCTCAACTCAGGGTAATACAACCGGGAGGACCTTATTTTAAATGGCCATGGGAGAAGGTTTATAAGGTTTCTATTGCGACTGAGACTGTAAATATGGCCTTTGATCCGGAAGACAGAAGAGCAAATAATAATAACACAGTTTTAGAGGCTGTAACAAAGGATCAGTTGAATATCGGACTAACAGGTCAGATACGTTTCAGAGTGTCTGAACGCAACCTGTATGCCTATATATTCGGTGTAAAGAATCCCCTTGCCCATGTTATGGGATACTTTGTATCGGTATTAAGAGAACGTATTTCCAATTTTGAAGCTCCGGAATCTGCAGCTGAGGTTGAAACACAATCTGCTGCGGCTCAAGGTATATCTATCAATGACCTTAGAAAGAACCTTCGTGATTTGAACGACCATATGGATAAAGAGTGTCAGGTGTCGGTAGCGCGTTATGGAGTTGTACTTGAGGCTTCGCTTATAACCGGTATAGATCCTCCAGCCGAGGTGGAATCGGCTCTTGCAGCTATTAATACAGCTCATAACCAGGTATCATCAGATATTAGCCTTGCACAGGCGGCAGCAGACCAGAAAGTAGTACAGTCTAAGCGTGCAGTGGAGATTGAAACGCTAAATGCAGAAGCTGAAGTTGAAAAACTCAACCGTCTTGCAGAGCAGCTCTCAGAGTTGAAAACTCAAGGAGGCAAGGAATCTCTTGATGTGTACTTGCGCAATGTTAAACTCAGTCTTTTGGATAAAACCAAGAGAATTATTAAGGAGGGCTGATTATGACTACAACTGGATATGCAGTAATATCATTCTTTGCGTTTTTGATTGGTATACCGGTATTTTTTGGTTTTCTGAAGTTTTTCGGTTTTTATGTTATAGTACAGGAGAGACAGGCACTTGTGTATGTGCTGTTTGGTAATGTGGTCGGTCAAATAGAAGAGCCGGGATTGCATTTTTTATGGCCAAAGCTTGGAATAAGAGCACTTGTTATAAACTGGCTTGGAAGATGCTATAAGGTAAATATGAAGTTGGATCAGGAATATCTCAGAAGCCAGCCTGTAAACTCAGAAGAAGGAGCACCTATGGGTATTGGTATCTGGTATGAAATGTATATAAGCAATCCCCTTGACTATATATTCAGAAATACTGATCCTAGAGGTTCTCTTGCAGCAAATGTAGGCAATTCAACAGTGAGATGTCTTAGTAATCTGCCTTTGGAGAAAATGTTGGTTGACCGTCACACAATGAGTAAAACCGTTAGGGATGAAGTTTCAGAAAAGTCTAGCGAATGGGGTTATATGTTGGGTTCCTGTTATGTCCGTAAGGTGCATTTCAGGGATCAGGAAATGATAAGACAGATTGAGAGCAAAGTTGTAAACCGATTAAGACAGGTAACTTCAGCTATTAAGCAGGATGGAGCAAACCAGGTGAACATTATAAGAAGTACTGCTGATAAAACAGCTGCTGTGGACTTTGGTAAAGCTGCAACTATCAGACCTAAGATTGTAGGTGAAACACTGCGTAAGATTGCAAATGACAAGGATGTTGCAGCTGCAATGTTTGAAATTTTAGAGACCGAACGAATTGTAGAAAAGGATATTCCTATAGAAATGGTGCCAAAGGGAGACGATTTATTGTCCCAAATGCTTGCAAGTAAGGCATATAAAAGTTAATAAACTTTTTAGATCATAGTTTGTTAATTTAATAATAAAATGTATCCTTTCTGCCCCTTAACTCCGCGAAATCGGAGTAAGGGGCAGCGCTTTTAAAAATATTAAACAAATTTAACTCTTTAAAAAAATAGACACCTTAAAGGTGCCTGATCAATATCATTCTGAAGTAAATGATTTTATATGCAGTGTAAGAGATAACCAAAAATAACTTCCTATTATCATATTCTGAGAATGCAGTTAAACTGGTTTTTTCTTTATGCAGAGCAGGAACTTAATTTTTCGCTGTACCTTAATACGAAATATCATCAATATATATTGTTCCGCTCCAATCCGTGGAAGTATCTCCTTTTGTCATCTGTATACCTATTTCGCGTGTCTCGGATTCATTAGCATCAACAGGTGAAAATGTGATTTGATTCCACCCAGGTTTGAGTTCGTTTGCAATGTCATTGAAGCCACCGTCACTCCAGATATAGTCAAGACCTGTTTTAATATACATTTTAATACCATATGAACTTACTTTTAATTCTGAAGATATTAATTCTTCAGGTATATAAATATTGGCAGACAATATTTTTCCTTTTAAATTAACCGGCGGCTCAAAGTTAATTTTGAATGATCCTTGTGCATATTTGGAGTTGTTAAGCATACCTTTGAAATTACAGTATAGGGCAACAGATGAGGAGCCTGAGGTCTTTTGATCAGTACTTAGGGAAGCTTTTGTGAAGGCGAGCTCTCCGTGAGTACCGGTGTCCCAGGTTGAAACATCCCAGCTATTTAGCGATTCTTCAAAGTCATAGGTTACTGTTTTGGAATAACCAGCTCTATCGGGTGAGGGTTGGGATTCTGTAGATTCATCATTGCTTGTTGACTGATTTTGAACAGATGTTTTTACAACATCTGCCATAGGGGTTGACTTATCATAATTGGAAGAAGAAGCATCTCCCGATGATGCACATGAGCAAAATAAAAATACAAATGAAACAACCATCACTAAATGCAGAACTAACCTGAAGTTCTTCATTTGGGTTCCTCCTTTGATGGATGGATATTACTGAATCACTTAAAATGTTGAACAAAAAATAAGTAGACAAGCCTGGAAGTTCAAGTAAGGAAAAAAATAATTCGTACTTATATTTATTATATAACAACTTTTGACACTTTTCAATAAAAAATTAAGGGGCCGATCTTTCCATAACATGGTTGGTGATAAACAAATACATTATTTATAGGGAGACTTTAGATGTTTATACTGTGATCTGAAATTTTATGTAAACTGATAAGATCAATTTGCCGAAATTAGCATTGTGTAATCAAAGGTCATATAAAAGTAAATAATTTTGGAGTGAATTAAATGAAAAAAACTACTACCAGTATGATTTATGATATTTTCACGGCATTATTTATAACTATAGTGTTATTTACAATAAGTAACTAAATTAGTGTTTTCTTAAGGTTGTTAATAGAACCAAAGATTCCTCTATAATTATTAGACTAAATATCAAAAAGGATTTGATTAAGGTATATTGAATTACCCTTAATGCAAATCCTTTTTTTGTTTTATTTCTTTATTAATAAAACAGGATACGGAGATTAAGCTGGAATTACAATTATCTCAAAATCTATTGTATTTCCGCTGTAATCAGTAAGATTTTTTATAGATAACAGACCGCCGGTTTCAGGCAAGGGTGTTTCAGCGCTGATATAAACTGTAAGTGTCCTATCATCATCAGAAAGCTCAACAGCTTCTAATACAGCGCCTGTATCGGTTGATAAGTTGTCCATATCTGTAAATTCAATTTCTTCACTGAATCTGATAACAATTTTTGTATGGTCAGCACTTACCAAAACACCGGTTGGTGCTGTTATATCTTCGACAACTGTAAATTCTGTTTCTTTATTTTCAATGCTGAAGGATGCAAAGTCATATATTTCATCTCCGACAATAAGATTATGAGTACCGATGGATAATCGTTTGGTCAGATAAAAGGTAACTGTCTTTCCATTATCGGCCAATGCAGGTTGTGAAGATTCAAAGGGTTCTCCATCAATGGTGTAATTTGATAGAATATTCGAATTTTGTACCGGTTCACTAAATGTTAATTTTAACAAGGAATCACCTGATATTGCTACCTGTGTTATAGTTGGGGCTAAAGTGTCTTCTATATAGTCAATATTGACTGTACTATCTTTCTTCAATCCAATTTTTGATTTGACTGTTACCGATAGGTCATCCTGCTGGTTAATTGCATATTCAAGAAGTAATGTAACAGACATTCTGTCAGGAGAGAGTTCTGCGTAAATTACACGATTGTCTTCTGAAAAAAATTCGTCTGATGCAGAATAATTATTTTCATCTTCAGCTTCATCTATATACTGAATTGCTTTGTTGAAACGAAGAACAACTTCTTTAAGATTGTCGCATGTTGCACTTTCAAGTTTCAAAATAGGTTCTGCAGGTGTTGAAGCAGGGGTGGAAGTCGGAGTAGGAGTCAAGGACGAAGTTAAAGCAGGAGTTGGAGTTAGAGTAGGTGTCAAAGTCGAAGTTAAAGCAGGAGTGGAAGTTGGAGTAATGGCCGATGTTGGAGTTGGTGTTAAAGTCGAAGTTGGTGTGGAAATTGGTTTTGCTGTTTTGTTTACATCGTAGTTATTTGAATTTCCAGTATTTCCGGAATCTTTTGTACTGCTTCCGTTTGCCGGTGTAACTTGAGTACCTGCAGGAGTACTTGTAGGAGCTACAGCAGGAATTTCGGTATTTGTCTCGTTTATATTCTGAGTAATTTTTCCGTTTTCGATTATTGCAATGCCTTTTGTTACTTTTTGTCCATTAATTTCAACACCGTCAGAAGTAATTTCAAATTTTGCTTTTACGTCTGGTTCAACCTGGATTTGGGCAGGGCTGTTAATACAAAGTAGACTGATTATTGAAGAACCATTTATAGATAGTTTGGCATTTGTATTTCTTAAGTTTATTTCAACCCGATTTAATTTTGTGTTGATGATATTTATAGTATCAGTACCTCCAGAAATATACGCTGTGTCGGTTAAGGAGACATTATTGAGTGTAACTATGCCACTTCCTATACCTTCAGTGAGATACAAGTTGCCATTTATACTCATATCTTTTAATTCTACCGAAGGCTGATTAATAATTACATGACCAGAGACATTCATAGATCCATATGTACCGGGAGCATTGCATAATACTTTTACAAGGTTATCCATAATAGTAATGAATTCAGCTCTGGTTATATATGATTTTGGGAGAAACCTGCCATCGGTATATCCTTTGATAATCCCATCGCTGGAAAGCTTGTTTACTGCTGAAAGCGCATATTTTGAGATATTCCCGGAATCTTTAAATGAATAGGTTGCCTCACTTTCAACCGAAGAATCGAGGCAAAATACCTTTAAAAGCATTACTGAAGTATCTTCTCTGGTGATTTTTGAATCTGCGTTTGAAATGTTGCCTGTGTACCCGTTGTAGTAACCGGCTTCTCTGGCTTTTAACAATTCGTCTGAATACCATGTGCCTTGAGTTACATCGATAAACTGCGTTGATGATTTGGAAATGAAACCGAAGACCTTGTTGATTATTGTTGCCACCTCAGCTCTAGTGATATTATCATCAGGTCTTAAATCTCCGGAACCAGACCCTTTAATGATGCCGAGATCTGACCATTTTTGCATTTTTTCCTGAGCCCAATGGTTTTTAGAAACTGATTCCTCTGCAAAAGCGGAGGAAAATATTGATGTTGTTAAAATTAGTACAGCCAGAATTGCAAATAATTTCTGCTTTCTTTGATACATTAATTAATACACCCCCAAAAATAAATAACATGGTTGCTTGGAAATAAGAATTGAAAAGAGAAAAGCTACCATATTTATGTAGTTGTATATTAGCAAACATTTATTTGGAAGTAAAGCGTCGCAATACAAATGTTATAATTTGTTTATAATTTTAATTAGCAATGAGAAAATTAAATTTAATTTATTTTAGTATTTGTAACAAGATAACCTGCCAATGAATATTATGCTATTGTAAAGAACTTAATAAATTGAAAGGATGATTCAATAATGGGTAAAGGTTTTGTAGGCGGTATATTTGATAACGACGAAATTTTATGGTTCATTATCCTGTTCTTATTACTGTTCTTCTGTAAGCCATGTGGACCAGTAGCAGGTGTTGCAGATTGTTAGTTTTGTGGTTAAGCAATAACTATTGACATTTGAAGGCGCGGAACAGATCTTTTAGATATGGGGCGTATATCTCGCAACAGAATTAATTTCTAAAGCGTGCGAGATATAAACAGATGAAGTGCATTTTCACATTATGAAGGGTTGTAAACCGGTAGTGTGAATAAGCGCCGTCTGTAAATTGCAGATGTAATAATACTTATATATTGCCTGTATCTATGATAGTACGTGCCTTTAAATGTACCAAAACAAAGTGTTAATTAATCAATAATCAAGGGGAGCTTTAGAGCCTTCTTGATTATTTTTATGTGAATTTTCATGTAAATGCACCGGTGGCTTATGTACTTGTATATCTGATTTAAATTAAATATGTTTTGTATTGATGTAAGCCCCATAATAGTTTATGGGAACATCCGAATATCCGAATGTTCCCATATGTAAGTCAGCTATTGAAGAGAAAGATTTTAAGGTTGTTAGCAGTCATAGCTTCTTCCGTTGAAGAACAATATTAAGAAAACAAGGATGAAAAATAAAATTTCACTGTTATCACCAAAAATATTTTTGATACCGTCTGACATTTTTATACCTCCAAGAAGTTTTTAGAATACTACATACTATTCATTTTTTCTTTAATGGTGCATAAAAATTGTGATTTTTTTTATCTTTTAAAGTATTTAGAATGTGTGACATAAGCATATTTGTACATTTTGGAATTAGTTTGTCCCAGGTAGATGATTATATGGTATAATAAAGTAAAAAGTTAATGAAAGGTGTTAGATAATATGAAAAAATTCGTGATAGGTTTAATAATAGGTAGTATCGTTACAGGAACAGCCGGGGCAGTGGCACAGGAATATATTTTAAAGCCTATAACATATGATATAACAGTAAATGGAAAAAGTTTGCAAGATAAAGAATACCCTATGTTAAACTTGAATGGAACGACTTATTTGAGCCTTAGAAAGACAACCGAAGCAATAGGGGCTGAACTTTTCTGGAATCAGGAAACCAGAACAGCGGAATTGACTACAGTTAAGAATAACAATGTTCATGAAGAAGAAACTATCACTAGCGGAAGTTTGGCTATGAAGTCGGATTATATTGAACTGGGGGATGAACCTGTAAAGTATGTAATAAATGATAGTGAATACTATATAGAGTTTTCAAGGTTTGCAAGTTGTACGACTTCAGATGCACAAAATTATTATATCAAAATACCTGGCAAGGGAGAATTAACGCTGCCTAAACAGGAAGGAAGCGACAAACTTAAGCCTAACAGTTCAATAATTGAATATGGCAATTCTACATACATAAAAATATCAGCCTTAAATTTTACTACAGAAATAAAGGATAACAAGCTTTGGCTAAAATAAACCAGTGGAGGATGATTAATGAAAAGGTTTGGTAAGTTATGTTTCGTTGCATCAGGGTTAGTAGCTATATTATCCTTTACGGGTTGCAATAGCGATAGACCGGAAATTGATAAAACAAATCAGGCTACAATTGCTCCTACCCAAAAAGCAACACCGGTTAGTTCTCCTATTATAGAAGAGGAAAAAGAGAAAGAAGCGGATCCAGCTATCCGGGACAGTTTAGTAGGAATCTGGAAGATTAAGAAGGTCGAGACCGTTAAAAAGACTTCAACGACAGAGAAAGCTACTATGACAGACCAATTAAGTGTTTTTGGCGAAAATGATAATGATTCATACTTGTTATTTAAAAATAACGGGGATATGTTTTATTTTTACATGGACAGAGCATTAAATAATGTTGAAACACCATTTTTACCAAACGAAGAGCGCTTATATAAAATTTCTGACAAATACATTGAACTTAATGCCAGACATACAAAGGTCAAATATGGATATCAATTAGACGGAGATAATTTACTGTTAAAGAGTGAAGAGGGATATGCAAGTTTGGTCAGAGACCATGAAATTGAGAGTAACCAAACTGAAAATTTGAAAGAGATAATTAATAGGTACAAGAAAAGTTTGAACTACATAGATATCAATTAGATTATCTTATGAGATTTTATATGTCAGCATAAGGCAAAGCAATCTTAGTACAAAAAGTTCATACTATTCCCTAGTGCTGATTAACAAAAATAATAGGATGTTTAAAAGCACTAGGATATCATCCTTTTTTACATGTATACATAGATATCACGATGTCAATAATTCCCTTATACAAAAGTATAGGGGAGTTTTTTTACATGTTTTATAAACGAAAAAGAATGAAAGATATGCCTAAAGATAACATAAAACAAGAGGAAAACTTTAATGATATAAACCTTGAAGAAGATTTGGATAAAAATGTATCTGTTTTTAGAAGCATATTTAAAGATGATGATACAATTATATTCCGTTGGTTTGAAAACCAACATAACAATCTTATAAAACTATGTATTATATTTGTTGATGGTATGATTAATAGTGAAATTGTTAACGAGAACATTATTCGCCCCATCGTGAGCAGCAACACTCTAAAAAGCGATAAAACAATAGTAGATAGACTATGTAATAAGATTATTGTATCTAATAATGTAGAAAAAACCAGGAGCCTATCCAAGCTTGTTTCGTCTATCGTAAACGGTGATACTGTTCTTTTAACTGAAGGTTCTAAAGATGCTCTGATTATTAGTTCAAAAGGGTGGCAAACACGCTCAATTGAAGAACCTGAAACTGAAAAAACTCTTCGTGGTCCGAGAGAAGGTTTTACAGAGTCTCTATTGATTAATTTGTCACTATTAAGAAGAAAACTGAAAACAAGTGATCTAAAGTTTAAATATAGAACCATTGGTGTTAGGTCAAACACGAAAGTTTGTATTTGTTATATTCAGGGAATTGCAAATGAAAAAATACTGCAGGAATTATACAGAAGGCTGGATGCCATTAATATAGATGGGCTTCTTGACTCAGGATACATCCAGGAAATTATCAGGGATAGACCTTTTTCGTTATTTAAAACATTAGGAAGTACAGAGCGCCCGGATACTGTTGCAGGTAAGTTACTTGAAGGACGTATCGCTATCCTTGTAGACGGTACGCCTGTTGCTTTAACTCTCCCCAGCTTATTCATAGAGTATTTCCAAGTTAGTGATGATTATTATGTTAACTTTTATTTTTCTTCTATAGGAAGACTTCTAAGAATTTTCGGGTTTTTGATAACCATAAGCCTTCCGGCAATATATGTTGCACTTATTACTTATCATCCCGAGATGATTCCGACCTCTTTGATTATGAATATTTCAGCTGCACGAGAAGGTGTACCGTTTCCTACAATTGTTGAAGCTATAGGAATGCTTTTTGTATTTGAACTTCTTCGTGAAACCGGATTACGAATGCCCACTTTTATGGGGCAGGCATTGAGTATAGTAGGTGCTTTGGTTATTGGGCAGGCAGCTGTTGATGCAAAATTCATCAGTGCACCAATGATTATAATCATTGCATTGACAGGAATAACAGGGCTTATGCTACCGAGAATAAAAGGTGCTGTAATTATAATCAGGTTATTATTCTTGTTTCTTGCAAGCTTCCTGGGTTTATATGGATATGTATTAGGAATGGCTGGTCTACTAATCCACCTTTTGGAGATTAATGCCTTTGGGATACCCTATATGTACAAATTAATGCAGATTGACCCTTTGGAGGAACTAAAAGATACAGCAATCAGAGCACCATGGTGGTATATGAAATACCGCCAAAGACTTCTTTCATCAAATATTTTAAGAAATAAAACAGACAGGAGGAATATGTAGTGAAGAGAGCAAAAGTATTTACGTTACTTGTGATTATTGTTCTAAACATTTTCTTATTGTCTGGCTGCTGGAATTACAGAGAAATCGAAGACCTTGCCATTGTTTCAGGATTAGCAGTTGATAAAGGCAGAACGGAAGGAACTTATCTTGTTACCTTTGAGATTGTGGACTTCAGAGGTGGTGATAAAGAGGATAACATTAAATCAGAAAAAGTAGAAGCAGAGGGAAAAACAATATTTGACGCTGTTAGAAATGCGATAAGAATTTCTGCAAGACGGCTATTCTGGAGCCATGCAGATATAGCGATAATAAGCCAGGATGTAGCTAGAGAAGGAATTATTCAATTAATCGACTTTATAAACAGAGATGCAGAGCCCAGGGAGCAAATGCAAATACTTATTTCAAAGGAGAAAACCGCTAAAGAATTGTTGGAGCATCAGAGTTTATTAACGGATATTCAATCCTTTGAACTGGAAAAAGCTATTGCTCATAGAGAAAGCTATAGCAAAACTCCAGGGGCACACGTACATGACGTTATCAATATGCTTGCAGGAGATGGAATAGCTTTATCCTTACCTGCAGTGGGGACTGTAATCAACAATGGTAGAAAGGTATCGGAAATATCAGGTATGGCAATGTTTCATGAAGATAAGCTTATAGGCATACTCAATGGGGAAAACACAAAGTATTTCCTCTTTGTAAAAGATGAAATAAACCGTGGATTACTCACGTTGAATGAAGTGCCAGAGAGAGCATATGATGATATAACACTGGAAATTTCTGAGAACAATACAAAAGTAACATCCTTAATCTCTTATGGTAAAATAACTATGAATATTGATATTAAGACAAAAGTAAGTATTGCGGAAGTAGATATTAGTAAAAATGTTATAGATGAAAAAGGGCGCAAAAACTTAAAAACTACAGCGGAACAAATGTTAAAAACAAACATAGAAAATGTAATTAAATTAGTTCAAGAAGACTATGGAGTGGATGTGTTTGGTTTTGGAGATACCATAAAAAAAGAAAACCCAGAATTATGGAAAAGTATTGGTGGGGATTGGAGTACGATGTTCAAAAAAATAAAAACAAATGTTTATGTTGAAATGGAAATTATATCTAGCGGTCAAATGGCAAAACCAATTAAAATAGGGGGAAGCTGATGATGCTGATAATTTTTTGTACAATTGTATATTTGTTTTATATAATTCATGACTTAATACCTACCTACAAATCGGAAAGAAAAAGTGTATTCTGGGTGTATGTATCACTGTTTGCATTATCATACATAATACATTTGCTCATATTACTTGATGTGAAATTGCCTAGCCCTTCGGAACCATTAAAAAAACTGGTTACATTCATATTTGAACTAAGCGCATTGAACTAAAAAGGAAGGTGTGGGAAATTATATGACTAAAGGGTCAATTACCAATACACAGGGCGTTGCAATTGCAGTTCTTTTCACTATTGGAAGCGCTATTGTCCTAAATCCAGGTGGTGATACCAAACAGGATGTTTGGGTAACCATATTAATTTCAATGTTGATGGCGGCGCCGTTTGTTTTTATTTACGCAAGGATATTGCAGCTTTTCCCTGAAAAGGATTTGTTTGAAATACTCAGAGAGCTCTATGGAAATATAGTATCAAAAATTATTGCGCTGTTGTTTATTTGGTATGCTTTCCATCTTGGTGCAATAGTATTGCGAAATTTTTCTGAGTTTATTACAACAGTTTCGTTACCGGAAACACCTCAGCCCGTATTAATTGCATCCATAGGTATAATTTGTATATGGCTTGTCAGGTGTGGAAAAGAAATTATGGGGCAATGGTCAGGTATCTTATTCCCACTATTGCTTGTAGCAATAATAACACAGATTGTGTTATCAATGACCCAGGCTGATTTTGATAATTTAAGGCCTGTTATGTATAACGGCGTAAAACCATTGCTTGGTAGTGCTTTTGCAGTATTTTCCTTTCCTTTTGCTGAAACTGTTATTCTTACTATGCTTTTTAGCTGGATAAAGAATAAATTCAACACCTATAAGGTATATTACCTTGGGTTTTTTATTGGTGGGATAATACTTTTAATGGCTTCAGTAAGAAATATTCTTGTTTTAGGGGCTGAGGACACCATATTAGAATATTATCCGTCGTATGAAGCTGTAAGTGTTGTTAGTATTGCGAATTTTTTTCAGAGGATTGAAGTTATTGTAACAATTATTTTTATGTTAACAGGAATAGTAAAAATTTCTGCATGTTTATTTGGAGCCAGTAAAGGACTAGCCTTTGTTTTGAATTTTAAAAATTATAAAGCCATTGTTGTTCCTGTTGCGTTTCTAATGATGAATCTGGCATGTATTATCTATAAGAATACAATGGAAATGTTCGAATGGGGACTTGGTATTTACAAGCACTACGCAATACCATTTCAAATTATTCTTCCTTTATTAATCTGGATATTTGCTGAAATAAAGTGTTGGGGAGCAAAAAAGAAGTGCGGAGGATAAATGAATGTATATCAATTATATAAACTTATATAAAGAACCCAATTAGGAAGAAGAAATCTCTCACCACTTGCTAAACATATAACTCACTGTTTCTAAGGCGCAAGTAACCCTTGTGTTTTTTTCTTTTGTTTTGTTGTGAATCTGTGGTAGAATATAGGTATCCTGATTCTTGGAGGTTTCGTTAATGCAGAGACTAAATAAGGTACGCTTGGTTTTATCAAGTATTTTAATTATTACATCTTTAACAGGTTGTAATAGTGATAAATTAAAAACTCCTGTGTCAAATCAACCTACGGTTACTTTTACCACAACACCTTTACAAACTATAAAAACAGATGTTACTCCTAGTGTTGAGGAAACTGTTTGGGAAGTTGATCCTGCTGTTTTGGATAATTTAGTAGGGATTTGGAAGGTTAAGGAATTTAAACAAGAAGATACATTGAAAATGACTTCAGAAATGGTTCAATCTGGCATCTTTAATCAAGATGATGAAAATTCATATTTGCTATTTGAAAAGAATGGAGATATGTTTTATTTTGGCTTAGAAAGTCGATTTGAAAAAGATGGGCAAAGTTGTCTTGCAACCAATCTTTTTCCGGATGAGAAGCGCTTATATAAGATTTCAGACAAATACATAGAGATTAATGCCAAATATGTAAAAGTTAGATATGAATATAAATTAAACGATGATAAATTAACATTAAAAAATAATGAAATAAATGCAAGTTTTGTCAGGGATGATAAAGTTGCAACTAAACATAATGAAGAATTGCAGAGAATGATAAAAAGGTATAAAAACAATTGGAAGGATTAGGTGCTGATTAAGTGGATTTTAGTAATGTTAAAGTACAGGTTTAATAGCTTGTGTTTTTTTGATTTTGTAACAAATGTTTGAAGGGAGTTGAGAAAGTAAATGATTTAAGCGTTGTACAGGAGCAATTAAAAAATCATGAAGATAGATTAAGAAGTTTAGAAAAAACACAAATTGAAATGAAATATAATCTCTTGAGTATAGAAAAAGGCAATCTGACTTGAAGTTGATGGTGCCTGAATTTAAACAAAAAAAGTGCTTACACCTTATCCGTAAGCACTTTTTTTATTTAGAGGGATATATTATCCACCTTGCCGTCCCCCATTTTTACCAGGTAAACATCGTAATAACCCGTACCCAGCTTATTTGCAAAATCTCTATCAAACACTGCAAAATCAAATCTGTTTTTTCCTTTAATTGCACTACCTGTGTCCATAGCTACTGCATATCCCAATCCTTTTATATAGAAAACTGTACCAAACGGCCAGAACTTTTTATCTATTGCAATTGATACTCCAGGTATTATAGGTTTTCCTGAGTTTGTAATTCCCATGTCATTTCCACATTCCGAACTACAAGGAGTATAGGCTGTTCCAAGAAATTTACCTAAATACTCACCACGTTCTACTGATCCTCTGGAGCTCAGTCCATCAAATTCAGTGAAGCTTTGAGGTTTTATCCCAACGGATGCAGCCTTTTTCAACGTGTTTTGAAGCTCAATATTATCTTGAGACAACTCCTTATTTTTCTCCTCAAGCTCTTTATTCTTTTGCATAAGTTCGTAATTTTTATCCTTAATTTCTTGAAGCTGTGCAACTATTTGCTCATTCTGTGTTGATACCTTTTTAAACTCATCCTCTAGCAAGCTGTACTCATGTGTCATCGTATTATTTTCTGACACCAGTTTACTGTTTTCCGCAGTCACTGTCTGGATTCTTAAAAATGTGTCTTCATACTTATTTCTTGTGTCTTCGAACCAATTGTACAATATATAATTATTAGCTCCGAGAGACACAGCTACAACAAATAGAATATATGCTGCCAATATAAGTGTCTTCTTGAATTTCTTTTGAGTTTTTAACCTCAGAGGCTCACTAAGTGGTGCTGCCTCATCGCGTAACATAACAATTTCCTCCCTTAAAATATTATTGTTCAATTTTAATTATCAACAATTAATTCATGTTTTATACATTAAAAAAGTATTTATTTTTTATTTACAAATCTAAATGTTTATGCTATAATAAGAATTCGTTATCGGGGTGTAGCTCAGTTTGGCTAGAGTGCTTGCTTGGGGTGCAAGAGGTCGCGTGTTCAAGTCACGTCACTCCGACCAACATAGAAATGATGAAGTCCTTGAGACCAAAGTGTTTAGGGGACTTTTTCTTTTGTTTTCTTTAGCGATGTTAATTAGCGTATTCTGATCATTATTGACCTCAGACACCCTCAATAAACCAAATTTCGTAGTGTGTTTACTGGAAAAGATCAACACAAAAAAGCAAAATTATGGTGCAAACTGGTTTTGTAATGAAATCGTTTGACGCTAAAACAACAGGCAATATTCAAAATATTATAAAAGGGATTTACATATTTCATGTAGAATAGGATTATAAGTATATGTATGAATAATTCTTAGATTAAATAAATGAGGGGGTATTAAGAAATGGAAGTAGTTAACATCAAGCCAAACAAGAAACCGGCTAAAATACCGTTTAAGGCTATGGTACTCGCAATTGTGATCATGATTATATTAATAGTTTCATTTAATTCGACGTATACTGTAAATGATCAACAGCAGGCAGTTGTCCTTACATTTGGGAGGGTAACCAGTATTGAAGGCGCAGGTATGCACTTTAAATTGCCGGATCCCATTCAATCGGTAATAAAGGTACCTGTTCAAAAAACTCAGAAGCTTGAACTGGGTTACAGGGAAGAGAAAAACGGTCAATATATAACTGTTGATGAGGAGTCAAAGATGATTACCGGAGATTATAACATTATCAAAATTGACTTTTTTATTGAGTGGAAGATTTCTGATCCTAAAAAGTATTTGTTTGCAGCTGTTGAACCGGATAAAATACTGCGTAATTCAAGCCTTAGTGCCGCAAGATCAGTTGTGGGCTCTTCGACTATTGATGAAGTTCTGACGAGTGGAAAAGTTGCAATACAAAGCGATATAAAGGAAAAACTTATGCAAAGTCTTGAAGATTATGATATCGGAGTGCAGGTAATTGATGTAAAAATACAGGACTCTGAGCCCCCTACTGAAGAAGTAAAACAGGCATTTAAGAATGTTGAAAATTCAAAACAAAGTAAAGAGACAGCTCTAAATGAAGCAAACAAGTATAAAAACTCAGAGCTTCCTAAAGCGCAGGCTGAATCTGACAAAATAATCAGAAACGCAGAGTCCGAGAGAGAAAAAAAGATAAATGAAGCAAAGGGTCAGGTTGTAAAATTTCAGAAGATGTATGAAGAATATAAGAATTATAAGGATATAACAAAGAAGCGCCTATACCTTGAAGCTATGGAAGAAATACTTCCGGGAATAACTGTTTATATCGAGGATGGTTCCGGAGATATTCAGAAGATTTTACCGCTTAAGCCATTTGAAAATAAGGGGGGCAACTGATATGAAAAAGGTATTAATTGCTGTAGCAGCATTTGTGGCGATTATGGTGTTGGTTACTAGTGCCTATATAGTAAATGAAGATGAATACGCATGTATAAAGAGGTTTGGGAAGATAATAGATACTAAAAGTTCAGCAGGCTTGTATTTTAAGGTGCCCTTTATGGATACTAAGTTTGTTCTTCCAAAGAAAAAGATTGTATATGACCTGCAGCCTTCAAACGTTCTCACAAAAGACAAGAAAGCAATGGTTATTGACAATTATGTTATATGGCAAATTACCGATCCCCTTGAGTTCTATAAATCTGTGAGCATGATATCGGAAGCGGAGAAAAGGATAGATGCTGCGGTTTATAATGCAGTAAAAAATACAATGGGAACATTAGAACAAAGTAGTATAATAAATGAAGAGCTTTCCGGAAGGGGAGCATTAAATGAAGCTGTAACTAAGGATGTAGCAAATCAGATGAAACGTTATGGCATTGAAGTGCAGGATGTTGAAATAAAAAGATTCGATTTGCCGTCAGAAAATGAAGAATCGGTATTTAAAAGAATGATTTCAGAAAGAGAAAAAATCGCTGAACAATACGTAGCTGAAGGCAACTATGAAGCCCAAAAAATAAAAAACGAGGTTGACAAACAGGTTGGCATTATGATTTCGGAAGCAAAGGCGAAAGAACAGGAACTTTTAGGTGAAGGAGAAGCGGAACACATAAAAATTCTTGCAGATGCTTATTCAGGTGATAAAATGGAGTTTTATGAGTTTATAAGAACCCTTGAAGCAATGAAGACATCACTTAAAGGTGATAAAACACTGGTGCTTCCTTTGGATTCTCCACTTACAAAGTACCTTGTAAATGATGGGAATTAATGTTTGAATTTCAAGTCACAGCTTTTTCTTTAGATCATACAGATGACATACATCAAAGTTAAATCTGCGTAGACTTGAGCGTTATTTGAATTGGGTGAAAGCATTCTTTAAATGTAGGTTTGACTAAAATATAAGTTCCTACTCTGGATAACGAAAAAACTTGATTTAATAATGTTCTCAAAATATGAGAATTGAAAGTTATTTTTTCGTTATCCCTTAATTTTTGAAGGGTACATGGCCGATAAAGTTGTAATTCTAACTTTATCGGCTTTTTTCCTGAATATTTATCTGTCTAAAAAACCATAATATGATTAGTATTTTTAAATTTACCCAATATTTCTATATAAAAGTTATTTTATTTAAGGAGAGGATTTTTTGGCAGACATTAAAAAGACTCTAAAGAATTGGATTGCCTTTAAAGAACCTAAAAAGATGGAAAAGTTTATATTAAAAGAGAATAAAGGCGAATCTTCAGATAATCAGAACAATACTAATGAAGCTGAAAAAGCAGGTGAGAGTGCAAACGAAAAAGAAAGAGAAAATTCCCAAGGGAAAAGAGATAGTTCTGTCCCGAAAAAGAGGGGGATTAAAAATCAATTTGCACCTGTGACTTTTGTTGGAGGAAGCGGTGCTGGCAATGATAAAAAAAGTGAAAGCACAAAAGATGAAGATGAGGACGGGAAAGGGACCGTAAATGTAAATGAAATGAGTAAAGTAAGCGATAAGCTCTCCGACAATGTAGCTTTTCTTAAGAAAAAATATACAATACCAGAAAATGCAGACATAGTATTAAGAGAGTTTGATATTGTTGCCAAAGATAAGTCTATTCCTGCCTGCATGATTTTCATTGATGGAATGTGTGACAGGAATATAATAGATTTAGCTATTTTGCAACCCTTAATGCTGTTGTCAAATATTGAAATAAAGGGCAGGGAAGATGAAATTGGTCTGTTTGTCAGGAATCATCTGATACCGCACAACCAGTTAAAAATTGTAGATGAGTTGAGTAAAGTTATTGACGATGTCAACTTCGGAGGCTGTGGGATTTTTATTGATGGTATTACAACAGCCTTCACAGCGGATGTTAAGGGCTGGCAGAACAGAGGTGTAAGCCGGCCCAATACAGAGATGGTTATACGAGGACCGCAGGAAGGGTTTAATGAATTATTGAGAACCAATACCGGCCTCATAAGAAAGATATTGAAGGATGAAGATCTGATAGCGGAAAATATAAGCATAGGCAGGCGAAGCAAGACACCCTGTTCACTTATGTATATAAAGGATATTGCAAATGATTCGTTAGTGAATGAGGTGAGAAGACGGCTAAAAGGAATCAAGATAGACTATATTTTTGATTCGGGAGAACTTGAGCAGTTGCTTGAAGACAATTCTTATATGGCCGTACCCCAGATAATAGCCACCGAAAGACCGGACAGGGTCGCAGCCATGTTGACCGAGGGCAAAGTTGCAGTAGTTGTGCACGGAAGTCCTTTTGTACTTGTAATGCCAACCACAAATATTGACCTTTTTCATTCGTCTGAAGATTCGTATATAAGGTTTCCTTATGCAAATCTTATAAGAATAATCAGAATAATTGCTGTTGCCATGTCACTGTTGCTTCCGGGACTGTATGTGGCAATTACAAATTACCATCAGGAAATGATTCCGACAGATCTTTTATTTGCTATTGAAGCTTCCCGGGAGAAGGTTCCTTTCCCGTCAATTGTAGAAATCCTTATAATGGAGTTTGCTTTTGAGCTTATTAGAGAGGCCGGAGTAAGGATACCGGGGCCGATAGGTCCAACACTGGGCATTATCGGAGGTTTAATCCTTGGACAGGCTGCTGTTGCTGCAAATATTGTCAGTCCTATTCTGATTATTATAGTTGCTGTTACAGGTATAGGATCTTTTGCAATTCCTAATTTCGGTCTTGGATATGCATACCGGATACTTCGTTTTGGATATATTTTCCTTGGGGCAGCAGCGGGATTTCTTGGCATAACCTTCGGACTGTTTGTACAGGGAGTATGGTTTACGTCTGCTAAATCCTTTGGTGTTCCATTTATGGCACCATTAGGACCTGTTACAAAGGATGGATTTGCAGATCAGATTTTAAGATACCCTATATGGAAACAGGATACAAGACCTGATTACCTAAATGTAAAAGATGTTAGGAAACAGCCTAAAATCAGCAGGCAGTGGTCGGAAGATGATAATAAAAATTAGAATACTATTAAGCGGATGGGAGGATTAAGCAGTTGGAAAAAATACGTTTTGGAAAAATAGAAGCAGTTTTCATGCTTATAAATATAATGTCGATTCAGATTTTTCTTGGGTTTCCGCGCAGAATGGCTGAAGTGGGAGGAACAGCAGGCTGGATGGTACCCTTATATACACTGTTGCTTTCTTTAATACTTTTCTTTATTATCTCAAAATTGTACACGAACTTTGAAGGAAAGGATATAATTGATATTGCTCAGATCGCAGGCGGAACCTTTGGACGAGTATTAGTAGGCTTGATTTTCCTGGCAAATTATTTTTTTATCTTACCAATAATTTTAAGAATGTTTAGCGAGAATGTGAAAATATTTGCACTGGTTCAATCACCTATAAGCTTTGTGCTCATGTTTTTTATTATAGGTATGATAATTGCTTCATATTTAGGGATTGAGGCCATTGTGAGAATAGCTTCCATTATTGTTCCGATTGTCGCTGTTGGTTTTATTGTTGTTATACTTGGAAATGTGAAATACTTTGATGTGTCGAAATTACTTCCTATACTGGGTAATGGTCCTTATGAAATTTTTATTGGTGCAATTCCAAGAATTTCGATATTCTCCGGTTTTAGTACATTATATTTTATAGCTCCATTTATAGGGAAAAACAAAGAATTTAAAACTATAGGAAATTTAAGTTTAATACTATCGGGAGTTATTATGACTATTGGAGCCTTAGTTTATTTATTGGTAGTGCCTTATCCAACTTCTACAGAAAATCTTCTTGCTTATTTACATTTGGCCAGGTACGTAAACTATGGAAGGTTTTTCCAAAGGATTGAATCTGTATTTGTGCTTACGTGGTGTTTAGCGGGACTTGCTTACCTGAGTGTGGGTTTATTTTTTATTGTATATATAATAAAAAAGACTTTCAGTCTGGAATATTACAGGCCTTTGATTATACCCACAGCAGTAATTTTATTTACCATATGCCTTATACCTCAGAGCCTTATGGCTTCTATCAACCTTGAAGGGGATATTTACAGGAAGTACTCCTGGTTAATCGCTTTTATTCTTCCTATAGCTGTTTTGTTATTGGCAAAGTTTGTTAAGCGAAAAAAGGAAGGTGAAAAAAGATATGAAAAAGTATAAATTTGTAATGGTTATTCTGCTTATTTGTCTGCAATTTTCAATGCTTACCGGATGTTTTGACAGAAGGGAGGTTGATGATATGGCTTACCCTATTGCATTAGGCTTTGATAAAGGAGTGACTAATGATCTGAGGATGACTCTCCAGTTGGCTTTGCCCATATCTATTGGAGGGAGTGGAAGTGATGGGGGAGGAGGAGGAGGAGGAGATAAGAGTGTATCCGTTGTCACGGTCGATACGCCAACTATATATTCCGGGCTTAATATGCTCAATACATTTATAAGTAAACAGATTAATCTGTCGCATGTAAAAGTAATTGTATTTTCCGAAGAGCTGGCAAGAGAAGGTGTCACAAAGTATCTGCACGCAATGATAAGAAACAAGGAGTTCAGGCCTAGTATTCATATAGTTGTATCGAGAGGGTCGGCAGAGAAATTTATCAATGCCGTTAAACCAAAACTTGAGACAAACCCTGCCAGGTATTACGAACAATTACTTGGTGCGTACAGGTATACCGGTTTTACAGCAGATTCACAGATGATTGAATTTTATCACAGGACAGAAAGTTCAGCTGTTCAGCCTGTGGCAGTCCTTGCCGGTGTAAGCAGATTTGAATCTTCCGATGATTTTGATCTGGAGGGTTCAACGTACAAGGAAAAGGGAAGAGAATTGCCTTTAGAGGGCGATTTCAAGGCAGGTGAATCAACCAAAACAGGTGATCTTAAGATTGATATTATGGGATTGGCAGTTTTTAACGGAGGTAAAATGGTTGGAGAACTTGATGGTGATGAAACGACATACCATCTTATGCTGGATGGTACCTTCAATTCATCGTTTTTTACTATGCCTGATCCGCAGGAAAAGGATAAATTTATAGTACTTAATATTAAAAGGAGCAGGAAGACTGAAAAGAGAGTTGACATAATTAATGATAAACCAAAACTATGTGCCAAAGTTATTCTTGAAGCTGATGTATTATCAATACAAAGCGGTATTAATTATGAAAGCAGGGAAAATATAGGTGTATTAGAGAAGGCTGTAGAGGATTTCTTTAAGGAAGGTATGTTAAGATATCTCAATAAAAGCTGCAAGCAGTTTGGAACCGATACCAGTGGCTTTGGATTAAAAATGAAAGGCAAGTTTCTCACATGGAAAGAGTGGGAAGAATTTAACTGGCTCGAAAAGTACAAAGACTCAACTTTTGACGTTACTGTTGATGTCAAGATAAGGAGACCGGGACTTATTTTAAAGTCACTTCCTGATGTATGATTAATTAAAGGAAAGAAGGAATAATAATGAGACCTTTAAATGCAATTATAGTAATGACAGTATTACTGTGGATATTTATAAAAACTTTAAGTTATGGCAAGTGGACATGGGATAAGAAGAACAGGCTGGGTGCAATTATTATCGTAATGATTGCCCTGACAGAGCTTATTCTGCCCATATATACACTATATTTCAGAGATTGACGTTAAATACAATTCTTCTTATAGTTATGGAAAAACTGAGGGTATAAATTATCCATCTTATGTTAAAAATATTATTCTGTAAGTGCTATTTGTGTAGGCTTTCACCATTGCTAAAAATATCAGAACAGACAAGAGGGTAGAATATTGGCAACAATCGGAATACCAAAGGGAATGTATTATTATGAATATAGTGCAATATGGGAAGACTTTTTTGAACGTTTGGGATTTGAGGTAGTAATATCTCAGGATACAAATAAAAAGGTAATGGATGATGGTATCAAACACTGCAGCAATGAAACCTGCCTGCCTGTCAAGGTTTTCCACGGACATGTTGCAAGTTTAAAGGATAAATGTGATTATATTTTTATACCCAGGTACCATAGCACAGGGAAGAATGAATACACTTGTCCAAAGTTATGCGGGCTTCCGGATATGACATCTATAAACATGGGCAGACAGGTTAAGATAGTGGAAGTCAAAATCAATTTGGATTCAAAAACATATGAAACGACAGAAAGCCTTAGGTTAATAGCTAAAACATTTGGTATAAAATATGTAAAAGTTTTGGAAGCATTTAAAGGCTCCTGTACAAAATATGAACAAGCAAAATTAAAGGAGAATGGAAGGGGTAAAGATCAAAAATTTGTTGCAGGCAGGGAGACTGCGATTTCCTTACTGGGACACCCTTACATGATTTATGACAGCTATTTGAATATGGGGCTCATAGAAAAGCTAAAAAAGAGAAATATAGATATTTTTACCCCACGGGATATTGATCATGAGACAAAACGCAGGAATTCACACCCGTACCAGGAAAAGCCTTTTTGGGATATAGGCTTTGAATTGCTGGGCAGTGCCTTTACATATGCAAAGGATGAAAGGATAAAGGGAATGATATACCTTACTCCGTTTGCCTGTGGATTAGATGCTTTTATTATGGAATTTATTGAGAACAGAATAAAATCCCAATACCGTGATATACCATTGCTTAAACTAACAGTTGATGAACATACCGGAGAGGCTGGTTTTGACACCAGACTTGAAGCATTTTTGGATATGATAGGGTGATTTGTGTGAAGATAACATTTCCGCATATGGGTAATATGTATGTGCCCATCAAGGTGCTGTTGGACACTGCAGGAATAGAATATGTAATGCCTCCTTTGAGTTCAAAAGATACTATGGAACTGGGAGTTATAAATTCACCTGAGTTTGCTTGCATGCCTTTTAAAACCATACTGGGAGATCTAATTTATGGTCTGGAAAATGGTGCGGACTTTATACTTTTCGGAGGTGGAAATGGGCAATGCAGGTTTGGATATTATGGTGACCTTCTTGCTGAAATAATCGGAAACTTGAAATATAATGTTAAATTTGTCTGCCTTGAAACAAGCAACATCACCATAAGGGGAGTTTTAGAGAAAATTGCTCCTTTGACAAAAGATAATAATACCATAGATATTATAAAAGGGATATTATATGCTGCCAGAACGGTTTTTCTTGTTGACAGCCTCGATAAGCTGGCAGGTTACACCAGATGCAGGGAGATAAACAAAGGACAGACTGATATGATCATTTCCGGATTCCATAGGAGTGTACAAAAAGTTAAGGGATATAAGAGAGTACTTAATGTAATTCGCACCACAAAAAAGGAGCTTGGTAGAATTCCTTTAGATAGAAAAGTTATGCCTTTAAAGGTTGCAGTAGTTGGGGAGATTTATGCGGCTTCTCATCCCGCTATTAATTTCGAACTTGTGAAAAAGCTTGGAAATATGGGAGTTGAAGTTCACAACAACCTGAGCGTCAGTCACTGGATTTTTGATCATTTTATAAGGAACATATTACCTTTAAAGACTAAAAACAGAAACCATGTGGCAGGCCGAGAGTGTTTCAATACCGATGATATCGGAGGGCATGGAGTTCAAACTGTTGGAGCATCAATAACCAGTGCAAAAAGAAAATTTGATGGTGTTATCCAGATATATCCTTTCACATGTATGCCTGAAATAATTGCACAAAGCGCACTTGTAGAAGTTCAGAGAAAATACGATATTCCCATTATGACACTGATTGTTGATGAGATGACGGGAGAAGAAGGTTATATGACAAGATTGGAAGCTTTTGTGGATATGCTCGGAATGAGAAAGCGCCACAAGGAAAGCTTGCATACACAACTAGTACAGATTAACAAAATAAAATTCTAGATTTTATTTTGTTAGTCTGAAAAAATAATAGGATAACATATTCTTGCGTATTTTGTAATCCCTGGGCTCATGAATTATTTTTTAACTGCTTTTATATTATCTGGTAGACATTATGTAGTTGAATTGGTATAATTACGTATGTAAAATGTACGGGGGTGCCTATGGGGGTCGTTAAGGAAAACGATAAATTAACTGATTTCGAATTGAAGCTGGAGCTCCAGGATAAAACAAGGTTTTTGAAAAAGATCTTGTTGGTGGTAGCAATTGTTTTGACTTCTTTATATGTAGGAGTTATGAATTATTTATTTTTCCACTTGATAGTGGAATTGGTAGGGATATTTGTCGGAATTGGAATTGCTATAACCGTATACCACAGTTCTAAGCTATTTAAGAATGGCTTGTTTTTGTATTTGGGCACAATGTTTCTATTTATAAGCCTTTTTCAGATAGTACATGTCTTCTCCTATCAAGGTATTAATATTTTTCCATGGAATAACTATAATTCTTCAGTTCAGATTTCTGTTGGAGCTAAATATCTTGAGGTTTTTTCTCTGCTGGCAGTATCGTTAATACCTTATGATATAATAAATAATAATAAAAATATAAAAATTATTGCTGTTCCACATTTTATGTTTACTATCTTTACTGTGTTTTCCATTTTATATTTAAAAATATTTCCTGATTGTGCTTACGAAAACGCTGTCCCGACAATGTTCAAATTAACAAGCGAATTTATTATACTATCGATATATATTTTAGTGTTAATAATTGTGTGTACACGAAAAAACAAAGTTGGGGATAGTGTATTCAACTGTATTTTTTCTTATCTTGCTTTGAAACTTTTATCAGAAGTACTATTTTTGTCAGGTGTACAGGTTGATGACGCAGCGAATATATTAGCGCATCTACTGAGATTTTCAGCATATTGGATAATTTACAAGGCTGTTTCAATAAATGGCATGAGTGAACCTATTATGAGATTGTTACATGACCTGGATACGGCAAACAAAGAATTAGAACAAAAGACAGGTCAACTACAGATGGTAAATACCCAGCTCAGAAGTGAGATTGAGGAGTGTATGAGAGTAGAAGACCTACTGAGGAAAAGTGAAGAAAGATACAAGTCGCTTTTGGATTTTTTACCGGATGCTGTTTTTTTGCATGACATGGAAAATGTTTTGTTTATGAATCAGTCAGGATTAAGACTTTTGGGTTATGAGAACAAAGAACAGATAGAAAATAGGCCTCTTGCGGACATACTTGATGAAACGAAGTATGAGGTATATTTGATGAATATTGATAAAGCTATTGGAAATAATTGTCCAGTTGTTTTTGAAGATGGGATATTGAGCAAAGATGGATATATTTATATTGAGGTTATTATTACAAAATACAATATAGATGATAAGCTGGCATTCTTGAGTGTTATAAGAGATGTTACTCAAAGAAAACACTTTGAGGAAATGGAAAGGAATGCAGCTGAGAATAACAGGCTGCTGAGAGAAGCTACTGAAATGAATATAATGAAAACAGAGCATTTTGCAAACCTTTCCCATGAATTGAGGACACCATTGAGTGTTATACTTTGTACACTTCAGGTAATGGAATCTGTTTATAAGCCGGAGAATGATTTAACTAAAGATAACGAAAAGATGATAAAGTGTATGGCATCGATGAAAAATAATTCATACAGACTGCTGAAAACTGTTAATAACCTGCTTGAAATAACAAAAATTGAATCAGGCTATAACAAACTGAGATTGGAAAATCACAATATTATAAGGGTCGTGGAGAAAGTTACAATGTCAGTCTCTGAATATACAAGGAATAGAAGAATAGGTCTTTTGTTTGATACTGACTCGGAAGAGATAGTTATGGCTTGTGATATAGATAAAATTGAGATGGTTTTACTGAATCTTTTGTCAAATGCAATAAAGTTTACAAGGGAAGGTGGACAAATAGAAGTAAATGTTTTTAGCAAAACTCAGAATGTATTAATAACTGTATCGGATACAGGAATTGGAATTCCTGAAGACAAGCTTGAGTCTGTTTTTGAAAGGTTTAAGCAGATTGAGAATTCATTAACACGGAATTATGAAGGAACGGGATTGGGTTTGTCTTTGGTCAGATCACTTGTTGAAATGCACGGTGGAAACATTAAGGTTGAAAGTCGTTTGGGAGTTGGCTCTACATTTAGTGTTTTGTTACCGGTTATGGTATTGAAAGACAAGGAGTGTTTTAGTGACAGCGAAACGGATACTGAAATAGAAAGAGGTATAAATGAAAAGATTAACATTGAGCTTTCAAACATATAGAGAAAAACAAGGGTAAGATACACAAAAAGCCATGGTTTATACCATGGCTAACATTTTGGCAGGGGAGACGCGACTCGAACACGCAACTTACGGTTTTGGAGACCGTTGCTCTACCATTGAACTACTCCCCTTCGGCGCTTTTATAGTATACAACAGGATTAAATTTATGTCAATGGGTGATTTTATAAAAATTATAGAATTTGTTTGTTACCTTAATTGCAATTTTAAGAAAGCGATGTAAAAGAGTGGAATGTATTACGCGTTCATAATTATATTGACATATATATATAAATTTGGTATGCTGTTATATACGGGAGGAAGTATCTATGGAAGACCGCCTTGTATCAAAAGATAAGTTCATTGCAAGTGTACAAGAATATATAACTACGGGTGATGGGCCTTTCAGTATTGCCGTAGCTGATATTGATAATTTCGAAAACATAAATAAAATATATGGATATTCCATGGGAGATGAAGTCGTTAAGAAGCTGATTTCAGTGTTTGTACAAAATATTGCGCCTATTGATATTATGACAAGGCATGGAGATGAACTTAATATTCTCCTTGCGAAGAAAGGTGCAGAAAGAAGTTTTATGGAGATGGAAGAAATACGACGATATCTTTCCGACAATACATTCACTTTAAGTGATAAAAGTAAAACTGAGAACGTATATATAACTATAAGCTGTGGAATTGCAAGTTATCCTCGAGATGCAAAAAATGCTGTAGAGCTGTTCCGGGTTGCTGACAGTGCAATGTTCAGAGCAAAAAAACTGGGCAAGAACAAAGTTTGTTTATCTGAAGCGGAAAGTATGGTTCTGAAATCCAGCTATTTTACAAAGACACAGGTTGACAGGCTTTCAGAGCTATCCAAAGAGTCTGAGAAGACGGAAGCGTTCTTACTTCGTGAAGCCTTGGATGACTTGTTTAAAAAATACAGCAGGTAGATTGTAAGATAAAATATTGCGTAACTTATCTTGGTTGGATGTAATTAGGTATGACTAAAATATAAGTTACTACTCTGGATAACGAAAAAACTTGATTTAATAATGTTTTCAAAATATGAGAATAGGAAGTTATTTTTTCGTTATCCCTTAGTAAGTTTTTAAGAATATTTCTATATAATTTAATATATTACGCTGAATCCAGTAATGGAACGGGAGAACCAATTCAGGGGTGAGTCCAGGGTATATTCTTGGTAGGGTTAACTTTCGACCCGAATCCGTCAGCTAATCTCGCAAGCGTTGAAAGAGAAGGTGATTGATATGCTATATTCCTTTATTTAGTATACTCTTTTTCTTTGACGCTACGGTAAATACCGGTAGCGTTTTTTTATACCATTTCTATATGTGATAATTATGAGAATTTTTATAATTATAAGAATTCTGGGTTTTAAGTTAATAAGTGAATGGAGGGTAATCTATGATCAGAGTATGTATTTCAGGACTTGGAAAGACAGGCAAGGAAATCGCCAAGGTATTATTAGAACAAGAAGATATAAAATTGGTATCAGCTATTTGCAGTCCCTCTAGTGATAAAAAGGGCAAGGATTTAGGTGAAGTGCTTGGTAATGGTGATACAGGGATTATCATTGAAGGTTCAGACAACCTTGAAAAAATTATTTTTAGGACACGACCGGATATAGTTGTGGACTTCTCAAACCCTGAGGCAGCTGTAAGAAATGCCAGAATTTTTGCTAAGATGAAAGTGAACATTGTCATAGGTACTACCGGCTTTTCTAAAATTGGATTAAGGAGGCTTTTTGTACTTGCCAACAAATATAGGAATGGCATTGTATATGCACCGAATATAACGCTTGGAGTAAATGTACTTATGCTTCTTTCGAATTTGGCAGCAAATATTCTTAATAATTATGACTTCCAGATTACGGAAATTCACCACAGGAATAAAAAGGATTCTCCTTCCGGTACAGCTAAGAAAATTGTTGTGGAAATAGAAAAAGGGCTTGCATATTCCGGCAACATAAATCCAGAGATCCAAGTGCCGATAACGGCAATAAGGGCAGGTGGAGTTGTTGGAAAACATGATGTAATGATTATTGGTGAAGATGATAAAATAGAAATATCGCATGAATCCTTTTCGAGGAGGGCTTTTGCACTAGGAGCACTTCGTGCTGTCAGATTTATTAAAGGAAAGAACGGGTATTTCGAAATGAACGATGTACTTAATCTCAAGAAGGTATTGAATGACTATATTCATGAAGATAACAAGTCGTTTAGGAAACGTTACACAGGTTACTTGAAGAATGAAGAAATAAAAGCTCTTTAATATTTGTTAGAGACTCGCTGCATAAATAAGTGAACAAATAAAGTCAAGGTTGACAAGGAAACAGATTCAAACTTGCAAGGCTGGTTTGCATAATATATAATTGACTGGGTAATCAGTTAATTATATATTTTTTTTGCCTTCAAAAGTAGATAACTAATACTGAAGTTAAGAACATACAGTAGTGCTTTTTAACATTACTAAATTCTGGTCTATCATAATGTTATAATGCACTTTATCTGTCTGTGCTCCGCATGCTCTGGAAATAAATTCTGATACGAGGCACTAGATAATGTTAACATATTTGGAAAATATCCTTTAATTTCGGTTAAGTGCTTTTCACATAATATAAGCGAAATATTTACTTCTTTGGCATAAAATAAAGATCTGGAGTGAAAGCATATGAAGTTATAATGCACAATGCGACCAGGTCAAATTAAAGAGACGAAAGGTATTATGGTTGGTATGAAAATGATAAATAGAGATACTACGTCTAACACTTTATTTCATTGGCATAGTCTCAGACTAAAGCTCGTATTTGAAGGAATTGCAGTTGGTGTTTTAGCCGGATTGTTGGTTGTATTTTACAGGTATTCACTTGAAAAAGCTATGGGAGTTTTGTCTGAAGTTTATAGAACCTTAAGTATGCGACCGAATTTGCTTCCTGTCTGGATTGGAATATTAGCATTGATTGCCTTTGTAGTTGGAAAGCTGGTTAAGTATGAACCAATGATTAGCGGTAGTGGAATTCCTCAGGTTGAAGGTGTACTACTTGGAAAATTAAAAATGAGTTGGTGGAAAGTAATAATTGGTAAATTTATAGGAGGAGTATTATCTATAGGCTCCGGCCTTTCCCTTGGAAGAGAAGGTCCATCTGTTCAATTGGGCTCTGTAATTGGACAAGGATTTAGTAAAGTATTCAAAAGAATTAAACTGGAAGAAAAATATCTTATTACAAGTGGAGCCAGTGCTGGCCTTGCTGCAGCATTTAATGCGCCATTGGCTGGTGTGATGTTTGCTCTTGAAGAGGTGCACAAAAATTTTTCTCCATTGGTATTACTTTCAGCTGTATCGGCTGCTCTATCAGCAGATTATGTATCAAGCGGATTTTTTGGATTGGAACCGGTTTTTGATTTGAAAAATTTGACGGTTTTGCCTCTCAAATATTATTTCTATTTAATCATTTTAGGTGGAATATTAGGTGCTATGGGTGTTGTTTTCAACAAGACACTGCTGAGAACACAGGATTTATACAATAGGATAAAAGGGTTACCAAAAGAATATAGGATATTGATTCCCTTATTTCTTTCAGTACCATTAGGCTTTTTTTTACCGCAGGTTTTAGGTGGTGGACACGAGCTTATACAATCCGTTATAAATGCACGTAATGCAACAGTGGCATCTCTTTTACTTGTTTTAGTTATTAAATTTTTGTTTACGATGATAAGCTACGGTTCCGGTGCACCGGGAGGTATTTTTCTGCCTCTGCTTTCTATCGGGGCATTAATTGGGAGTGTATATGGCTATGGTTTGGTAAATTTGTTTCACTTTGACAAAAGCATCATAGGGACCTTTATTATATTAGCAATGGCAGGTTTTTTTACCGCAATTGTAAGGGCTCCAATTACAGGAACAATTCTTATTACAGAAATGACAGGTACTTTTAATCAACTTCTTCCCATTGCAATGGTTTCAATCACTGCTTATATTGTTGCGGATCTTTTAGGCTCAAAACCTATATATGAATCTTTACTTGAAAAGATACTTCATAAACAGGATCCGGAAATGAGTGTTGGCAGCAATAAGCACAAGACAATTTTAGAGTTTGCAATTTGTATGGGTTCCGTACTTGATGGAAAAGAGATAAAAATGGTAAAATGGCCGTCACACTGTCTTCTGGTTGCTGTAAAACGTGGAGAACAAGAGATTATTCCAAAGGGAGACACGGTTGTCAAATCAGGGGATTACCTGATTGTGCTGACTAATGAGGATAGAGTATCAAAAATTAATGATGCTTTTTGCAGGTTGACAAAGAGTCGAGAGGGTTTGAAGTAGGGGCGATTTGCACTCGAATAAATATTGTGTTTGATATTATTTATTATGAAAATTATGCTATAAATTATATTGATTTATGATAATATATTATAGATGTAGTATATGTCCCCATTTTAAAGTTGCCTGTTTGTCTCAGGTGTGCATTAGGCAAAAACAGTATGTGGGCTATCTTTAAGGAAAATGTTATTACAGAAAAGTGTTGTACTAAGGAGGATTTTATGAATAGAAAAATTGGTTTTGTGGGTGCAGGCAATATGGGATGTGCTATGATAAAGAGCATAGCTGCATCCGGTATTTTATCATCGGATAGTATATATGTTTATGATGTGGATACGCAAAGGCTATTGACGCTTAGAGAGGAGACAGGCATAAACATATCGGAAAGCGCTTCGGAGGTAGTTGAAAAGTCCGACATTATAATACTTGCAGTTAAACCAAATGTTTTGGAAAATGTTCTTAACGGCTGCAAAACTTCGTTTGATAATAAGAAAGTTCTGGTTTCGGTTGCAGTTGGAGTTCCGATAAAGTTTTATAAAAAAATAATTGGAGAAGATAAAAAGGTAATACGTACAATGCCTAATACTCCGGCTCTTGTTGGGGAAGGTATGACGCTTGTTTCGCCCGACAATAATATTGCAAAGGAAGAACTTGACTATGTAATGAGTATTTTTGGTTGCTTTGGAAAAGCCGAGCTTCTTGAAGAAAAACTCATGAGTGAAGTGACAGCACTTACAAGCAGCAGCCCTGCATATGTATTTATGTTCCTTGAGGCCATGGCAGATGCAGCTGTTCTTTCAGGGTTGCCAAGAAATCTGTCATATAAACTGGCAGCTCAAGCTGTTCTTGGGTCTGCAAAGATGCTTTTAGAGACCGGAAAGCATCCGGGTGAATTGAAAGATATGGTGTGTTCTCCTGCCGGAACAACAATTGAAGCAGTTAGCACACTGGAAAAAAATAAATTCAGGTATGCAGTAATTGAAGCAATGGACGAGTGTACAAAGAAAGCTAGGGAAATTGGTAAAAAATTTGAATAAGGGATAACGAAAAAATAACTTCCTATTCTCATATTTTGAAAACATTATTAAATCAAGTTTTTTCGTTATCCAGAGTAGGAACTTATAATTTAGTAATACCTAAGGGAAAGATGGATAGGAGTCCTTATGAAAAACGTTATAATTTATACTGACGGGGCGTGTTCCGGTAATCCTGGCGATGGCGGCTGGGGTGCGATATTAAAATATGGTGATCGCGAAAAAGAGATATCGGGTTTTGAAAAAGACACTACAAATAACAAAATGGAGTTAACTGCTGCAATTGAAGCGTTAAATATGCTGAAGGAACCGTGTGAAGTTGAACTATACAGCGATAGTGCATATCTGATAAACGGTTTTAACCAGAACTGGTTGCGAAACTGGAAATTTAACGGTTGGAAAAATTCAAGCAAGGAAGAAGTGAAAAACATAGAATTGTGGAAGGAACTGGACAGACTTAACAATGTCCATAAAATTAAATGGATTAAAGTCAAGGGTCACTCCGATAATGAGTATAATAACAGGTGTGACTTTTTGGCCACCAGTGAAATTAAAAATAACAGAGCATAAGGGAGGCATTAAAAAGTGAATTATGAAGAGAAGACTTTATCAAGGAAACATATATATAAGGGCAATATAATAGATGTTGAATGCTGGAATGTACTGCTTCCGAACGGTAAGGAAGCAAGCCGTGATGTGGTGTTGCATCCCGGTGCATCGGTTGTTATTCCTATTACCGACAAAGGGGAAGTCTATATGGTGCGCCAGTTCAGAAAGCCTATTGATCAGGTGTCTCTTGAGATACCTGCAGGAAAGCTGGATAAGGGAGAAGATCCGTTTTTGTGTGCCAAAAGAGAACTAAAAGAGGAAACCGGGCTTGACGCAAAAGATATTAGGTATTTGATGGATATACACAGTGCACCCGGATTCAGCAACGAGATACTGCACATGTATGTAGCAAAGGAATTATATGAAGGTGAATCCTGTGCGGATGAAGATGAATTTATTTCGGCAGAAAAATATCCGATAAATACCCTTGTTGATATGGTTGTAAAAAACGAAATAACTGATGCCAAGACCATAATAGGTATTCTGATGGCAGATAAGATTATAAAGGGTGAGATTTAGTAAAATTGAATAAATAGATAGCGGCCACCAATCTATATAAAGTCTGGGTGAATATTTTTCTTCACTTTTACTACTTACAAGCACAAAGTCTTAAGTAAAGTTTACAATACATTAATTTGTATTGTAATTTTTTTGTTCTTGTCATCATAGAATTAATTAGGATAAATAAACAAATCAACGATGCTTAAAATGGTACCTGAAAGCATTAGATATACCAAGTTCGGTCTAAAATTGAAGAAGTACGTTTTTTAAAAATTGTTTTTATATAATAGCGCTGGATTAAGAGGGGATAAAACGTGATTTCAAAAATACGATTAACACTGGCTGAGCACCTGAAGATGAACAAGAATACATATTTATTTCTGTTTTTAGCTTTTGTTACAGGAGTATCTGCAGGGGCATTTACTGTAAACGGCTTAAGTTCAATACAAAGAACAGAGCTTATAAATTACTTTCAGGGTTTTTTGGAGCTCTTTGAAAACCAGAGAGTTGACAGTAATGAAATACTTAAAATATCGCTTATTGATAACACTAGATTGGTGGTTTTGTTGTGGGCACTTGGTGTTACAATAATCGGAATTCCCTTAATATACATTTTTGTTGGGATTAGAGGATTCATAACCGGTTTTACATCGGGATTTATTATTGACCTGCTTGGCGTAAAAGGAGTGGTTTTTACACTACTTAGTATTTTACCGAAGGAAGTAATAATTATTCCTTGTGTAATAGCTCTAGGTGTAAATGGCATCAATTTTTCGCTGAATATAATAAGGAGCAGATGGAATAAGCAAAAATCGAAGGATAATTTGAAGACAGGATTTTTGGGTTATTGTTTTGCAACAGCATTTTTCTCATGCTTTATATTTGGCGGTGTTCTGGTTGAATCTTATATTACTCCAATCTGTATCAGAATAATAACATCAAAAGTATTCTGATAGTTAAATAAATGTATAAATGTGGAATTAAGTGTTGACAATACATATATAGATATGGTTATAATTTCATATATGCATAAATTTGTAATTGTTGCACAAAAAGGGATGTAAATATTTAGACATTGATACAAACTATTCTATACTAGGTAGGAAATATTGTACAAAGAGTAATTATTCTTGTATAATAGTAAAGATTTATATAATTGGAGATAACTAAAGCACGGTTACCAATATGGGGGAAATTTGTAAATCTAAAGGGAAAGTTTATAAGATATTTATAGATGAAAAACTCTAAGATTAATTTGAAGGATGTTTTTCATCGGAATTAGATAACGCATTGACACTATATATTTAACTCTAATGTTAGTTATCTATATGACTGGATTCAAATATATAATTTTTAAAGAAGAGAGGAAGTAGGGGAAACAATGGAAGATTTGGTTTTAAAATTTCTCACTTTTCTAGAGAAAGATAAGCGTTTGTCTCTTAACACCTTACAGTCGTACAGGAGGGATATTGAGCAGTATATTACATATTTGAACGATATAAAAATACAAAATATTTCAAATACAAATAAAACTACGGTGATTGCTTATCTACTCCATTTACAAAAGAAGGGCAGGGCAACTTCAACTATATCCAGAAACCTTGCGTCAATAAGATCCTTTTACCAGTATCTTACGAAGAATGGCGTAATTGGCAGCGATCCTACAGAAGAGCTTGAGTCACCAAAAGTTGAAAAAAAATTACCTCAAATTTTATCAACCAAAGAGGTTGAGCTTCTCTTGGATCAGCCGAAATGTGATGATCTTAAGGGCTTTAGAGATAAGGCAATGCTTGAATTGCTATATGCTACAGGTATAAGAGTGTCTGAACTTATATGCTTGGATGTTGCGGATGTAAATCTCGATATGGGGTTTATAAAATGTAACAAGGGATCAAGGGAACGAATGATTCCAATCGGTTCTCTGTCCATTCAAGCATTGAATGAGTATCTTGCAAAATCCAGAAACCTATTGATTCAAAGAAGTGATGAGAAGGCGTTGTTTGTAAACGTAAACGGAAAAAGACTAACAAGGCAGGGATTCTGGAAAATAATCAAACAATACAAAAACCAGGCAAAGATAAATAAAGACATTACTCCGCATACATTAAGACATTCATTTGCAGCACACCTTCTGGAAAATGGAGCTGATTTACGGTCAATACAGGAGATGTTGGGACACTCAGATATTTCATCAACTCAAGTCTACGCTCAGATAGCAAAGAACAGAATAAAAGAAGTTTATAAAAAAACGCACCCAAGAGCATAGTGTTCAATAGAATTTTATTGACCGGTTGACATTTTAATGATACCTTTAAAAGTAAGATAGAAATATCTTACTTTTTTTAGAGTTGAAAAATAGGAATTTTTTACAAAAGGAGAAACTAAAATGAAGAGAGCCATAATTATTGTTTTAGATAGTGTAGGAATTGGTGAATTGCCCGATGCGGACAGATATGGTGATAAGGGGAGCAACACCCTTGGCAATATTGTATCCTCTGTTAAGAATTTCTCTCTTCCCAATCTTGAAAAGCTTGGCTTGGGAAATATAGATAATAATATAGGACTTAATAAGGAAAACAGTCCAAAAGGTTGTTATGGCAGGATGGCAGAAAAATCTGCCGGAAAGGACACTACAACAGGGCACTGGGAGATATCCGGGATTATACTCGATAAACCGTTTCCTGTCTATCCGGAAGGATTTCCAAAGGAGATTATAGATGCTTTTGAAAGTGCGATAAATACTAAGGTTATAGGCAATTTTGCGGCGTCGGGAACAGAGATTATTAAGACGTTAGGAGATCAACATGTAAGTACAGGATATCCTATTGTTTATACATCGGCTGACAGTGTTTTTCAGATTGCAGCACATGAGGAAGTAGTCCCTGTTGAAAGGTTGTATGAGATGTGTCGGATTGCCCGGGGAATTTTAAAAGATGAGCATGCCGTTGGAAGGGTAATAGCAAGACCATTTACCGGCAGCAGTGGAAACTACAAGAGAACCGAGCGAAGAAGAGACTTTTCTTTAGCACCATTGGGCAAGACTATACTTGACTATGTTATGGAGAAAGGTTTTCAGGTTAAGGCAGTTGGAAAAATTGAGGATATTTTCAGCAAACAAGGGATTACTCATGCCGTCCACACTCACAATAATATGGATGGAGTTGACAGGACTCTGGAATATCTGGCTGAAAGTTTTGAAGGGATATTATTTACAAATCTTGTTGACTTTGACATGCTTTATGGGCACAGGAATGATATAGAAGGTTATGCAAATGCACTGGTTGAATTTGACAACAGACTGCCTGAAATTCTGGATGCACTGAAGGATGAGGATATTCTTTTTATAACTGCAGACCATGGTTGTGATCCGACGACCGAAAGCACCGATCATTCAAGGGAATACGTTCCGCTTTTAGTCTATGGTAAAAATCTTATGAGCAGTGCCAATCTGGGCACGAGAAGCTCATTTTGCGATATTGCAGCCACAATAGCAGAATACATGGATATAACAGCAGATATACCTGGTAAGAGCTTTCTAATGCAGATTAATAAAAATAAATTCTAGAATTTATTTTTATTAATCTGCAAAATCAAAGGATGTGCATTTTGAACATAATTTATTTCTAAAATGAATTATGTTCAAAAGCACTATATGAAATAAAACCTAGGAATATTATCTAAAGTCTGAAATAGGGGTGCGGATAAATGAGAATGTATGATGTAATTGAGAAAAAACGTGATGGAAAAGAACTCATGTTTGAGGAGATAAGTTTTTTTATTAAAAACTATTGTAGCGGACAGATACCTGATTATCAAGCATCAGCATTGCTTATGGCAATATTTTTAAATGGAATGAGCGAACGGGAGACCGCGGATTTGACCGAGATTATGGCTAATTCCGGAGATGTAATTGATCTTTCATCTATAGATGGTGTAAAAGTAGACAAGCATAGCACAGGAGGAGTGGGTGACAAAACAACACTTGTGTTAGGCTCGATTGTTGCAGCCTGTGGAGTACCTGTGGCAAAGATGTCCGGAAGAGGGTTAGGCCACACAGGAGGAACGATAGACAAACTGGAATCAATTCCCGGGTTTAGGACTGCCCTTACAAAAGAGGAATTTATCAATAATGTTAATAAAATAGGGATCTCAGTAGCAGGTCAAACCGGGAATCTGGCTCCGGCGGATAAAAAGCTGTATGCATTGCGTGATGTGACTGCGACAGTTAACAGTATTCCGTTGATAGCGAGCAGCATTATGAGTAAGAAAATAGCTTGTGGGGCGGACAAAATTGTTCTCGATGTAAAGACCGGAAGCGGTGCTTTTATGAAGTCTATTGAAAAGTCAATTGAACTGGCAAGGACAATGGTTAAGATCGGTAATAATCTTGGTAGAAAGACAGTTGCTGTAGTGACAGATATGGATAACCCTTTAGGAAATGCGATAGGGAATTCACTTGAAGTTATTGAAGCTATTGAGACACTCAAAGGGAATGGTCCTGAAGATCTTGAAGAAGTATCATTGGAGTTGGCTTCAAGAATGCTTGTACTTGCAGGAACAGGTGATGAGATATATTGCAGGAACAGAGCAAGAGAAGTAATTAATAATGGGAAGGCCTTGGATAAACTGGCTGAAATGATTGAATTACAGGGTGGAAACCCTGGAGTGATTGAAAATTATGATCTTTTTAAAAAGCCGAAGTTTGTCTATGACTTTACTTCAGAACAGGACTGTTATATAGAAAGTATCACGACTGATCTTTTAGGTATAGCATCAATGATTTTAGGAGCCGGAAGAGAGACAAAAGAGAGTGTTATTGACTATTCGGCAGGTATAAAGCTAAATAAGAAGACAGGAATGGCGGTTAGAAAGGGAGAGCTCATAGCAACCCTTTATTCCGATAACAATGAGAAATTAAGCGCTGCTCTTGAAACTTTGAAGAGGAGCCTGGTGATTTCAGATGCTGCTGCATCTCAAAGACCACTTATTCTTTCCTATGTGGATTGAGTTATAGGGTTTTATGTGTGTGTTCACAAAATATATCAGCAATATTTCATTGTGATAATGAGCTTCCTCTTTATATTATTATAAAGAGGCTTTTTGTGCATATCCAATTAATTTTCTGCATAAAAATTTAGTAACGGAAAATTATTTGGGGGGAATATTCATTGGTAAGAAAGAACTTATTTAGATATTTCATCATTATTTGTGTATTTATTAATCTTTTTTCTGTATTTGCTTTTGGTATGGAGGTAAAACCGGTTTATAATTCCAACACAGTTGAAAGCATAATGGCAAGTACCAGTGTTTCGGAGTTAAAGGCAAAAAGTGCTGTTTTAATGGATGCATCAAGCGGCCAGATTTTGCTTGAGAATAACAGCAATGAAAAATTACCCATTGCAAGTGTTACAAAGGTAATGTCAATGCTTTTGACTATGGAAGCAATTGACTCTGGGAAGATAGGTTTAAAAGATATGGTTACTGCTTCAGATTATGCTTCCGGCATGGGAGGATCTCAGGCTTATATCGAACCCGGAGAGCAGTACTCGGTTCATGATGCTCTGAAAGCAATTGCTCTTCACTCATCAAATGATGTTACCGTTTCAATGGCTGAACTTGTTGCCGGAAGTGAAGAAGGGTTTGTAGTGCAGATGAATGAAAAAGCTGCTGAACTCGGTATGAAGAATACCATGTTCAGGGACTGCACTGGTCTGACTGACGAAGGTCATTACAGCAGTGCCATGGATATAGCTATAATGTCAAGAGAACTTATCACAAAACATCCTAAGATTTTGGAATACACTTCAATTTATACAGATACCTTCAGGAATGGTGAATTTGATTTGACTAACACAAACCGGCTTGTTAAATTCTATAACGGTTGTGATGGTTTGAAAACCGGCTTTACGAGAGCGGCTGGATTCTGTTTGTCTGCAACAGCTTCACGAAACAATATGAGATTGATTTCCGTCGTATTGGGCGAACCTGATTCAAATACAAGATTTGCCGAAACAAGAAAACTTCTTGACTACGGGTTTGCAAATTATGAATCGGCGGAGGTAAATAAAAAAGGTGAGCTGGTTTCTGAGGTTATAGTTAAGAAGGGAATGCAATCAAAAGCCGGCGGAATTATTGGCAATGATGTAAATGTGCTTCTGCCTAAAGGTCAAAAGACCAAGATAGTGCGCCAGATTGCGCTTGATGAGTCACTTACAGCCCCAGTAAAAACCGGTCAAAAAGTAGGAGAAATAATATATAAAATAGATGAAAATGAAATTTCAAGAGTTGTTATTATTTCCGATAGAGATGTTGAAAAAACGAATTTTATGAATTTGTTTTCGAGAATGTTAAAAAGCTGGTTCAGTGTCGGTAAAGCGTAACGCTACGAAATATACAGAGTATATTTGGTACTATGATATTGCAACAAATTAAGGTATGACTAAAATATAAATTCATACTCTGGATAACGAAAAAACTTGATTTGATAATGTTTTCAAAATATGAGAATAGGATGTTATTTTTTCGTTATCCCTAAGTAAGTTGGTTTATTTGTTTCCTCCCACGAGGTCATATAGTCGGGGCAAGTCAAAGTGAGTAACAGGCTTTGATTTGTTCTTCTTTTATTTGGAGGGATTTAATAATTATCCAATATTGAAACATTGAGTAAAATGTGATATTTTTAGAATGACAAAATAAAGTGTGAGGTTATTATGGATTCTAAAATAAATGATTTGAAGCCCTTAAGCATTGGAGATGTTCTGGATTATTCAGTAGAAGCCTTCAAGCAGAATTTCAAAGGCTTATTGCTTATATCTCTGATTTTATATATTCCGTGGGTTGTATTTTATTCTGTAACTTCGAATTTGGTTTTGGGAAATCAGATGTCAAATTTAGTGGATATGTATAACAACATTTTTAGCGGAAATTTCTCTGAAGAGATGCTTTATTACACTCAGGAGGCTCCAGCTTTTGAAAGTGCAAGGTCTCTCATTATGTCCCTGCTACAAGTAGTATATATGCTTACTTTTAAGCTTGTCTTAAACGCAGCGGTAATGAAAATGATTTATGAATATGCAATTACCGATCAGGCTACAGTTAATAACTTTTCGGATGCAATAAAGCTTATAAGAGGGTGTTTCCGATTTTTGCCGAAGCTTATGGGGAACGCCGTTTTATTTGTACTTATTCTGGGAGGTGCATATTTTGGTTTGGCATTTGTAGCCGTCCTTGCTATTATTGCACCAATCGGGGTGCTTATAGCTGCAGACCTGCCACCATTTGTTTCAGGGGTTATTATGATTATAATGATTCTGTTTATTTTTATTGGAATAGTTTTTGGTATAGGATTCTTAGCAATAAAGCTCATATTTGGAGGAAATGCCATTGTTTTGGAAGGTAAATCAGTGTTTGATAGTATTGGAAGAAGTTTTTATCTGACAAAGGGCAAAGTTTGGCACATTGCTTTTGCCAGTATTTTTGCATTTCTTTTGTATTATCTATTTAGTGCATTGCTTGTAGGAGGATCTTTACTTCTTATATTTGTAAATAAAACTGCCTATGTTGTGGTGAATGCCTTTTCACAAATGTGTGGTGCTTTGATGGAACCGTTTATTTTGATATATATTACTTTCTTGTTTATAAATATGAAAGTCCAGAAGGAAGGACTTGATATTGAAGTCAAGATGCGCAAATTGATTGAATATGACAGTATGGGAATGAATAATGGGGATGGAGAACCGGCTGATGTCTAAATTGCTTGTGAAAAGGCACTTTGGTAAAATAAATAAAATTTTTGTTTTTATGGCAACTCTGAATGTGGTTGCTTTATTTGAAGTTCCTGTGAAGGCATTAAGTCCTGAAAATGAGGAAGAGATAAGAAAGAAACTTTCAGAGATTTTGGCTTCAGGGGAGTTTGGTGACAAAAAAAAGTCAAAAAGCCTGCTTGAAATTCTTTATGAAAAATTTATGGACTTCATAAAGAGTATATGGAAAAAGTTTGATATAGGTAATAAGGTTGAAGGTGCATTGAAAAATGCAAAGGTTTCAGAGGAGACCTTGTTTTTCCTCAAGATTTTATCTATTGTTTTGATGCTTGCGGTTATATTACTTGTTATATATTTTGTTGCCAGGAGATTTACACGTCCACGTAAACTGAGACAGAAGGAAGATGCGTTGCTCCTTGATGTTTTAAAAGACCCGGACGATGTTTATAAAAAGGCTTGTGAATGCTGTGATAACGGGGATTATACCCAGGGCTTGAGGTTTTTGTACATTTCACTTTTAATCAGGTTTAATGAACAGAATATTATCAGGATAAACAAGGCAAAGACAAACAAGCAGTATCTAAATGAAATACGTAATAACAAGCCTGATTTATATGATGTTATGAATGATTTTACACAGGTTTTCAACTGGCACTGGTATGGTGGAAGAAATGCCGATAAATCCACATTTGATAATTGGAACAATTTTTATAACAATCTGTACACCCTTAAGGGATGAGGTGAACAATAGGAAATGAAACGCTTTAAGAAAATCCTCTTATATATTGCAGTTGTGATGGTTATAATAGCTGCAGCACTTATTGTTTATGGTTTTAAGGGTGACATTGAGCAAAGTGTTGAATATTCAAGCTATAGTACAGAAGGTGATGGGACAAAAGCTCTTTATCTGTTGGCTGGGGAAATGGGCTACGATGTTCAAAGGTATACAAGGCCGTCAAGATTTTTGCCCGATAATGCAACTTTGGTTGCGATAGAACCGAATCTTGAGATGTTTAACAACAATCTGGAACGGAAGTACTTAAAATCATGGCTAGAGAAGGGTAATGATCTGATTTTAATATCCTTTGAAGGTGCGGAATATCTTAAAGAACTTGGGGCAATTGAACAGGAAGACTATGGTTTGTATGACAGTGGGTACAAGTTCAGGGTTGGGGAAGGAAGTATAATTTATTTTGCATCAAGTGATGATTATACAAATTCAGGATTAAAGGAACTGGATTCAGGTGTTCAGTTTATAGATGCACTGGAAGAAGCAAAGAATAAAACAGTTTTATTTAATGAGTACTTGCATGGTATTGGAAATGCCGGAGCAAATCTCTGGGATATTCTGGGGTCTGCCGGAAGGCTTGTGGTTGTACAATTATTTATGTGTGTGCTTATATTTATCTTTATAAAATCAAGGAGATTTGGAAAGCCGGTAGTTGTATTTGAGACAATCAAGAGAAAAGAAAATGAAAATCTTTTTGCTCTATCTAATATATATTATAAAGCGAAGGCCAACAGCATGGCACTGGAGATTTATCTGGACAATCTGAAGGTTGAGCTTGCAAAATTCTTAGGCTTCGGGAAAGATGAATGGAGTAGTACGGATATTGTAAAGGCTGCAAAGGTCAATATCACATTAAAGGATATGGATGTTGATACTGTTTTTGCTGATTGTGACAGTTATATCAATAACAAAAAAGGTGACAGCAAGGTGCTTATAAATCTCTATAATCGACTTGAGATAATCAGAAAGGGGATTAAGTAATGGTTGAAGTCAATTCTAATAAAGAAAATGCGTTTTCAGGTTGTGAGTTTACAAAAGAAAAAGCACGGGCGATTATAAATGAGGTCTCAAAAATAGTTGTTGGACAGTATGAATTTGTTGAACATATGGTAACGGCGCTTCTTTCCGGGGGACATGTATTGATAGAGGGAGTTCCCGGTCTTGCAAAAACTCTGGCTTCAAAGGTTATGTCAAAGACAATTGCTGCTGAGTTTAAGCGCGTTCAGTTTACGCCTGACCTTATGCCGGCAGATATTATAGGGACAAAAGTATTTGATCCGAAAAAAACAGAGTTTTTTTTGAAGAAAGGACCTCTTTTTACAAATATATTTTTAGCTGACGAAATAAACAGGACACCTCCTAAAACCCAGGCAGCACTTTTAGAAGCGATGGAGGAAAAATCCATCTCTATAGACGGCGAAACGCACAAATTAGGAGAACCCTTTATGGTTTTAGCTACGCAAAATCCTGTGGAATATGAAGGGACATATCCTCTGCCGGAGGCACAGCTTGACAGGTTTTTGATGAAGCTTATGGTGGATTATATACCCCAGAAGTTTGAAAATATGCTTCTTCAGAAGTATAATTCCGGATTTGACAGCAAAGAGATTGAAAAACAAAATATAAATGCTGTGTGCAGCTTTGAGGACTTAAAAAGGTGCAAAATGGAGATACAGGGAGTTCAAGTAAATGATGGAATAATTAATTATATAACATCTATTGTAAGAGCTACCAGAAATTCTCCGAATCTTATACTTGGTGCAAGTCCTAGGGCCTCTGTTTCGATGCTTCTGGTTGCAAAAACTTATGCTGCCATCAATGGCAGAAGTTTCGTAATACCCGAAGATATTAAAGAACTGGCTCTGCCTGTTTTGCGTCACCGTATAATTGTAAAGCCCGAAGCCGGAATTGACGGACTTACAAATGATGAGGCCATTAAAAGCATACTGGCAAAAGTGGAAGTTCCAAGATAGAAAATAGATGAATTATTGAGCATGAGTGGTCGAAATAGTAATAAGTGTTAAGTTCTCGCGTAGTAAATGCCAGAAGGAGTAGAATAATGCCATTTAGCAACAGGTTTGTATTGCTTCTAACATTAGGTATAATACCTGTAATAATAGCTTCATTTGTAGGATTGGAATTCTACGCTTTTTTTGCGTACAATATAATAGTGTTTTCACTTCTTGTAATTGATTTCAGGATGACACCCGGCAAAAACTTTCTGGAAGTCGAACGTGATTGTCATGAAAAGCTTTCGATGGGCACGGAAAATGAGGTGGGAATAAATATCAGGAACAATAGTGAGTATTCCCTTAGAATTGAAGCCCTTGATGAAGTTCCGGTTTATATGAAAACCCAGGATAGCGTTGTGTATATAAGTGTGGCACCACATTATGAGGCTGCCGGAAAGTACATCGTAGTACCTGAAAAAAGGGGTGAATTTACCTTTGGGAAAATTCATTTGAGGTACAAAGGTATAATGGGGCTATGTATAAAGACAGGAAGTTTTGACCTTGAGAAGAAGTATAAGGTATACCCTAATCTTAAGGATCTGAGCAAGTACGGATTGGCTGCAATAAAAAAAAGCCAGCTTATACAGGGAATTAAAAAAAATAAAAGTTATGGTATCGGTACTGAATTTGAAAGCCTCAGAGAATACACTGAGGGTGATGATTATAGGAAAATTAACTGGCTTGCAACTGCAAGGGCTAATAAATTTATTGTAAATACCTATGAACATGAAAAAAACCAGCAGATAATGATAATGCTCGATTCGAGCAGGGTAATGAATTCGGAGATAAACTATATAAAAAAGCTGGATTACTGCATAAATGCAGCTTTTCTATTGGCTGATACAGCTATAAAAAAGGGCGATAACGCAGGAGTTATGGTGTTTGACAGCACCGTAAAAAGATTTATAAAACCCGGCAAGGGAACAGGTCAGTTTCATTTGATTGCTGGAAACCTTTATAATGTTGAAGAAAATTTTGTTTCTGCCGATTATATGGGGGCATTAAACTATCTTAACCGGAACCATAAGCGCAGAAGTCTGCTTTGTATTTTTACCGAGCTTTTCAATGCGGATGAAGCTTTGCAGTTGGCTAATGCATTAAAAACATTGGCAAAGCACCACTTGCCTCTGGTTATTACTATCAAGGATATGAGGCTTTATGAATATGCGGAGGGAAGTATTGATGATACAAAGCAATTTTTTACGAAAGTCGCATCTATGAAAATGATAAAGGAGAGGGAGAAAATACAGAAAATATTTAACGATTCTTCCATTGCCGTAGTAGATGTGCCTCCCGATAAACTGTCGGTTGAAGTTGTAAATAAGTACCTGCACCTGAAATCAACCATGCAGATCTAGTGTATTTAGCATAACAGATTTCCGGTCTTTCTCAGGCAGCAAACAGCCTTACGGTAGATTTTTTTGATGCCGGAAAGTGATGCGCTTTCTTAAGCCTTAAAAATACGCTTTCTTTGTTTTAAACTCTGCACTCTATGGAAACGAATTCTATTGCAGGGCATTATTATGCTTTTGATGCCGGAGATTTGGTATAAGAATGTACATGCCCAAAAGTGCCAAAGTTATAAGGGCAAAGATCAATTTTACAATTTCGGAGAAAATAGGAGAAGGAGTAAAGTAACCTTCAATCAATCCTGCTATTACAAAAATTGGTATGGTCCCAAGAACAAGCTTTATTGCCTCTTTGCCTCTTATTATGAGGGAATCTTTTCTGGAATATTTACCTGGATTTATAATGGAGTAGCCGATGATTAGTCCAGCTCCTCCACACACGAATATGGCAAATAGCTCTAAAATGCCATGGGGAAGAATCAATGACCAGAATAAAAGATTGCCTCCCTTATGGAAGTATAAACCGGCAAGAGCGCCCAGCATATATCCGTTGGTGTATAAAACCCATACAGTACCGATTGCAAGGGTTATTCCAAGGGCAAAGGCCAAAATCCCGACCTTTATATTGTTGGTAAATATGAAAGGTGATAAAATTGCTCCATTTCGAGTGTTGTCATACTCATTTATATCGCTGCTTAAAACTCCATCGACCATCTCCTGGGATATAAAAGCTCCTGCATTGTCTGTAGAAATCAACGTAAACAAAAAGCTGACCGCAGTACCAAGAAGGAACAATAATGCAGCTATTAGCACAGGTTTTGAGTTTTTCATTATCAGACGAGGAAAACCGGTGATGAGAAATAAAACCATCTTCTTTATACTAAAGGTTTTATTGGAGTAAATATAACTGTGTGCTGAAGCAACAAGCTTATTGAGGTAAATTGTAGTGTTTGTGTTGCCATAATTGGTTCTGGCGTAGGACAGGTGCCCGCAGGTCAGATTGTAAGTGTTAAGAAAACTGTCCAGTTCATCTTTGGTGAAGCTGTATATACTTTTGGACTTGAGTTTTGTGAGCGTTGATTCAAGGTCTTTCCAGATCTCCGAATTTTGGCTGATGAATTTATCTTCCCTCATAGTTTGCACCTTTAAATTTATATATTTAAATTATTTCACAAAAGTTATTTTATCAGAAATAATTATTTGTTACAATTGTAATTGTATTCTAAGGGTTTAAAGCGTTATAAAATAATTGCGAGGATGGAAGGTACATGAAAAAAATACTTAATATTCTTACTCCTGAAAATGTCTATGTTGAATATGAATTGGCTGGAATCGGGTCGAGGTTTGCCGCTTTTATTGTTGATTTGCTTATACAAATGTTTGTTTTTATTTTTGCCCTGACAGCTTTGTTTTTTGCCGGATTTGATTATTCAGCACTTATATATGAGCTGGATTTCCAAATCCTGACGTTTGCAATAACATTGCTGATACTTTTTCACTTGTTGTACTTTTCGTTGCTCGAACCATTAATGAAAGGACAGACGCCTGGAAAGAAACTCTTTGGCATAAGGGTAATAAAACAAAGCGGAGAGCCTGAAGGGGCCATTGAAAGTGTTATGAGAAATTTCTTAAGGATAGTGTATATTTTTCCTTTTCTATATCTTATGGATGCGTTCTTTGTTATATTGTCAAGGAATTACAAGCGTATTGGCGATTACGTGGCGAATACCGTAGTGGTCAAAGTGCGAAAGGGAGATAAACTTCTTACAATTGATGATATCTTAGTAAGTAATTTTGCCCAGAATGAGGATATTTGTAGTGTTAATATATTTCCGGTAACTCATTTCGAGTACGAAGTTTTGAAGGAATTTCTGGCGAGAAAGGATAGTGTAGGAAAAAAACGTTATATTTTTGCGTACAATTTCAACAGATATTTTACGCGAAAGTTTAATTTACAAGAGCCTTACAGCAACCCTTATGATTTTTTTGAAGACATTATCAGAATGAATTCCGGCATGAACTAGAGCTTTTGAACATCCTATAATCAGCACTAGTCTGTTAAATTTGCAGGATTTTATATTGACACTTGCAAAAAGAAATGTTACCATAAAATAGATTGATCGAATTCTGGAATAATTTTGCAAGGGTGATAATATAACTTTCACTAATATTTCTCTCAGGCCTTATTTGATTCCAAATAGGTCTGGGTGAAAAGTGAAAGTAATATTTCACTCATATCTAGATATTACTATAATGGAAGGTGAAATAATGTTTGTATCAAAAGCATTAAGCATTAACAGCAAAAATCATCTTGAGATTGGCGGCTGTGATTGTGTTGAACTTGTAAATAATTACGGTACTCCTTTGTATGTATTGGATGAAAGTCTTATCAGGGAGAACTGCAGACTTTATAAAAATGCAATGGACAAGTACTATGATGGTAACGGTTTGGTGCTTTATGCAAGTAAAGCCCTGTCTACAATGGCTGTATGTAAAATAGTGGAACAGGAAGGCCTTGGCTTGGATGTTGTATCCGGCGGAGAACTTTATACTGCAATTAAAGCAGGTGTTCCGATGGATAGAATATACTTCCACGGGAACAACAAAACCGTTGAAGAGCTTGAACTGGCTATAACTAATAATATCAGAAGAATAGTTGTTGATAATAGGGAAGAATTGAAAAGGGTAAACGAAATAGCGGGCAGGCAGGGTAAGGCTGCAAATATATCCTTTAGAATCAAGCCAGGGATTGACGCCCATACCCATGACTTTGTACAGACCGGTCAAATTGATTCAAAGTTTGGTGTTGCACTGGAAAACGGTGAGGCATTTGAAATTATAAGAGAGGCATCCGGATTGAGCAACGTAAAGGTTGCCGGAGTTCACTGCCATATAGGATCTCAGATATTTGACCTTGAGCCTTTCAAGTTGGCTGCAAAGGTAATGCTTGAATTTATTGCCAAGGTCAAGAATGAATTGGGTCTGGAAATTGAAGAATTGAACCTTGGTGGTGGCTTTGGAATTAAGTATACGATGAGTGATGATCCTATTGAGTATGACCACTATATTGAGTCGGTTTCAAAAGTTGTCAGAAGTGAATGTGAGGAAAAGGGTATAAAGCTGCCTTTCATAGTCATGGAGCCGGGAAGATCAATAGTTGCTTCTGCCGGAATAACTTTATATAAGGTTGGCGCTGTTAAAGACATTAAGGACGTTAGAACCTACGTGTCTGTTGATGGCGGTATGACGGATAACCCAAGGTACGCACTATACCAGTCTAAATATGATGCATTGATCGCAAACAGGGCAGATGCTCCGAGGGTGAAGGATGTGACTATAGCAGGAAAGTGCTGTGAGTCGGGAGACCTCCTGGCAAAAGACATAAGTATGCCGGAGATTCAGGCTGGAGATATTTTGGCAGTTCTTGCAACAGGAGCATACAACTATTCAATGTCGAGCAACTATAACCGTATACCAAAACCTCCGATTGTTCTTGTAAAAAACGGCAAATCACGTGTAATTGTAAAAAGAGAGGACTTTGACGATATAATAAGAAACGATATAATACCTGAAGATCTATAAGCGAGGATAAAAAAAGAGGTAAGGGCACCTAAATTACTGATAATTTAAGTGCTCTTTTTTTGTCATACATCTGTTATAATTGATGTATTATAGAATAAAACATTTTTGGGGGAAAAATGAACATTAATAAATTACTTGCTTATTTTTTAGTTTATGCAGTTGTTATAATTTCTGTTCCACTTTTTTTCAATAATATGTGGCTTAAAGATTTACCGGAAATTCAAACTTATGACAGTTTGCTAGAGTTTTCAGCCCAAAGAGCATATGAGGATATCAAATATATTACAAGTAATTTTCCTGAAAGATCGATTGGAAGTGAAAATGCCGAAGCTTCTGCCAATTGGATTGTACAGGAGTTTGAAAATATCGGTCTTAAAACTTATACTGAAGAATTTATATGCCGATCACCTGTGAAACTTATAAACGCAACAATGGGCAAAATTACAGATGACTCATCAGATGAACAGTCAGATTCATCTACAGACTTTGACAGATTCAGCATGAATGAGATATTTGAAAAAGTAAAAGGAATAAACGTTATAGGGGTAAGTAAAGGTAAAAGTGACGAAACAATTATTTTAGGAGCTCACAGGGATACCTATGGAACACTTGAAGGGGCACAGGATAATGCTTCCGGTACCGCATCAATGCTTGAGCTTGCGAGGGTACTAACTGATGAAAAACACTATTACACGTACATGTTCATATCTTTTGACGGCGAAGAAATAGGGCTGAAAGGCTCCGAAGCATTTGCCCGGAGACACTCGCTTAAGGATGTTAAACTGGCAATGATTCTTGATTGCGTGGGCTATAAGGATGCCGATACGGCAGGACTTTATCAGTATGCAAGTGCAAAGGGGTCTTCGCCGCTTTGGACAACAGCTCTTGCAAATAACCTTATAAAGAAAAGTGGCAGGAGTGAATATTATTTAGATGATGATGGTGGGTTTGGCAGTTTGAGTCTGGGTATTTTTACACCTTTGCTCAATAAAATGGTATCCCAGAGGGTTTCCGGCGATGTCAATACCGATTCAGGACCTTTTGTAGACAGAAATATACCGTCAGTGGGTTTTATAGCTGCTAACAGCAATAACATGGTAGATCCGGAAAGTGTATATCATACAAGGAACGATACTATTTCAAACATTAGTGAAGAAACTCTTGATGTCATAGGAAAGCTGTCGGAGCAGTACATAAAAAGTATTGAACTGAATGATTTTCCAGCAGAACTTGAAAGCAATCTTTATGTGGTAGAAGATAATAAGTATCTCGATTTCCGAATAATATCAGCTTTTATAATGTTATTGATGATTGCCGGGATTGTACTGTGGTTTATTTCTTCAAAGGATGTAATAAAAAATCCAGGGGTTTTTATCGGGTTTTTGAAAAGTGAACTGCCATGGATTATTTCAACTGTTGCACTATCTGCATTTTCAGGATATATATGGCAGGTGTTTAGGTATGAGTTTGCCGCTGATTTGAACATAATTATATTAATACTACTATGGGCTTTGGTGAATTTTATAGGAGTACCGGCCATTATTATATTGAGATTCATATCATTAAGGGGAAAAAGCGATAACTATTATGAGATTACAAAGTATCAGAGGATACTGTTAAATAGTCTTTATACAATAGTCTTTTTTGCAGTTTCAATATATTTAAATGTGTTTGTTGCTATGATACTTGTCGGGACACCATTGTTAGTAATGGGCAGGGTAGGATATAAAAATATTGCAACAAGGGTTATATGGATAATTGTGCTGTTAATTTGGTTCTTAATTCAGACGACTTTGCTGATCACATGTATAAAATCATATGTATTCGATATGATGTCAATGAAGAATGCAGCAATATTATTTGTCTACAGCCTCTTAGTGACTTTTACTTTTGTATATGTAATCAGTACGCCGGGTATGCCTGGAAAGAGAAAAAGCAGACAGCTTTTAGCAGAAACACCAATGGGAAATTGATAAATTAGCAATTACCGAGTGTATATAATTTAGGTGAAGAAAAATATGGAAGAAACATTGTGAAGCAAGTTATATTAGATGCACTCGTAATTAACTGTTTATAGGAGTGAAGTTAATGGAGATAATTATCGGACATAATAATACTGATTTTGATTGCCTGGCTTCCATGCTTGCTGCAAGAAAACTTTATCCGGGTGCACAGTTGGTTCTTCCGGGGAATATCGGAAGAGATGTCAGAGAGTTTATAAACATGTATGAAGATATATTCAATTTTGTTGAAGCTAATGAAGTTGAATGTGAAAAACTTACCCGAATAATAATTGTAGATACCCATTCGCTCTCTAGAATCGGCAAATTCAGTGAATGGGTTTTGAAGCCGGGGATTGAAATTGTAATTTATGACCATCACATTTTGTGTGCGGATGGAATAACTTCGCCGTTCATGAAAGTTGAAGAGGTGGGTGCTAATACCACCATACTTGTAGAAGAACTAATAAAAGAAGGAATTGAATTATCTCCGGTTGAGGCAACGATAATTGCTTTGGGGATTTATGTGGATACCAATTCTCTTATCTTTTCAGGTACTACATACAGGGATGCCTATGCGTTAGGATACTTACTTGAAAAAGAGGCTAACCTGTCGGTCATAGAAAGTTTGATTATAAACCGCTTGTCAGAAGGTCAGCAGGAGTTATCGCTGCTACTTAATAAAAATATTGTCGTAGATTCCATAAATGGATTTGAGGTAGGATTTACCAAGGTAAGAATGGATTACTATGTGGATGAGGCAGCCTACCTTACAAGGAAAATCCTGGAGGAGCGGGATTTAGACGCTTTGTTTTCCATTATGCGAATGAAAAATAAGACCTATATAATTGGCAGGAGTGTCAGAGAAGAGATTGACCTAAGCATAATTATGAAATTAATCGGTGGTGGTGGACATAAAGGTGCGGGTTCTTCAAAATCTGATGAAGACAATCTCGAAAAAATTCATTCAGACTTAAAGGAGACCTTGGAAACCAACATAAGTCCTGTTATCAAAGTCCAGGATATAATGAGTTCCCCCGTAAAAACAGTGTTAGCCGACACTACAATTGATGAGGCCTACGATATAATGATCAAGTATGGCCACTCAGGTATGCCTGTAATCAGTGATAATAAAATCGCGGGTATAATTTCAAGGCGTGATATAGACAAGGCAAGGGTTCACGGATATGGTAACTCTCCTCTAAAAGGTTATATGTCAAAAAAAGTTGTAACCATTAATTATGATGAACCGCTAAAAGAGGTGCAGGAGCTTTTTGCAGAGCACGACATTGGGAGACTTCCTGTTTTGAAGGACAATGAGATGATAGGAATTGTGACACGTACCGATATAATCAGAACGCTATATGGAGGTAAATATAAAAAACAAAATGTGCCCGGCAGCAGAAGTGAGATAGGAAAGGAATATACCATTGATAACCTGTCCTACAAGCTTGAAGGGCTTTTGCCAAAAGTCACTGAAGCGTTAGCTTTGGCCGGCAAAATTGCTGATGAAGATGGCATAAACATATACGTAGTCGGGGGTTTTGTAAGAGATCTTATACTTGGAGTTGAAAACCTTGATATAGATATAGTTGTTGAAGGTGATGCAATAGACTTTGCCCGGAAGTTCTCAAAAAGGTCTGGATCAAAGCTTACAGAGCATGAGAAGTTTCATACTGCTTATGTTGTGTTAGAAGATGATCTGAAAATTGACCTGGTAACTGCCAGAAAGGAATACTATGAATTCCCCGGTGCACTTCCTGTAATTGAGAGGGGGTCAATCAAAGATGACCTTTTCAGAAGGGATTTTACCATAAACTGTATTGCGATGAAGTTAAGCAGTAGTGAATTCGGAAAAATTATTGATTTTTATGGAGGCAGAAGAGACCTCTATGATGGCGTTATAAGAATTTTGTATAATCTCAGCTTTGTGGAAGATCCAACAAGGATACTGAGGGCTGTCAGGTTTGAACAGAGATACGGATTTAAAATGGATGAAAAAACTGAAAATTTTGCAATAGATGCGTTAAACAGCGGTGTTTTAGACAAATTGAGCAGAGAAAGGATTAATTCCGAATTCATTTACATGCTAAAGGAAAGAAATACGGTTACAATGCTTGGCAGAATGCAGGAACTGGGTTTGCTTGAAAAAATTTATCCTGAAATAGCCTTATCCGATGAACTAAAAAACCTGATGGAAAGCTCGGACAAGCATTATGAAGAGTTTTATAACAACTTGATTAAAAAGAAAAATATTGATAAAATTCTTGTATACATTCTGATACTGTTTTTAAATACATGTGCCGACAAGGTGCCTTTATTGGCAGATAGATTAAGGCTTACGAAGGAATATTGTGATGAAATACTCAGATTTGTGAAGGTAAGGGATACGGATACTTCCGGATATTTGTGCGGAAATGGGGTTTCAAACTATGGTGTTTTCTTGATGTATAAAGGATTATCCATAGAAAGCCTGTATGTGATATACCTTATGTATGGTGATAAGGTAAAAGATACCGTGCTTTTATATCTTAATAACTTAAGCCGGATAAGGCCTGAAATAACAGGCAAGGATATCATGGAACTGGGAATTGATCCGGGTCCTGAAATTAAAAAGATTCTGGAAATAGTGCTTAAAGAGAAAATTAATGGTAAAATATTTACTCGTGATGAAGAAATAGAGTTTGTCAGGACAAACATTACAGATAAGGAGAAATGATATGATAAATTACTTGCCGAAAGATCCCTTGATGTTCGTGATAGCATTTTTGATATTTGCAATATCAATTACTGTTCATGAGTTTTCCCATGCATATTCTGCAAAACTTTTAGGAGATGATACCGCTGCAAATCAGGGAAGGCTTACGCTAAACCCGTTAAAGCACCTTGATCCGTTAGGTACGTTAATGATTGTATTCACTTCTTTCGGTTGGGCAAGGCCGGTACCGGTCAATGCCATGTACTTCAAAGACCGCAAAAAGGGAACGATGCTGACAAGCCTCGCAGGACCTGTATCTAATCTGCTTTTAGGCTTGATTTTTGCATTTCCATATGTATACATTTCGCTAAAAGGTTATGATGTCAGTTCCGGCGGGTTGAATTTCCTGTTAAGACTTTTTAAACAAGGCTTTGAAATGAATATACTTCTCGGGATCTTCAATATGCTGCCTGTACCACCTCTTGACGGCTCAAAGATACTTTCCGGTATACTGCCTTCAAGGGATTATTTTAAAATGCTCGAGTATGAGAATTACATAGTGATTGTCTTTATAATTCTTATGTTTACAGGTGTGCTGGGAAGAATTATATGGCCAATAATTGAGACTGTTGAAACTGCTATAATATATGTAGTTGTACCAATTGTTAAATTGCTATTGTAACCATTTTTAGTTTTTAAATTTGGATTAATGTAAAATGTTTTCCAAGAAAAATTAGTTAGACTTTGTATAGAAAAAAAGATATAATTTATAAATGTGATTATCAAAATAACTTTGCTATCAGCGTTTCAAATAAATTATTCTTAACAGAAAGCAATACTTTGAAATGCTCTATAAGAATATAGACAACAGGAGAGTGAATTTGTGGTGAAAAAAGGTACTATATTGAGTGGCATGAGACCTACAGGGGCATTACATCTGGGAAATTATTTCGGTGCTCTTGAAAATTGGGTGAAATTGCAGGATGATTATGACTGCTTCTTTTTTGTTGCTGATTGGCATGCCCTGACTACCGGATATGAAAATACCTCGGAAATAAAGAATAACATAAATGATTTGGTTGTAGATTGGATAAGCGCAGGCCTTGACCCGGAAAAATGCACAATTTTCCTTCAATCAAAAGTTAAGGAGCATGCGGAGCTTCACTTGCTGTTTTCAATGACTACTCCGTTATCCTGGCTGTTGCGTTGCCCGACCTATAAGGATCAGTTAAACCAATTGAAGGATAAGAATATAACTACCTACGGGTTTTTAGGCTACCCGAATCTTCAGGCTGCAGATATCCTTATTTACAAAGCAGGGTTTGTACCGGTTGGCGAGGATCAATTGCCCCACCTTGAACTGACAAGGGAGATTGCAAGACGTTTTAATTTCTTTTATGGAGAAGTTTTCCCGGAACCGAAGCCTATATTGACAAAAGCCAAGGTTCTTCCCGGAACTGACGGAAGAAAGATGAGCAAGAGCTACGGAAATACCATTGCACTTTCCGATAGTCCTGACACAGTGAGGAAAAAAGTAAGTACCATGGTTACCGATCCGGCAAGAATCAAAAAGGACGATCCGGGGCATCCTGAAGTATGTACAGTGTTCTCTTTCCATAAGGTATTCAACGAAAGTGAAATACCTCAGATTGAAGAACAGTGCAGAGGCGGGAAAATCGGCTGTGTCCAGTGTAAGAGAAATCTTGCCGATAAAATGGTTGCACATTTGGAACCAATTTATGAAAGAAGGCAGAAGATACTTGAAAAACCTGATATGGTGAGGGAAGTACTTCGTGAAGGTAATAAAAGAGCGGAAAATACCGCAAAGAAGACAATGGAAGATGTAAGAAGCGCAATGAAGATAGATTTTATGTAGTGTTTTGGAATGCTGAAAATATAGTTTCGGATATTCCTTTGGTAATTGGGTTTCTACTATCCTTTTAGAGTGGTGGTGGATTTTTTGGAAAGTGTTTTATCAAAAGCTTGTACAATAAAAATACAGAATTTTGAAGGTCCCTTTGATCTGTTATTCCACCTGATTGAAAAGAATCAGGTGGATATATATGATATCCCTATAAATGAGATAACAGACCAATACATGGACTATCTTTTTCAAATGCAGGAAATGGATTTAGAAGTGGCTAGCGAGTTCCTGGTTATGGCTGCTACACTTTTACACATAAAATCAAAACTTCTGCTTCCAAGTACCAAGCAAAACAAGGAAGAAGAGATTGACCCGAGAGAAGAACTTATCTTAAAGCTTGTCGAGTACAAAAAGTACAAAAAGTTTACTGAAATATTGCGGGTCAGGGAAAAAGAATGGGAAAAGGTATGCTACAGGCAGCCCGAGGAAATCGACATAAAAAGCGAGGACGAGCCTATAGAACTCTCCTATGATGAGCTTAAAAGGGTATACGTGAATCTGATTGAGCGCAATGAGCGAAAGATAAACAAGGGTGCCGGGAAAATGACTCAGATACTTCAGGTTGAGAAAGTATCCCTTAAAAGCAAAATAAGAGAGGTTATAAAAACCCTTATCAATAAGGCTTACTTCAGGTTTTCGGATTTGTTTTCAATTGCCACCAAGTCAAAGCTCGAGGTGGTTACAGGGTTTCTGGCTATATTGGAACTTGCAAAGCTTAAAAAAGTTTCAATTACTCAGAATGCTCAGTTTGCTGAAATTGTTGTCCAAAGAATAGATGAAAACCTTGAAGACTTTGATGAAGAAAAGATTGCAGCTGAGAATTGATCTGCAAATTTAATCTACAGAAATATTTCTTATTTAGAGCGTCATATTATTGATGTGTCATATATGGAAAAGCACTGTTTTTTGGAGGAAAAGCTCACATGGATTTAAAAAAACTTGAAGGAATAATTGAAGGGCTTCTTTTTGCTTCCGGTGATAGAATATCTTTGGAAAAAATATGTGAGATAGCAGGCATTGATAAAAAGGTTGCCAAGCTTGTCATAAACAATATGATTGTTAATTATAATGATAATCCTTCAAGGGGGATTACTATCAGGGAGATCAGCAATGGCTATCAATTGTGTTCCAAGCCTGAATTATATGAGTATGTGAAAGTATTGTTTGAGCCGAAACAAAAGAGCGGACTATCACAGGCAGCATTTGAAACGCTTGCTATTATAGCTTACAACAGGCCTATTACAAAAGCAAAGATAGAGCAGATCAGAGGAGTTAATTCCGATAGTGCTGTCACAAAGCTTATAGAAAAGAACCTTGTTAAGGAAGCAGGAAGATTGGATGCACCCGGTAAGCCTATATTATACGAAACCACTGAAGAATTCTTCAGAAGCTTTGGTTACAAATCAGACAGTGATCTGCCCATATTTGAAATGAATGAAATTCAGGAGATGTATGAACCGGGATCCGGAGAAAGATCCGGGACTAGCGATATGGGTACGGATGATAGTAAAGGTGACGGTGAGGAAGGAAATAGCAGTATTGTCACAGAGGTAAACAATGATGCCGATTTGAATGGAAGTAATGATATGAAATGATATATTGCAGCTTCCGCTGCAATCAAAGAAGTAATGTCCGCTCCTATAATCAGCGGAACTAAATTTCGATTGATAAGAATAGTAAAACAATAAAAAATATACCATGAATATCTAATAATACACTTGTTAAGTGTATTATTTTTGTTATTAAGGAAAAAATAGCTAATAAGAGGTGTGGTAATGTGTCATTTTTTATTGTAACTATAATATTGATTTTTGTTTTTTTAATTTTATGTCTAATAAAGATAAATGTAGCTATGGAGTATAACAGGCAAGGTGTTAACGACCATTTTGTGCTGTCTTTTTTTATATTTAACGGATTAATAAAGTATAAGTACGAGCTTCCGAGGCTAGATGCAGGAAAGAAGGGAATAAGGTTCCGTAAAATAAAGAAAAAAGGAAAAAAGGAGAAGGATGTATCAAACAAAAAGGACAAAACGAGTTATGGTGATATAATTTCAAAAATAGAAATGTTCCGAAGTTTTCGCAAGAAATACAATATACTGATTGGCCATATATATAAATATTTAAAATGCAGACTGAGTATTAAGAAACTTGATATTAATATTTCCTTTGGCACGGATAATGCCCACCATACAGCAGTTCTTACCGGATTATGCTGGTCAGCTGTTGGTCTACTGGTATCTTTTCTTCATAACAAGTTGAATATAGTGGAGAAGTCAATAAATATAAAACCTGATTATATGGGAAAAAAATTTAAAGTTGATTTATTTTGTATATTAAGTATGAGAGTTGGACATATTATTATTGTTGGTTTAATAATATTAATCCACATTATCCGAAATAAGTTCGGTTTCATAGAACTAAGAAGAAGTGTAGCCGGATGACAGGAAGTATTTTTTTAATGCTTAAGAAAGTGCATTTCATTATGGCATCAAAAAAGTCTACCGCAAGGCTGTTTGCTTCAGAGAAATACCCTAGCGTTAAATCGGCAAAGCCGACTTTTTTTAAGATTCCAAATAAATACAGGTGGTGATAAATTTGGCGGAACATCCAATTCAGGGACTTATGACAACAGCCATGGAAAGTATTAAGGATATGGTTGATGTAAATACTATAGTAGGTGATGCAGTACAGGCTCCCGATGGTACAATAATAATCCCTATTTCAAAGGTTACTTTCGGATTTGCTGCAGGAGGAGGAGAGTACAATTCCTGCTGCAAAGTGATGATTGAAGGTGAAGACGGTAATAATAAAGAAGTTGAAGCAGAGGGAAGCGGTAAACATCCCTTTGCCGGAGGTAGCGGTGCCGGTGTGAGCATAAATCCGGTAGCATTTATGGTGGTTGGACAGGGGCAAATTAAATTGTTGCCAGTAAATGTAAATGCATCGGTTGAGAAGATTCTTGATCTTATTCCGGATCTGATTGAAAAGGCAAATGATACAATTAAAAAAAAGTTAAAAGTTAAAAAAGATTTTAAATCTGTAGAAAGAAACGGAAAATCTGATATAGATGAAGACGAGTGAAGAACCGGTTGATTAACATTGTGCTACACTGCTCGTCTATGCAGCCGAGGTGGGAAAAATTCCTGCCTTTTTAATTTGATGAAATATTTCATGTCAATTCGTAGAAATATTTTGTGAAATAAAGTATAATAGTCAAGTTAAGGAATGAATTGAGTAATACTTCCACTATTTTAGGGGCTATCATAAATATGCTTCAGGCAAAAAAAGAAATGGAAGTTACATTTTCAGCTTTCCTGAATAATTAATAAAAAGAGGTAACCGAATAAAAACGGATAAGGTTATATATTTAATATTTGGCTATCTGAAAAGGTTGGGAAAAGCTTATGGAAATGATAAGGCTACAGAAGTATATAGCTGATTGCGGCGTCGCTTCAAGACGAAAGGCAGAGGAATTGATAAAGCAGGGAAGCGTAAAGGTAAATGGCAGTATTGTAAATGAAATGGGACTAAAGGTGAGTGACAGGGATCAAGTAGAAGTAAACGGAAAATTGGTAAGGCCTGAAAGTAAAAAAGTATACATTATGTTAAATAAACCTTCAGGCTATGTAACTACTGTAAAAGACCAATTTCGAAGGCCTACCGTGATTGACCTCTTAAAGGACGTAAATGAAAGAGTATTTCCGGTGGGAAGGCTTGATTATGAGACTACCGGGTTATTGATCCTCACTAACGATGGAGATTTTACACATAAAATGACGCACCCGCGGCATGAGATAAAAAAGACTTATCTGGCAACTATTGCAGGGTGTCCGTCAAAGGAAGAAATTGATAGATTTGAAAGCGGTTTGAAGATTGAAAATTACACTACCTCTCCTGCAAAGTTAAGGATAGTAAGCAAAAAAGAAAACACCTGCGTTATTGAAGTGACAATACATGAAGGTAAAAACAGGCAGGTAAGAAAAATGTGTGAAGCTATAGGACATCCTGTACTATCTTTAAAAAGAATATCTTTGGGGAATCTTACATTAGGCGATTTATCAGATGGGAGTTGGCGGGAGTTAAGCCGTAATGAGGTGGAGGCTTTATTAAAATCAGTATAGCTGTTGGTAAAAGACACAATTGTGCAGGTTTGGTATGGGAAATTATTGAGCTCGAGTTCAGCTTTAATCTGTAATATGGTATACATAAAGTATGAGTTTGGTGTCAGTTAATTGATGGAGCTTAAATTCATCTGATAAGGAAGGATCAGGGGGAGTATCCCCTGATCCGGTAACTAAAGCTTCCTTACTTTTTTTCCTTATCGGACTTGTAGCTTGCACAAAGTGTTTCATCGTACGGGGCACCACTATTTGACTTAGCTGCTGCACTAACCTGTACTGCATCTAAAGTACACAAGTTTTCACTGAACTCATTGTGTATGCAACTACCCACTGAGCACATAACTTTTTGACAATCAGCCATATAGAAACCCCTCCAAAAGATTATTTTTGTGCAGAATTATTATATGCACAATGGTTTCTTATATACTGTTCTTCTCAAAAAGTTTTTTTTACCAGACTTTGATAGAATGTAATAAATGTGAAGAAAAATATTCCAGAAGCTTAAGTTTTCTTTGACAATTCAATGTTTGCAATTTAAAATATTGATTATTGCCAGTTAAAGAATGGGAATTAGGTATGACTAAAATATAAGTTTCTACTCTGGATAACGAAAAAACTTGATTTAATAATGTTTTCAAAATATGAGAATAGGAAGTTGTTTTTTCGTTATCCCTTACAACTGATATTTGCTAATTTAAATGCAGTTTTAAGCTACTGTACGATATATAACTAAAAATACACAAGGAGTGATAAAAATGGATTTATGGTACACGGAATTTCAAACACCCGGTGTTGGCATTACATGTAAGACAAAAAAGACTTATCATACAGAAAAAACTGAATTTCAGGATCTTGCGCTGATAGAGACAGAACAGTTTGGTAGAATGCTTGTATTAGATGGTACAGTCCAGACAACTATAGAAGATGAGTTTGTATATCATGAAATGATTTCTCACGTTCCGCTTTTTACACATAAAAACCCCAAAAAGGTTCTTGTAATCGGTGGTGGTGACGGTGGGGCAATAAGAGAAATAATAAAACACCCTTCCGTTGAAAAGGCGGTACTTTGCGAAATAGACGGACGTGTTATAGAAGTTTCAAAGGAATACCTTCCCGAGATAAGCTGCGCTCTCAGTGACAAAAGGGTAGAGGTGTTGGTTGCTGACGGTATAAAATATGTTCAGGATAACAAAAATGAGTTCGACGTTATAATGGTTGATTCTACAGACCCGGTAGGGCCAGCTGTAGGATTGTTTGCTGTTGATTTTTACAAGGCTATATTTGATGCGCTCAAAGAAGATGGAATATTCGTTGCACAGACAGAGTCACCGTTTTTTCACAAGGAATTGATCAAGAATGTGTATAAGGACGTAAGTTCATTATTCACCATTACGAGGCTATATACCTGTGCAATTCCTACATATCCGAGCGGATTCTGGAGCTTTACAATGGGTTCAAAGAAATATGACCCTCTTGAAACCGATATAACAAAAATACCTGAGTTAGATACCAAGTATTACTGCGCTGAGCTACATAAAGCAGTATTTGCTCTGCCGAAGTTTGCTAGAGATTTGGTTAAATAAGGGAGTACCCTTTGTGGTATCCTTTCCATAATATGGTGCCAAGAAAAATATACCTGTAAAATAATATGCTTGAAAGAGGTAAAAAAATGAGTTTGAAAGATGGAAATTTGACACTGTCTACAAAGTTTATGGGCAGCACCGAAAGCTATGAGGAAGCATCTGTTGTTATGGTTGGGGTTCCCATGGATTTTACGTGCAGTTTCAGACCCGGCACAAGATTTGGTCCTCAAAAGATAAGAGAAGTGTCAATAGGAATTGAAGAATACAGTATTTATATGGATAAGAGCCTTGAGGATTTTGAATATTATGATTCAGGAGATCTGGATCTGCCTTTTGGCAATGTTGAAAAAAGCCTTGACATGATAGGACAGGCTGCAAAAGAGATAATAGAGGATAATAAATTCCCGTTGTTTATAGGTGGTGAACACCTTATAAGTGTGCCTGTCATAAAAGAGGTATATAAAAAGTACGGGGACGAGCTTATTATTATTCACTTTGATGCTCATGCAGATTTGAGGGAAGGATATCTTGGATGCCCTAATTCCCACGCCTCTGCCGTAAGAAGACTTGTTGACTTCATGCCAGGCAAAAACATTTACCAATTCGGTATCAGATCCGGTACCAGGGAAGAGTTTGAATATGCAAAAGCGAATACCAATATGTATACAATTGAGGTACTTGAACCTCTGAAAAAGGTTGTTGACAAATTTAAGGACAAGCCTGTTTACTTTACCCTTGATATTGATGTTGTAGATCCTGCATATGCCAATGGAACAGGAACTCCTGAGCCTGGTGGAATATCTTCAAAGGAATTATTACAGACTTTGAACATTATCAAGGATTTGAATATTGTAGGTTTTGACCTTGTTGAAGTATCACCACACTATGACCAGTCAGACAGGACTGCACTGCTGGCAGCAAAGGTGATACGAGATATGATAATGATAGCCTTGAAATAGATTTGGTTTTAAGGAGTATGGGAGCACGCTAAAAGATTTACTCATGAGGAGAATGAAATGCCAAAAGTAGGGAATTCTTTATCACAATCACATAAGTATATTGAGAATTTTGTTGAAGAAGGTGATATTGTAATTGACGCTACAGCAGGCAATGGCAATGATACTCTGTTCCTGGCGCAGCTTGTTGGAGGGAGAGGCCATGTATATTCCTTCGATATACAACAGATTGCCCTTGACAGAACGGCAGAAAAACTGGACAAAATTGAGTTGAGAGATAGGGTGGATCTCATTAAAGCCGGACATGAAAACCTTGACAAGTACGTGAAAAGTAATGTGAAAGCTGTAATGTTCAATCTTGGCTACTTGCCCGGTGGAGACCATAACTTGGGAACCAGGGCTCAAACTACAATAACTGCATTAGAAAAGGCTATGGAACTATTGGTGGTAGGTGGAATAATCAGTATTGTGGTGTACCACGGTGGTGACAGCGGATTTGAAGAGAAAACTCAAGTTATGGAGTATTTAGAGAGAATTGATCCCAAAAAGTATCTTGTAATGAAGACGGAATTTATAAACCAAGTCAATTGCCCGCCTATACTGGCGTGTATCGAAAAAATTTCTTAAACAGTGAAAAATAAATTCTGCGGTTGTTTAACTTCAGAGCGTATTTCATTAATTGCTTGTTATTTTAACTGTTTTGTGATATTTGTTTTTTTCCGGCAAACAAAATATTGCTTCGACTAAGCTACAGTCGAAGCAAAAATGTAGAAAACGATAAAAAATATCAGGAACACTGTAATTGAATAAACCGTGTATTTTAGCCGGTTAAAGACTTTCCATTCCTGTTCGATAAAATTCTTTTGTTTTATCAGATATGCAATAAGTTCATTGAGCAGAATGTTGTTATTGTTATCTATACTACACATTTGAAGCCCATAGGAGTAGGATTGGTTTTTTATCTTTTTGACTCTTATTACATTTGCCTGGAAATTCAGTTCTGTTTCCGGTGAAATAATTGATTTGACTGTTATAATAGAGTTTTCATCAATTGGTTCATTTGTGTAAATCATGCATCCATTCAGGCTTATGTCAATAATTTTTCCGGTAATTTCTTTGCCTGCTCCCGTAAATAAATTGCAACCGTAATTGACATTAAACCTTTCGTATTTTCTGTTGTTTTCATAGTTCAGCACTTTATCTATTTGGACAGTAATGGCCTGTTTTCTTATAGATATAACCTTCTTGGCAATACTTCCGCAAAATAGAATCTCATTATTTTTATCCATAGACTTGACAGTAATATTGCTGCCTTCAGCCAGATATTCTTTAAAATACCTTGCAGGCAGAAAAATTTCGGCTATGCTCTTGTCGAAATTTATGTAAGTAATTATTCCATGAACCCATTTTTGCTCATCGTTAATTGAGACCCTGCAAAATTTTGTTGAACTCTTCCTGTCAGATGAATATTTAGACAACTAAATCACATCCTTTATAGGGAACTTGGTTAATATGAACATCGGCAAAATATGCAAATAACTAGAGGGAAACTTTTTGTTTTTGATATATGTTTTGAAAGCTTGTTTTGGGGAATAAATATTATGATGTAATAATTCTTCCGTTTATTTACACGGCTAACGCATGTATGTAATTATATGGAATACATATTAAAAACAGTTAAAAA
>CAZLZR010000002.1:0-153843 GCA_964564015.1 uncultured Acetivibrio sp.
AAGGTAGTTTATCAATCAATTAATTACCTATAACCGCCAAATATGCGGAAGAACCCAAGATATATATTGCTTTTTGCTATTGAATTGAACATATTTTTCATAATCGGACTTCTGCTAAAAGGTTTGAACACCCCTCATCAAAAATGCACACCCCTAAAGAAAGTGAACACCCCTTGCACCCTTTTGAACACCCTGGTACATATTTGCCTCATATTTACAATCCAACTATGAAAATCTAAAGAAAACGAACCCCAATTTCACCCCTAAAAACAACAAAAGCCACTGAAATCAGTGACTTTGCATTGTATTAAAATTGTAGTTCTTATTTGTCTATAGACTCTGATTTTGATACAAAATAACGGCTATTTTTGTGATTTTATTTACGCTATTTTGTATGCACCCATCTGAAAGCCTTTGAAATCAGGTTTATTAGCCCTTAGCCCTGAAATATTTTAATATTCATTCATTATTCAATTTTTAAACAAATATTACAATATTACTAAAGGCATTTATCAAAATTTCCAGAATATCTTGATTTTCTTTTTTACTGGTGTTAGAATAGATTTACAATTAAAGATGGCAATTGTTGGAGAAACTCGTAATGCAGAGTTGGCATGTTGGTGTCCGCGATGTATTCGAAAGTTCATTCAATAAGGCTTCAGCCGTATGCCTGATGGGGCGTGCATGTCAGACAATCACAATTAGTGGAAATGTAGTAACCTCCATAAATTTGTGCAGAATTTGGCGTGTCTTTGACAAGAAGCGTCTTTATTTTGTAAAATTTTTTTAGGAGGATTTTTTATGTATAAAAACCAGTTAATTACCCTAGGTTATGAGCAAGAAGAAAAAAACTACCCAGCATGTGCAGTAGTCGGAGGGAGCGGGGAAGGAAAAAGTACACTGATTGCTGGAATGGTGTATCCTGACTTTCAGAGTGGCATGCACCTTTTTGCTGGCAACGGAAATACAACCTCTTGTATGTCAAAAACTTTCATTGCTCCAACTCTTGATACCGCTGATGTTTTGATAAACAGTATTAAGGATTTAGAAGAAATTAAGGTTGATGTTGGGCGTCATATGAAGGCATCACTAGTTCCTGAATTAAAGAATTGCATCTCTAGTAGACCAAAAAACAAATCAGAGCATGACAGCTTTTATATTTCCACTATTAGTAAACGTCTCTCGCCAGCAGATGCTACATTTCGAATAGAAAAGCTACTCAGCGGTTACGAAAGTGCCTGGATGCGTTATCAAGAAATTATGACTTCGATTCTTAAATTTGTCGATGAACAAGCAGATGATTTATTTAGAAAAAACTATTTTGATCTTTTAAAAACTGACAAGACCGAAGCAAATCGCATGATTGACACCCTTATCGATCAAAAACTATTTCCAGAAACAAGCGAGGTAAACAATTCTACCGAGCCTCCGATTACAGTTAATGTGACTGATCTCATCAATGAACTTAGTACATTGATCTATGAAAAGGCGATTGATTGTCTTCAAAATGCAGGTTTTGAAGTAGATAATATATCTCATACTGCTATTGCCCGTGGTAAAAATGCAACTGAGTTTCAGAATTGTGTACAAGCGGTCACAAACTCTCTTAAGGAAAAGGCTCCAAGTGCCGCATGTGTGATTAAAGATATGAAACTGTATGTGCCTGGGCCTGGTCTGCTCCTAAATGGATATTTGAACGAAACTGCTTATTGTGTATATGACGTTGTAGGATTTGACAATGACGGCTTTGGGAAGATTCCCGAACGAGTTAGAGAGGCTCTGTTGACACCTGTAATGTACGATGCCATTATTTATGTTCGCAGTGCAATTTCTATAGATTCTAAAAACAAAGACTATCTAGAGGCAATCCAACAGTCTGTACGGCCAAGCAAACTGATTGTAGCAATAACCAATCTAGATCGTGCAAATGCTTTCGAGCAAGAAGATGAGCCTACAGCACTTGAAGTTCAGAACCAAATTTCAGAACTTAAAACAAGTACGCTTTCCTTGATTGAGTCAGTTATTGGCAGAGACAGCCGTGTTGTTCTTCCTGAAAAACCGGACATCATTTGTTTTGCCAATACTTTACGTAGAAGTCGGTTGGGTGATGATGCAACAGCATTTTTTGCAACAAATGACCCATACCGCTTGTTACGTACTTCAATAGGTAAAGCATATGTTCAAGTACGTCGCAAAATTAAAAATCATAACATTGCCCCTGATCAAATAGATAAATTCATAGAACCCAAGGAACCCCTTCAAGTGATTATTGGTCAAACTATTGGTTGCTTGCTTGACTGCATCAATACCGAATACGGTGAATTACGAGATCGTTCCAGTAGGCTACACCACTGGACAGTAGATGCTATTTTATGGAATCTTTATCGTGGTCGTCCTCATGTCTCATATGCTCAGAAATGGGAAAATGTCATTATTCATACTTTTACAGATTTTATAAAAGCTATTATGGATAATCTGACTCCTCAAAAATTTTCGTTAGGAGTAGAAATTCGTGAAGATTTAGACCGTGTTAAGAATGAGTTCGAATCTAACTTACTTATGGAATTGGATAAAGTATCAAGAAAAATCATTCTTGAAGCTCCTGACGGTACTGATCCAAGCACTTGCAAGCAGACGATTCTAAAATTATCACACACACCAAAATACAACAAATGGAAAATTTTCGATGATCTTCGTAAGGCTCTTTTGACTGCAGTCAGTGAACAAAATTACTTAAAATCGCTACTGAATGATGCATTTATCAATGCCAACAAAACTACATATAACCGCCTATTTATGTAACATATAAAATGCCACAACCACAGTAATTCAAATGTGGTTGTGGCATTTTCATTTATTCACGCAATGTTGTATACATAACCTTTATAATCAATCATTATAATATTTCAACTCCAATAACTTGTCTGGCAAATTATCAACACCTTTGAATTCCTTTACAACGATTGATCTTATCCGTTCTTTAATTTCCGGCTTCACATATGTAATACACATCTGCCACTGGCCACCAATGCTCCTACAGTCATCTTCAATTAGTATATCGGGCATGACTTCTTCAACAATGTCTTTATACTTTTGACCCTTGTTCCTGTAGTACAATCTTTGCCCAGGAAACTTGTATTTTAAGAGAAGTTCTTTTATTTCAACAACATTCTTTTCCTTTTTGCAGGAAGTCAAATAAAGTAATTCCGCACCCTGCTGATACCAAGATGTGATTTTGGTTACAGTATTTTTTATAGGAATATATGATGTATGTTTAAAATGCTTAAATATGGATGGAGGAGTAAGTATGGTTCCTTCTGTAAAAATCAGTACCCGTTCCTTTCCTTCAATTAGATCCTTACCACCAGTGTTGTTAAGTTCAACATACCCCATTTCACATACCCACCTTTAATCCAATTCTATAACCTTATTTTAGCACATTTGTGATTTGGGTAAAAGATTACATTGAGCCTTCAACTTCCAACCCATCCTTGAAAATAAATGTCATTTCATGCTCAGATTTTACAACTACCTTTTCTATAACTGCATTCCAGGTATCCTCGTCAAAGCCTACCAAAAGCTTGTCATTTTGCTCAAGCCTTTGCATAAACATTTCTATGCTTTCACTCTTTGCACTGCGTTCCAACCGTTTATTATTGATATTTTCCAATCCATGTTTAGCAGACTCATACCGCTGTACCAAAGCATTGTATCTTTGGGTATATTCCTGCTGGTCAAGAGCGGAGTTGGCATTTTCGTCAACACACTTACGTAGCATTTCCACCACCACTTCGCTTTCACTCTGGAACTTTTCATACTCTCTATCAAGTCCTACGGTATCGGTCAGGGCATTTATAATTTCCCTATACCCCTGAAGCAATTCATCCCTGTTTTCAATAAGGCTGTTGAAGGCTTCCAGAAATGCTTCTTTTATTTTATCTTCGTAAAGGTGGGGAGTCTGGCACCGCTCCTTGTTTTTAAATTTATTATTGCACTGCCATATTGTTCTCCGGTACTTGCTGGTGGAATGCCAGACCTTGCTGCCATAGAAACTTCCACATTCATCGCAGACAATCCTTCCAGAAAAGCAACCTCCACCAGTCTTGTATCCTTTGACCCCTTTCCTCTTTTTGAGTTCATGCTGAACAAGATCAAATACTTCAGGGGATATAATTGCAGGATGGCTGTTTTCAACATAATATTGAGGAACCTCACCTTCGTTGGCTTTCTTTTTCTTGGTCAGGAAGTCTACAGTGAAACTCTTCTGAAGCATCGCATGTCCTTTATACTTCTCATTTTGAAGAATGCTTAATACTGTGCTTGGTTGCCAAACTTCTTTATTTGATGGAGTGGGAATTCCTCTGTCTGTCAATTCCCTTGCTATCCCCGGTATGGTTTTACCCTCAAGGAACCGCTTGTATATAAGCCTGACAATAAATGCTTCCTTCTCCACGATCTTTGGCAGACCGTCCTCACCCTTTTCATAGCCAAGGAACCTGCCATAAGGAAGCATCAGTTTTCCGTCTGCAAAACGTTTTCTATGACCCCAAGTAACGTTCTCAGAGATGCTCCGGCTTTCCTCCTGGGCAAGACTTGACATGATGGTTATAAGAAGCTCTCCTTTGCTGTCGAGTGTAAAAATATTCTCCTTCTCAAAATAGACCTCCACACCCTTTTCCTTAAGCTGTCTGACTATGGTAAGGGTGTCCACAGTGTTGCGGGCAAACCTGCTGACCGACTTTGTAATGATAAGGTCAATCCGACCCTCCAAGGCATCTGCAATCATCCTGTTGAACCCATCACGCTTTTTGGTACTGGTAGCTGATATACCCTCATCGGAATATACATTTATGAACTCCCAAGCAGGGTTTGATTTGATATGCCTTGTATAATGATCAACCTGCGCTTCATAGCTGGTCAACTGCTCATCGTTGTCTGTGGAAACCCTTGCATAGGCTGCAACCCTTTTTCTTGCAACTGCTCCTGTTTGTATAGGAGCATACCGTCCTGCTGTTGCAGGAATTACAGTTACCGCTCTTGCTGTCGACATTGTGCATTCCTCCTCTCATAATACTCCAATGCCTTATTCCTTGCATTATACCTTCTCTCGCCATCCCAGCTTTCACTGCGGGATTTGTTCTGCCATTCCTTTTCTACGATATGCCCATCATGAAATATGAAAACAACCACATTGCATTCGGATACTTGTATTTCTTTTATCTTCAGTTCAAATATTGTTTTATCAAACTCCGAAAGCCCCAGCACCTCCTCCACTAGTAAAGTCAATACTCCATCAGGGATTTGTTTTGCATGGCAGGCTTCCTTTCCAAACTTAAGGTAACTGGAGCAATTCCAGTAAACTTTACCTCTGGTAGTTTTGCGTTTAAAGTTCTTTCCGCACCTTCCACATACTATCTTTGATGTAAAAGGATAATGCCCGGCTTCCTTTTTTCCTGCATTCAATTCCCTGTTAAAAGCCATTATCTCCTGAGCCTTTTTAAAAGTGGCTTCGTCAATAATAGGTTGGTGAGTATTTTCGGCATAGTATTTTGGTAGCTCACCTTTGTTTGCAACCAGTGCCTTTGTCAAATGGTCTTGAACATATTTTTTCTGAAGCAGGGCATGTCCTGCGTATTTTTCATTTTTTATAATATCTGCAACCCTGTCGGCATTCCATGTGCCGCCCCTCATTGACTGGATACCCATGTCCCTTAGCTTTTTAGCAATGAGGGTACAGCCCTTACCGTTGATATACTCCTCAAATATCATCCTAACAAATTCTGCTTCCCTTGGATTGATTTCTATTTTACCTTTTTTAATGCTGTATCCGAATATGAACCGAAGGTTTACAATCTCTCCGTCTGCAAACCTTTTCCTTATCCTCCACTTGCAGTTCTCACTGACCGATCGGCTTTCTTCTTGTGCAAATGAAGCGAGGATGGTAAGAAGCAATTCACCATCCCCACTGATTGAGTGTATATTTTCTTTTTCAAAATATACATTGATGTTCAGACTCTTAAGTTCTCTTACCGCCTCAAGCATAGTTACTGTATTCCTTGCGAAGCGAGATATTGATTTTGTAATAATTATGTCTATCTTGCCATTTCTGCAATCATTCATGAGCCTTTGGAACTCAGGCCTGCTTTCCTTGGTGCCTGTCAGCGCCTCGTCCGCATATACCCCCATATACTCCCACCCTGCATGTTTTTGTATATATTCACTGTAATAACTGATTTGGGATGAGAGCGAATGGAGCATGGCATCCTTTCCGCTTGACACTCTGGCATATGCAGCAACACGTTTTTTGGCTGGTGCCTTTGGCATCAAAGGCTCTATTTTCTTTATGTTGCGTTGCATGAAACCACCCCCCTCGTAGTACGATGATAACTCTGATTTTAATACAAAGCAACCGTTATAATCCGCCTATTAAAGGCTTGTACCTGCTAACCAAAAGACGATTTATCTGTTTAAATTCCTTTTCTGTAATTACTCCATTCAATAGCATTGCCTTGGCGATGGAAAGGGATATTCTGTAGTTCTTTTCCCTCTGTAACTGCTCATTATTCATGATGCATCACCATCCTTATTAATATTATTGAAACGATAATTAATATAACAGCTATGGGAACAGAACTTCCTACCTTTATTACCATAGCTTTCAAAGGTCTTGCCACACCCAGTGCAGCTGATGGTATACCATGCTTTCCTGGTTAGCTGACCCTCATTATCCTTCCACCATTTCCTACGGCATTCATCCGAACAGAACTTTGAGGGATGCCCCTTTCTTCCTTGTAGCAAAGGTCTTCCACACTGCTTGCACTCAGTATGGATTTCACTCCTGCTGCCTTTAACTGCACCTAGGTTGTTCCTTTGGCAATATGATTTTACTGTATTTTCAGAAACACCAAGGTCTGCTGCTATCCGTTGGTAGCTCATTCCCTGGTGTCTCATTTTGCTTACCTTTTGTTTTTGTTCTAAGTTCATCCTATCAACCTCCCGCAACACAGGAAAGTAAAAGTTTCCCACCCGAATTTTTGACAAAAAAAAGAGGGGTTCGATTAGAAACCACTCTTACAGCTATATGCTGATTGTATTTTTGATAAACTTACTTCAACAACAACCTGACCAATTTGACCCCATCCATAAAGCCATCCCTGTAAATCCTGTCTCTTACAATTGCCTCCTGCGAGTTCTGGAGTCCCTCAAACTCCACAAATATGCCCTGCTGTTCCTCCGTCAGCTTTGCCACCAGCATTTGCTGAACTTCATATGCCCGTATCCGAAGTTCTTTATATGTGCTGTCATTCTTTAAGATCAGGATGCCAAGCTCCTCAACCCTTCGCTCGGCTGTTTCCTCCAAATGCTTCTTTAATCCTCCTGGCATTGCACTGTACCCACGTCAAGCATAATCGTACTGTAAAGTCTGAATCCATCTTTGAGACCTTTCATATAAGCAGTCTCGGCAATAGTGATTTCCATTTCACCGCACAAGGAGTTGAGCCTGTCAAAGAGGATATCGAAATCCCTGTATTCATTAGAATGAACACAAGCCTTGACTTGTTCCTCCTGCATTTCTAATTCAGCATTCACCCTCTTGTATTGGGCATCAGCTGAAAGCCAGATGCCCAATTCCTCTGTGACCCGCTTTGATAAGAAATCCCGGAAGGCTTCCTCAAAATTCATAGTAGTGTTTTGCATAGTTTTTGTCTCCCTTCATTTTATATTGAAAGGAAATCAACAAGATGCACTGCAGGATTAATTATAACCCCACACTGCGCCTTTTGTATCATTGTTTTAAAATACTTTTTAAAGTATAATGGATACAAGGTCGCTGTGGCAGCAAAAACTGCCGGTGTTAGGTAGTTGGGTTACCTGCACTGACTTCCTGGTGTTCGTTGCACCCGGAAGTCATGGCGTCCTTATTAAAATTCCTTTCAGAGCTTTCATTCCTTAGATGGTTTAATTCTCCGTCAATCTCTTTAGCAAACTTGATTTACTCCCATCAGCCAGTGCTTTTCGCAGCTTTAATATGCCTTTCTTACTTTTCATTCTAATCATTTGCCTTAATGTTTCTGCCACTAAAATGTCTACTATTGACTGTGTCATATTCAAACACCATCCTTACCTGAAATACTCTGTTTATATTGTTTTTACAGCTCATTGTACATGTTAACTCTTAATACGTTGTAAAGCAAGTAATAAGTCTATTTGCAGGCTTTAAAATCTGTATTGCCTACACCTAAAATCCGTCCTTGTTGACAGGATTATTAAAGAAGGCAAATGCCGAAAGTACAGCAAATATTAAAGCAGTTAGTTCTTTAAAGCTTTCTTCCGTCAAGCCTATAAAACCGAGCAAACCATAATTTTTTAACAGAAATAGTACTAACGCCACTACTGCACCCCATGCAACAGGGCTTCTCCATCTTGATTGTGTACTCATCTTCAAATCCCTCCCTTCATTAATAAAGCCGCCACCCTTTTAATAAGGATAGCGGCGTATTCACCAGCAATAGTCTTACCTTTCACAGCATTTTTTCTCCAGTAACCGGGTGACTGTATGATGCCGAATTCCTGAAGCACATTTAGTTCAGTATCCAAATCCGGGCTTTCTTCCTGAAAAGGTATTCTGAAATATTTTAAAATGCCTTTTGCAAGTGCTGTGCCAATCAAATCAATATGCGACATGATCCATTGTGCATCCTCGGGATTGTCATGAAAGGCTGTTTCCACCAAAGCAGCAGGAGCATTTGTATATGCCAGTTCGTACATATGCTTGCCTTGGCCATAGAAATTATATCCTTCATCAACACCTCTGTCTTCTGTCGGTGTCAAAGGTGCCAATTCCTCATAAACATCCCTTGCCAGCTTTTCGCCATTTCCGCCAAACCTGTGGCAGTAAACCTCGCAGCCTCTCGCCTTGCCGTTGCCAGCATTACTATGAATAGAGAAATGTATATCCGGCTTTTTTAAATTGCTGTCTGCCACCACTTGTGTAAGTGACCATTCCGGCTTGTTCCTATATACCTTCACCCCATGTCTCTCAAGCACTTCCTGTGCTATATCCGCTGTCTGGTTCATCCTGTCACACTCTCTTCCGTAATTGCCTACTCCAATATTATCGTGCTGCGTACTGGGTGATAAATATACTGTTTTCATCGATATTCCTCCCATTCATGATTTCTTGAATACTCAATCCTTTTTTAAGCTTTTTATAAAGGACATGTTTGGATACACCATTATCCCTGGCAAATGCAGCAACCGTTTTAACAGAGCCTTTATGCTCTATTTGGATAACATTTCGCTTGTTTTGGTTTTGTTCAAGATAAGTTGACCATTTGCAGTTTTCAGGCGAATAATCACCGTTTACATCAATCCTGTCCAAAGTAAGCTCAGGTCTATAGCCAAAGTTTACTGCCCAAAAATAAAAAGAGCGGAAATTACATCTCCACTCTTCACATACTTTAATTCCTCGACCACCATAGTTTTTATAGGCTCTTAATTTTGAATTCATACACCGATTCTTCATGTCATACCATGTTTTATATAATTTATGGTTTGTCAAATTGTGTCTAGCCTTGTTGCATCCACAACTAGTAGTTTTCCCACTTACCAGATCACTTCCTCTAACTGCTTTGATGTTTCCACATCTGCATTTACATTTCCATCTGGACTTGCCGTGTTTATCATTTTCTAACCTTTCCATAACCTCTAAACTGCCAAAAGTCTGTTGATTAAGGTTAAGCACTTTTATACCCACATACCGCCCCTCACTTTCCCAATATTTTAACCGCACCTACTATTGCGCCAAGAATAGCAACACAAAGTGCCACAAGCTTAATCATCTCGATAACGACAGGAGACCATATCTTCCCGCCAGTATCGGTGCTTGTATCCGCTGAAGTCCTCAATTCTTTTATTGATGATTTAATTTCCTGAATATCCTCCCGGATATCTTTAACATACACTCTCATTTCAGCCTGGCCTGTCTCCAATGCTCGAATTCTTTCTTCCTGAATACATCTGTGCTGCTGTTCCATGGTAAATTCACTTCCTTTCAAAACTGGTAAATTATCCATTCACGCCGGTTGGGTTTTCAAATATTACGTCTGCAACACCTTCAATTTCTAAAACCTGGGGAATAATAATAAAGTGTACCTTGATATTTCCATTTTTCGTTGGTTCAAGCCTTATCCCCGCACACTTTTCAACTTTGTTTCCGTCTACGAAAACCTCAGATGCCCCAGGATTTTCACCCATTACTATCTTTACCTTTGCCATAATTTCATCTCCCATTCCATATCGATTTTCCTCTTACTAACTAGTCTGTATTCTTAACCCGCCTGAGTAAGGAGCACCGCTCCCGACCGTCCATGAGGCTCCATTTCCAGGATTGCTGTTATTAATTCTTGCGTAAAGGTTTCTTTTAAACCCACAAGCTTTAAAAGTCGGGTATGCTTGTGTCTGAACCCTGACTACAGAAGCCCCCACTGTAATATTAGAAAGCCCCGCAACATACCTTCGTCCACCTGTTAAAGTTACAGGCGCTGCAAAATCAAAACTGACCAGCGAAAGCTCTCCTGGTCCTGTAATATTTGTACTTGAGGCAATTGCGGAACCTGTCTGAGTGGAATTGTTAAGTTCATATATCCTAAGTACCAGCGTTTGGGTATTTGCTTCATCCGTTAAAATACCGGCTGAATATACCGTTAGATCGGTCACAGGTTCAAGGACAAATCCCTTTGTAAGAGCCGCAGCAGTATCAATTGTGCCTTCACCATAAAAATTGTAAAACCATTCCTTCAGAGCAGGCACCGCCTGAATAAGAAATGCTCTTTTGTCAATGACTGACGTAATTATGCCGAAAGAAGTTATTACTTGAAACAATGGAACCATACCCATTGTAAATCCAGTATTGTTTTTACCGACTATTCCCGTTAAGGGATTTGCTTCGATATAATTTACAGCGTTATTAGATAATCCAATACTGCCGCCAGAATTTACAGAGACTGCCGTTCCACTCCTTACCACTCCAGCCTTGTAAGAAAAATTCAGTCCGTTGTGTTCAGATGGATTTTCTGCAAAATGGTGTGAAAATACAGCAAGATCCAAAATATCCATGTCAGTATTTAATTTTAGTCCCCATGTTCCCGAAGATGCACCGTCTTCCGGCTTTGTGAGACTTAAATTTGCTGTTAATGAATCAGCCAATGCAAATCACCTCCCCTGATGCAGGAATTGAAAGTTCTACCGTGCAGTTGTACCTTGAATTGTGTGTTATATTTAAAGGAACTGCAACAATTCTTGATGCAGTTCCTCCAAAGTTATTACCGCCATATAATCCAGTACCATACCCGGCAGCTTCATTTTCCTGTATAACCTGAACCATCGGATAAACCCCCAGGTTGTGGTTGACATCAATTATATGCAGATTATCAAATGCAAGCCTGAATACTTTACCCGCACCAATGAGTTCCGGCGAGAGGTAGTCATCTCCTCCAAGTGCATGACTGGATGCATGATTCCTGGGGTGGTGTGCATCCGGGTTTGAAGAGTGCTCTTCCGTATTGTAGAATGTTTCTGTTTCTTCGCTGTACGTTGTTTGAACTTTAGCATTCTTCTGCCTGTCGTTAAATGCCACCAGAGATTTAGCTGTATTAATCATTTCGTTCTTGCCTCCAATCATTCTACAGGCGTATATCCGCAATGGTAGGTTTTCATTGTCATAATAAAACCATCCGTACTAAAATCAAATTCCATATTGAGAATTCGGTAAATTTCGCTTATGGACGTACTGGTCTCAATAACCTGTATGCAGTCACCGACTTGGAGCCATGGTACAGCAACTGCACTGACATTTGCAACCCTAAAGCGTTTTACCATTTCCGCTCCCAACTGGTCAGCTGCTTTCTGGCATTTTTCATCCGTATCAAGATTCTCATCTTCTATAAAAAGCACTTTGTCTTGAGGTACTCCGTATGAATCCATGGAATTAGAAACACTGTATGTTCCAACAGCTATTGAGCCATCTGGCTTTTTGCCAGTCACACGGATTTTTCCATAAATGTCTGTCCTGGCGTATGTATAATCCAGGAAGAAAAGATCTTCTCCTTCCTTAAATTTCCACGCTGCAAATACATACCCTGCATATACAGTACTTCCGTCTGGAATAGCACCTGACAGCTTACGGGTTATCGTTCCGGCTGCATAATCTATAGAATAATCAACTTCCCTGACATAAACTGGTGTACCTCCATTGCCCGTAACCTTTTCAGAACCTGATACTATGGGGCTGCTGCTTAAAGCTGCCGGTTCTGCACCCGTAAGTACAATTGCTTCATTTGAAATTGAAGGCTGCCGGTCATTGGGTCTGTGAAAAGATGCCTTCCCTTCCTCATCTATCGTTAGTTCAAAACCCGATATTTGCAGCAGCCATTCAATTGCATCGGCATGGTTCATTCTCTCAAATTGTTTTGACTTAATTGTAATCCCGGTTGGTTCAGTATGAATAATCGCAGGTTCAAAGCCTGCCCGTTGCAAAAGGTCACTTACCATAAACTCAATGGTTTTATTTTTATACTTGATAAAATAGTTTGAACCATCAGTAATTGATTTGTCCAGAAGATTCCATGCACCATCACGGCAATCGATTTTCACTGAATAATCACCTGGCTGGACCCCTAAGTTTACAACATCTATGCAGCCGGTAAACACTTTTACCATATTAGTGCCGTAACCTGCTTCAAGCTGTACATTCTTCCCCGGCCAGATTTGCCTGTACCATTCACTGCTGCTGTCTTTTTCTGGTGAAAAAAAACCTATATCTATGCCGTTTTCAGGATTTACATTTGGAATAGTGGCTGTCAGTCTTTGTGCCTGAGCTGATCCATCCCTGGATACGCTTGCCTCAATGATAGGAACTTTAGATGTCAGCCTTATCCTGTCTGCTCCATTTATCCATGTCCCGTCAACATTTCCGCCCGGCTGGTTAATCTGATTCCCGGTAACAGCGATTCTGCCTTCATCCGTAATAAACAGCGACTCTATGCCATCATCACCAATTCTTCCGTTTGTATTAAGAGGCCCTTCCCACAAGCTGCCGCTTCCTATACTTCCAAAGCTGTATGCCTCCTGTCCTGAGACGGGAAATGCTCTTTTATCGCTGCTGTTTATTACGTTAAAAGTCCGGGTTGAAATATCCGTATTATCCAGCATATAATTAAAGCCGTCATTCCCCCAAAACACAGAAGAATAGACATGTTTTGCCGGGCTTTCCCAGTCACATGCAATCCATGTAGATCCGTTGTTGTCGCTATAAGTGAATCGGAATGCTCCACCACTATAAAAATGTGCATTGCACGTAACAAGTCTCGTTCCAAACTTTGCTATTCCTTTTGTTCCTGCACCCATGCAATAGTTATACTGAAAGGTTTTAACAGCAATCCACGTTGAGCCTCCGTCATCACTGTACGCAACAGCATTACAACACCGGCCGTATGTTGAAATATAATTTTCCTGTGCGGAGAATGGAAAAATCAATCTTCCATTGTCAAGTTCTATCGGATGCCCAAGATCAGAATCGCCGTTTAAGGTTCCTGAATGCAGCGAAAGATCAAATGTCCACGCAGTACCCTTAAATATAAAGTCTGTCCCGTTACCTCCAGCAGACTCATACACGAAAATTTTCTGCGGTTTTCCTTGGACGTTTCTTATACCCTGTTCATAAATATAAAGAAGAATTTTTCCGTTTCTTAGTCTCTGAAGCATTGAACTGCGACCATTTGTATAACCTGTAGTATATTTTGTATAGAATATCCATTCCGTGGATGCGCATAAATTATCAACAGTAAAAAGGTCTATCTCATTATCAACGGCTGCAAGCATTATATTGTAACCTTTTTGGTATGTTACAAGCGTCTTTCCATCGGCCCTTTTAACAAACGAACCGCCAGAACAGTCATTGGCAGAATCTATCCACCTTAATTTCCTTTTTTGTACCCATGATTCAATCTGCCATCCAGAACCCTTATCCAGCAACAAAAGTGATGATGTCGGTGCATTAGCCCCAAGCATGCTTTTTGTCTTCAAAAGTGTCCTTATCTCTGAAGGTATACTCCTCATAACTACTCACCTCTTCAAGTTTCAAGAAAAGTGCACTCATACCAGACAACATCCGCGCCTTTCTGTCTATCTGCCTTAAGCTGCCAGATTACAGCATTCATGCTGAACCCGTCTGAAAAGGAAACCATCCTTTTGATACATGCATACATGTCTGCTTCCATAGCATCAACCTCTTGCACATCACCATATCCTTTTACCACTCTCTCCTTCCTGCATCTTCCGCATCCCATTACAATCTCCTGATAGGTAGTATCTGCAGGGTCGGGTATTAGTTTTTTCCTGCTTCTGATAATTTCCGCTGCTGGCCTTCCATACTCTGTAATGTGCAGTGTGGAAGACCCCCAAGTGTCCGGCATGTAATCACCCCCTGAACTTTCTTGTATAACTTTGTTCTGTTGAATACCTATACATATTCCTTTGAATATCGTTCCCTATAATTTCAGCCACCCCGACCAGATCACCTTTACTATTTACTCCTTCAACACGCACTGTCCCCGAAATTTCAAGGCTGTTTTTTCCTGAATTCATGGAATCACCTAAATAATACCCGTTAGTTTCTGCAAGTTTGTTAAATTGGGGATTAAGAACTGCTTGAAGGTTTGCCTCCAACGCAGGAATTCCTGATCTGATGCCTTCCTGAAGCATGTTCATAAGGTTTGGTGCCCACTGGTCTGCATTAGAGCCGGGACCTTCCTTGGTAGGAGAACCAAATCCCAGAAAATTCTTTATTTTATCCGCCACACCAGTAACTGCGTCCTTAACAGAGCCTGCCATGGACTTGATACCATTCACAAGGTTTCCCATCATATTCTTTCCCCAGTTCCAGGCACTGCCGACAACATTGCTAACAACTGAGCTTATATTTCCAAATGCCCCTATAACTATGCCTACAAGGTTTCCTACAAACTTGCTAACCCCTGAGACCATATTGGAAAAGCAACCCAGGACACCGTTTACAAGGTCAGGTACGATGGAGCCGCCGACCAGCGCATACCATAAGCCTTTAAAGAAAGAAATGATACCCTCGACAAACCCCTTCACCAGATTAACTATGGTCATAAACAAGTTTGAAATCATGCTCCATGCCGCCTTTGCCGCCTCAACAAGGAAGTTCCAGGCAGCTGACCAGTCACCGTTTATGATAGCAATAACAAAGCCAATGAGATTGATTATGAAGTTGACTGCACCCAATACAGCCTGGATGAATGGTCCAAGTGCTTGTATGATTCCGTTGATTACCCCCACAGCTATTCCAAGTATCACTGTAATTGCTGCACCTAATGATATTAATACCGGCTGAAGAAGTGTCCAAAGCTGCTGTATGATTTCCCAAAGCGAGAAAATAAGGGTCTTGATGCTCTCCCATATCGGCGTAAGATAGCTTGAGAACTGTGCAAATGAAGCAAAAAGCTGTGCCAGTATTGGTTGTACAAATGCAAGAATACCATTGAATATTCCTATAGCGGTATCAAAAATCTGCCGCCCATAGGTATTCCAGAAATTCCATATTCCAGTGATCACGTCACTTACTATTTTAAATATTGTCTGCATTACCGGAAGGATTACCGAAACCAGCCCGTTAAAAACGGTGCTTACTATCGAGCCTATACGGTAAAACGCCGTCTCCCATCTGCTTGCAATAGCTCCGGGATCTCCTGTTCCCTTAAATCCGTTAATAAACATTTGAAAAGCCTTAACTGCATTTGCTGCAAAGCCCTTTAAAAACTCAACTATTTTTCCAAACACCTCTGTAAATTTTGCCTTTATTGACGGAAGGGCTTCATTCACTTTTGCCTGCAGGAATTCCAGTACATTCTTAAAGATAGACTGTATCTGATCCCATATGACTAAAACCGAATTTCTGAAATCTTCATTGGTTCTCATCAGCCATATAAAACCTGCCACCAAGCCGGTTATGGCTGCAACAACCAGACCGATGGGTGAAGCTATTGCAGCGAACACCCCTGATAAAACCGAAAGCCCGGAGGCAACTCCGCTTAAAACCATTAATAGGGGCCCGACTGCTGCCACTGCCGCCAGTATAATGGTAACCCACTTGCGTATTTCAGGATTAAGCTCCATATATTTGTTAACAAGGATTGTTGCTTTATCTGCCAACTGCTTTAATATTGGAAGGAATGCTTTGCTTGACACAATCTGCAATGTTTCAATAGAGCCTTTTAACTGTTCAAGGGAACCCTTGAGGTTGTTCATACGCTCGGCTGCCACCTCTTCAGCAGTTACCTTGCCCATCTCAGTCTGCATTTTATTGAAGCCGTCTGCACCTTCCTTATATAAAATGTTTGCTGCGCGGATAGCATCCGAGCCGAACAGTGTTTCCATTGCCTGGAGTCTCTGTGCATCGGTAAGGTTTTGCATGTTTTTTTGGAGCAGTCTCGCAATTTCAGCCATGCTCTTAAGCTTACCCTGGGCATTATAGAAGGCACTTGTACCCTGTGCCGTAGTAAGCCCCAGCTTCTTGAAAAGCTCCACTTGCTTGTCAGTAGACGGCTGGAGGTTCATCAGCATAGTCTTAAGAGAGGTTCCTGCATCAGAACCCTTCAGACCATTTTGGGCGAATACCGCCAATGCGGTGCTGGTATCCTTGAAAGACAGCCCCACCGCGCTTGCTACAGCTGAACACATGGAAAGGCTGTATTTCATTTCCTGTACGCTTGTGGCAGATGCATTGGCAGCACCCGAAAGGATGTCGGCAGCCTGCGAAACGTTCAAGCCGTCTGCTCTAAAGGAGTTTAATACGGTTGATGCAATTTCAGCAGCATCGGCAAGTTCAATTTCTCCTGCTGCCGCAAGAGATAATGCTCCTTTTAAGCCTCCGCCCATAATATCCTTTACACTGACGCCAGCCTTGATTAGCTCTTCTATACCCGATGTTGCTTCCTTTGCTGAATACTTTGTTTCAGCCCCCATCTTAAGTGCCAGTTCCTCAAGCTGCTTCATTTCATCGCCTGTAGCACCGGACACAGCCTTGACACTGCTCATACCGGCTTCAAAATCCGCACCGGCTTTCAAAGAGGCTGCCGCCATGCCTGCGAGAGGTGCTGTTAGTGCGGCAGACATCACCTTTCCGGCACCTGATAAATTCCTACTTACGTTCGCCATGGTATCCTGTGCTTCCTGTAGCCCCTTTTTCAAGGCTCCAATATCCGCTGTTATCTTGACCACCAGGTTTCGTATTACCGCCATTTCCACACCTCCCTCCGCGAAGCAAAAAAGGCTCTACCATGGTCCAGTAAGCCCCTTTTGTTTTGCGATATTAATCAATTCTTCTTTTGTTAATGTTTGATTCTGAGATTTTGGTTTTCGTTTCTTTAGCAATGTCTGAAGCTTTGGCAGCCTTTTGGCTCTTGCAAAAGCTTCTACATGCCATGCAAGGTATATAATGTCATTATTTTTTCGTTCTTCCTTTGCCAGAAACCCGTCTATCGTAAGATTGAATTCATAAGGTGTCAGACTCCAGAACTCATCCGGAGAAAGTCCCATTATGCCGACAGCAGTTTTCAGGAGCCGTTCCCAGTCCCAGTCTTCTCCTTTACTGCTGTCGGCTTTTTCCCGTTTTTTCTTCCAAATGCCTCTGTCATGGCTTCACTCATCTTTTCAGCCACAGTATTTATATCGCTGAACTCATCAATCAGCTCACCCACTTTTTCCGGTGTCAAATTTTTGTCATCATAGAAAAGCCCTGCGTAAATTATGGTTCTCATATCCTTGACGCTGATATTATCAAGGTCAAGCTTACTGATTGGCTTTCCTATCATTTCCTCAATACGAACCAGGGCATTAAGCCCGAAGCGAAGGCTTCTCGGTCTGTCCAGTTCCAATACTATACTTTGTTTTGCCATTTGCTATCCCTCCCTGTAATACAAGGGTCCAACCCCCTGTATCTCTATTGATTCATTTACAACATCATCCGCAGGTGTCTCAATACCATCCGAGCTTATAATCCCATAACCTTCATACCTGGTTTTGGAGCTTGTAGTATCTATGTACAAAGCTATGATTACTTCCTGCCCCAGCCTTGAAAAGAATTCTTCATCGCCCCAGTAACTCTCTGCAGACGCTTTGTACTCTTTGACAGACGATATGAACTCCTTCCAGCCGTTTGACATGAAGGTGGTTGTTTCAGGCGTTTCCATCCCCAACTCTAGAGACCAGTTAAAGAATCCTCCATGTTGCTGTACAGTCACTGCACTTCCGGTGACTAAAACAACATCATCTCCAGCCTTAGCTTCATCAAAGACAACCACTCCACCGCAGTGTTCAATCTGGAAGCCCATGGACTGCAATTCACCATTTACCTTTATGGTAACCGGCGAATTTTTGTCCCAGTAGCGTTTTGCGGCATCGCTAATCGTGAACCTTGTAAGGCTTAGATCGGATGAGGTGGCTTCATCAGTAAATACAACAGAAGCATCCTCTGTCTTTATAAATACTCCTCCAACCCTTCCTGCGACTGTACCCATCAGCTTTCACCCCCCAAGAGTTCCTTCAACTTTACCAGATATTCATCCCGCACCTCTTTTACTATTCGTTCATCCCAAAGAAGCTGCTTTAAAAGAGCTGCTATATCGTTAAAGAGGTCTGTATCCTTAAGTGAAATATTCAGCTTAACTCCGTTCTGCATTCCAAGCCACCCCCTTATGTGTACGCCAGAGCACCATTCCCTTGAAATTCAATGGAAATGGTTACAATGTCATCCACAGGGTCTTCAATGGACAGACTTGAAATAATAGCCTGACCACTGTAGTAATTAGTGTTGTTCACATACAGCTTCAAGTCAACATCCGTTCCGTTAAGAAATGCAGTCTGCAACGCTGCCTGCCCATTGGTGTCGGTATGCACGTTATATGCACCTTCTGCACTTGCCGACCATTCCTTGAGTCCTGAAATAAAGTTTTTCCATTCATCCCCGAATGCGGTTGTATCCAGAGTGTCAATTCCAAGCTCCAGTGACCAGCTGTTTAAAGCTGTTACTGAATTGACTCCAATCATTACCTTGCCTTTTTTTCCTGCTGTTCCAGCCATCTATGTCACATCCCTTCTTCATAATGAAATTTAAAATCCATATGGTTATACCAGCTGTTTGTATCCGGCTCATAACCTTCAACCTCGCCCATTAATATAACAGCACCGACATCCACTCCATCGGCTCCCCCCATCAACCCTGTAAAGTTTTGAAGGCTAAGGCGCACCTGCTCCGCCAATGCCTTACACTCAGAATAGGTATCAGCCCTTGAGGTTATCTGGAACACAGGGGTGGTATAACCGGTGTCTCCCTGCAGTGAGTGCAGCCGTTCCCCTGAAATCTTTTGATAGATCACTGCAGGAAGAGGGCAGTTTTGTGGCATCATAAGAGGATAAACCCTGTCGCCTACCAATGCATGAATGCCGAAATTGTTTATTAAATAGCTACACAGCACTTCCTCAAACATGGTTTTCACCTTGCCTTTCCAACCGCCTTGCTGATTTCCCGGGTTACAGTGTCTGAGATTTTTTTAAGGTTTTCATCCACCGCAGGCCTTAAGTACGGAGTAGCAGAACGCTTTTTTGTACCCAACTCCACAGGTGCAAAATGTCTGGCCTTTCCGCTTTCCCTTGTAACATAATAGGCGCCCTTGATTTTACGGTTTATATTCTCAATATCTCCACCTTGCTTTTTTGTGCCACTTTTAAGCACAAGGCTGCTTCGAAGCTCCCCGGTATCCACAGGTGCTTTCCTCTTGGCAGCAGACAGAACAATTTCTGCACCTTTTTTAGCAGCCTGGTCAAGTGCATTTTCAGCGGCATCGCTCATTTCCTTAAGTAAATCCATGATTTCCTCTGCACCCACGACATCTATGCCGCCCTTCATCTTTTTTGCCCTTGCAGAATACGACCTTGCCATCAAACCACCTCCCCGTTCTCCTTGCAGAGCAGATACATGGCTACGTTCCTTTCCTCCTTGTTTGATACATGGAGGATATCAAAAATCTTTACTCCAAAAACCACTCTCATGCTGGTATCCAATTCATCAAGATAGCGTATGATAATCTGCGTTGTGGTTTCAGCATGAAGCTGCTGTGCTGTAAAAAGTTCTTTGCCAGACAGCGGCTCAACGCTAGCCGATACTTCCACAAAATCACTCCATACCTTTATTTCCTCACCAAAGCTATTCTTTGAGGTTGTATAAGTCTGTATTGTTATCCTGTGCCTTAGCTTGCCAATCGTAAGAAGGGGCTTTACCATATTCCCCTGTCCTGCGTACTGCCTTCTTTGGTTGCTGTTTCTCCACGCCATCTTCTCACCACTCCTTCCTTCTGTATGAAGTAAGGAGCAGGGAAGCCGTTTCAGTCAGCTTCCTGACATCCACATTTTCACGAAGCTCATGGAACTAGGACACTACATACCATACCGTTGTTTTCACAAGCTCCGGCAGCGTTCCCCCATCAGCGAGGAAATCAGACAAGGGAAAGCGGAGGACGCTTTCCACAATATCTTCAGCAGAGGTAATAAAGCTTGTGACAAGAGCGTCCTCATGGCTTGAGTCAATCCTTAAAAAGGCTTTTGTTTCCTCAAGTGAAATCACATCTACCGCCTCCCTTTGTCATATCCCCTTTATTCATCAGCCAACATAAGCCCTGCTGCCTTAAGCTTTGAAAGCAAAGAATTAAAGTCGGTTTTCAAGTCAGCGATTGTACTTGCAGCACTGTCTGCCTGGTTTGCAGCAGGTTTTAACTCTGTTCCGCCAAAGGTCAGTTTCCCCTCATCAACAACACTGATTTCTCCGCCGACTACAAACACATCCCCGCCATCCTTGTGATAGTTTTTAGTTGTATTCATAACCTGTCACCTACGCTTTCATCTGAAGCACCTTGACCGCTTCAGCAAGTGTCAGCTTTCCGTCAACCCTCTGTGTAGCCCTAAATCCTACCTGGCCGTTAACAGCGTAAAGCTCATTGAGCCTTTGGAAACTCCTGCCCTGCCTGTCAGCAATCCAGTAATATTTAAAGTCACCAAAGGCAATCGCCTTAGCTGCTGCCTGGATTGTCGGAACAGAAGATGAAGTTTTTACAGGCTTGTTTAAAACGGTATCAGGCTGGCCTGCCTGAACAGCAGGTTGCCACAAGTACTGCCCGTTTCCATCCTTCAGCTTTCTTATAGCCTTGATGGTTGCATCGTTCATAATCCATGCGGCATTATTCCTGTATGGCTCACGGAGGGAATAGTACAGGTCGATGATTTCATCAAAGGTAATTGCTGTGGAAGATGCGGCTGTAACTCCCACCTCTCCGCTTCCTATCACCCCCGTTGGTTTTGCGGTTCCGTTTCCATTTATAAAGGCAGCTTCCTCCGCAGCTCCAACCCTTCTTGCAAACTCCTTGGAGATATATCCCTCAAGGTTGAACACATTATCATTCAAAAGCTCCTCTGAAACCTTGATCATGGTTGCAACCTTGTGTGCGCCAAGAGTAATCAGTCCAAAGCTGTCATCGCTTTCAGGGATTGCGCCCTCTTCAGCCACCCAGCTTGCAGTTCCTTTGGTTGCAACAACCGGAATCTGCTTGTCACCTGATGCCGTATTGATAATGGTTGCAAGGCCTCTCATGATATTTACATCTTCAAGTGCTGCAATCAGTGTCTTTTCATACTCGTCTGGAACAAGGTAGCCGCCTTCAGAGTCGGTTCCAATCTGAAGGGCGTTTAAAACATCATAGCTGTTCTTACTCCTCATGTTTTTCCAGAATGCATCGGTATAGTTCTTTGAAGCCCTTCCGATCTTCTCGGTTTCCTGCTGGCCTACCTCCTGTTTGACAGCACTCCTTACAGGCTTTGAAAGCTCCATCTCCATTTTCTGCTGGCGCTCCAAAGCTTCAATTTCCCTTCCCATAAGGACAATATCTTCTTCCATCTTTTCATACTGGTTCAAGTCCTCGGCTGTCATACTGCCTTCACGCTCATTTAAAAAAGCCTTGGCGGATTCCCAAAGCTTGTTCCTTTTTTCAGTCAATTCAATTATTTTCGACATCTCCATTACCTCCATTTTTTTGTAGTGTTTAGAAGTTCAAGCCTTCTGTGTAGGTTCTGCACATCAACCCTGCCCTTTATTTCCTCAGCCACAATCTGCCTGACCGAATTCAGAAGCCCTGCAACATCAAGCTGTTTTTCCGCTTGCGCTGCAGGGCTTTTCTTTTCAGGCTTCATTTTCTCAAGTTTGCTTGCAAGGTTTAATGCCACCGTCCTTCGGTCGAACATATAGCTGTCCATGAGGAGCAGCGGGTCATTTGCCTGGTTATCCTCCACCGTTTCCTTCTGGTACAGGATCGTGTCAGCAAATCCAAGTTCAACAGCCTTCTTTGCATTAAACCAGGTCTCATCATCCATCATGTGGGATATTTTAGACCTGGACAGTCCCGACTTAATTTCATAGGCATTGATGATGCTTTCCTTGACCTCGTTCAGCATTTCAATGACGCCTTCAAAGTCGCTTACCTCCCCGAACATAATGGTCATGGGATTGTGAATCATCATTAATGATGTGGGTGACATTTCAACCATGTCTCCTGCCATGGCAATAACCGATGCAGCACTTGCGGCAATTCCGTCAATCCTGGCAGTAACTTTTCCGTTATATTCCTTCAGCATGGTATATATCTGCGAGGCCGCAAACACATCCCCTCCTGGGCTGTTAATCCAGAGGGTTATATCTCCCTTGCGATTTACAAGCTCATCTTTAAAAAGCTTGGGTGTCACTTCATCCCCAAACCAGCTTTCCTGTGCTATATATCCGTCAAGGAAAAGGGTGTTTTCCTCATCCAGCCAATTCCAGAACTTTTTCACGCTTTGGTTCCTCCCTTCCTATTTTGTGTGCTTGACTGCTCCGTCCAGCTTCCAGCCTTTGAAATTTCCACCATATTCCCGTTAACCAGATACTTGTTTCCTCCTTCCTCTTCCGGCACAAGGTTCATATCCTCAAGCTCCCTGATATCATTGGCCGAAAGCCATCCATTTTGCCTGCCCACTGCATAGCCTTCCATCCTTGTTTTGAAGTCTCCGCGCAAAAGCCCGTCAACATTGAAGCGGATGAAGTACTCCTTCCTCTCCTCTGGCATCAGGAGCTGCCTTTTCATTGCCTGTTCCCACCTTACAAGCCAGGGTCTTATGGTATGGACCACAAATTCAATGGACTGATGTTCAATATTGTTGTTCGTGCTTCTTTCCAGATCGCCCACCATGTGAGGAGGTACCCGGAATATTCTGCAGATTTCACTAGTCTGGAACTTTCGTGTTTCCAGAAACTGCGCCTGCTCTGGCGGTATACCTATGGTATTGAATTTCATGCCCTCTTCCAAGACGGCAACACGGTGTGCATTGCCGCTTCCACGGTATACCGACTCCCAGCTTTCACGCAGCTTCTTTGGGTCCTTCACCACACCCGGATGCTCAAGCACTCCACCTGGATTTGCACCATTGGCAAAGAAAGTGGCCCCATATTCCTCTGTTGAAAGCGCCATACCTATTGCGTTTTTTGCATAGGAAATAGGTGACTGGCCTAATACACCGTCATACGCAAGACCTGGGATATGCAGTATTTCATCTGTCCTAAAGCTTTGTACCCCGTCTTTTGTTTCATAGGAATAGAACAGATCTCCGCTTTCAAGCCTTCCCACCTGCATCTTGTCAGGGCGGAGGGGCCACAGCTCCAGTACCGTTTTTTTCCCATCCCTTACAACCAGAGCATAGGCATTTCCCCAAAGCAGTATCTGCGACATCATGGTTTCAAAAAATGTAAAGGCGCTTGTTTCAGGGTTCGGCTCGCTGTGCAGGATTTCATAAAGCTTGTGGTCATAGGCCTTTTCTTTTCCTGTAGGTGTCCTTTTGTATATATGGAGCGGAAGGCTTGCTATGGTCTCAGAAAGGATTTTCACACAGGCATATACTGCCGAAGCCTGCATGGCTGTCTGTTCATTCACCTGTTTTCCACTGCTTGCCCTGCCAAATATAGAGCCAAGTCCGCCAGATGTGCTTGACTCCTGTGCAATCTTACGGGGAATGCGGTTTAGTACCCTTTGTATAAATGATTGCTTCACAATGTAACGCACCTCCAGTCCTTTGCCTTGTGATTGCAGGATAATGGAGAGTCTCTGCTTGAAAAAACTCCGTATGCTTTATTCATCCAATCTACCTCCAGTTACAAAATCAAAATTCCTCTCTGGTTATACACACTTTCTCCACCCTGACTGCTTCCGTTTCTAAGTGCCCGGTCAAGGGCCATAATCAGTGCAACAGCGCCGTCTATTTTCTCTGTTGATTTTTCCTTATCCGGCTTTATATTTCCGGCGGGGTCGGTCTTGATAAAAATATTGTCCATCATCCATTTAAGAACGGGGTTTCCTGCGTGTGCAAGCCTTCCTTCAAGGGTAAGCTTCATCAATTCCTTTGTGGGCGGACTCATATCCTTAAAACCCTGACCAAAGGGGATTACAGTAAAACCCATACCCTCAAGGTTCTGTGTCATTTGTACCGCACCCCAGCGGTCAAAGGCTATTTCCTTTATGTTGTACCTGGTGTTGAGCTCCTCAATGAAGGCTTCAATGAAGCCGTAATGCACCACGTTACCTTCTGTAGTTTTCAAAAAGCCCTGCTGCTCCCATATATCATAAGGCACATGGTCACGCCTTACCCGAAGCTTCAAGTTGTCTTCAGGTATCCAGAAGAAGGGAAGAATTTTATATTTATCCTCCTCATCCTCTGGCGGGAACACCAGCACAAAGGCTGTGATATCGGTTGTACTGGAAAGGTCTAATCCCCCGTAGCAGTGTTTTCCCCGAAGATCATCGGGATTAAATACAAAGGAGCATTTATCCCACACATCCATGGGCATCCAGCGAACAGACTGCTTTACCCACTGGTTCAAGCGAAGCTGTCTGAAGATATTCTCCTCTGCCGGATTGTCTTTGGCACTGTTAAAGGCATCCCTCACCTTTTCAATAGCAATGGTGTGTTCTAGTGAAGGGTTTGCCTTATACCAGTTAGCCTCGCTTGACCAGTCATCTTCATCCCCCATACCATAAATAACGGGATAGAAGGTTGGGTCGATTTTCTTTCCCTTAAGGATATCCTCTGCCTTCTGGTGTACCTCCCAGCAAATGCTGTTCCTGTCATTCCCGGCGGTTGTGATTAAGAAAAAAAGAGGCTGCATCCTCGCATCTCCTGAACCCTTGGTCATTACATCAAACAAATCCCTGTTCGGCTGGGCATGGAGCTCGTCAAAGACTACCCCGTGGACATTCAAGCCATGTTTCGTAAAAGCCTCTGCCGAAAGTACCTGGTAAAAGCTTCCCAAGGGGTAATATACCAAGCGCTTTGTCGAGAGCACTGGCTTTATCCTTTTTCTTAAGGATGGGCATTGGTCCACCATATCCACCGCAACATCAAAAACAATGGAAGCCTGCTGGCGGTCTGACGCACAACCATATACCTCACCGCCCCATTCATTGTCTGCACAGGTTAAAAGAAGTGCTATGGCTGCAGCTAATTCACTGTTATGCGTGGGAACCATAGACCTCCCTGCAAGATACAGCCTGGAAGGACTATTCACTTGAATACACCGCATAGGTGTTTTTGGTGCAGGACGTATTTCTTTAATATAATGGAAATGCGACCTTGTGTTCGTGTTCCTTGAAACCCTCCGTTCTGATTTTCTCTCAAGCGCTGATACCTTCATATCATCAAAGGCGGTGAACCTTATGACATAACAGGTCTCGCCTGTTTCAATTCCATACCTTGTGGAAGGAACAGCAGTCATGGAATTCTTTATACCAAGTGTCCAGAGCAGTTCCCTGATATCACTACAAAGTTCAGGAAGTATTGTCACATACACTGCCTGGCCTTTCACCTTTGAAACACACCCGTCTGAATCCATAAGTCCTTGTAGTAAAGACAAACGCTGCTTTTCTGAAGCTCTTAGGTATTCTAATGAAATCCTCTTATCCCTGAAGCTTGCCACAAGTATTTTTTTGAGTTCCGGGATTACCAGTATGTCACTTTCCCCCTCTTGCTGCCTGTGGCCTGTAATTCCATACCTTACAAGTTCTTTTATCCTCGGCACATCGCATCGCCTAACTGTTATCTCAGGCTTTGTCGAATGCCCGTTCCCAAGCCAGTAGCCAAAGAGATAAGGGTCAATTGGCAACTGCTTTTCTGGCAGAAAAAAAGCGTCTGATATACCGATTCGGTAGTTCGAACGCTTAAATGTTTGTTTCCTGAACATTTCTCCTGTTGTCAGCAGCTTTCGCCGCCGTCCGTTATTGATTACATCCACTTGCCACAAGTGGCGCTCCCCTGCAGTAATAACCGTGGTGTCTCCAAACACAACCTCGTATGCCTGCTCTGTATCATCTGTTTCACTTACTGCCACAACATTACACGTCATGCCTCTTTCATCAAAAACCCTGTCTCCCGGCTTTATCTCTCCCATGGTAGTCCAGCCGTCAGGTGTCGGCACTGGAGTATCCAGTGCAAGCTGCTTTCCATTTTTCTTTGGAATTTCTATATATGCCGTATTATACTGCCTGTAACCGTTATCCTTCACAGTACCGAACAGGTCCTCTGTAATCTTTTTCTGCCAGGGTAGGAGTGTAAAAGGAACACCGTGCCAGATGCCTTTGGTGTGCTTTAAATTTTCAATAAACTCAACTGCAATCTTAGCTTTTTCTCCATCAAACACTACTTTCCACCAGCCTTTTTAAGGAGTTTTTCCATAGGATCGTCTGGATCGGTATCAGAGCCTATGCATATCCTTGAGCGACTTGAAGGTGTAAGTCCAAACTCAGAACAAAAATCCTTCATGATTTTAAGGTAGGTCTGTGCAATGGAAACCTGTGGCACCTGCTGTATATATCCCGAAGGTGTCTTAAATATAGTGCCGTGCTTTGTAATAAACTCCTCAGCTTCCTTCCACCTTGCATAAGCTTGGCAGTATCCAGCAAACGCAGTAGCATCTACCTGTGTCAGCACACCCATCACCTCAAGCTGTTTAGACATCCTCTTCCATTCTTTTTTTGCTTCATCCTCAAGCCATGCCGGACATTTGGGAGCTTTTTTATCCGGCTTAGGCTCGTTTGTATTCAAAGGTTTTTTCCCTGGATTCCCCTCTAGCAGCTTCATGTTTGTAGGCTTTGGTTTTCTTCCCCTGGTTGCCATCCGCACCACCTCCTCTCATGAAAGAAAAAATAACAGCAAAAAAGGAAGCCCCCTTTTTGAAGCTCCCTTCTTCTGCTATTTAACCGTAATTCTCTATTTTTGAATTTGTTCTTATTTGCTTTTTACAATGGTCACCTGGAATTCGCCCTTTTCAGTTCGTACCACCAAACCCCTGTTATATGTACATATGCCTACTTCCTCAAATGTTGCAACCTTCTTAATGTCCATCTCGCCATCTTCCAGTTCTTGTGCAAGAATGGTAAGCTTCAGCCAGTTTTCAAAGTTTATTTCATCCATAAGGCACCTCCTATTCTTCATCCTTTACAATATATCCCCAAAGTACGGGTAGAACCGTAAACCGGTACCCTTCATTTTTAAGTGCGTATTTTGCAAGCTTTAAAGCTTCATATTTTGTTCTAAACTTGAGTGCTCCCTCTTTCCGTACCCTTCTTGTTAAATCCTTTAATGTTTCCTTCATAAAAGATCCGCTCCTTCCTGTTCTTTGTTTTCCCCTTAGTACATTAATCACTCTGTTTTAACAGGAAGTCAAGCGGATGTACAGTCTTTATTTAAACACAGGAAACAAGGGGAAGCATTCCTGCCACCCCTTTGTTTCCTGCGGATATCGTCTTTGTTGTTTGTAATCTCTATATGGGCTTGCACTTGTCTTCTCCGTAGGCAATGCCAAGGCTTGAACCGCAATCCCAACAAACATGAATAGTACCAAGGTCATCAACTGATATCACCGACCCTGTTGAACCCTTTGGCAGTTTTGCGTATGCGTCGTTCATGCTAATAAGCTCAACCCTAGTTCCTGCTGGATATCTTTTTCGGAGCAAATCAAGCAGTTCTTTTGAAATCGTTCTCATTTAAAGCACCTCCTGCACATTTTAGGGTAATCCCCTTAGTACATTAATCACTCTGTCTTTAAAGAAAGTCAAGCTAATCAGGCTTTTTACGTTTAGCATCGTAAAAAGCTGACTCCATGACCGCTTTTACAAGAATGTTTGAATCAAAGCCTGCTTCCTTATACCCCTGCCTGATAATTTCATAGTACCTGCTGCCTGGCTTTCCAAACTGCCTTCCGGGGTTCATAATATATACCATTGCATTTACCGCCTGACCTTCAAACTCAACTTTTACAGTTTCCTTTCGGTAAAATATCGGATAACCCTCATAACGGTCAAGGGCAGCTTCGTCCTTGGGTTGAAGCTCCCAAAGCACTGCCAGCACATTGCTTCCCTCAGAAGGTTCAATGGTGGCAACTGCATTATTTTCCATGCCCCTAAACCTAAGTCTCCAGCCTTTTAATACTGCCGTTCCTAGAAGCCTTGCCGTTGGGCATCTCATTGTCATTTGGTCAATATTCATATTACTTCCGTAAGCTACATAAATGGTTTCCATTTTCAAAAACTCCTTTCTACAATTAAGGCTCATAAGGCGGTGGAAAGCCACCGCCTTGCTTTTAGTTTACCTTCAAGCTGCGTATCTCCAAGCGCTGTCCCCTTCAAGGTTTGCTAAAAGGTGAAGTCTTGCTGTTTTGAATTCATCCCCTATCAACCCGAGCCTTAAAAGCCATGTTCTGAAAGTGAACTTTTCGTTGGTGCTTTCGGTCTTTCTTGAGCTTGCCGCCCTTTGTGTTATTGCCTGATGGCTCACCGCCAGGCAGAACTGTATATATGCCTTGATTTTTCCTGCGTGGGTAGTTCCGTTGAAACCTCTATTATGTGGAGCTCCACATAAGAGAGGTTATGTGCAGGAAACAGTTATGTGGAGTAAACTCTTCAATCCATTGTAAACAAAGGATTATCAGATTTTTAGCTCCACATAACTGTCCTACTGCTCCTTATGTTAGGCTTTCCAAAAATGATATGATATTATCGGTTGGCACCCATTTATGTTCTGTGGCAAGAATAATGCCACCTTTTTCAAGAGCTTTCCGTTTCATATCGAGATCTGCTTCAATATACTGGTGGGTTGTGTCTAACCGAACATGTCCCAACCACATCCGGATTAAATTTATGTCTACACCTGATTGAAGCAAATGCATTGCAGTTGTATGCCGTAGTACATGGGGAGTAACGTTGGCACTTAACAAAGATGGACATTTATCTGCAGCTTTTAAAACAGCTTCAGCAAGAATGTGGGCAATTCCACTTCTTGTAAGCGGCTCGTTCCTCGCATTTAAAAAAATAAAAGTATCATTCCCAATTGCTTTGTTTGCGGTAATTTGTTCCAAAAGGATATTGGCTGTTTCATCCCAAATCGGAACAATCCGTTGCTTACTTCCCTTGCCATAAATAAGTACTTGAGAGGAACCTTTTCGTACAGTAACGTCACTGGGCATGATTGTTGTGGCTTCCGATACTCTTGCACCAGTATTATAAAGGAAGATCAATAGAGCATACTGCTTTCTTCCCGATGGGGTTTTACGATTTGGTACCGATAAAATAGCTTCCATTTCATCTTTTGTTAAATAGCCGACAACTTTAGTTTCATGGCGCTTTCTTGGTATTTCAAGTATTTGCTGCATCTGTGCCATTGTACTTGGGTCAGTATATATAGAAAATCGAGCAAAAGCCTTAAAAGCAGCTAATCTTTGGTTTCGGGAACGTATACAGCATTTACGCTCATTTTCAATGTAGGTTAAAAATTGCAGTATATTTTTGGCACAAACATCCTCCAACGACAAGCTTTTACCCAAAGGTTTCATTGGGGCTATAAAAGTAAAAAACAATTTCCATGCATCACGATAACTGGAGATGGTATTTTGGCTGACATTTTGCTGAACAACCAGTCTTTCATTAAAAAAATGTTGCATTAGAACACCCAGAGATAAAGAAGCCTCAGCCATTTGTCTCACCTTCTCTCTGGAATCTTGATGCACCGCGTGCCATAATTTCTGCACCAGCCATTAAATAGTAAGTTGTATCTTCAAAATGTGAATGCCCCATGTAGGTAGCTAATAAAGGTAGCTTGGAATTTATATCCACCCCTTCATCATACCAATTTGCAACTCGTCTGATTGCAAAGGTATGTCGAAGGTCATGGATTCTTGGCATTTGACCATTAGTGTTTCGTAGCCCCAATTGCCTTGATAATTCAAGAAATGTAGCATTTACAGTTGAATAACACAATCGTTTCTTTCTGTTATTCAAGAAAAATGCTTTTTCTGAGCATTCTGGGTACAAAGAGTTGCGTGTTTCAAAATATTTTTTCATTTTCTCTATTGTACTCCAATGCACAGGAACAATCCTTGATTTGCGAAATTTTGTATTGCGAATGAAGATTACTTCATTGTTAAAATCAACATCGCAAATATCAAGGCTTATGGCTTCGCTTATACGCATGCCTGTTGAATATAGTAACCCAAATAATACAGAGTAGGTTGCAGACCGTAATGATTCAGAAGGTGGTAATTTTTCAGATAGGAATATAAGCTTTGCGATTTCCACATCTGAATAAACATATGCAATATGCCGCTTTGAATTTCTCACAGTAGGTAATGGACGTATACATTCTCCACGTTCACGGAGATACAGATACTCCGAAAATTTTTGAATCACCCTGTGCCTTTTTGCGTATTGCTGAGTTGACAGGTTATTAACTGAATAAACATATTTTTTTACAACCTCCTCAGTAATTTGTATTATTGAGTTTTCCTGTATGTAGCGGTCAAATGCTTTAAGTATGCTGCTTTCTACTCGGAATACCCTGCCACTTCCAACCATGAAGGCAACATACTCTTTAAAATCAGGAGAAAATCTACTGCTGAAGTCAGGTGCTTTAATCATAAAGACTCACCTCCAAACTTTGAAATTGGAAATGGAAGTGATACTTCTTTAAGGCGCTCTACCTGTACTTTGGCATAAATTCCAGTTGATTCAATTGAAGTATGCCCTAATAAATCAGCAATTTCCTTGATAGTAACACCGTTATTAATCAAGTGGGTTGCAAGGCTGTGCCTTAACTGGTGTGTACCAAGAGTTGGAGTTTTAATTCCAGCTTCCTTTATATATTTGCGAATCATTGTTCCAAGTGATGACGGAGCAATAATTTCTGTATAGGGGGCAATTGTTTTCTGAAAAAGTTTTTGTCCTGATCTTGATTTTCTTCCGTTCTGAATGTAATCAATCAAGACATTTGCGATTACATTTGTTAGCGGAAGAATACGTTCCCTGTGTGTTTTTGTTTTACGTATCAATAAAGTGCCCTTTGAAAAATCTATATCAGGTATATGAATATTAACTACTTCATTCGCTCGCAAACCCAAATGTGCCATGAGAACTAACATTGCCAGATCTCTTTTTCCGGATGAGGTAGAGCGGTCTGGCATACTCAGAAGCAATTTTACTTCATCAAATGGCATATATTTTGGAAGTGTTACAAGAGACCAGGAATTTACAGTAAAAACTGCATTGGTTAAGTCTTTGTCGATAATCCTTTCCCATCGCAAAAACCGTAATAGTGCTCTGAGGCAACTGGTCAAAGTTTTCTTCCAATCGAAGGAATAACCGTTGTTCTGACATTCCTCCTGATATTTTACTATATCAGAGGTTGTCAGCTTTGATAAATCAAGTGCTCCTGTTATTTCCTTTAGCCAATTTAAGAATTGCAACGCCATTCTCCGATGGATGTTTCTGGTTTTCTGGCAAAGACCCAGTAGTTCATCCAAGTATAAATCATACCGATTGATTATATCGGCTGTTTCACTATATGATTCTTGGACTTGTGGAGGTTTCTCAATGATTCTGTTATTTACAAGAAAATTGAGCATATGATTTACTGCTGCTGTAGCATTTGCATAATTTCCGCTATTAATTCTTTCGCAGGAGCAATTGCTAAGGTGATTTTCAATGAATTCTTTTGCCATTAACTCATTCATATACTGCACCTGAGTAATTCCAGACCACATGGCATATCTGCTCCAATGTGCTACATCACGTATGTAAGTTCGAGCTACACTACGTGAATACCCTTGTTCATGCAACCATTGTGCAAATGGTTCAAGATATTCTCCAAGGGGTCCCTGTTGTAACCGCTTGATTGTTCGCGGTGATTCAAAAAACTGATTAATCATAATCTGTCCTTTCTGCCTTTTTGGCAATGAAATTTGACGAATACCCGTCAGTTTCATTTTAGGACAGATAAATATTATGTGCAGTAGAACCATACATGAAGCTTATATTTTTGGGGTTACAGCAATTAACTCCACATAACTGTTTCCTGCACATAAAATCTGAATTCTACCGTACCCTTTTGGAAAACGCTGTGGAGGTTAAGCCCATGGTATCTGCTGCTGTGGTAGTGGGTTCTGCTTCCGTCCCCGCCATATTTTTCATACCAAATCCTGTTTACATCGATAAGGCTGGAAGGCTTTCTTTTGTTTATGCTATCTAAGAAGTCTGCTTCGACCTTTTTGCAATACTGCCTTTCCCTGTTTGTGTCCACCTGGAGTGCCTTGTATATAAGGTCTTCCTTGCTTGCCATTATGTTTGTGAGATTTCTTAAGGTCTTTGCATTATGTTTGCTTGCATCTATATGTATGTGAATTCCGCAGGACTCGTTTGCTATTGCACCCTCGCCTCTTAACTTTCTTACGATTTCCTGTATTATTTCTATATCCTTATATTCACACTTTGGTGAAACCACCTCAACCTTGTATTCGTCATTTGCCGCTATAATGCCTCTTCCTGCTTTTTTCCTCGGCTCTATGCTATTGTCCCTGACAACCTTCCATGTCCGCCCTTCGGTATCCCTTACCGAGTATGCGTTGTAGGTGCCGCCCTCAAATTCTGCTGTGCTTCCAAAATGTTGTGCTATAACTCTGGCTGCATCCTTTCTGGTTAATCCGGTCAATTCAATTTCAATTCCGAAATATTGGTTTTTCATGGCTTTTCCCTCCTGTGCTTTTTGGGTTATCCCCTTAGTACATTAATCACTCTGAAAGCACATGAAAGCAAGTCAATTCTGCGCTTTAAAGACACTTTTTTTAGATGTGTTTAAAGCACCAGTCTCTTGTGTATAAAGCCTTTCAAGATTTTCTCGTTACTTGGGTTTGTGTGCCCCTGTTCTGCCCCACGTTTTAAAGAAAGTTCAAATGCCTATACTTAACCCTAATATGTATAATAGCCTTTTTAAAGCCCCTTTGTAGGAGTATTAAAGTTTATGGTTTTGCATGGACTGTGTATATAACCTCAGTGCCGGCACCATATTCCATATCAGTAAGCTTTATAAACTCCTGCCCGGCAATCCCACGTCCACCAGCTTTCCAACTGAATTACTGTTCATAAGGCACCCTCCACTAATTCTTCACTCATACTCCTGTAGTCTTTCCTTATGTCTTTCACAACCTCTTCCTCAGTATATCCTGTCAATTTTGCAAGCCTCCTGCAGTGCCTTCTTGCCATGAAGTATGTTCCAGAAAGGCTTCCAAATTCAAGTACTGCTCCATAGTTTTGGACTATGTACTCTCTATAAACTCCTGCATCGTGGTTTGCCTTGACTACATCCATATAGCTTATCGTCATCATTTTTTAATACCTCCGAGTGTTTTGCTGTTAGTACATTAATCACTCTTTTGGGATCAGAAGTCAAGCCAGATGTGCATATTTTAAGGGTCTGAAGCTTCATCTCCAAACCCCCTAAAATTTTTTCTACTCTTCAAATGGACCAAGGTAAACACCAAACTCTGCAATGATTTCATCCCTTATGTTCTCTCCTGAATCAAGATCATACCCGAATTCTTCACCCTCATGGTATTCCACAGTGTGGCTGAACACCTCGTATCTTCCAGCAGGCATTCCTCTCATAACGAAGACACCTCCTGATTACTTTGTGTTTCTCCAACCAGACTGCATGAATCTTTTTTAGATGGTGTCCTGAAAGCACTATTTCCTTCAAGCGACTTAAGCAGTGTCTGACGTGCTGATTTATATTCACTGCCGATAAAACCAAGCCTTATCAGCCAAACCCTCATGGTAAACTTCATGTTATCATTAGCAGAAGGCTTAAAGGCTGCATGTTTTTGTTCCTTTGCGCTTTTCGATAAAAGGGACACCAGCGTTGTTCCTGCTTCCACCTTTTTAGATTCTTCAGAGCGTATTCCAAGCTTAAAAATAATTCTGTTCCCATCAAAGTCAAAGTCAATACCCGGACATTTTTCCGCACCTATTTTTATAACCGCATCCCTAAAATGCTCCAGTGTCTTGACACCATTGCCGTTAACAGCTTCTACAAATTCTTTACTTAAAATATCCGTTTCCATTCCAAAAGCCTTTTTAATGTGTTCCTGCTTGCTGTACACCATGTTTACTAGGTTTCGAAGCGTCAGTCCAGTGTGTTCTTCTATTGGCACCGCTATTTCAACAAAGGTGTCCGATTCGGGTTCTTTTTCCATAAAGTTGTCATCTGGCATCTCTTCAACCGTTACCTGAAGCACAGTTTCAAAATCAACGCCATTACCATTTTGGTCTCTCATTGCGCCGTCCTTTGATATCCTGTAGGGTTCGTCCCTGACTATTATTTGGTAGTCAAAGCTTGGCGCTCCCATATATTTTGCCTTTGCTCCGCTGTGAGCTTCAAGAAGCCGTATCATTTCCTTACGATCCATATTGAATCCCTCCTGTAACCTGTTTGGGTTGCCCCTAGTACATTAATCACTCTGAATCCTAGAAATAGCAAGTTAATCTTTGGGTGATATGTCTTTTGTCATTATCCATGCAATACCTGCCATGACGAAGCACACACAAGGTAGTGCCACGCCATTACCCCACATTTTATATTCAGCAGCATCCGAATAAGGATTTTTAAGCCATTTTATAATCTGAATTCTGCTTTTTGGTTTTGTGCTTGTTCCCATTATTATTCGGTGTTCTTCAAAAACCCTGTGCCACCAGCTTATTTCATCCTCTACAGGATTTTCAGTTTGAAGGTTTGAACACCAATCTGCAGGGAAGCCTTGGAGTAGTGCGCACTCGGTTGGTGTCAACCTTCTTACTGTATATTCAGTACCTACAATACCATTATGACATCCAGGGTTTGTGCCGTTAACAAGGGTGTTAACTTTTCCATCCTTTCGGAAACACTGGCTTTCGGCTTTCATTTGCGGATAGAAGCTGGCTGGTTCTGTTACTATTTGTGCATCCTTATAATCCCTTGCCATCAACGGTGCAACAACTTCCTTATTTACTTCTGCATAACAACCAGTAGTCATGGCAAATGCAACTGCATGGCGGTCGGTTGTATTCAGTGTAAAGCTAACCTCTTCATTGATTCCATTACCATTGGGGCCGTGTTTATCATCCCTTCCGATCATACTTCCCTGCAGTGCAACCACAGCAATCCCTCCCTGGTTGCATGCCGGATTGCCACCAGTGCCGTCAAGTGTCCTGCTGGTGTCTGCTTCATAAATACCGCTGTTTGGATTGTCGGATAACATTGAATTACTTTTGTCTGAACAGATGCCGTAAGCTTTTACAATAAGTTCATTGACCCTCTGTTCACCTACATCAAAGGTGTTTATTGTATTTGCCTTTTTTGCATGCTTCCATTTTTGTGCTTCATCCTTATTGTGAGGTCTTGTTCCTTTACGGAATGGAACATTGACAACCTGCTCGTTATCAGCGGAAAGTCCAGTCTCATCTTCATTTTTACAGCCATTCATGATAAGAGGAACATTGCCTCCCCCTGTACCCATACGGGAAGTCAGAGTCTGGATCGTACCACTGTCATCAATGCCTACCCTGCTGTCAGAAGGATGATTTTCAATTGCAACAGCAAGCTGGTTATCTCCCATATGTGCCCGAAGGCTGCAAGTGGAATTATCCCAATAGTGTCCTCCTAATCTTGAGGCGGCTCCGGGTTCAAAGCTGACTGGCGTTCCAACGCAATCCTCAGCATTTCCGGGAGTTCCTTCCCACGGACAGACGCCCTTCGGAGAATACCCTGACATGCCTTCGAACTCAAATAATATTTTCCCGGCACATCTTTCTGCAAAATCTGCGACAAGGTAGATTCTACGGCGTCTTTGGGCGACTCCCCAAAATTGAGCGTCAATAGTTCGCCATGCAATGGAAAAATCATCTCCCAAGACCTCTCCTGCACACAGCCATTTATTTTTGTCAGGCATAGGAACATAAGCGGTTTTATCCTTGATTTTTGCAATTTCGTCAAGGACTGCCCTGAAGTCATCTCCCTTTCCGCTTGAGAACGCGCCCGGCACGTTTTCCCACACGATAAATCTTGGATACATTCCATTGGTCTTACACCTCATTTCTTTGACAATTCTAATGGCTTCATGAAAAAGGACTGACTGTTTTCCATCAAGCCCGGCTCTTTTACCGGCTACCGACATATCGGTACAGGGTGAGCCAAAGGTTATAATATCCACAGGCTCTATTTCCGCACCGTTTATTTTCCGTATATCCCCGTAATGTTTGACAAATGGAAGCCTCTTTGTTGTCACCCTTATAGGGAATGGCTCTATTTCACTTGCCCATATGGGAACAATTCCATTTAGCAGTGCACCCAAGGGAAACCCTCCACTTCCGTCAAACAAACTGCCAAGCGTCAGTTTATCACTCATATCCTCACCGCCTGTTCAACTAAAGTATCTTTTTCAACTTCTGCCCAGGGAAGCTTCATTCTAAGACTGATGGTAAAAATCTCGGCAAAGAAATCTATAAAATTCATAATGCAATCACATCTTGAATTCTATTTAACCGAGCATAAGGTCCATAATATTTTAATGCGGCAGAGTTGTAAGCTAATGCAGCGTCAACTTCATCTGCAAATTTTCCAAGATAAATTGCTTTATTATTTATTTTCAGTCTAGCTTCCCATTTCGTTGAATTTTTTCTTTTAAGAACGCCTTTATACTTAGAAGTTGAATTAACATTAGGCTTTTTTCTGTTAAATGCATTTTTCTGGCACGTAGCTGTTCGCAAATTACATTTTCTATTATCAAGTTTGTTTCCATTAATATGGTCTACCTCATCTACATACCGGTTTTCATGTAATACTATATATCGGTGCATATGAACAGTTCTTGGTTCACCACTCGCTTTTCTGCCTTTTCTTACTGCATAACCTGTTGACTTGCTATAACACCATTTGAATTTTGATAACTTTTCGAAGTCATCATCATCTATAAATGCTGTTTTTCCCTGAGTCAATTTAATTTCTCTCATTCTCCCAATCCCTCCAAACAAATAAAAAAGGCTTCTGACCCAAATTAAAAGTCAAAGCCTCTTTAATAACTGGTGCTACTCAGTTTTATTGTCTTTTTCAATTTCTGAATATCTCAGCTTATTTCCATCGCGAAATAGGTATATTTCATCGGTAGTTCCTGCTTGTTCAGCAAACCTTCGAACTATTACATCACAATATTTCTCATCAAGCTCCATAGTGTAGCATATCCGTCCAAGCTGATCGCTTGCTATAATTGCAGAACCACTTCCCCCAAAGGGATCAAACACAATGCAGTTGGAAAGGCTACTGTTTTTAATAGGGTATGCTACCAAGTTAACAGGCTTTTTTGTTGGATGATCTATATTTTTTGAAGGCCTGTCAAAGTTCCAGATGGTGGTCTGCTTCCTGTCAGAGTACCATTTGTGGCTTCCCGTTGGTTTCCAGCCATAAAGAACAGGTTCATGCTGCCATTGGTAGTCGCTCCTTCCAAGCACCATGGACTGTTTCACCCATATACACACATTAGCAAGATGAAATCCTGCATCCTTAAAAGCTTTCCTGAAATTCAGTCCTTCTGTATCTGCATGGAACACATACATAGCTCCACCGTTATCCAAGACCTCAAAAGCATTTTTAAAGGCTCCAAGCAGGAACTCATAAAACTTTCCATCTTCAAGCCTGTCATTTTTTATCTTCAGAGCGTCCTTGGTTGCACCTGTGTAATCAACGTTATATGGAGGATCAGTGACACAGGTGTTCGCCTTCTTTCCATCCATCAAAGTAAGCACATCATGCAGAAGTGTACTATCACCGCACATCAAACGGTGCTTTCCAAGCAGCCAGACATCGCCGTATTTGGTAACGGGGTTTGTTATCTCTTCCGCCGCTTTGTCTGCATCAAAGCCGTCTTCCTTTATCTCCTTGTCATGAACCTTTGTGAATAGTTCATCAACCTCTGCTGCATCAAAACCAGTAAGCGAAACATCGAACATTTCTTTCCCAAGGGATTCAATCAACTCTTTCAATAGCGGTAAGTCCCATTCGCCCGAAATTTTATTTAGGGCAATGTTCAGAGCCTTTTCCCTAGACTTATCCAAATCCACCACTACACAGTCAATTTCGCTGTAACCCAAATCCTTTAGAACTTTCCATCGTTGATGCCCTCCGATGATGCTGAGGTCACTGTTTACGATCACCGGGTCTACATATCCGAATTCTTGAATACTGCGCTTTATCTGTTCATACTCCCTGTCCCTCGGCTTTAGGTCTTTTCTTGGGTTATACTTTGCTGGCTTCAGTTTTGCGGTTTCAATTTTTTGTATATTCATTTTTCTGCCCACTCCTTTATCTGTAAAACTGTATTAACTCCTTATAAAAGTCCAACTTTCATTTTCAACCCACTATTTCAGATTTTTTTATTTCCAAGGGACATTAATAAAATCCAGAACATCTCCAATTCCAAGTCCGCCTTTGCTTTTATCACGCATACAGTAGTCCCACAGCACAGGATGGGTTTTATAGAGCCTTTGGAAGCGGTTTGGTTCTTTTTCAAGATGACAGCCAAACCCGCAAAAAACACAGCCTGTTCTTGCATAGCCCATGTCATAAATCCTCGAGTACATCAACCCAAAAACCTTTATATAATCCCAAATATCTACTTCAGTCCAAAACCCCAGCGGTGCTGACAACGGCCTTTTAGCATTAAAGGCATTGCACCCTCCATGCTTTAAGTATGTCTTTTGCCTCAGTACGCTTTCTCCAGCCATGGTTCCTACAAACGGCTTTCTTTTTGTCTTACGTTCATATATCTTCATAGGGCTTTTCTTCATACAACGGCAGCACTCGTCTCCAATCTCAAAAGGTGCATTAATCAAATACAACCATTTCTTTGAAATCTTAAACTTTGTAGGAGAGCCGTCTTTGTTGATTCCTTTTACCCTCATGTTCTTAAGGGATTCACTCTTCCCATGCCTCACCTGGTAAATCCAGTGTGCCTGCTCCTTGCTGATCATTGGGTAACCGTATTTTTCTATAACCTGTTTGAAGTTGTTCTTTGGCTTTATCCATTCCACGTTTGGAACTGTTTTCACAAACTCACGGATTTCTGGAAACTCAAGACCTGTGTCTACAAAGACTGCCGGGATATTACCGAGGATTTTTCTGACCATATTAAGAAGAACGGTGCTGTCCTTACCGCCTGAAAAGGAAATATATACATCACCATCCCAAGCCTCATACCACTCAATAATCCGCTGGGCTGATTTTCTGATTTTCACCGTTAATGGAAGCCCCTGCATCAAAGCCAATTCATCCTGCGTCATCAACTCACCCCGCTAACTATAAAAGACATGAAAAAAGCGTACATGGCACATACGCTTTAATCCTGACTTTTATTCTTTTTGTTTTATTCTATCTTCGTGCCCTGTCTTCCTTATGAACTGTTCCTATAATTCAAAGTGCATTTAACCGAGCAAAACTTCCTGTTTTTGTTTCCATAAGCCTTAAAGTCCTTTCCACAGTATAGGCAAATAAACGAATACCACGCAGTTTCCCTTCGGTCTTTCATATCAGAATGCTCTTTCCACCATTTTCGCCTGCATTTATCAGAGCAGAACCGGGACTTTCTTCCCCTGCGTTCAGACTCGTTGATGGGTTGCCTGCAATATTTACAGTGGCTTGGAGCATTTACAATCTGTCTTTTCCTTTCAGCGGGCATCAACAGACCATAGCCTAAATATCCGTCAAGCCCATTCCTCCTGCAAAAGTCCCTGACAGTATCCCTTTTGATATTTAAGATAAGAGCAATGCTTCCATAACCATAACCTTTCTTGCGAAGTTCTGAAATCTTCTGTTTTTGCTCATTTTGAAGCATATATTTTTCACCTGTCTTCTGGCTTATGATTGCTAACCAATTAAGGTGGAATCAAAGTTTTTGCCTTTTCGCAAAATTTCCCTTCCCCCCTCTGGAAATTCTCGAATTTCAACGTAAAGGGCGCGCCCCGCTGTTTTGGACAAAGGCAGGGTGAATTTTATGCCCCCTACCCAAATGTTTCCACGCCTTTCCTGCTCTTATGTCTTTTATGTTATGGCACAACAAACCCAAGCATTGTGCAATCTCTTTATTACTTAGTCCAGCAGCTATCATCTCCTTTATCTTCACTACCTGCTCAGTTTTTAGCTTTGACCGTGGGTGCTCCTCACCAAGCCTAATACATACTGCTGTTCCGTGTTTTATGGAGTCCATGACGTTTTCCTTGGCGGTACCCCATTCCAAGTTGCTGATATTATTATCAAGCGGATTGCCATTTAGGTGTCTGCATACTAAACCGTGATTCCTTTTGTCACCCTTATATGCTATAAGCATCAATTGATGGACGGGTATTTTAAGCCATTTGCCCTTTTGAGATGCGACTCTGACATTTACATGAAAGTAACCTTTATGCAGTCTTTGACTTATAACTCTCTCTTCTCCAGAACGTAATGAGATAACTGCCCCATTTGCTGTAACATAATATCCTGGATAACATGGTACCTGTCTCATACAAATCACCAGCCTCCCCACACAAAAAAAAGGAACGGTATTAATCCGCTCCTGTCATTAATTAAAATATTCACTTTTCTTTAATCATCTTTCTATCCTTCAGCCCCTTGACATCATCGTGATATCTGCATAAGCTTTGAAGGTTATCTATATCAAGCATGGCTCCGCCTTCCTTGATGGGTACGATGTGGTCGACAACCACAGCAGCCACAAGCTTTCCATCCTTCTGGCAGTGTTCACACAAGGGGTTCAAGGCAAGCTTAAACTTCCTAAGCTTCCTCCACTGTGGTGTGTTATAAAACTTCCTGCTGAAGTCATCCCTTCGGTAAAGGTTGTATTCCCTGTCGACCTTCTTCTTATGTTCACCGCAGTACTGGTCTGCAGTAAGCCTTGGGCATCCTGGAAAGGAACAGGCCCTCTTTGGTTTGTACGGCATGATATCCCCCCAATAAAAAGAACCTTGCAGACAATCTACAAGGCACATATTCTATAACGCAAAAAATCCGACCAGGATTTTCCCAATCGGATTATATAAAAATTCTATTGTAATTATAGTAACACACTGAAAGTTGTATGAAAAGGGCAGAAAAAGGGCAAAAAAGGTGCAATTATTTCAAGTGGCATCTCCACCAAAAATGGCTATTTTCAAGGTGTTCACGAGTTTATTCCTGTTCCTCTTGACAGTTGATTCATCGCAAGGGATTATCTCTGAAATTTCTTTTATGGTTATTGGCTCATATTGCTTTAAATTGTCCGAAGCATCCTCGCTGTCCCAGTCAAAGTCCTCCGGCGGTATGCCGTACTTAAGTTCTATCACCCGATAGTACCTGCTCGCCCTTATTTTATTAAGCCCGCGTTCTATATCCTTTACCCTAAGCCGTGTCCTTTCCATGCTGGCCCGCCTGCTGTTGTAATACTCCTCTGCCACAACATCCTCCGGCAGTCTGCTTCCTCCTTTTGCAGAAAATCTTACGATGTCCTTTGATTTTCCCTTTAGTTGAGGCCCTCCGTTTTCAAGTTCCCTGGCATCCTCTATTACCTTCAGCTTTAATACTGCATAATTGTAAAGGAGAGTCTCTGTCTCTTTGAAATAGTTCTTTTTACCTTCTTCTGCTATGTTCAAGGCGCTGGAAATTGTATTCACCGCCTTGCTGACCTCCTTTTTGAAACTCTTCTCCACAATTGCCTGTATGGTTTGTATCTCAGTTTTATTCACAGTCCAACCCTCCTCAATCATTTATACAGCCATGCATTTTATCAAACCAAGTTCATACCATCTTCCAACCCTGCCACATACCTCTCTGATTTTCCCAAGCCTTCTGCTGACATGGGTTTGTGAGATTCCAAGCTTTTTTGCAATGCTGGTCTGGGTATTGTTCCTAAGATGCAGAATCAGGATAATATAATCCTTCTTTGAAAGAACTCTTTTTGCAAGCATCAGCTTTTCCTTAAGCTCCAGCCTTCCCAATGATTCGCCTTCGGTGTCTGCTGTGCTTGCAATCATCTCAACTCCTGTCATTTGTGTATTTTCATAAACTGGGGTATCAATGGAACATGATCCCCCAACAGCACATATAATCCGTCTTAACTCATAAGGCTTAATATCCAATTCCCTGATGATTTCCGAATCCTCCAATCCTGACTCCTTCAGTGCCTGGTACCGAAAATATTTATCCTTGACACTCCTCGGTGTATGTATGTTTGTAATACAGTAATCCCTGCGGTATCTCATGATCTCACCTTCAATCAACGGTATTGCATAAGTTGAAAATGCAGTTCCAAACTTCGGATCATAGCGTTTTGCCGCCTTTACCAGCCCAATGCAGCCTGTCTGGAAGTAATCATCGTAATCTGTTGTATTATTAACATAACGGAATTTAGTTTTTATAACCATGCTGACAAGCCGCATATTCTCCTGAATAAATTCATCAAACAACCTATCGTCATTTCTAACATCCTCTATTTTTATCATCATCCACCTCTTATCCTTGCCTTCACTGCCAGAAGCAGGGCTTCCTGTCCAGCCTCCTTGCTTGCCAGTGCCTTCATCACCTGTGCATCCATCGTTCCTTCCGCTACCAGATGGTGTACAACAACCCCTTTTTTCTGTCCCTGACGGTGAAGCCTTGCATTTGATTGCTGATACAGTTCAAGACTCCACGTAAGCCCGAACCAGACAATGGTGTTTCCTCCTGCCTGCAGATTGAGTCCGTGTCCTGCCGAAGCGGGATGTGCAAGCATCACCTGTACATTGCCTTCATTCCAGTCCCTTATGTCCTGGGTTGTTTTTAATTCCCTCGGTTTATATGCCTTAAGGCAGTTTTGTATCCTCATCAAGTCATGTTTATATGTGTAAAATATAAGGACTGGGTTTCCATTTGCTGCTTCCACAATATTCTCCAGTGCTTCAAGCTTGGCATTGTGGATTTCCTGCACTCTGCCCGTTTCATCATAAACAGCACCGTTTGCCATTTGCAGTAGCTTGTTTGCAAGGACTGCCGCTGTATTTGCCACCACATCCCCTTCTTTGAACGGCAGAAGCAATTCACTGTCCAGCTTTATGTACCTCTCCATCGCCTTAGCAGGCAAACGGACTGAAACAATATTGTCTATCCTGCCAGGCAGCTTAAGCCAATCCTCCGACTTCATGCTGATGCAGATGTCGGAAAGCTTTTTATATATTGCCTTCTCGGCATCAGGCTTTGGCTTCCAGTTGAAAATTACTGTCCTGTTCCTTTTGTCAGGTATAAAGTACCTTTCTCTGTAGCCTGTCAATGTCTTTCCAAGCCTCTCTCCCATATCCAGAAGGTAAACCTGGGGCCACAGGTCAATCAGCCCATTGGGTGCTGGTGTTCCTGTAAGCCCTACAATCCTTGCCATAAAAGGCCTGACCTTCCGCAGTGCTTTAAACCTTTTTGACTTTGCCGATTTGAAGCTTGAGAGTTCATCCACCACAACCATGTCAAAAGGCCATTTGCCGCCGTAGTACCCCACAAGCCATTCGACATTCTCCCTGTTGATGATATAAATGTCCGCCGTGGTATTAAGAGCCTTTATCCTTTCTGACTCATTGCCCAGCACCTTTGATATTCTAAGGTGCTTTAGATGCTCCCACTTCATGCACTCCCTGTCCCAAGTGTCCTCTGCCACCCGAAGGGGTGCGATCACCAGTACACGGTCTATCTCAAACTCCTCATACAAAAGCTCTCCGATAGCAGTAAGAGTAATTGCTGTTTTACCAAGACCACAGTCTAAGAAGCATCCGCAAGCAATGTTTTTTAATATAAAGTCTGTAGTGTGCTGCTGGTAATCATGGGGTATGTATTTCATGCGTAAACCTCCCAACCGCTTCAATGGAATCGATGCAGACCACTTTGAATCCAAGTGCTTCAAACTGTGCTTTGCGCTTTAACTGTAAAGCCCTCATTTTTCCTCCCGGTCTTTTAAGCTCTACAAAGAATATCCTTCCAGTTGGCAAAAGAACCAGCCTGTCAGGTACTCCAGCCATGCCTGGTGACACAAACTTTAAGGCAAGCCCTCCGATTTTCACAACTGCGATCCTTAAGTTTTTCTCAATTTCTTTTTCCAGCATAATGATCGAACCACCCGTTCTAAATTTTTTGGTAGACAGCTTTCTTATAACTTCTTTTCTATATCTTCTTTTTTTCTCTCTTTCTCTTTCTTTTTTCTTTATTTTTTTATTTTTTGTCCTTAAAAAAGAATGTTGTCTACAGTTGTCTACCTCATTGGTATTGCTTGCTTTCAGCCTGTCACCCTGTTTCGTCCACCGCTCGAACAAAGACGTCGACTGTAAAACATTAGGTGTGACGGGTTTTATTTTTTATTCAAAGTAAAATCGTCTACTCTTCTACTGAAAAATCACTGATTTCCACTTCCATTTTTAACCCGTTCCATTTTCTGCCCGAGGTTTTTCTGTACTCGGTAATGCCCGGAAAAATCATTTTGACCTTACCGTTGAAGTTGGCCTGACTCACAGAAAGGCAGCCCCACTCACGGCACTTGTCCCTGTAGGCGTCATATAGCTCCTGCTTGCCCGTCTTGCTTTCACTGTCAAGGCTGCAGTATTCCTTAAGGAACTGGTATGCACTGTCGCTTTTCCTGCGGTATTCTTCCGCAAGGGTTTTAACGCTGTCAGGCTCTGAAAAGGCATCCTGCTTCTTCAACCTTCTCAACCCCTTTAAAGCCCTAATCAATAGCCCCGACATTTCAGATACCGAAAACAGCTTTTCCCTTAACTCCCTGTCAGTAAATTTTTTAGGAAATGGGATGGTCACCCACCTTCTATGAAAACCGACCGAGTTGTCTTTTGAAGATGAAAACTCATTTGCACTGAAGATAAGCTTTGCCCGGTTGCAAAAGCTAAAAGGTGCTTTGTGCTTGCGTTCCGCCTGTATCCTGTCCCCTGATGTAAGCTCTTTGAAAAGGGATGAGTCCTCAATAATCCTGTTTGGGATGTCGGCATGGAGATTGACCATTTTCCCAAAAAGCTCCGCTGCAAAGAACCTATTTTCGGTAAGTGACTGCAAAGCTACGTTCGAGACATTTTCGGCCCCAAAGAAATTCTGAAGCACAGCTATCAAAGTCCCTTTTCCATTTCCTCCATCACCATGGAATAAAAAAGCCTTTTCATATTTCATTGACGAAATCAGGCAAAAGCCGATCATTTCCTCTATTACCGGAATGTTATCCGCAACCACCATTTCCAAAAAAGAATCGATTGCCGGGCATCTGGCTTTTGGGTCATACTCCACCGGCACCTGAATGGTTGTCTTTATATCTGGCGAATGCGGCAAAAACTCAAAGGTCTGCAGATTCAACAGCCCATTTTTGAGGTTTAAAAGATCCCCTGTGCTTATAGCTTCATCCGGTGTTATAACCTCCACGGTGTTTTTTATATAGTTCAATGCTTCATTAATCCGGCTTGTCTGGTATTCCGAACCCAGTGCCACCGTACACCTTTCACGAAAAACCCTCTCACCGTTAACATACCTTCCGCTGTCATAAATATATAGCTCGTCATTAATCACAATGGCGCTATAGTTGTTTAGAAACCAATCCGCCATGTACATGGGTATAAACTTTTTCTTGTCAAAAAACATTTTTATGGGGTTAATGGCGGACTCGTTGAATTCCTCTTCTATCAACTGCCTATGCTCCTGGCGCTTTGCGAACTGTACCTCCTCATCCTCTTCTGCAAACTGCTGCATTGCCATAAATGAAGGCAGCTTGCCCACTGGAGTGTTTTCATCCGCTATTTCATCAAGCTCTCCAAACCTGTGAAGTCTGACAAGATCAAAGGCATTGCACAGCTTTCCGCAGGCAGGGTCTGAAGCATGATGCGAATATGCAAACTTACCGTCATAGACAACAACCCCCGCCGTGCTGTCGGCTGGAATATAACTGTACCGCCCTGGTACGTGGTCGCAGGGTTCATAAATATCTGCAAGGAATTTTTCAATAACCGCATCAATGCCGTAAGTCCTGCAGAACACTCCCACAATTCCCGGCTTTTCAAGTGGATCGGCCTGTTTATCCATACTGCTTTTAATAAGCTTCTTCTGCCTTTCAGATACAGGCCACTGTGAACTGTCCCTCCAGTCATCATACCTTGCCAGCACCTCATCTGCATCCAGTTCTCCGGCTTTGCTTTTTTCAAATATAAACTCTCCGTCTGCTGATGTTGAAGGCCAGTACATGAGCCTTGTAGGTTCATATGTAGTGTCATCAAACATCTCTATGCCGATATCCCTTGCCACCATCCTTGCAACCGCAGGGTATTCCTCCGCTGTCACTGGGTGCTTTAGCAAAATAACCAGCCTGAGCCTTGGATTTTCTGTAGTATGCTTGTGTGTACTGTATATACAGCAAGTATATTTATCCTTGACAAGGCCCCAAAAGTCGGAAGTTGCGTAGTCTGCGTCCAAGGTTAATAGCGTCCGATTCTTTACATAACCCTTCTTCCGCCTGCCTTCTATCAGGAAACCACCGACAAAACCTCCAATATCCTTAATTTCATCCTGTTTTGCTTTTGAAAGCTTACGGTACTCCTGCACCGTTTCACTGGTGCGGTAAGTCCTGCTTAGTTTGTCAGTGAACTCATCCCATGGCATCTCCCTGTTTTTCCAATACTTCTCCCTTCTGCTGTTTGCCACTGCAATCCTCATACCCGCAAACCTCCCCGCAGTTTTTCCCTCAGGGCTATGCCGCCTCTTTTTGCCCTTGCTTCAAGGTTTTCATCCAAAAGCTTTCTTACCTCGGCTGCAAGTCCGATGTCTATAAGGTTGAGTCTTCTAGTAACAGCAGAATGGACTCCAGATTTTGAAACCCCGAATGCACTGGCAGCCTGCCTAACTGTTGCCCTCTTCTCAACCATATATTCAGCCATTTCAATCAACTCATCATCAGTCAAAACCATTTACAGAACACCTCCTGCTACTCTTTTTTGTAAAACTTTGTTTCAAATCCCTCTGCCTTTAAAGGCAGTCCCTTTGCCCATGGTATCTCCTGTCCCATGATGCTGCAAAGTTCTTCAACCGAGCCTTCACCCTCTGGCATCTCAGTTATAATTTCATCATGAACATGGCCCACGATTTTATATCCTTTTTTATCAATCCTCAGCATTGCTTCCGACAGGCAGTCCCTTGCAATTGCTTGTGTACAATTGTGTACAATAAAGGCTCCTGTATCTCCCATGACAACAAAACGGTTTCTTGGGCCACTGTTTTTTATGTCATAAATCTCCTCGAAGAGTCCTGGGGTTCTAACAAAGACTTTCTTCCGTTTGATCCCGCTTATTCTAAAGCGGTCAGGCAGTTGCACTTCTGTCCTCTTAAGTCCCTCGCACGATGATGCATTTCTCCACCCCTCTTCTGTCAGCACCAAGTGGTCTTCAGTCATTCGCACACCATTAATACCAATAGTTGTTTGGAACCCTTTTTTAATAAGACCTTCATGCCTTACCCAAGAGATTCCATCCCACAACAGGTCGCTTCCAGTAATACCTACTATTCTTTTCCATCCCGAGTCGGTAAGCACTAAAGTATCAGCAGCCAGACAGTTCTCCACCAATCTTCCTCCGTATGTTTTCTGCCGGCACCACTGCTTATTTAATCCAATCCCTTCATAGGTCAGCCCATCCTTGTCGAACCTTTGGTCCTTCTCAATCTTTGGGCGTACATATGCAAGCCTTCTTCCCGAAGGAAGGGTAATAAACAGAATCCCATTTTCAACCTTGAACTTTAAGGCTCCAACTCTTTGCTGCTCCTTTTCCCTAACGGCTGTAACAGCAGCTCTTTCAACCTCATACCAAAACCTGACGATCCTTTTATTGGCACTTCTCCAAGCCTGGACAATATCATTAAGTTCAGTATCACTTAACCCCATTTTGTCTGCTCCCATGGCTTTCAAAGCATTTACTCCTCCCTGGTATCCGCATGCCAGAACAGCCACCTTGCCTTTTGCTCTTAACTCGTATTCAGGATTACCCTTGGCAATTTTACCAATCGGTACTCCAAACATTCTGGATGCTGTCTGTTCATAAATCTTGCCGTGTCCTTTAAAAGTTTCCAGCACCCACGTTTCATTTGCAAGCCAGGCAAGCACTCGTGCTTCAATTGCTGAAAAGTCGGCTATAATAAACCTGCCTAATTTTTCTGCAATTAGAGTTGTCCGAATAAGCTCTGAAAGAACAATAGGAACACTGTCATAGAAAAGTTCCAGTTCCTCAAACCTACCCTGCTTAAGTAATAACCTTGCTGTATCCAAGTCTTTCATGTGGTTTTGTGGCAAATTTTGGATTTGAAAAATTCTTCCGGCCCACCGTCCTGTCCGATTAGCACCGTAGAACTGGAACAGCCCTCTTACTCTGTTGTCAGAACACACAGACCGTTGGATGGCTGCATACTTTGCAATGGATGACTTCGCCATCTCCTGTCTTAAGATTAGCATTCTTTCAATTTCCCCATCAGCATCGGCAAGGAGGGTTTGTACTGCCTGTTTTGAAAGGCTATCCACCTCAAGCCCCTGCTCCTTCAGCCAATCCTTAAGCTGGGATACACTGTTTGGGTTATCAAGCTTGGTCAGCGTTTTAGCTTCCGATTCAAGCCGTGATGAATACTGAGTGTCACATCTTACCGCTTGGTTTACCAGCAGCATATCAACAAGCACCCCGGTATCGTTTATCTTCTGATCCAGAAGCCAAAGCCTCAGTTCCTTTTCAGGTATGGGATAACGTTCTATCTTTCTTCTGACCTCCCGTTCTACCTCTACATCCCTTACGCAGTAGTCCTTGAACATCTGCCATTTCTCAGGTGCATGGTGTGGAAGGTTCCTTGTTCTTCCACTGTTTGCTTTGGTTGGCTTACACGGGATTGAAAAATACCGTATGAGGTCTTTTCCTGCCCTGTCCTTTTGTACCTTAAGCTTTAGTGCTGTCCCGACACCGTCAAGGTGTAAGGGCAGTCCAAGCATTGCTGCCTGAACCGCCGTACATCTCCACGAATCTGCTTTCAGTGACTTTCCCAAGTGCCTTGATAGACATATCCTTTCAAATCCTGCATTGAAGGCTGTTTTTATAACCCCATTGCTTTCTATTGCCTCAATGATTTCTGTTGGAAGTGTCTCTCCGCTTGCAAGATCAATAATCTCAATCGGATTATCATCCCAGGCATATCCGAAAAGCAGCACCTGGAAGTCCGGGGCTGCGGTATATGCATACACACCGCAGCTTATCAAATCAACACTGCTGAAGGTCTCAATATCGATAGCCAGTGTCCTCATGACAACAAATCATCTTCTTCATCATAGGGAAGGTCATCAAAATCCTCCTCAGGTCTGCTTCTTCCGCCAAGAGGCTCTCCATCGGCAAGCTTCTGGAGGTTGTTAAGACCACAGGCAATCCCCTTATTCCCTGCAGTGTTAAACGGGTAGAAGGTTATACTCGCCCTGCCGTAGCATCCGCTGTAAACCTCGCTCTGGTCAAGTATTGTTGATTTCTGCCTGTCAACAATGCCCGGCTGGGTAGTTGAATTTGCATTTACAAAGTATGAATTTTCATAGTTTTCATCATCCGACCTATCAACATCTCCATCACGAAGCGGTAGCTTGAAATTGCCGGAGGTAAACTTCGCTCCGAATTTAGCAATACCGGCCTTCTTCGCTTCTTCAACCGCAGCATTTATTTTCTTGATGGTATCCTTGTCTGATTTAGGTATAATAAGGCTTACTGAATACTTCTCTTCGCCTCCGTTGATGCTCTTTGGCTTCCACACATTTGCATATGAGAACCGGACTTTCCCGGTAGTTACTTTTTGTTTGTTTTCCATTCTCTTCATCCTCCAATTTTTATTAATCAAAATCCGCTGCCGCAGAATTCCACTCGCTTCGCCTGTCTGAATCCCTGACGAGTGTTGGTTTTCCAGGCGGCTTTTCAATAAGCCCCTTCAGCAGTTCATCAAACCGCTTTTTGCCTGCCATCTTCTCCATGTCCCCAAGACCTATGAGTTTTCGGTTATATATCTGTGCTTCAACAAATCCGCTTGACAAAAGCACCTCTGCAACCTTACCCTCGTCACTGTATTTCCTGTTGGATCGTCCTTCCACCACCTTAAAGCCAGGCCATTTCTTCCTTCCTGCAATTGCTTCAAGCTGTGCATATTCCCATATATCCGAAACCCAGGACTGAAGCTCTTCTGCTTTTGCAAGTATTTCTCCCATCTCTTCGTCTGTCAGGATTTCAGGGTCTGGAAAGTCAAGCTTTGCAAGTTCAAGGTTTGCTTCCGCCCTGGCCCTGCATACAGCCTTTGCCTTACAGAACCTACAGTGTTCTCCTGCTTTGAATTCACCAAGTCCCATGGATGCCAGTTCTGCTTTTGGTTTTAACTCCTTCTCTCCCCAGTGAAGGAGCTCTTCAATCGGCATTTCATAGGTTGAAATACTATCGAGCCTCGGCTGGCAGATGGACATCCTTACAGTTTTAATATCATAAAGGTCACCAAGCAGTTCATAAGCCCCCAACGCATATAGCTTCATTTGCGGATTGTCCTCGGCAAATACCGGAACACCCTTTCCATACTTCAAATCGCATACATCCAATATCTCATCCGCTATAATCAGAAGGTCAGCCGTCCCGAATCCTTCGGGTACATAGCTTCCAAAGTCCACCTTCTGCTCAATGAGTATTACCGTATCCTTTGTCCTTGCATTAGCATCGGCTATACGCTCACATGCAAAGGAAACATAAACATCGGTGTAATCCTCAAGCTCCTGCGAATCATACTCGCTTACAGGCTTTTTACCTGCGCGGACCTTTAAAAACCTTTTAAGCTTATATTCAGATAACGCATGTGCTGCAGTCCCCTCACTTGCATATGTACTTGTGCTTTCTGGCAGCTTTGATTCAAGCTCCGCACTTGGCGTACACTCCATCCATCTATGGGAAGCTGATGCACTTAACTTTGCATGTTCTCCCATCAGACCGCCTCCGCATCCTTTAACAGTTCAGGGTAATCCTCTTCCTTCACGCCTGAAAGGTTGGTAGCTCCAAATTTTGCAAACAGGCCTTTTAATGCTTTCCCCTGAAGCTTCTTCTCAGTCAGAACCGCCCTAATCATTTCCTTTGTAACCTTTGGTTCATCCGTACCTTCACAAATGTCCGTTTGTACTCCTTTTTCCTCATCTTCTCTTGGCACATTCATAACTGCTGTCTGCATTCTGTCTACTGAAAATGTTTTTACAAACTCAAAAATCTTTTGGCCCTCTTCTTGAGTCAGTTCAATCCATAACCTCATGAATCTCACCTTTCCTTTCTTTGAAGTATCTTATTTTAACTCCATTCTGCGATGCCATATCTATCTCCGCTTTCATGCCTTCACTGATTCTGTTCCCGAACGCCCAAAGTTCATCTACTCTTTTTAACAGCTCCAGTCCCATATGCAATCCTGCTTCCCTTTCCTCTGGAATGCTATCATCTAAAAACTGGGTGTTATGAAGATGTGGAGCTATAGGAATAACACCCTCATTACAGGCAAATCTGCAAAAACCTCTGGCCTTTATAAGATTGTGCTCGGTATCTCCCCTATAGGGACTGCATATATACACTAATTTCATGGCTTTTCACCTCCTTTTTACTTTCATTCAGCCTTTTTACAAGTTCCTACCATATAAGCAAATCCTGGACTAAGGACTTTTCAAGTTACATGATTTTGTCATCCTCTCCTCATCTACATGTCTTGCCAGTCTTTTGATTTTTTCAATAAGCCTTTGGGACACCTCACTTACATCTGCAAGTACATTTGTGATTTTCTCTGTCTCCTTCCCGTCCGTTTCGTGTTTCTCTTCAGAAATTTCAAGAATCATGATTATCATCTGCCTCACCTCCACTTCTGTTTTTAAAAATGCCTTTCACTATTTAAGCCGAAAAAAGCAGGGGGGATGGCGAAAAAATTTTCATTTATTTTTAAAAAAGTTTAATTCGTTCATCAGCCTTCGCAATTTCAACAGAACCTTTTCCTTCCTGTAGCTTAGAGTTTTCCTTGGAATACCAGCACTTTTGGCATATTCATTCTCGCTCCGGCCTTTCATAAAAAGCTCATTTATAATAAGCATTTCATCTTCCTCAAGAGCGTCTATAACAATAGCCAGTCTTTCCAGCATTATCTTGTCCGTGATAATGTCCTCAACCAGCCTTTGCTTCTCTTCAAGTTCACCTTCAACTTGAGCACCTGATTCCACAAGCCCTTCATATGAAAGGTTTCTGCTTCTGCTTACCTCCTCAAGGTATCTCTCCCGTCTGCCCATTTTGTAATAGGCAATATAAATATCTTTTGAAACATCAACCAATTCTCCATTTACTTTTATAAAAAACTCCTTCTTCATTCGAATTCCTCCATTTCGTTTTGTTTGAGATATAAGCGAAATAGAGAAATTCACGGGTAGCGTCCGTAATACCAGACCCAGTGTTTCATGCCTGCAGTCCCTTTTAAACAATCAAACTTGCAAGCAGAAAAAAAATGTCCCTTAACTAAAAAGACATCTCCCCGTTTTAAAACAGAAACTTTGAAACACACCTTGTCCAAGTTCATGCAACAGTCCTTTCTGAAAGCAAAAAAGGCCGCACAGAATGTGAACTGTGCAGCCTTTTTTGTTAACTTACATTATTTGGTTTTTGTTTTAGGCAATAAAAAACCGCCCGATGTTTTTACGCATCAAGCGGTTATTTGTGTAATAATTGCCCAGTGTACCCAGTATATCACTATTGCAATCTCATGTCAGTACCAGAACGGTATCAATTCAATCTCAATTAGGTATCAAATTAGTCTCATTTAAGTATCAAACCCGTCTCATATTTTACATCTGATTTCCTCATACTCATTAATATTTCAGGTATTACAAAACCCCATAGTATCACACCCAAAAGTGTGACAGCCTTCTTCTTTTCCCGGTAGAACGTAGCTCGTGTAATATCAAGTGCTTCTAAAACCTCGCTTTCGCTGTATTTATATTTTAAAAGATAGCACTTATTGATAATGTCAAAATACCGCTCACCTGTTTTGGGGTAGTTTCTTAACTTGAGCAAGGAACGGTCGACCAGTTCCACCATACAGTTAGTTTCCGCAACAGTCCTAAGACGGTTTTGGAAGTGCTCCTTGTTAACCTTGGTATCAATATCCATCAGGCAGTTTATATAATTTATAAGTTCAGAATTGCTGAACTCTTTAGCCTCTGCTTTCAGTTCCTCCACATTCTGATTCAAACTCCAGACTACATTCGAATACACCTTCAAAAGTTCTTTTGCATTATGATAAGCTTTATCATCCATCCAATTCTCTAAATGATATATCCCACATACTTCAGCCACAATATTATTTACTTCCAACACCTGCTCACCCCGCATTCCAATATTTTCACATTGACAATTTATAGTTCCTCTTATATAATAATATAGGAACTATAAATTGTCAAGAATATTTCCGAACATAAGTTCTTCGTTCGGTACGAGGAGGATTCTAAAATGAAATTCGCTGAAAAGCTGCGGTTGTTAAGGAAACGGAACGGTCTTACACAGGGTGAAGTAGCTGAGGCTATAGGTACCACAATGAGATCCGTAAGATACTATGAGGCAGATACAAAATTCCCTTCTGAAGTTCACTTAAAAAAAATAGCCGAGCTACTCAATGTTTCTGTGGAAATTTTAACTGATGATAAAGAAGAAATCGAACTTACAAAAGAGGAACAGTTTATTGAAAAAGCTAAGAAGACTGACAGGTTCAAAGGAAAATCCGATGCAGAAAGATTCCTGGAAAGGAGTAAGGGATTGTTTGCCGGAGGTGAACTTTCAGAGGATGACAAGGATGCTCTTTTTGAAAGCCTTACTGAGATTTATTTTGACGCAAAGAAAAAGGCAAAGGAAAAGTTCTCACCCAAATCCAGACGATGACAGAATTTTCTTGTATAATTAAATATAGAAAGGCGGTGAAGATTTCGTGCAGCATATATTGGACAAGGTTGTTACATTAAAAAAGAAATATGACACCACAAACCCCTTTGAAATTGCCGGTTCAATGAATGTAAACATACTCTTTCATGAACTGGGTAGCCTTAAAGGATATTATACATACATTCGGAGATCAAACTATATTGTAATTAACTCAAAACTTGACGAAAAAATGAAACATGTTATCTGCAGCCATGAACTTGGCCATAATTGCTTACATAAAGAATTTGCCAAATATACTCCAATGAAGGATTACATGCTTTTTGACATGAGTTCCAAACCGGAGCGTGAAGCCAACCTTTTCTCTGCCGAATTAATACTATCGGACGATGATGTTCTTGATGCCATTAATTCACAATATTCATTCCAGACCACAGCAAGTATGCTGAATGTTCCTTTGGAATTATTGGACTTCAAGTTTCAGGCATTAAAGTATAAGGGTTATCATTTTGTTTCTCCGTTTAATTCAAGAGCAGACTTTTTAAAGAAATAGGCTATTAACTACTTAAATAGTATCCAGCAGCTAAATTCTTTCCACCAAATTGTCCAGCAATTTTCTGGTAAATGCGTTTACTATTTTTACATTTTTGAATAGACTAACAAGGCTAGGTGATACTAGGTAATATATGCAAATAAAAATTCGACCGATAAAATAATTGTTCAGGCAATTATCCCGATATTGTCTAAACTTCTCAACCTGCCATGCGTCCTGATCTCCATATACAGCAGTTGCTATATAACATGCTTTCCTTGTTGTCCTATTATACACCTTGTTATACATCGCTTTTTTAGGGTTAGTCAAAATCCCATATCCCTTCGGTACCCTGATTTTTGAGCGGATCGCCCTTTTTACAGAGGTTCTTGCAGATATCCGCTTTTTCAGTGATGGTGTCCTGAATCCAAACTTCACGGTTCTCCCTCCCAAAGTATTATTTTTAATCGCTTTTATAATTGTTTCCTGATTTTATACCCTTTTATTTCAAAGCCCAGTTTGCTGTAAAAGTGTAAAGTCCGCTCCTTATGCTCATCCAAATCCCGGTCTGAAAGGTCACCAAAAACTTCTGTCGCTCCCCGGCTTTTTGCAAATTCTTCAATCATATTGTAAGCTGGCGTTCCAATGCCTTCATTTTCTCGCCCATTTGGCTGGATATCCACAATCTCAAGCTTTATAGGCTTTCCTTCCTGATAAGGATGTTTTATCTCATAGTGAATAATCCCGAATTTACCTGTTTTGTCTATAAGATATACTGTTCCATTTTGACTGTTGCCAAAGGCAATTTTTTCATAAAATGAATTAAGCAAGCATACATCATCCCCACTTTTGGTTTTTATAAACTTCTCAGTTTTTATACTCCCTCTGGCAAAAAAATGCTTTGTATGCTCAATATGAAACCTTAATGGGTCCGTATACTTTAATTTCTCAATTTCTTTATATGCATCCTTTTCCTCGTACTTTTCACTTTTAAAGTCCGCACCAATGCTCTTATATTTGTCAAAATCCATGAACAAATAATACCTCCAGGTCATACCTTCAATTTCAGTCCAGGTTTTAACCCTATCGCCATTTGCAGTATAATCAATAAGCTTAACAGGCCAGAGAGTAAGTTTGTATTCATCCCCCTTCCTCTCCACAACAAACGTTAATGACTTTCGGGGGAAAGAAAGTGAATAATCCTTGAGGATGTATCTTTTATCCTCAAGCCCTATTTCATCTTGTGTAAGAGGAAGAAGTATCTCACCCCCAAGTGTACAATAAAGCATTTTATCAAGGGTATCAAACATTTCCTTTCTGCTTTTGCTATTATCTTCTGATGTAATTGCCTGTCCAATGGTAGTGTTCATAAAAGGCTCAATTTCATCAATTATTCTGTAATAAATATTTTCGGGCAGTTTACTTTGGGTGTACCTTATTGCATCAAAAATTCCTGCAAACAAGGATTTCACTTCATCATAGGAATATTTTAAATTGTTAAAAGAGTTCTTGTTACCCTTTAAAGCTACATAGGCAAAATCAGCTAATGCTAGGGAATAATGCAATGCACTCCCATTATCTTTTATGTATTCAAGCTGTTTAACTGGATCGTCTTTAAATTGCTCTCTTGCCATTTTACATAAATGATTGTATTGATGGTCTTCGTCATGTGTTTTTACTTTACTGAAGCCAAACATATGCTACTCCTTCATTAAACTTTTTGTACTTGAAATTCTTTCATTATGCTGTTTTTCAGCCTTGTCTGCTTTCCATGAAAGTATTTTCGGATTTCTGAGTATGGAATCCAGATATCCCTGCTTTGTATCTTCTCATAGACCTCGCTTATGACAGATTCCTTTTCCATTTTATCTGAAGGAAATTTATTATGGGTCTCATAAAAATACTTATATGCTTCACGAAACCATTCTGCAATCAATATTTTCTGTTTTTCCTTAAGGTTGGAAAACTTTTTATTGGTTTGCAGCAGCCTCCCATCAGATAGTATGTGATTCTTGAATTTTCTTTGTGGCTTATCAGATGGTTCTGTAATCTCGTTATTTTTCTTGCCACGGTTGATTTCATCAGCTTTTAAGCTGTTAATATATTCGGATGTAAATTCATATCCTAATATCTGAAGGTCTTTCACTGCGCAAAGAGGTGAAAGACCAAAATGCCTGCGATAGCCTTTAGCAATATCCTTGCCGGTATAAGTTGATATCCATTCTTTTGCTTGTCTTATACGAACATCCCTTGTAGGAGTTTTCTTTAATGCCATTTCAATAACCTCTTCAAGAAATATATTTGGCAAGTATACCCGACGGAGTGTTCCTGCAAGAATCAAAAATATCTTTATCTCCACAGACAATGAAAGCATCCTTTGCTCTTGAAACTGCTACATTCAGCATATTTACACCTTTATCAAAGAAGTAGCTTCTGCCATTTTGCCCGGAATCATAGACCGAAGAGAAGATAATCACATTCCTTTCAGCACCTTGGAGGGTATGTACTGTTCCAACAGTAATATCTTTCAGCTTTGACTTTCTTAATTCTGATTTAATCAATCTGCCTTGATATTAAAACGGTGTTACAACGCCTATAATATCGCCTATTACTTTAATTTTCTCATCTTTTTCACTATAATATCCTTCCAGGTACTCCTTGTTTTCCAATATCCATTTCACAATCTCTTTTGCCTCAATTGTATTACCCCAACTACCCCCGGATTGGACAGCTTTTCCTTTAATATTGATGTACCCCATGCATGGTATTTTCCCGGTGTTATTTGAGCGCCCTCTTTTTGGTTCAAGGCGTCCCTTATAAGCAAGTTCATTACAGTATTCTATTATTTCGTTATAGCATCTTCTGTGTTCAGTAAGAAACATTCCTCTTTCCTCAGTAAACCGTTGGTATTTGCTCGCATTTTGTGCTATCTTCATAACGCAGCCTGTGGAAGAAGACATGCCAGTTTTATAAAAAACTTCAATTTCTTTATCTACTTCAGACTTAATTATCTCAAATTTTTTCATATTTGAAATATCAACCTTACTATTGATGCTCCATACCGGTTCAATTTGAAGCATGTCACCTACTACCAGTGCCTTTCTTGCAAGTCCAAATGCTGCACCTGCAACTTCGGGCGGAACCTGTCCTGCTTCATCAATGATTAACAGATCAATGAAATTATAAAGCGGCATTTCATTTGTTCGGTATGCAGTAAAGAATTTTGGAATCATAAAAAATGTTGAAACAAAGCAAGGTGTGAGTTTTGCATACCTTCGCCATTTAATTTGTTGATTGTCCATGCTTCTTGATTCATTATAATTCGTTTTAAACTGTTCTTCCATTTGAATCAACCATCTGCATTCCCAATAGTGAGTGGCTATTTTAAAGGCCTTGTACCTGATTTTCATATCTATATAGTCTGAAATATCGTAAAATGAGCAAGGAATCTTATTCCACTGTATTTCAAACTTTTCTGCCCATAGTGTTAATTTGATTATCAAACTATCAAGTAATTCCTTATCCTTTATCCCATTTTCCAGCATATGCAAGTTGTTTTTCTTTTCAGCTATATGCTTATCTCTTATTTTCTGGATGGCATTTAATATTAAGGTCTTGTTTGAAAAATCCGTGTCTAAATGATACTGGGTTGATAGACAATACTGACGATTTCGAATCATTATTTTTTCTCTTATTGGTGGTAAAAACGAAAGCAGTGACAAAAACCAATGTTCTGTGCTAAAGTGATTCAACCAACCCAGCTCAATTTCATCGAGTTTTTTCAGTAGTTCATCCAACAACTGTACTTTTTCTTCATACTGCTTAATATAACCTTCTAAGCCCTGAAACTGTTGATATTTTTCTTCAACACATTTCTTATGTGTGCTGTATTGAGCAAAAAGCTCCAAACCTTTATTTATACCATGGGCAGTTTTAAGCAGTTCATTATGAAGTAACTTCAAGCAATCGGTTAAACTATTGATTTCTTTTCCTGCGTATTCTCCACATTTTTTTATAAAGAATTCAGTATTTCTTTTTACATAAGCCTGGTCCTCTACCATCGAAGGAAAAGGCCCCTTATGATAACTTTCTGCTACTTGATAGACATTTTCTGTCTTCAATTTACTATTTGAAGGACAGTATAACCCATAACTCTTTATTTCGGTCAACCATCTTCCAGCCAATGAATTATCAGGCTCGTCAACATTCCCAAAACTGTCTATTATATTTGTTACCGCTTGATTATTAGCTGATGCGGCTACAATAACAGGTGGTTCTTCTTCCTTAACTGCCGCCCCAACCCATAATGAAGCAACTACACTTTGAAGGAGAGTTGTTTTACCAGTGCCCGGTGGCCCGTTAATCGCCAGTATTTCGCCATGAGAAGTTGTAAGAAAGTGATTTATAGATTGTCTTTGTGATTTTGAAAGTGGGAATTTAAATCCCATTTGACCCAAGTGACTTTTTGATGCTTCCAACTCTTGATCATTGTTTAATAACGGAATGATATCCGTGCAAGTTCTGTTTGCATACGTTTTTAAGAGATCAGAAATTTCTGCATCCCTAAGAATATTATCATAGAGATTAATAATGCCTTTTGATGCACCTTGAACTGTGGTATCAACTAAAATCAATGAATCCGATGCTATTTCATAGTTTTCCATTGTAAAATCATCAAAGGCTTGTTTTACTACGCTTTCAAACATACGGATTCCAAAATCAAAAAAAGTACTCCAGCCAGCCTCTGCATTTGGTATTTTATTAAGAGTAAGAAATTCATCCAAGTCATCTACAGAACCGACAGTAATGCTCCTCCCGGAACTCGGCTCAAGAAGCGTTCTTGGTATCCATGGAAAAACATCGGGTTTTACCTTTATATAACCGGAATAAGTTAAGACCGCAGGTAACCATAAAGGTGTAATAGTATTATCATATGTATCATTGGCTGCACCATGTTCCAGCTTTGCCATTGCTACAACCGGGCATATTAAAATGCTTATAGACTTCTTGGAGTCTGAATCTTCTGAATCGATGTTTTCAGGCTCTTCTTGTCCAGCTTTTTTATACAAAGATTTTGCAATTTCCGCGTCAATTTTTCCGTTTTTAATAATCTCCGTTGAAACTTTAAATGCCTCATTTAGCCTTTTGGGGTCTATATCCATCCTCATTGCATCAGCAAGACTGTTTCTCCAGTATCGTATTAAATTTATAGTGTTATCCATTTTATTTCCCCAATCTTATTTAAAAAGTCCAGTCGCTGTTTAAAAACTCATAGGCAACAAATCGTTTTTAATGTATTCTTCCTTTAGCCCATTCATTCTAGCAGCTTGAGTAACACGATCCAAATATCCATCTCTAGGCTTTCCTGGGATGCAGTTGTACGCAGAGCATATACTAATGAATAATAGCTCTTACTAAGATAATACCGATATGCCTATGACTATTTTTCCAAAAATTTTTTAATTGATTTGAAGCAATGCTCAATATCTCTTTTAATTTGTGTCCCAGTAAAAACATTTAACTGCCAACCGCGGTTAGTAGCAATTATTCTTTTGATTGCATCATTATTCCCTTGTTCAACTGTTTTATGATATTCATGTCCATCTAGTTCTATCAGAAGTTTTGTCTGCTTGTACCAATTGACCACAGCAAAATCAAATCTAATATTTATAAGCTTACATTCTTCAAAGAATGTCCAATGAGGAAGTGGATCTAGTGCGTATTCATCCCTATAATTATTACAAAAGTAAAGTTCTCTATCCCCACATACTTCAGGTAAAAGCGCCGGAGATAATGGATCTTTATAAAAAATATCTAACCCAATAGTTATAAAAATTAATCTCAATTTCGCTCTTTGACAAGTCTACTAAAACTTGATATAAATCTTTAGAAAACTTGCTTTTTAATTGCTGATTTACATGTTCGATAGTCCAAGGTAGCAGTTCGCTTTTTTCAACTATATCCGCTTTTTCATAATCCGCATAGTTTTTCAAACCATAACTAATGTCATAAAAATTCAAAGAATCCCATCTATGTCCAAGCCTTATTCTATCAGTCAAAGGTGCCTTCTTTCTTGCTAATACTTTATGCTTCTCATATTTCCCATTAAATTTATTCATTATTCATTATATATGCATGAGCATAGCTTGACACAAGCCACATTTGGCTTTTTTTTATTAGGATATACTAGCTCCCCATTGATATACTCGCCATTTCCAAACCACCCATTTAAATGATTTTCTTTCAAGTAGCTAATAAAATCAACATACATTTGCTCAGGAGTCCATACTAGATGATCCCTTACATAGGCATCCATAAACTTTGATATTACCCCATTTATATGCATTTTATCTTTTGGTAAAAAATCCTCATACCTCAAAAAGATCACCTTTGTTTTCTAATATATACGGCTACTAATCAATATAATTAATGTCGCTAATATCAAATTTATATAATTGACTAACTGTGTCTTTCTGTACTTTTTCTTCTGCACTGGCCAATTCAATGGCCTTTGATAATGCCAACTTGTAATCCTCATCTGTTGAACGATGCTGCAATATTTTTAAATACTCACAAGTACCTCTAATTTTTTCTAACCTTTCTTCTGCCTTATATCGTTTAATACTATTTTCGAATTCAGACCCTAACTGCAGGACAGGAATATTATAAGGCTTTCTAACATGGTGATTATTCGTTAATAAAAGGATTCTTTTGTCAAACTCATAAGTGTTTTCCTTGGACATTTGTTTCTTAAGCACCGCAATATATTTTTTATCATGGTTCGTTTCCTCTTGCACAATTTCTATGAAGTCATTAACTACAAGGTTTCCTCCGCTATAAATTAATTTAGCAGCATCCTGCACATGAGCATTAAATAATAACAATGTGTTTATTGGTACTATTTGAACATTAGATAATCCATTATCTTTTTTATTACTGTAAATCGTATTAAATACAAAAGCATAGTCATTTAATACCTCTGGCAGGTTTGTGTTTGAATATCCGTATGGAAATGAAATCTTAACTATGTAATATTGATCTGCCCCAATAGATGTAGGAAAAGCCATTGACTCCGTTCACTCCCTTCCATGTCTTTCACATTGAAAACAATCTTTATCTATATCTTCAATAAGGACATCAATTTTGATTCCTAACTTAGATGCAATGCAAGTCCGATGTTGACCGTCACAAAAATCATAATGCCCACAGGAATGTTTATAGTATGTAATTACTTCGCAAGCTTTTGGCAGTTCATATATCCTAGTACTAAGATTTTTACAGTACATAGGATGCACCTTCTTTGTAAAGTTTGTATTGCGATACCATCTTCTAAAGATTCTTTTTAGTAGGTTGTGCTTAAATAAATCAAATCTGTTTAAATCCAATGAACATTTGCCTGTCTTAAGGAAAAAACATGTTCCATCTGTAAGCCTATACAAAAACTGTTTATCTTTAGGGCTAAAATCTAATTCAACTCTATACGGGGTAGAATACATCTCCTTTATTTCATTAAACCACTTTTTGCGTATTTTTTTTGTTAATACATCGCACATAAATCTACCTCTTCATATTTTTTTACTTCTTTCTCAACAACTTCACAAAATTATATACTATCATTGGAATACTAATGAGCATACCTAACGCAAGCCCTATGATTAACAATTAACAATATCAAGGAATATGAAATTGGTATGAAAAACCATAACCCGAAAGTGAAAACGCTGAAAGCATTTAAAATGAAATCCTTGACTTTCAAAATTATATTATAAGCCAAAGGTATTCCGACATATCCTGACAAAACTATATATCCATAAGTTAACACTAAAGAAATTTTATTCCCCATCCTAGGCATGGAATATGATACAAATATATAACCAAGTATCATACCAATTCCAAATGCAACCGCATATTTAACAAACCTTTCCAAATGTATATTCTTATTTTCCTCATTTATAATTCTCACCCCAATAACTGATAAAAATTCCATTAAATCTACTATAACAAATTATAACACATACATATACTTAATTACAAAAACATCATTACATCCTTCACCGCCTTTTCGAATTTAATTATATTGCTCGTCATAAATTCTATCATCTTATCCCAATCTTCCTCATTGAAAACACTGACATCCTTTAAACAAAAAGCAACTCTGCTACCTTTACCATCAACTAAACGCTGCCAATCAATAAATAAAAGGGGTAAAAAGTACAGCGTTATTACTAAAGAAATCATCCCACTAAAAAACCTGTAATAATTGCCTAAAGGTTTTACTAGTGGGATGTCTACAATTCAAAATAGTTTTATATTTTATTTTTCATTTTGTTCATTTTAAAATTGCATTTATTAAATTCATAAATATTTGTGCAACATGTGAACGTTGTGCATTATTACTTGGTTCAAACGTATTGTTTCCAACACCGTTAATAATACCATATCTATGTATAGCAGCAACTGCATCCTTTGCCCAAGAACTAACCTTTTCACTATCAGAGAATGGCGTATCATTTACAGTATCTAGTATTATTTCTCTATACTTAATATAATTATTAAGCATAACAGCCATTTCCTCTCGACTGATTTCGGCATTTGGGCTGAATTTACCGTTTCCAGTACCATTCACAATACCTTTCTCTTTTGCATAGGCAACACTTGCTCCATACCATGAATTAATATTAACATCAGTAAATTTACTTTCTTTATAAGCAGATAAGTCAGCTCCATCAAGTCGAGCTATTACAGTAGCAAACATTGCTCTTGTCATTGTTTTTGTTGGTGCAAACTGATCTGCACCAATTCCTTTAAACAAATCTCTTGCTGAAACGAAGTCCACTGCTTCTTGATACCACACCCCCGAAGCGACATCAGTAAAGCTCATTTTATTGTAACCGACTGCATATTTCGAAAAATGCGAAAGCATTATTTTTACAGTTCTTGTTTCTATATCGTATATGCCAAATTCAGTCTTTAGACTTCCATCGTCAGAAATATAATATATAACAATAGCATTAGGATTTTCTTCTTCTTTTAAAGAATAAGGAATTGTTACATTCACTTTCTCTCCTTTAAACTCAGAAATTATTGAATCTCCGCTTTTAATTGAAAAATCAAAGACTGGCTTGCCTTCTATCTTTTTCTTTGTCTCATCAGAAATTGACAGAGTTTTTGAATCTACAACATCTATCGAAATTTTAACATCTGAAACAGCCACACTTGAAATTGCATCAAGTGCTTTTAAATCAAATGATAATGACGCTAAATTTGTAGAAACTCTTACTACTTCAACTCCACTTTCAATAGTGTAAGATAAAGCAGTTTTCGGAATAGTTAACTCTATAGTTTCTGCTGATTCAGGTGCTGTTACATTAATATCTAAAACCGCTTTGGTTCCTGCTTCTTTAGCAACGTTATTAACAGAATCCACAGCTTCTTTGACTGTTTCTTGAGTTACTGTTGCAAATGCTTTTTCTTTTTCAATTATTGGACTAACATTGGTTACAATAATTGTTTTATCACCTTCAGTTTTAGGCATTTCTTGTACGGTTATTGTTGGGGTTGGAGTTGGGGTTGATGTGGAGGTTGGCAGCGTTATATCAGGTGTCGGATTTGGTGTTGAGGTGGAGGTTGGCGGCGTTATATCAGGTGTCGGATTTTGTGTTGAGGTGGAGGTTGGCGGCGTTATAACAGGTGTCGGATTTGGTGTAGGGGTAGAACCGCTTGAATTTGTTGTCCAATTAGCTGTTATTATTACATTACTTACAGGCATTACAAACTCATTATTAGCAATTGTTACGCCACCACTATTAACAACCCATCCTGAAAAAGTATGATCGCTTTTTGTACCAGGAGTTATAGATACAGTTGAACCTGACATATAATATCCTGAGCCCGTTGCTCCAGTGCTGCTGGTATTTAAAGTAACTGAGTAAACAGAAAATGTTTCTGTTTTAAAGTCCCCGCCCTCATAATCAGCAACTTTAATAGTATAGTTACCAGAATTGGTAATTGGTATGTTCATTACCGCTTCAAATGTATTATCCAGCTTTACACCAAAAGAAGCCATACGAAGTAGTGTCGTCCCATCAGTATCGTATAGAAGGACAGCCACTGCCTGAATTCCTGCAAAACCAGTACCTTTGACAGTAATTGTTTCTTCGCTATAATCTATTGTAAGTGTTGCATCATTTGGTATATTTATTGCAAATGCTAAATTTTGAATCAAAGAGATTATTAGTATCAAAACAAGCAGTAAAGAAAACTTTCGTAAAATATTATTTCTCATTCGTCTATACCCTCCCTGTTTTTTATTGTTTTTTATGGTTGCCATTCAACTCCAGCACCAGCCCCAAGACTTATACCTCCAAAACTTCCCGCTGTAGGATCTCCTGCTAAAACAGTTACATTAATTTTTACAGGTACCTTTGTATCATCTACTGCGGAATAAATTAAATAATCAACAGGATTAGCATGTTCTGGGTAAATAAATACTCCATTTTTATATTGTTCTTCTGTTAAATCATCAAACACAGGATTGTCGCAAGGTTCTGTAATAATTCGAGTTGTCGTCGTTCCATTCGCCCACGTATAGGTAACATATAAACCATATGGAGCCATATCGCTGTTATCGGGTATATGGTAAGTAGCGTAAACCCGGTATGGATGAACCTCACCGTTAATTAACTCATCATAATCTATAAGTGTACCAAATTGTGTACCGTGAAAAACTTGAGGTGGATTTTCGTAATATTCCGCTATATGTACACCTACTCTATGGATATTAAGATTTCTTTCTATTGAATCATTTATAACAAGATTAAGGGTAATATAATCGTAAAAGTCTGATAAGAATTCTACTATATATTTATCACCTACACGGGATATGTTATAACCTTGGAAATTAGCTGTAGTCTGATCCTCAATATCCTCTTCTTCAGCATTTAAAATCTTAATACTTGTAATATTGCCAATACCTTCAGGTGGAAGCTCAAGCACAAATTTGTCATTTGCAAAATAGACTTTAGAAACATACTCTCCTAACGTAAGATTCGCATATCGGTTCAAGTCCCACTCTAATGACCTTTGCTCTTCCCCTCCGCTATCATCCGCAGACACCTTTACACAAAGGGCATCATCTTGAATAATGTCAAACCCAAACAAGTTAAGCACAGGATCCAGTGAATCTGGTCGAGGCGGATATATATTTCCTAGATGCAATTGAGCTCTATAAAAAGCTTTTTCTATAACAAGATTATAACTATCTCCTTCTTCACTACTAAACGAATCAACAACATCTGTGCTTAATGGACCTTCCATTCGGAAATCATAAACGCCTATAAACTGTATAACTCCATCATCCATAGCAGGCAAGCCAATTACTTTATCATCATTAGTCACACGAATTTCGTTGACCGGATTTCCTGATTTTGTCCCCACAGACCTTAATATTACATAATTGAAATCTCTTAAGATGTATCCGATTTGTTCATCAGAGTCTGAAACGGTATATGTAAATGTAGTATACCCGTTATTTAAATCAATATTAGTTTTATCAATAACAGATGTAATTGCTATGTTTTCAGGTGCGATAGCAAATCCGTGATACCCAAACTCTCGTATAAGACCATTTTTAATACCATTTTCATCTGCGTCATCTAATTCATCAAATGATTCATCTTCAAGTATTGCATAACTTTTTTTATTCAAAAGTTTAGATATGTCTTCTTCTTCAAAATTTATTTCAAGAGTGGAATCAAAAAATACAGAAAATGGAATTTCGAAGGAGAATGTGCCATCTCCATTGTATGTCACACCCCTCAAACAATCCATAGGATCCCAATCTCCCATTATTAAATCTATCGATGATATAGCGTATCCCTCATCAGGTGTAATTGTAAATACAGTATTCTCATCAATTGGCTCCTCAAATGAAACCTCCCCATTTTCTCCGCAAATTACTGTTATACTGGGTTGTGGAAATTCTGCTGTAACAGGAATGCACAGCAAGTTAACTAGCAACATCGCACATAATAACGCGCATAATTTTTTCTTCATCATTCATCCCTCCATTTTGATTGGTTATTTCATTTATTATCGGTATAAAAAACAATAAATTTAGTACTTCTCAATCTAGTAAATGACCAAGACCAACTTTTACTATATCTTCAATGGTTACAGCGTTATTATTAAAAAGATACTGAAGCAGTTTCATGTCACCTTCCTTCATATGCCTTTGCAATGCGAGTTCAGAAAGTATTGCAACATCCCCCCGAAGAAAAGGTGCAGAATTATCGTTGTATTCGTTTATTGTCAGCCCAATCTCATTTGACAAAATAGTAGGATTGTCCCATTTGAAGTCTCCTTCATTATCATTGTATCCCAAAGCTCTCAATACAAATGTTATGTATTGGTTTGTCGTAACTAGATCTCTACTTCCAAATTTCATCTTACTTACTCCGTAAGTAAGACCCTTTGAATAAGCATAACCAACATATGGATTTGCCCAAGAATCTACATCATCAAAGGGATGATGCCAGGTATTTGAAAGAGCTTCCTTCTCTTTTCCCAATAGCCTTACTAACATAGTTATAGCAACTTGACGTGTAGGTGCTACTTCAAGGTCATATGTGGGTAATCCTTTAGAATCAGTGCCTGTACCTTTAAAAAGACCAAGTCCATAAAGTATATCCGCAGCCCTTATCATTCTACCAAGTTCTGGAGGCGGCGCATCGTCATCATCATTTGGATGCCTAAATTCGCTGATTTTACCGGTATTGTCCAACCTACCTTTAAGTATTAGTCCATCGCTATTATCAAAAATAATCTCACCAGAATTTATTAAGTTCCCTTCAACAGTTAACACACTACCCCATTGCACATGGATTTTACCATGATTAGTCAAGTCATTACTGATGTTAATCTTCGTCTCATCAGTAATTATCAACTCCACTCCTGAAAGTACATTTAGTTGAGTGAGATTAAGATCTCTTATTTCGGTCAGGTTATGATTTCTGTCCAGTTTCATATCCTTTTTAATTGTAGCAACACCGTTTTTTAGCAGAAGGCCACCCTCTAAAATGATTCGTTCCTCTCCTATTAAAGAACCGGTAACATTCAATACACCCCCTCTTTTTATTTTAAGTGATGAATTAGCCGCCATCTGCAAATTACTAAGCGTTAAAGGAGAATGCAATTCCGCCTTTCCACTTAAGACGCCATTGCGGATAACAGCTCCACCGTCGTTAAAAGGATCGCTAGTTTTTTTTACAATTCCCACATTATCTACAACTATGCCTCCCCCCAACGTAAAATCTCCAAATCTTCCCGAAAGAGTACCCCCATTCAAAACAGTAAGAGCTGCACCCCAGATTGCTGTTGCAGCCATACCAATATAAGTTCCACCATTAATTATAAGGACATTATCCCATCCTCCAACTTCAATAGCAGAATATCCTCCTTTGATAGTTCCACTTCCATTGATTGTCAGACTTCCTTCCAAACGAATAGGTGTTCCGCTATATTCTCTTGCACTATTAACAAAAGAGTATTCTATTGAATATCCATTAAGATTCAGAGTATGACTGCCTCCTCGCATTTCAATTGCATTGTCTTTTCGTAGACTAGCAGGAAATATAATATTTGCGCCCAACTTAACATTACTTCCTGCCGGGTTTTCCATTGCACTTTTTAATTCTGATGCACTATAAACCACTACTTCATTTATTTCAGCTCCATATGCATTTAATGAAAACGCTGCAAAAATTAGACAAAACAAAAGAATAATAGATAAAATGGATTGAAGATATGTAATTTTCTTCTCCATTCTGCTGCAACCTCCCTCAAAATTTCATTTGCATTGTAACTTATTCTTTAAAATTTATAATCTATACTTTCGCACTTTTCATCAAAATTACCAGATTGCCAAAATTGGCAAGGCTATTATGGTATTGGAGCAATACTGAACTATAAAACGTAAAAAGATGTCAACTTTTATTTTTATAATTATATGCATTGTAGTTATATTTTGTAGGATAAATTGCTTCCAATTTTTCAATATGGAAAAAATCTAAAAAAGTGCGAAACTATAGTATAATAATAATTACAATAAATCACTTGATGCTCTAAGTCTTTTTTCATGAAAACATCTATTTTTTTATCGACAAAAAAGTAGATCTGCTTTATAGTTTTTATTATTTATAAAATTTCTTATTTCTAATAAGAATTCTAAATAAATAGTTAGAAAAGCGGCAGACAGCGATGTTCAACACACCATTGGCTACGGCTCAAATCCTACATTTACTTACTGGCTTTTGTTCTTACCCTTTGTCCACTTTCAAATATACACTCCAATTGGGTCGAGGACCTTTACAATAATAACCTTTTCAATCATGATTTCAAACAAAGCGTCTCAAACAAATAACCCTTTGGATATTATTCAAAAAGACTTTAAAAAATCTGCTTTTATCCCTGAACCCTCATTTTTCATTTCATTATAAAAGTGTGTTTTCTACTTCCGTCCAAGGCAATATATACATTTTATACCAACCTCAAACCACCTTATTTTCAATCACATTTTTCATCCTCAATTTCTTTATACATTGAAGGCTTTCCACCAGAAGTTTCAGAACAGGTACGACAAACTTCCGTATTCTTATTTGCACACTTTTCACAGTCTGATAACATGCCGTTAATGTCTCCTTCCTAATTCGATTCGACATTGCATCTTAATATACTTTAGAATTGCTACATCCAGAACCATGCTTTTCTTCAGCAATTCTTCCTGAGAAATGCTGAAATAGCTGGCATTCAATTCTTCTCTCAGTAATTCAATCTTCTTACGTAATTTCTTACAGCTACATGATTTTCCCATTGTATCATTTCTCCATAACGCCATTACCAAAATGTATATATACTCCGCAAGTTGATTTATTGTAACTGTCTAATCCTTCACAGAAATGATATGGTACACACCCAACTTTCCACTCATAGTAAATATCCCTCTTTTGCAATCTGCAAAAACCTGCCACGCTTCTAATTTTATATTTCGATCTTTCGTAATATGGGCATGGAAATTTACCTTTTTTCAACCAACGGGGTTTTATCCTTTCAATGACTTTGATTAAAAACATAAACGTCATCTCACAATAAATATTTATTAAAAATCCAAAACTTGCTTATTAAGCAAATATTATCACATAACTTGCTCTATAATCAAGTTATGTTTTGTGTGGAAGGTGCGTTGAATGAAAAAGAAGCGGAACTTAATCGGAGATAAAGTAAAACAGGCAAGGACTAACTGCATACCAAAGATAACCCAAAATGATCTCCTTGCCCGTTTAGAAATTCGGGGCATTATATTAAACGAAACTGCCATATCAAAAATTGAAGCCAAGACACGCCCTGTAACTGATATTGAATTGGTAGCCATTGCTGAATCCCTTGATGTATCGGTGAACTGGCTTTTGGGTATAAGAAACTAAGTTTATCAATCAGTCTCAAAGAAGTCTTCATCAGGCTCATCATTGGGATTCATTAATGAAAGACCAAGCTCAAACTCATATTTCTTCCTTTTCGGCAATTCACATACTGTTCCAGCTTCACATCCTGGACAATCCTCATAATCCCAGTCAGGATTGATACATTCTTCTATCTCATCCATTTACTTATTCCCTCCAAGTATGTCTCTATATTTAGGATTGTTCTTTACATACTTCTCATAGGCATAATCCTTGTTCAACAAGCATTTCCAATATTCAATCTTATCATCAATCCGTCCAATAATACCGTTAAATTTACCCATATCCCTTGCAAAAACCACAAGAAGCATTATGAGTGACAGAAAGAGTAGTGGTAGGGTCATAAGACTGAATGCAAATTTTATGGCTTCATTTGGATTGACACCAGCCTTTATAAAGTCATCTATTACTACCTTGAAAGCCTTCTGGAGCATGTCAAGCGGTAGGACACCTACAACAGCATTTTTTATGTTTTCTACGATGAAAAAGAATGCCGCAATTATACCTAAAGCAAGCTTTACTGTTGTAGAGTCTCCCCGTAGTGCCATAAAGAACCAAAGCAAAATGTAGCTGATGCCGTATAGGCCGAACTGCACCCATATGTTAAAGTTCATAGAAGTTTCATTTCCTTTAAAAAGCATCGCCAAAAGCAGCCCTATAAGTGCCGAAAATGCGGGTACTACTACAAGCCATATTATACAGAGAAACACCTTATCCTTTACTGCCTTTGTAAACATTACTCCAAAACCGATGCTAATTGCAATTGCTGTGAACATGAATATATAAGAAAATACCGGACTCTTCGGTTGAAGCATTCCGCTTGCAATAAACATAAACCAAAGGATTGTCCATACTATGTGCTTTTGTTTTATCATTGGCTATTTGCCCCCTTTCAATTCTTCAAGACAGGATTTGCATACATTTTTACCTTTGTAGTTTTCAACATCCGTTGCATTTTTGCAGAATATGCAGTATGGTTGGTATTTCTTTAAAACCACACTTGCCCCGTCCACAAAAAATTCAATCGGATCTTTTTCTTCGATTTCCAAAGTTCTTCTTAGTTCCATGGGTAGAACGATCCTGCCCAGTTCGTCTACTTTTCTAACGATACCTGTAGACTTCATTCCCCACACCTCCATTCATTTAATTAATTTTCTATTCAACAAGAGAATCCCAATCTACGTTTACCTCTCCCGCTATTGCTCTGATAGTCATCTGAGATGGATTCCTTGTCCCATCCAAGTATTGCTTGATTACTTTGCTTGAATAGTCATATTTAGAGGAAAAAGCATCTGTGCCACCATTTTGCTTTACAAGTTCACGAAAATTATCATTGATTTTCAACGCTCACACCTCCAATCTCGTTAGTATTGTACTCTTCTTTTAAAAACCGCTATTATATATCTGCTGCCACCTTGGGCATAATTGGTGTCAAAGCAGGAAACAAGTTCCCAGACATTCCTCACTCTATAAGAATGTACTGCTGTTCCTTGAAACTAAATTTATCTCCTGGGACAAATTCGTTAAGGTCTATTATCAAGTCCAGTTCCGGGTTTCTATCATGCGCCTCTTCTCCATACCAGCAAGCGTAGAATTCCATCTCTTCTTTTTCTGCCTTATTCCTGCGAACATGTCTGAAAAGCTCATTGACGCACTTTTTGTTTGCCATATACATCGGCTCATTGATTTTCCTGATTTCTTCATCAATGCAGAACTTGCCTATGTTAGGCTGAACCCTGTATATAAAGCTGTTTTTAAAATGCCTTTTTACACCCGAATTCTCCATCGGTAGCTTTTCTACAAAAATACCCGCGGCATCCTCATACGTGCCAAAGAAAACAACCTCATCCTCTTTGATATGGGAAAGGTCAATCACCTGCTCAAGAGGTATGTTCCCTCCTGATAATTGCACATTTGTAAACCGCATTGCTTTTACTTCCTTGCATGCATCTTTCATTTTCTTTTCTCCAAAGCCGCCAAGAGGTAACTCTTTACTTGCCGCCAGATAATACATCATGCTCAATTCTTATCACCACTTATAATATACTGTTCGTTGCACCACATTTTATTTTTCTTTTTTTTCCAGGCACTCTCATTTGAATACCATGTAGCTAATGATACAACGGGGCCGACAATCACAATACCATATATAAATCCTGTTATTATTGCTCCAAAGATACTTTTTCCTTGAAAAATATTTGCAAAACCATTATCATTTATCATGCTTAAGAATACTGTAAAGGTTCCAATCGGCACTCCACACATAAAAACATATCTTAGCATGTGACTCAAAAATCCCTTATTCCTATATTCTGACCACTTCAAAAATTGCTCATTTTTCATATATATCACCTCTTCCAAGTTTAAGTTGTAACCTTCTCGTTCTGCGCCTCCTGCTCCATGGTCAGTAACTGCTCTAATATTTATTCTGAAGAATGATCCCATTTTCAATCAAATTTATCATGGATTTTGCATTAATTTTATCTACAATCGAGCTATATTCATTGTTTAACTCCTTCAAAATCAGGAATTTATCCGATAAATACTGAAGCTCGCTTATATCACCATTATCATATTTATTCTTTAAAACATCTAATTGGCGGTTCAAAACGCCTTTACGCTCCTGAGTTGTAGAATATGTAGTAAGGCTCTGTTTAAAAATATTATACTGTTGTTCCACATAGGTATCAATTTGCTGCCTTAAAACATTTCCATCTGCTTGAAGCTTAGAGCGTTCCGCCACTGCTGTTCCATATGAAGGATCGCTTTCACCGACACATGACTTTATGCTTGAGATCAAGCTGCTGTGAAATCCAATATAGGCATTAATTTGGAGCAATCCAATATTATTATCCTCACATTTCTTCCTGAGTGATGACAGGGAATATGTATCAGAACCGTCAACCGTAGATGGAATACTAAACGAAGGATCAAATTGTACATCTGTAGTTTCGTTGAGCCTTAATTTCAGAGCATTTTTCCCCGCATCAATGCTTTGGCTAAGGCTTGTAATTTTATCCTGAACAATCCGTTTCCTGCTATTTAAATCATCAACAGCAAGCTGCGTTGAATTTCCTTGATTCAACTTCTCCTGCTCAACAGAAATCTGCTTGTTTAAAACCTCCAGCTCTCTTTGAGCCAATGAAAGCTGTTTTATAGACAGGCACACATTATAATACTCAACCTGCAACTGGTATTTTTCTGCCATCTGCTGCTGTTCTTTTTTCTTCGGATACTGGACTTTATCAAAATTTAATCGGTCAAGCTGGTTTTGAAACAAAGCAGTTTGTTTCCTGCTATCATTAAATTGCTTAATTGTATTACTATACTGCGATTCAAGAACCTCCTGCTCGCTGTCCACCACCTGTATATTCAGATTGCTGTTGTCCACATAACCCTTAAGGTCATCAAGAGATTTGTTTGTATAGATTCTGCCAGCAGCATATACACCAGTCACTGCAATGCCCAAAGTAATTATAACAACAACTGAAACAAAACGTTTATTTTTAACCACAATCATCTGTCCTTTCAATCAATGATATTTATCTTTTCAAGAAGCCACCACAGTATTTTCCTTGATTTGGTCACAACCTGTGCTTCACAGACCATTCCAACCTTGATTTGGGCTTTAACCCCTTTGTAGCTTTCAAGTGCTGTCTTTTCAACTGTAGCTTCCACCATATAGTAGCTTGCTCCTGATTCCTTATCCACTCTGGCATCCGTACCAATCTTTTTCACTATACCTTCGACCTCACCGTATTCACGATATGGAAGCGCAAGGAAATGGTATTTGATTCTTTGCCCCTCTTTAATGCTTGCAATATCCTTATTAGACACCATTAGTTGAATCTTGTATTCAGTGCTTGTATCCGGGACAATTGCTGCAATGTCAATTCCGTTTTGAAGCAAATCGCCTCTGTTGATTTCCGTATATAGGTTTACTATACCATCAATAGGAGAAGTTACAGTAGCTTCTTTCAAATTCAGTTCAAGGTTTTTCAATTCACTTTTAGCCTTGTCAAGGTTAGTCCTATTTGCTGACAGACCATCCTCAATTTGCACAAGCGTATCAAGACGCAATTTTTCAAGTACCAGTTCTGTATTCTGACTCTTGCTGCTGTATGCATCAAGGCTTGTCTTCCACTTTGCTATGGAAGCTGAAAGCTCTGCAATGCTTTGTTCAGATTGCTTGATTGAATCCTGCAGATTCATTACAAATTCATTTTTGAATTTATCCGTATCCAACTTTGCAAGATCCATTTGATTCTTTGCATCCTCCAGTTCCTTTCTTGCTACCCCGCCCGCGTCATAAAGCCTTTTAAGCCTTTCATATGTAACGTTTTTTTGCTCATATAGTGAGTTCAATCGGGTTAGATTGAATGCAAAATCTTCATACCTTCTTTGATACTCTGTGCTGCCTCTATCAAACAGGTTCTTATTCTTCTCTACTGAGGCAAGCAAAATCTCCTGATTTTTCAAAACTTCCTTTGAGTTTTCCAGTTTGACCTCTGCCATTTTCTTTGAGACTTCAGCATCACCTTTCAACTGTATAAGGTCAAGTTTGGAGTTATTCATCTGCTCTACATTTGTTTTCCTATCTGTCATATATTTCTGAAAGCGGTTATAATAATCGATCTCATCAACATTGTCCGAATCAAAGAGATTTTTTTCTTCCTGTATGCTTTGCTTGAACTTTAAAAGATTCTTGTTTTCCTTTTCAAGCCTTGAAACTATCTTTGCTTTCTCATCCTTATCAAGCAAAATTCCATTGGTCTCGATGGTATAAAGTACATCACCCTTTTTGACCCGCATACCTTCTTCTATGTTAACCTTGTCTACTCGCCCAGCAACAGCATTCCTTATTGTACTTATCCTGTCCCCAGGTCTTACTGCACCGTTTGCCTTAACATAGTCTTCTATTTCACCGAAATATGACCAAATCAACGCTGCACAGATTATGGCAATGAGTATATATATAAACCACGTCATGAAAAAATGGGGTTTTGCTTCTAGCATTTCCCTGCTGTCAGACATGTCCTTTATATCTTGTATGTAGGTCTTCATTCCCCTTCACCTTCCTTTGCGGCTGCCGATTCAAATACTCCTCCGACAAAAGGAGCAAAGGGAATTGATGGAATAACAGGTTCCTTTTTTATTTCATTTATCTCAGGTAACTGCTCTTTCCATAGATCATAGTACAAACCCTTTTTCTGCATCAGTTCATGATGAGTTCCACTTTCCACAAATTCTCCCTTATCCATAACATAAATCTTATCGCACCTCATTATGGTAGAAAGTCTATGGGCAATTATAAGAGTAGTTATTCCATGTGTATGTTCGTTGATAGTCCTCTCTATGGCTTTTTCTGTAATTGAATCAAGGTTGCTTGTGGCCTCGTCCATTATTAGTATATCCGGCTTTTTAAGCAGTGCCCTCGTAATAGCCAGTCTTTGCTTCTGACCGCCTGATAAATTAGAGCCGTTTTCCTCCAGCATGGTTTCATATCTTAGCGGCATCTGATTAATAAAATCATGTGCCTTTGCCATTTTTGCAGACTCAATAACAGTTTCCATATCCGGGTTTTCTATGCCTAGTGTAAGGTTCTCATATATTGTACCACTGAAGAGGAAAATGTCCTGTGAAATATATGCAATGCGTTCACGCAGATAATTCATATTTATATCCTTAACATTGTAGCCGTTGATAAGGATTTCGCCTTTTTCCCATTTATACAGGTTCAATAGTAACTTTACCAAGGTTGTTTTCCCGGAGCCGCTTTCACCAACAAATGCAATTTTTTCACCACTATTTATGTTAAGGTTAATATTTTTCAAGACTAACTGTCGGGTACCGTAACGAAAATCCAACTCTTTAAATTCTATCAATCCCTTAAGTGTGCTTGGTGCTATTTTTTTGTCTTCATTTTCACTCTTTTCAAGTTCCAAATCCAATATTTCTCCCAATCTATCAGAAGCAACAATAGCTGTCTGCATCATAGGCTGAAGGTTAATCAGATTTTTTATAGGGTCGAGGAAATATGCTAGTAATGCATTAAAAGCCAACAGCTGTCCAACTGACATATCACCCTTTATAACGCTGTATGCGCCTACCCAAAGGATTACAATTCCTCCTACTGAAGCAACAAATCCTGTAAGGGAATTCTCAAGATTGTTTATCCAACCACCTTTGAAAATGCTCTTCAAAAGCTTTACAAACTTTTTCTCGGTTTCAATGTTTGCCTTGCGTTCTGCATTAAAGGTTTTAACAGTTTCAATACCATTTAAGGACTCAACCAAATATGATGTAAGTTGTGCATTGTTCTCCATCTGCACCCGGTTAATAGTTCTTATCGGCTTATTAAAGGAAAATACAATGATGGCATAGGCTATAACCATTATGAATGCAATGGCAAATAAAAACGAACTTTGAGAATAGAGTATTATTCCACCAGCTATTGCCATTAGTGTATCAATCATTATTGTGAGCGTTGCTCCTGAAATGGCTTCTCTCACCTTTGAAGCATCCATAAACCTTGAAATAATTTCACCAACTTTTCGAGTTCCAAAGAAATTCATGGGTAGTTGAAGAACATGGTTGTAATAGCCAAGGATTAAGGATATGTCTAGCTTTTGACTGAGGTATAGAAGCAAATGTGATCGGAATGCATTTAACAGAAGTTTGAAAATGCTTAAGAGAATGATACCCACCGAAACAATATGTAATGTTTTCATTAAATTGTTTGGCAGTATATCATCCATCATGAATTTAAAATAGAAAGACCCCAGTATCCCTAAGATAGTATAAATAAGGGATGCCAGAAATATATTTATAATCAACTTCTTTTGAGGGATCAATAACCCGAAGAAGCGTGAGAATATCCCCTTTGTTTCGTTGCCTTTTTTGAATTGTGCTGAAGGTATAAGTAGTATAAGCACACCTGTCCAAACTTTAAAGAACTCCTCTGGGGTATACTTGATGATGCCCTTTCCCGGATCGGCAACAACTACTTGATTTTTTGTTATTTTATGAATTACAACATAATGAAGCAAACTTCCATCAACCACTATATGGGCAATTGCCGGAAGTGGAAACTCAGAAAAAAAAGCCTCCTGATTGCCACGGACAGCTTTAGACGTAAAACCTAATTGTTCAGCTGCTTTTATTAGACCATAAGCATTTGTACCTTGCTTATCTGTTCCCGCAACTTCTCGTATTTTTGTAATCGGTATCTTTAACCCATATTGTTTACTTATGGTTGCAAGACATGCTGCTCCGCAATCTGCAATATCATATTGTTTTATACAGTAGTATTTTTTATGAAACAAATTTATCTCCTCGCAATTTCTGGTAATAATCAATTTATTTTCAAAGTGGCTTCCAATATGTTTTAATACCCTTGTTTCTTATCAAGGACTTTGGGGGAAGTTGAAATAGAATCATAAAAAATCCAAATACATCTGCACAAGCACATAAAGCATTAACAGATGAGATCTTAATTACAAAAGGCATATTAATTCCAGTTATGCATAAAAAAGCAAGTGGAATAACAGTAATAATAATTAACGGTGCTAATAACGTTATAAGGAATCGTATCTTCTTCATTTCACCTTCATAGTGAGCATAGAACGCACCAACCTTTGGCAAAATTCCAAAAATGACTTTGTCTGACTTAATAGATTCTGGGAATGCTAAAGCATGAATTACTTCATGAATAGGTATTACGATCAGTAATGCTAATAATAAACTTATATTAAGCTTGATATCAGACTTAATACCATACAAATTTGCTATACCTATCACAATTGAAGACATCAACAAACCAATCGGCAAAGATATTAACATAGTTACAACAACACTCTTTGGTTCCTTAAGTGATTTCCAACCTTCTTCTACAGGGCAAAACTCTGAGTTTTCTGGTATCTTGTTTGCAACAATTAGTTTCATAATATCAACCCTTCACTATTTTTTCGCATTCAAATAATTTAAAGCTTCATCAAACTGCCGTTTACTATCGCTATCAACAGCTTCCTTTCTCTTTTTTTCATCAAGTATACTATTGTAAAAATCTTCGGTATTACCAATCATAACATCCGGCTGTATTCCATTGATATCAATAGGAGTATCATTAGCTCCTACCATTATTGATGTTATAAAAACCATAGCAGAACCATCTTTAAAATTCCTAAATGAATATGAAATGGATTTACCGTAAGTTCTAGTGCCAATTACTTTTACATTACTTAAGTTTTCTTTTAATGCCAAAATAAAAAGTTCGGACACGCTCGCAGTATTATAATTTGTCAACATTACAATATTATTAAACACAAAAGGTTCTCCATTATTCGATACAAAACTATCCTTTTTATTTCCGTAATTTAGTTGGTAAATAACTTTGCCCTTGTCCAAAAATAAACTTGCAACATCTTTTAACTCATCAAAAGTTCCACCACTGTTATCTCGTAAATCAATAATCAGATTTTTGTAATTTCTAAATTGATGAGACAATGAAAAAACTTTCTTAAACGTCACTCCATCAAAAAAATGATTTATATCTAAATAGTAAGTTTTTTCGTTTATTTGTTTCCCATTAATATGCTCTGCCTTATCCCTGCGAGAGTCAGTGTATTCTTTCATATCCTTTATTGATAAAAAAGAATCATATCTTTTATATTTTTCATTCTCTAATTCTGAAATGCTACTTAGGACTTTAGTCAAAACAAAATTATCGAAATCCGTCTTTATCTCACCTGTATATTTTTCTCCTAGATTTTCTTGCAACATTGCTTTGAGTTTATTTGTATCATAATAACTCTCTGTTAAATCATTTTTCATGATTAACAGCTTTTCACTTCGCATTTTAAAGTAATCTTTAGCTATTAATAATAAAATCACCAGTACAATTCCCAATATTATACTCAACACTGTTTTCAACTTCTCCATAAAGTATTCCTTTTCATATAAATTCAGTTATAATAGACAAATGGAAATAGAATAATAATAATCTATTCCCATTATAATCTACATTAAATATATAAGTAAATAACTTAAGTAGCATTTTTGATTGAGACTTTGGCTATTTCCAAAGCTTGTCCCCTACACTTTGTAAGCCACCACCAATTGCTTTCATTCCATCGCCTACATGTGTTACAATACTTTTTCCAGTTGTTCTTTCAACGACTTCATTAGCAACAATTGCAACTCCAGCCTATTGTTATTAGAGTTTTGGCTTTTAACGATGATTAGTCGGAAGCGGGTAGACCGTGGTGGATGCGCTGCAGGAGAATACCCTTCCCAGCGCATCCGTCATGGAGGCGGTGAGGGTATATTTTCCGGTTTCCGTGAAACGGATTTTCCCGCCGTAAGCGTTCAGTGTCCCCTCTAAAGCATCGGAAATCTCAACAGGTTTTCCGTCTTTGGTGAGCGTCCATTCCACCGGCAGCACATTATTGTTGCTGCGGGTCCGAAGGTCGACGGTGCGGTCGGTGTGGGTTGATTCGGGGAGCTCGAAGGAAATGCTCAGCACCGGCAGGACTTCGATCCTGCCGCCGTTTTCAAACAGGAATACCCGCCCGGTTTCATCGGTGATTCGGGCAATCAGCTCATAGGTACCGGCGTGCTTGAAGCGGATGGAACCGCCGCCGTTGTCCAGCGTTCCATCGACATAAGTCCCAAAATCCTGGAATCCGAAGCCGTTCTCCAACATCCACTCCACTTTCAGGCCGTCTAATTCCGAGGTTTCTGGAATCACGCTGACAATGGTGTCGGTGTGGGCGGTTTCCGGCAGCTTGTATGATATGCCGGGAACGGGATAGACCTTAACCGGCGCGGTGTAGCTGTAGGTTCTGCCGGCAGGGTCGGTAAAGGCGGCTTTGAGGACATAGTCGCCCTTTTCCTTAAAGCGGACGGCGCTGTCTGTATCGGTGAGCATTCCCTCGATGTAATCAGCGACGGGAACAGTTTCGCCGTTCCTGGTCAGCGACCACTGGATTTCCGCAGTCCCAAGATTCTGGAATGTCGCCTTTACAAGAACACTGGTATCGGTATGCGCGATCTCCGGTAAGTAGAAGCCAACGGAGCCCACCGGGTAGACCGTGACGGTCTGTGAGGCTTCAAAGGTTCTGCCGATTTCGTCGGTGAGCGTCCCGGTCAGCATGTACACGCCCCTGTCCTTGAAACGGATTTTGCCGCCAGCATCAGTCAAGGAGCCCTCCAGCTCGTCGGAAAGCACTGCGGCGTCACCGTTCTTTGTCAAACTCCATGCGACGGATAAGCCGTCCGCCTCTGTCAAGGTCGGGGTCACCTCCACTATCTTATCCGTATGGGAAGTGGTTGGCAGAGTGAATTCAATTCCGGCCACCGGATAGACCTTGGTGCTTTCCGTATGAGTAAAGATACGGCCGGTTTCATCGGTTATAGTCGCGGTCAGCGTATAGATTCCCTTGTTTTTGAATACGAAGGTGCCGCCTTCGTTCCCAAGCCCGCCGTCGAGAATGTCGGCCGGCTGAACGGTTTCTCCGTTTTTCGTTGCTGTCCATACAATGTCATGGCCGTAGAGCTTTTCCGGCTGGAAGGTAAGGGTGACCGATTTGTCGGTGTGGGTTGTTTCCGGCAGGTCAAAGGTCAGGTCAATCACGGGATAGACTGTCACTGTTTTGCTTAAGACCGTTTCTTTTCCTCTGACGTTTTTCGCCGTTGCCGTGAGGGTGTATTTACCTTCCTCTTTAAATTGGATTGTGCCTCCCTCCAGTCCCAGGCTGCCGGTGATGGCATCTGCCAGTGCCACAGGCTGTTGGGAGCCGTCCACGGCTGTTTTGGTCAGCGACCAAGAGAAGCTGCTCATGTATTTCCACACGGGCATCACTTGGATTTCCGTATCGATGTGGGCTGTTTCGGGAAGCTCAAACCGTACCTGCGCATCCGGATAGCTGTGTGAGCCGCCGCCCGAACCGCCTGTTCCGGAGCCTCCTGAGCTTCCCCCTGAATCGTTGCCCGGATTCTCCGGTGTCGGAGCAGGAGTAGGCTGGCCCTGATCCGGATTCGTTGGCGTGAGTGTCGGCTGCTCCGGGGTCGGAGCGGCTGGAGTCTGTGCTGGAGACGTTGGAGTTGGTGTGGCCGGCGGCGTGGGGTTATCCGGTATGACCTTGCCGATCAGATTATCGGCCTCTCCCTTGGTCACAGGGTCATTGGGATGGATTTTGTTGTCCTCCGTATCCCCAATGATGCCGTCCTCGCGACCGACAATGAGGTATCCCTTGTCCTCATCCCTGATGGCGTCCTGATCCTCATAGCCGCTGTGTCCCTGGGTGTTTTTCGCTTCCTCATCCTTTCCGCTGATCCGCACGAGCATCCTGATAATCTCGGCGCGGGTGATCGGGTCGTCCGGATGGAAGCCGTCCGGATAATCGGCGGGGTCAAGGATGCCGGCGTCGATAAGAGCCTCAATGTTTTTCTCCGACCAGTGGCCGTCGATGTCAGGAAAGCTGGGCGGGTCTTTCTCCGCGTTTGCGGTATCCAGCGGTATATCCCGAACCAGCATGGCTGCAAACTCACCGCGGGTGATGCTTTCATCCTGCCGGATGAAGGCTTCCGGGTGCAGGCGGTACGCCGTATAGATTCCGCCGCACACCAGGAGAAGGAGAACAAGGGCAATAATGCCGATGCGTATTCCTTTTTGTTTCATAGGTTTCAGTCCTTTCTTTCTGATTTAAACAATGATAAGGCCGGAATCATCAATCTGACTCCGGCCTCAAGTCCTTATTGTGTTCATAGCTTCAGCTCCATGCCGCCCTGCTCCCGCTGTTCTTTAAGGAAGGCTTCCACGGTTTCCGGCGACGGATAGACGATCTGTCCCGCGATCATCTCAAATACACAGAAGTCCTCACGGTCGCAGATCATCACCCGGTGCTGGTAGTCCTTCTGCATCTCGATATAGTCCCGTACCTCCTTTGTGCTGCAAAGACCCACGCCGGAGGTGTAGCGTCCGTCCGGCAGAAAACAATAGCCACTGTACTGCAGCTCATGGTATTTCAGATCCAATGCTCCGCTCGGACGGATTTGCGAGAGCTGCAGCCGGGCATATTCGGGAAGGAGCTCGGGCTTCAGGATGCCGAGGACGTCGCTCCTGTTCCAGCGGATTTTTTCTCCCTCCGCCAGGGAGACCGTGAAGACAGCATGTCCGACAGGATTGGGATTGCTGCCGTTTCCTCCGGTGCAGAAATACAGCTGGTGTTTTGCCTGCCTGAAGCCTTCCGGCAATGAGAAAGGATGAAGGACAATAACCCTTCCTTCGATGGACATGTCATATCCGGTCTGCAGGCAGTCCTCCTGAGTAAACAGCATTTTCTCACTCATGGCGCCGCCCCTTTCTCCGCTCAATGAGTTCGAGCAGTCTCGCGGCAAGTGTGATTTGCGTATCCTCCGGCATCTCGCGGATGGCGGCATGGACAAAGGCTTCCACCGCCTCCGGCGACTGGTCGCCTACCTCAATGAGATCCACCTTCTTTGCGGTGACGACGCCCTGATGGATGCTCAGCCTCACAATATCTCCGTAATCCATACCGGAGGCTGCTCGAAGCTCCTTGGGAATAAGGACGCGGCCCTTGCCGTCAACGATTTTGTAAATGGGTTTTGCTTTCATACAAAATATCCTTCCTTTCTCATAACCTCCCGGACTGTGCCGGGGTCGATGCCAAGCTCTCCAAACAGCTCGCGGAGCTCGTCCGGCAGGCTGTCCAGAATATCCGATTCCATAATGACAATGGCGCCGGCTGTGCAGACGATCTCCAGATCGCTGTCCACAGGAATCTCCGCAGCTTCCAGCAGGTCGTTAGGCAGAGTCAGATCACCTTCCTCATCAGCCTCCTGACACCCGGACAACTGCACCGCACCCCCCACGTCCTGGGGCGTTACGATAAGCTGCGGGCACAGGCTTTCTGTTTCTTCCTGCCAAACAGCGAGAGTGACGCGCACCTCGTCGCCGGGCTTCAGCCCCGCCGCGCCAAGCGGCTCCCCCGGAAGGATGATGCGGCCTTGTTTGTCCACGGATGTACGCATTTCAATCAGTTTCATAATGTTGAACCTCCTAATAGATTTTGATTTGTTATTCCATGCCGCAAAAACCGTCGAGGTCGAACAGTCCCAGCTGGGTCGGCATGTCCCTCAGCCGTTCGCCGGTGTCGTAGTTGGAAATCAGGACTTCGGCGTATTCGCAGCCGTTGTCATAGCGCTGGGCAAGGTTGTTGATGCGGCTGACTGCTTCAATGTGATAGCCCTCGTACAGCTCTCTGATAAAAGCGCAGTCGTTATAGCTGACCAGCCATTTCCCCTGGCAGGCCGCCAGGGTATCCCTGAGCCTTACGTGATCTTCCTTTTTAAATTCCACCGCGTAGTGGTCCTCCGTCTGATAATATGGCGGGTCGCAGTAGATGAAGGCGTTTTCACGGTCGTACTGCCTAATCAGTTCTTCAAAGTCCTTGTTCTCAATGATTGTGTCCTTGAGCCTCCGGCTGCCCTGCCAGAGAAGGTGAAAGGTTTTCCGGATGTCAAAGGGCTGACAGCCGTAGCTGGTGCAGCCGCTTCCGTAGCTTAAGCGGATGAGCCTGTAAAATGCGGCGGCGCGCTTCACGTCGTTCATCTGCGCGTTTTCCAAAAGTATCGGCCTGATTTCTTCAAACTGCAAGGGGGTAAGGTACCGCTGCGCGATCTCCAGTTCCTCCCGCAGGTACTCGTTGGTGAATTCCTCCTTCTCCAGATATTTTTTCAGGACATTGAATTCATCCCGTCCGTTCAGCGGAAAGAAGTTCAGTTCCTTGAGCAGGGCGAAGGGCCTGTCGCGGACACAGCGGAACAGATTTGCCAGGTCTGAATTGAAATCGTTGTAGACCTCCATAGCGGCATCCGGAGGCCGTCCGAACAGCACCCAGCCTCCGCCGCCAAAGACCTCAATGTACCGTCCGAATTCCTTCGGCATACGCTGATAGATCATGTCCCGCAGAGCCTTTTTGCCGCCCACCCAGCTGATGATGCTGTTCATTTTCATCACCTGCCTTTGCTCCGGCGGCTGAATCTCTCAACGTCGGTCCTCATGCAGGAGCCGTCGGGACTCCAGCAGATAAAGCCGACGCCGGGATAAGGGCAGCCAACACAGCGGGCGGGATCTTTGGGCGGGGGTACGGTGTACTTCTTTGGCGGGCCTGTTGCTCCCGCTCCTGTTTTTTCTTCTGGGATTACATCATAGTTCATGATTCAGCTCCTTTCTCGGAAAAACAAAAAAGGCGCCGCCTTTTTTGTAAGACAACGCCTTCTCGTTCTTTTATTTGGTTGTATGGCTCACAGCAATCTGCCGCAACAAAAAAAGCGCCCTTCAGCTTCATTAGAAACCAAAGAGCGCTATTTTCCGTTTGCTTTTTTATTCATCCCATCATCAGGCCTCCGTATCCGAGATCGGGCGAGTTGTTTTTCATCTCCTGTTCAAGCTTCAAGGAATAGTTTTCATGATTCCAAAAGCTGACGTAGATCTCGCCGTCCGGCGTTTTGATGGGACGCTGCTCCAGAACTTCGCCGTAGCCGTCCGCGTTTTGTCCACCCACATAATCCAGAAGCTCGGCTGTTTCCTCTCCAGAAAGAGCTTCTGTCAGTCCTGCAGTCATGACACCCCACAGCTCTCCGTCGACAACCTCCACTGAAGGGTATAAGCTATACACCTTTTTATTGAAAGCTTCGTCATGGATGTATTCGGCAAGTCCTCGGTCGTTTTTAAAGAACCGGTTCTCTTTTGCGATGGCGGCGAGGATAGCATCCTCATATGCCACAGCTTCCGCAGGTGTAATCTCGACCGGATTGTCCTCTAATTCATATTCGCCTTTGGGGTAGGTGAAGATCTTCAGAGGGAAAAATATTCGCATTGTTTCATTTACCATTTTGTTTTCCTCCAGTCTTTATTGCAAATTTAATTTGAAGCCCTAAAAAAGGGCATAAAAAAAGCGGGGATAGCTTCGTTAGAAAATATACCCGTTTTTCACAAAAAATCCGTATAAAGTTGTTTACGTGGGTTCGAATCCCTCCAGCATTTCAAGAAGGCCCAATGTCATCTATGAAACTGAGGGACAAAAAATTGAGGGTAAAAACCCCCGAAAAGGCGGATGCCATGCGGCTTTGACCGCATGGCATCTATATTCACCTAAATTGATGGTGGAGGCGAGGGGAGTCGAACCCCTGTCCGAAACCATATCCACAAGAACTTCTCCGGGTGCAGCCCTTATTTTTTTATTCCCTCACTGCAACGCCCAAGGGCAGGCTGTGCAATTCGGTAGCTTCATAAGTTCGGACCAACCTCAAAGCTTTGGCTGATCAGTTCTAGAGTTTAACCTTCCCGCTCAAAAGGCCTGACTTAATGACGCCAGCTACCCAAGGTGCAGGAACCCTGGACTGACGGGCCGCCTAATTAGGCAGCAGCTAAAGCGAAATTATCGTTTTTAGCGTTTATTTTTAGTTTCTCGTTTTTTAAGAGGCCAACGAGAATCCTCTACCCGCTATTCAAGTCTCAACAATCCCGTCGAAACCATTACGCCCCCATATATAAAGTTGTCAAGTTACCTGTTGCTTTCTTTTATCTTTCTGTCAATCTCTCTCATTGCGTCCTTCTTTGCTATATCTTCCCTCTTATCGTACAACTTCTTACCCTTGCCAAGACCAAGCTCAAGCTTTACCTTACCGTTTTTAAAGTATAATTCAATCGGAACCAAGGACATTCCTTTTTGCTGTATGGATCCTATCAACTTGTTAATTTCATACCTGTGCAACAAAAGCTTCCTATCTCTTAATGGGTCTTTATTGAATATGTTGCCCTGTTCATAAGGACTTACATGCATACCAAAAATGAAGACCTCTCCACCTTTAATAATTGCATAACTTTCCTTAATGGTGGCCTTCCCCTGACGGATAGATTTTACTTCTGTACCTGACAAAACAATACCTGCCTCAAAAGTCTGTTCGATAAAATAGTCGTGTCTGGCTTTTTTGTTTTGTGCAATTGTCTTTTTAGCTTCCTTAGCCATCGAATTACACCCTGTCAAATTAATTCTTATGCGGTAACTCAGATAAAAATAACCCTTCCATAGAAAGGGCACCGCTATCAAAATTTTTACCGCGTTTAATAATTATATCACTTATATATTCTATGTCAAGTTATTTAAAAAATATGTAAATAACTTACATGAGCACATAGTACTTTGGTCCTATATTTGAATATGTACTAATTTACTATTGCTTTTTTTACAAAAGTATAATAAGATATTATCTGAACCACAGCAATTCTAAAAAATAATTCCACTGTTAGTTTAATATACCAGATTACTTAATGTTTTGTTAACATATTGTTGGATATGATATTGCATATTTTATACTATTGAACTTAATTTACAAATTTATATATTAATTTACTCCCCAATCTTACCCATTTTATATGGGTCTTTTTTTTACGCTTTTTTAAGCCTTTCAAGCACATCATAAGTTACAACCAGATTCCCTTTTCCTTCTCCGATTTTTATATCGGGTTTAAAGCTACCATGAAAATCGCTTCCTCCTGTAGGTACTATATTATGTTTTATGGCAAGTCTCAGAAGATTCCCCGTATCATCTCCCGTATTTTCAACATAATATGTTTCAATACCTTTAAGTCCTGCTTCTACAAGTCTTGCAACAAGTTCATCCAGCTTTGCCAGCGACAGACCTAAATAAATCGGGTGTGCAAGTACAGGTACACCACCAGCATTACATATTGCAGCTATGCATTCCTCCGGGGTAAGCTTGTCTTTCCTTACAAAAGCCGGCTTACCGTCGGCAAGATATTTATCAAATGCTTCACTGATACTTTTTACGTAACCTTTCTTCATTAACACACTTGCCATATGGGGTCTTGCAACAATATTCCCTTTTGCCTCAGCGCGAACCTCCTCCATGGATATATCAAATCCCAGACCCTTTAATTTTTCAACCATTTTGGGATTTCTCTCTTCCCTGTTAACCCTGAGCTTTTGCAAGGTAGGCTCAATGCTTTTATATGTGTCTCCAAAGAAATACCCCAAAATATGCATTTCAGGATTAAAGTCCACACTTGTTTCTACTCCTGCAATGACTTCAATACCTGTTTCCGCTCCTTCCTTTAGAGCCTCAAAAACTCCGTCGATAGTATCATGATCAGTCAGTGCTACTGCTGCCAATCCGCTTTCCTTTGCATGCCTTACCAGCTCACGAGGGCTCATACTGCCGTCAGATGCAGTAGAATGTGTATGCAAGTCTATTCGTTTCTCCATTTGTATACCTCCATAAATAGTTTGATTAAATGCGAAATTCAAGTTTCCGGAATATTTTCTTCACTTTTATCACCGGCACCCGTATGAGAAAAGCTAGTGCTGAATAACAAAATAAAAACCTGGAATTTTTTTATAACAGTAAAAGCCATAGGATATGCATTTTGAACACAATTCATTTCCAGTAATGAATTATGTTCAAAAACACTAGCTATTACTTTTCAAAACAAACCGGTGGCGGAAACTTGCCCGCATAAGCCATTTCCAAAACCTTGCCCAGTATTCTCAAAGACCTGCAGGCTTCCTCTGTTGTTATAATTCCCTTTTCCAGAGCATCGGCAACCTCATCGGCATCCAATACAATTACTGAACTATCCGGCATTATTTTCACATCCAGAAGCAGGTCAGTCAATGTATATTTATCTTGCTCTTCATCATAATCTACATCTATAATGTCACAATACCAATATTTAAATTCACCCGACGGTCCTAAAAATTTGCTTACTTTATAGCCTTCCTTAAAAAAAGTATAGGACATACCCCCGGAAATATCCAGACGGCTTTTAATTGGTCTCCACCGGGTTATCAATAAATCATCGCTTCTTGAAATCAGCTCATCGCCTGATATATCAACCGTTTCAAAAGGAATATATCTTTTTCTTAATATAGTAGGTTTATTCATATCTCTCTCCAATTTAAAATATTTTTTATAATAAAAATTTCAAACAGTGAATGCCTTTATTTTTAATAATTATATATCAATTAGCACTTTTTTCAAACCTAAATTTAACGGATAATATTTCCCAAGTTCTTCCTCCCCAAGGTTTATAGTGTTATAATGATGTTGGTTTTTTGTATCCAAGTTTATCTTTCTGTCTAAAAAATATTAAACTGTAGTTCTTAACATTTCTTGTTGGGAGGAGAAAGTTTTGAATTCAAAGAGAACATGTAGTAATTGCCTTAAAGGTACAGCAATTACTATCAATAATGATATATTATGTATTGAAAAGGGAGTTGTGTCTGAAGACTATGTATGCGCAAAACATAGATTTATGCCTGCGCTCAAATCTATAAAGCGAAGGATTAGTAATTGCCTTGATTGTGAGAATTTTATTATCTTTGATACAAGCAATATAGAAGAAAGAGCTACTGGAATATGCCAGCTTTTCACGGTACGAAAATATGACGGTAGAAATAAAAGTGCATGTTCGAAATTTGTCAAACGTGTTAAGCAGGAAGTATCCTAATAGCCTGTAACAATATTTATTCTAAAGCTTGTAAGGCACATATACATCGCAGCGGAGGATGTAATCAAATTTGTAAATTCCGCTGCCAAACTTCTGAATTATATCTTCTTAAAATTTGACTATAATGCTTATCCGGAAATAACCCGATAAAAATACAAAGCAGTATTATCAAATATTAAAAGATAGGCATGGTGGTTTATAGTGAGAGTAGGCGATATTTTCAGTGCAAAACTTAATGAAATACAGAGCAGAGTTCCTGTAAGAATAAAGACTTCCAGTACGCAAACTGTATCCTTTCAGGAAGTTCTAGATAACACTGAGGCTACTGTACCAGACAGCTATACTATAGAAGAACCCTCAAAAAAATCCACCAGACCGCTTTCTGTTGCTGTGGACAAATTCGGAAATGACAGATCCGCAGATGTAAAAAGAGCGCAAAGCGCAAAGGAAGTAAGCACTGCATATATACCCGAGAGTAAATCGGAACAGATGGAAATTATAAACGCAAGCATTGAAAAGGCCTCCCAAAAGTACGGAGTGGATGCAAATCTGATCCGTGCCATAATAAAACAGGAGTCGAGTTTTAATCCCTCCTCTCTTTCGCATTCAGGCGCACAGGGCTTGATGCAGCTAATGCCCGGCACAGCGGACGCTTTAGGTGTCACAGATCCGTGGGATATCGACCAGAACATCGATGGAGGAACAAGATATATAAGAGATCAGCTCAAAGCCTTTGACGGCAATATAAAACTCGCATTGGCAGCATATAATGCCGGACCTGGCAGTGTAAGAAAATACGATGGTATACCTCCCTATAGCGAAACACAGAACTATGTAAAAAAGGTAACGGAATACTATAATATGTATAGCAGTGCACAATAAAACCAGCCCGGTTCGACATCAGTTCAAAACACAAAAGCTCAATGGCATTGTTAACATTAAACTAAAAGTCTAATATTTTCTTTAGCACTTGATAATTATTTCTGCTAAGAGGCACTTCATCATTACTCCCCTTTAACCGAAGAGAATATGTGGTGCCAATAGTTGGTATAATTTCTTCAACTTTATCCATATTTACGAGAAAACTTTTGTGACTTCTAAAAAATTTTTGCTCCCTCAATCTATTTTCCCAGTAGTTTAATGAATTTGTACTCTTAAGGCATGGATCCTTTATTGTAACAAATGAAACTTCTTTATCACAGGATTTACAATAAATAATCTCCGGAGCACTTACAAGAAAAATGCTATCATCCTTCCATAAGGGAACTTTTCTTAAGTTTTTCTTCAATGCTTGCTGTTGAATAGACACTCTCTGTTGGTTATTGACGATGCAGGCTTTTCTGATTCTCAAAACAGTTTCTTCAATCCTTTCCTTATCAATAGGCTTTAAAATATAGTCAAGGGCATTAATTTTAAATGCCCTGACGGCATATTCATCATGAGCAGTTACAAAAATTATTCTGATGTCGGAATTAAAGCTCAATATTTCTTCAGCCATATTAAAGCCATCAATTTCAGGCATACCTATGTCAAGAAAAACTACATCCGGGTTATCCTTTTTAATTCTCTCAATAGCCATGCATGGATTACAATATTTTCCCAAGACATTGACATCCTTATGCTGGCTTAGAAAATATTCCAATTCTTCCAACCCAAAAATATCGTCATCTACTATTATTGTGTTCATAAATTTTGCCCCTTTACTGCATACCTTAATTTATGTAAGCTCATTTATATATTATACAGCATTTTAATATGACATCATAAGGAAAATCCTGAAGACATATCCAGAGATTTTAACATTGCTTGTTTGCTGTAAAGCATATTTTCCAGGACACCATGGGTATCCCGGAAAATATGGTTTTATGTACGCAATACTCTGTATAAATACTGCGGGTGCTGTTTATATACCAGCTGTAATAATATTGAATTTCTAACTGGAGTTAGCGTATTGTCCAAGTGTTGTCCTCATTTAATATCGCATCCATAGAATATACTCCAGGTGCAAATTCTATTTTTGCCTTGTTGGTGATTTGTGTTATATCCAATACCTCTCCGCTTTCATAATCACCGAATGTAATCCAGTACTCCGGATGTGGTGTAAAGTCCAGATTAAGATTTGGCTGCGCCTGTACTGCAAAAGTACCAGCACCAGACATACCAATACCTACGGAAGCATGTTTGAGGGGTATACTACTGTCCTGAATAATTTGCAAAACTCCCTTGTTCTCGCCTTTAGTTAAATCTGTAAAAGTATAGGCATCTTTATCCATTGTAAAGGTAACAAGGTTTTTCCCTAGCAAGTCTGCTTCCCATGCTTGAGAAGCTTCAAAAACAACCCCGGGAACCAACTCGCCTGTCTCTGCCCAAACAAAGCTGTAGTCCAAGTTCCACTCAAATCTGATACTTGTTGTGGGGTGTGCAGGTTTTGCGAACCAGGCCAAGGACATAACGTATGGACCCATTTGTGGATCAGCTTGATAGATACACGCCTTTCCATAATTTGTTGAATTGTTTTCAAAATTGATTGAATATTTTGTACTCATAATCTTCCTCCTAAAGTGTTTTTTTTGGCAAATTCCGGGATGTTCGCAAACAGTTCATCCCAAACATGTTTGCAACTTTATTTGCCTTTTGACTTGTAATAAAATAGCTATTTGTCTTACAAACTTATTGTATATGATTTCATAAATCTTGTGCCGAAAATGGAATATCAAGTTAAATTTTAAGGATGAGCGGTTTTATTTTCTGATAAGCGGTAAGTAAATAAATATCCTGTGGTGTATTAATAGATGTGAAGAAATATGCACCCTATATCCTGGGACATTTAGCCTCACTCAATTTTAGGTCATTTGCTTCGTAAATTCCTCAAATTAAATACCCTTCGGATGAGTTAACACCGAAGGGTATGTTTATTTAGCAATTTGATATTATTAACCAAACCACAATTTTAATGAAAACCTGATTTCTTCAGGAGTTTTTTTATCGAAAAGAAGGGTTCCATTAATTGTACCACAAGAATTCACCGAATCAGGCGTCATATACCCTCCTTGAAAAACAAGTTCATCATTTTTGTAATTTTTCAGTCTGGGTATTGGGTATTTTTCTTTATTATCATCTTCTATATTATCATCTTCTATTGCCATTGAAAACAGTATACTTTCGTAATCATTGTATCCCGGTCCATAAACCATATAATTTTGAGGTTTTGAAGGTTCATTAACTGGAAGTATATCAAAACCGTACAGAAAGTACTGAACCGGCAATTTTCCGTTTCTGCTTTCCTCAGCGTAATCAGAAGATGCGCCCAATTGCAATCCCATTACATCCGTATCATTTCGTGAACATTCTATAGGAAAATGTATGTTATCTGAAAACTCTTTGACTTTTTTTAATGCTTTAACAGGAATAATGTAAGTTAAGTTGAAGTGAGAAGATTCAACAAATGCACCTGTGCTGTCCCGTATTGTATATGTACTTATTTCCCCGTCGGGGCCATCTTCAAATTCAAACTCATAAAATTCCTTCTTGTTTTCCATTAATTTATTAATTGTCAAATATGTTGATATATCTGTCTCATACGGTTCATTCTTTACAGGCGTAGATATCTCCATTTTACCTGTTATGCCAATTCTATAGTTAGTATCAATCAGTATTTCTGAATTTCTGAAAATAGTTATATGAACCAGATTCTTAAAGCTATTGTCTTCATAAAAGTACATTAATAATGAGCCAAATTTTAGTATGTTCATGTGAAGTTTACTTGTCATTTTATTTCCTCCCGAAATCAACTTTTTTCATTGCTTTTTATATTTAACAAATCATAAATTCGTAATCTTCATAGTTACCGATGTTCCTTGATCTGGCCTGCTTTCAATTTTCAGGCCTGTACCATAGACCTTTTTTAAGCGATTGTTAACATTTGCAACCCCTATTCCTGCCTTTTCATTTTTTTCTTTAAGTATAGATTCTACACATTCTTCGGACATTCCTACGCCGTCATCTTCAACTTTTATTAATATAATTTTTTTTGAGAACTTTATTGATATTTTCACCGTACCGCCGTCAATCTTTGGAAGCAGGCCGTGCACAATTGCATTTTCAACAATTGGCTGAAGAATAAATGGAGGCACATTACATTTTATTCCTTCATCAATGTCAAATATGACATTTAATCTATTCTGGAATCTGGCCATTTCAAGAGACAGATAAGATTTAACATGCAGAATTTCTCTGCCTATATCAATAAATTCTTCATCATTTTTAAAGCTGAAACCACATCGCAGATAGTTGCTTAAATCTGTAAGGAGTTCAATTGCCTTCTGGGGAGATATTCTGCAAACATGAATAACCATATTCAATGAGTTGAATAGAAAATGGGGTTTGATCTGGGCCTGTAGAGTTCTAAGCTCAGATTTTAATAACATCTCTTCTTTTTGAACCTTAATATGATAAATTGAAATCAATTTTTCGGACAAAATCTTTATTGTCCTGAATGAATTTGAAAATTTACTTGCAAGCATAAATGATTGAACATATATAAACATAGTAAAACCTTGAGGTATAAAATAGCCTATTCTTAATAATCCCAACTGAGTAAGAACATCATTTATACACACAATGAGTAAAATGCTCATAGCTGTTAATGCAATTATTGACCCGTTTCTTTTATTCTTAACGGAACAAATTAAAATAAAATACAAATAGGGTAAACATGGAATCGCAAGAACCTCATAAACTGTATAAAAGGCGGCATTTATATTCTGTGGGGTCAGAAACAGCAGGATGGAATAGAGCGTGCTTATTACTTGAGAGTATCGTACAAACCATTTCGGAGTTTCTTCCGGAAAAAGACTTTTTATAAACATGGCCATAAGCATAAGAGCCATAGCAAGCGAAAAAGTCGCCAACTTTTCACATAATGCTGTTATAGGAATTATTGAATATAGCAGCATCTCCCCCATGGTCAACACTCTTATTGCTACCATTAAGCATATAATGCCGAATATAAGTGTGGATTTTTCCTCCATGAATGTCATAAACCAAGCCAGATGATATAAACCCATAATGAGAATGGAGGAAAATATGAATACATCCATAAACTCAAGTCGCCTTCTGGCGTTAAACACCTGAACTATATTGCCAAGGGCAAAACTTACTATAAAGCCGCCGTCGCTATAGCCATAATTTGAAACCTGAACAATGATTTCAGTTGATTTTCCCAGGCTAACAGGAATAATCTGAGGAGTAATTTGACCTTTATGTTCTTTTTTATCACGAGATACATTACCACACTCAAATACAAGCTTTTTGTCAACCCAGATCTTGCAGGACGATACCACCAACCTGTATTTTATTGCCATATTTTCTCTGGATGAATTTGATCTGACCAGCAACCTGTACGTTGCGAAACCTTCATGAGGAAGGTTGCTACCACTAAATCTATACTTTGTCCAAGATCCTGGAACTCTTATAAAATCCTTTTGTTCAACTTTACCACTTACAAAGTCTTCCGGACTAAGCAACCTGCCCCAGTAAAATTCCCATTCTCCATTTAGCTTAACCTGCCCGTCATTATCAAAATCCCAATCATTCAATTCGTACACACCATTAACTGCTGTAGGCTGCCTCTTGTCTGGTAATTTTGAAATATTTAAAATTGAGACGGTAATTACCAGCAATATAGCAAACATAAACACAAGTAAGTATCTCATATTTAACCTCATCAAACATACACAAATACATTATTGCTGCCCAATTTTAATGTAATTTTAAATATTGTTGGGCAATTAATTTGCCCAAACTATACTTACTTTTTTATTATCTCTACACTTTATTGTCTTCTTCAAGTATTCAGCTTATCCACCAATTAACAAATACCGTGTATTGCTTCATCACGGAATATCAACCCGAGTACCAAGCTCTGCCTCAATTTCGTCAATGATTCTTCCCAACAGATCTCTTCCTCTGAAATCAAACATAACAGGAGGAAGAACAATGAGATCAGGCTTGCCTTTTTCCACAACATACTCCTTTACCCTATCTATAATATCCTGCACGGTGAGTAGGCCTGCACATTTAATTGTTCCTCCAAAAAAGGCATTTTTAGCCACTACAGTGTCATAATCGAATGCAAAACCACTAATCTCAAACAGGCTCTTTAAAACACTATATGCAAGCTCGGAAGTCACAAATAACACATTATCTGCATTATATCTTTGCACAAGCCGGTTGATTCTTCCAGCTTCATCAGGGTCCACATCGTACAGCATGATAAAACCTGGAGATATGTTTTTCTCCTTTTTAAGCCGTACTTTTAGTTTCTTTTCTCCTCTGATTACATCCATTTCGGGATCCTTCAACCTGAAAGCCTTACTAAATGCTTCGACTCTTGTAGCTACAGAGCTGCCATTAATTCTTTCTATTATGTCTCCTTCCACCAATCCGGCAGAATACGCAGGTGAATTATGGACAACTCCTTCAATTTTTGCTTTGAGATCATATATATAAGATGGTTCAACAATTATAGGTATTCTATATTTACTTTTGAGCGTTATTACATAGTCTGAAATTTTATCATATAATTTTGCCAACTCGTAATCCTTTCCTGTCAGAAAAGTATATCCCGGCAAAAACAATCTGATTGAAGCGGCTTCGTTATTATCAAGAAACTCTACCATCTCTTCAATATCTTTATATCCCATGAAGTCCGGATCAAAAACAGCGCTCGCACTATAATTGATTTGCCCTTTCAGTATAACTAATTTCTCCTTTATATTGTCCTGCTTTTTTAGTCCAAGTATCTCCATCCTCTTTTTGTCTCCGATAGAATTCACAGAAACATTGAGATCTATGTTCCTAAGGGCTTGAAGCCTTTCAACAAGCTTTTCGTCCAGTAGTATTCCGTTCGTAGTTATTTGAATATGAGTTTTTTTATACTTTCTTCGTACCATTTCCACAATATTAAGAAAATCCTTGTGAAGAAGCGGTTCACCTTCAACAATCCTGGTTGCAGATTCCCCAATAATTATTTTCCTGTCCGGGGACAAGAATTCGATAATTTCTTCGAAATCCGAAAGCTCAAGTTTGTCAAGTTTATAAACTTCAACTCCTTGCGGATTCTGCTTGTGACTGCAAAATGTACATGAAGTGTTGCATGCAGATATTACAGGCAGGATATTTGTTCTATATACTGTATTTATAATATAGTCCTTTTGTGCTGTTTTCATATTTCACCTTTCTGCTATTATTTTACATTCAGTTTACAAAAAGAAGACTATCACATTGATTACTTATCTTAAAAGTCAATTTTTTTGCGTACTTGCACACATTTTAATCCACAGTATCCACAACGTTATCCACAGTTTCAATCTTATGTGGCATAAGGGTTCTGGGAATATTTCCACATTATTCACACGACAAGTTTCAACAGCATTGGGTATAATTCGTCAATTTTTTTATAGGACTTTCGTCCTATAAAAAATTAATTTTGTAACACTAAATTACGTAAACAAGCTCTTGACACAATTTTTTTATTTTCGCAAATATATCTTGTAATTATTGGCATTACAAGCTTTCAGGATTTTCCATTCCCATTATTTTTCAGATAATAGTTTAATGTATACAAATACCTGAGGTTCCTTTTTTCTAACCGAAGCCTCAATTTAGTATGTATAATTTTCCATGTATTTTCCCGAATAGTTCTACAAATTCAGAGGCATTATAATAAGTTAGGAAATATTCATAAGCTGTGGAAAACAAAAGTTATCCACAGCTTTGTAAAATCTCACTATTCTAAAGAATTGCTGAAATATAACTTCAGATTTTGATCCTATTTTCTTTCTCCAAGTTTAAGCCCAGGTATAGCATTTAAATACAAGTCTGACACATTGCCTCTTTCAAATTCATAATATGCAGCACAGGCTATCATAGCTGCATTGTCGGTACACAATACCGGACTTGGATAATAAACTAAAAAACCTTCCTTACCGGCTCTTTCCATAAGCTCCTTTCTGAGCAGTGAGTTAGCCGCAACTCCTCCTGCAAGAGCAACCTTGTGTGATCCGACCTTTTTTGCTGCCGATATAAGATTTGCAACTAAAACATCCACAACAGCTGACTGAAAACTCGCACAAACATCCCCCACATTATACTTTTCACCTTTCTGCTCAAGACTGTTTAAGTAATTCAACACCGCAGTCTTAATACCGCTAAAACTGAAATCAAAGCAACCTTTTTCAAAATGCACCCTTGGAAAATCAATAGCTTTGGCATTCCCCTCCCTGGCCACTTTATCAATCAAAGGACCACCAGGGTAGCCAAGCCCTACTGCTCTTGCAACTTTGTCAAAAGCCTCTCCTGCGGCATCATCCCTTGTCCTGCCTAATATCTCAAACCTGTCATAATCACTGACGTGCACAATATGACTGTGACCTCCTGATGCAACAAGGCACACAAAAGGTGGCTCCAAATCTCTATGCTGTAAATAGTTTGCTGAAATATGTCCCTCTATATGATGAACCCCTATCAATGGCTTGTCCCAGGCAAAAGCTAATGCTTTGGCAGCCGAAAGACCCACAAGCAAAGCACCAACAAGACCAGGACCGTATGTAACTCCTATTGCATCAATGTTATCAGGGGTTATTCCTGCATCCTCGACTGCCTGATTAATTACAGGTATAATAAGTTCTACATGCTTTCTGGATGCAATTTCAGGCACAACACCTCCATATTTCTGGTGAAGATCTACCTGTGAAGAAATAACATTAGTCAAGACCTCACGGCCATTCTTAACAACTGCCGCAGAAGTTTCATCGCAACTTGACTCAATCCCGAGAATAATTTTATCTGCCAATACCAACACCTGCTTATCCTTTAATTTTTTTATTACCAGTGCTTTTTAACATAACTAACTTCCAGCCTTTAATAATGTTAAAAATGTACATCCTATGTTCAAAACCTCGAACACTCTAGAAATTAATTATGTTACAAAGCACTACTACTTAAAAAAGATTCTCGTAAAATACTGATCTATTATTACAAGTCCACCAACAACAAAAACATAATACGAAAAATATTTTAAACTTGCCTTTGTAAAAATCTTAAGCATTACTTTTATAGCAAAATATCCGGATATACCTGCCGCCAGCATTCCTGCAAGCAACGGAACTGTCTCTACAGCTATTTTCCCGTCCTTTAATATATCCCAGCCTTCAAGCACTACCGACCCTAATATTGCAGGTATTGACATAAGAAACGAAAACTTTATTGCGAACTCACGATCCAACCCTCTGAATAACGCTCCTGCAAGAGTCAACCCGGAACGTGAGATTGCCGGCATTATTGCAATTCCCTGTGCAGTACCGATAACACCAGCATCAAGGTAGTTCATGTTTTCAAGCTTTTTGCCGTTTTTCTTTTCTTTATGCTTTTCTTCAACATACAAAAGCACAAGGCCGGTTATTATAAATTCAATCCCTAATGTAGCTCCTGTATCAAATAGCAATACTAACAGATCTTTAAAAACAAGTGCAATTATGACCGTAGGCAGAGTACCCGCAACTACAAGCAGGGTAAGCTTGCTAAAAGGCTTTTTTATCATCATTATTACGTCTTCCCTCAAAACTATAACCACTGCTATAAGTGTAGCAAGATGAACAGCCACCTCAAATGTTATTGATCCCTGCTTCAGCCCAAACAAGTTTTGAAAAAGGCTCAAATGTCCTGAGCTGCTTATTGGTAAAAACTCTGTCAAACCCTGTATTATGCCCAGTATTATTGCCTGTATCAGATTCATGTCATTGCTCCTCCTCTAAATATTATACACAAAGCTATATCAATCAAACTATAGCATATCATAAATATTTTATTTCGAGAAGGTATGATAAATTCCTATTGGCGCATGTAATTTAAGTGAAGAAAAATATGCACCAAATTCTAACCTCGCGCGAAAACGGGGTGGATTTTACTACGTCCACCCCGTTCAGTACATTTGAGCCATAATTATATTTTATCACGCACCGGATGCACTTAATACATTGACAGGCTTGCCTTGTATGGATATATTTTCGGCTTCTCCCTTTTCTTTTTTGCCAAATACCATTTCTGTAACTTCATATATATCCTCAACAGGCACTACATCGATGTCCATTGTCTCAAACATCTCCTGCCAGTTATCCTTTGCTATTATCACTTTCTTAATACCGGCATTCCTTGCGGCTTCGACCTTTGCAACAACTCCTCCAACCGGTTTTACTTTTCCCCTTATGGATATTTCACCTGTCATTGCTATTTCACTGCTTATTGGAAGATTATTTATTGCAGAGTACACTGCCGTAGCAATGGCAATACCTGCAGAAGGTCCGTCTATAGGTACTCCTCCGGGGAAATTCAAATGAATGTCATAATCTTTGTAGTCTATATCAAAGAGTCTTTTTAAAACTGTCAGAACATTTTCCACGGATCCTTTTGCAGTGCTTGTTCTCCTGAGCTTGTGCCCTCTTCCATCCATCTCTTCCTCTTCAATAATTCCAGTAATTTTCAATGTACCTTTCCCACTAAAAGTCTTAGCTGCTGCAACTTCAATGTCTAACACCATACCCGTACAATTTCCGAACACGGCCAACCCGTTAATACATCCTACTTGTTCGCTCTTATCAACCTTTTTATCTATACGTGGATTATATTTGCCAAACTCGATTACCCACTCAATATCTTTCCTCTTTATAAGCCGCCGATCCTCAACTAAAGCCACTCCTCCGGCAATCTGAACTATATTTACGGCATCCCTGCCACTTTGTGCATATTTTGCTATCAACTCGCCTCCGCCGTCCTCAAGGACAAAGCCTCCCTTTTGGGCAGCGTTTTTTGCTATCTCCGTTACTTCTCCGGCTGTAAGTGGCCTGAAATATATCTCTACACATCTCGACCTTATAGCCGCCGGTATTTCATCCGCCGTCCTTGTGGTAGCACCTACAAGTCTGAAGTCAGCAGGCAAACCCTTTTGGAATATCTCATGGATATGCGAGGGGATGTTCTTATCCTCAGAGCTATAGTACGCGCTCTCAAGAAATACTCTCCTGTCCTCAAGCACTTTAAGGAGTTTGTTCATCTGGATAGGATGAAGTTCACCGATTTCATCTAAAAATAAGATTCCGCCGTGAGCTTTTGTAGCGGCTCCCGGTTTTGGCTGTGGGATACCGGCTACGCCATAGGCTCCCGCACCCTGATATATGGGGTCGTGCACCGAACCGATAAGCGGATCGGCTATCCCTCTTTCGTCAAATCTTAAGGTAGTTGCATCTACTTCTACAAATTTAGCTTCCTTTTTAAAGGGAGATATGCTATTTTGCTTAGCTTCATCCAGAATAACCCTTGCAGCAGCAGTTTTACCCACACCTGGCGGTCCATATATAAGTACATGCTGAGGATTAGGACCGCATAAAGCAGCCCTTAGTGCTTTAAGCCCTTGTTCCTGCCCAACAATCTCCTTTAATGTAGAAGGTCTTGTCCTCTCAGATAACGGTTCCGAAAGTTTAATTTCCCGGAGTTTTCTGAGTTTATCCATCTCTTTCTTTGACTCTTTCTCAATGGCACTCTTGTTTCCCTGCTGTGATTTCAACAGATTTAAAAAGTATAGTCCAATAATTATTGAGAAGAATAATTGTATAATAAAGAGAGTGCTTGTAAGCATTTTTTATCCTCCTAATATTAATTTTTTGCGTAGTTATGCAATACTCCCTTACAACAATAAAGCGCAACGCAATAATGCCAATAAACCTTTAAGTATATTATTTACCTTGTTAGCTATTTTATCCTGACATTTTGAATTAGAAAGTATTGGAAATTAAAGCACCCTTAACCTGACATCAACAAAAATAAAACAATCATCATTTCCTTAGGGATAACGAAAAAATAACATCCTATTCTCATATTTTGAAAACATTATCAAATCAAGTTTTTTCGTTATCCAGAGTATGAATTTATATTTTAGTCATACCTCAACATCAAAAAAAGAGAGGCAGCTGCCTCTCTTTTAATCAGATATGTTGGTTTAATAAATTTTATATACTTAAGTTCACGAAGCCGATTCTTTCTTAACACTGGACTTCTTCTTGGAAGTCTTTTTCATTGACTTTTTGTTCTCGTTAATAACAATCGACGGCGTTGTATTATTCACAACTGTGTCCCTCGTAACTATGCACTTTTCAGCATTACCCATAGTCGGAATATCGTACATAACTTCTAGCATAATCTCTTCAATTATTGCTCTAAGTCCCCTGGCACCAGTATTTCTTTCTATTGACTTTTCTGCAATAGCTTCTAGTGCACCGGTTTCAAATTCCAATTCCACTTCATCCATCTCAAACAGCTTCTGATATTGCTTTACAAGAGCATTTTTCGGCTCAGTCAATATCTGAATCAATGCTGCCTTATCAAGGGATTGCAGCGACACCAAAACCGGCAGACGTCCGACAAACTCAGGTATAAGTCCATACTTCAACAAATCCTGAGGATAGATGTTCTTTAATATTTCTCCAACATCTATTTTCTTTTGGCTTTCGATTTTAGCTCCAAATCCCATTGACTTTTTGCCTATTCTGTTCTGAATGATCTTGTCAATACCATCAAAAGCTCCACCACAGATAAACAGTATATTAGTGGTATCTATCTGAATAAACTCCTGATGAGGATGTTTTCTGCCGCCTTGCGGTGGCACGGAAGCAACCGTTCCTTCAAGAATCTTCAAGAGTGCCTGTTGAACCCCTTCACCGCTAACGTCTCTGGTAATTGAAGGATTCTCAGATTTCCTTGCTATCTTATCTATTTCGTCGATATAGATTATACCCTTTTCAGCCTTTTCAATATCATAGTCAGCAGCCTGTATAAGCTTCAAAAGAATATTTTCAACGTCTTCCCCTACATAACCTGCTTCTGTCAGTGATGTCGCATCGGCAATAGCAAAAGGTACATTGAGAATTTTTGCAAGTGTCTGAGCCAGCAGTGTCTTTCCAGACCCGGTAGGACCAATCATAATAATGTTGCTTTTCTGAAGTTCCACATCAGACCCTTTAATATCAGTGTTTATCCTCTTGTAGTGGTTATAAACTGCAACAGAAAGCGACTTCTTTGCAGTTTCCTGTCCAATTACATATTGATCCAATATCTCTTTGATTTCGACAGGTTTTGGTACGTCATTAAGTTCTGCTTCAGTTCTTGCATCTTCAAACTCTTCCTCAATTATCTCTGAACAGAGCTCAATACACTCATCGCATATATAAACTCCAGGTCCAGCTACCAACCTTTTAACCTGTTCTTGGGTCTTGCCACAGAAAGAGCACTTTAGTTGCTTCTTTTCATCATATCTGGACATCCTACCACCTCGTTTATTTTCTTCTTTCCATTACATCGTCTACTAATCCGTAAGCTTTAGCTTCCTCTGCGGACATAAAAAAGTCTCTTTCAGTATCTGCTTCAATCTTTTCTAAAGGCTGCCCCGTTTTCTCACTCAAAATCTTGTTCAATCTGTCTCTGGTCTTGAGAATGTGCTCTGCATGTATCTTAATTTCTGTTGCCTGACCTCTGGTTCCGCCTAATGGCTGATGTATCATGATTTCACTGTTTGGTAAGGCAAATCTTTTCCCTTTGGCTCCGGCAGCTAATAAGAATGCTCCCATACTTGCAGCCATACCAATGCATATTGTGGATACATCCGGTCTGACATATTGCATGGTGTCATATATAGCTAATCCGGCAGATACAGATCCTCCCGGGCTATTTATATAAAGCTGTATATCCTTATCAGGATCTTCAGCCTCAAGGAACAACATCTGGGCAACTACAAGGCTTGCCGTAACATCATTAACTTCATCACTTAAGAGTATTATTCTATCTTTCAGCAGCCTGGAAAAAATATCATACGAACGTTCTCCACGGTTTGTTTGTTCAACTACTACAGGTACAAGACTCATAATAATAACGCCTCCCTTTGCTCGAACTATATTCTTATTTATTTCTTCCCACAAATACTCTAAATTAAACCTATATTAAGCTATTTTTGCACTTTCAACCAATAACTCTATAGTCTTCCTGATTTTTATGGTGTCATTAATATATTGTATATCGTTTTCCTGCAAATGTTTCTTAAATTCTTCAACATCCTGCTTATAACTTTCTGCAATCTTAGCAACCTCTTGACTGAACTCATCTTCATTTGCTTGAATATTTTCTGCCTTGCAAACAGCATCAAGAACAAGCTGAGTCTTCACTTCTGCTTCAGCTCTCTTTTCAAACTGACTTCTGAAATCTATATATCCCATTCCCATAATGCTGAGATACTTTTCAAGGTCAAGCCCTTGATAACGAAGTCTCGAATCAAAATCCTTAACCAATGTGTCAATATGTTTTTCAATCATAACGTCAGGTATTTCCACAGTTGCATTTTCATTTACTTTATTGATAACCCTGTCTTCAGTCTCATGTTTTGCTTTATGCTCCGCAGCTTCGGTAAGCTTCTTTCTTATATCCTGCTTGTACTCTTCAAAGGTATCAAATTCACTGACATCTTTTGCAAATTCGTCATCTAATACAGGTAATTCCTTCATTTTTACATCGTTAATAATAACCTTAAAAAGAGCTGCTTTTCCGGCAAGGTCTTTATTACCGTATTCTTCAGGGAATGTTACATTAACCTCCACATCATCACCGGGTTTAGCTCCAATAAGTTGCTCTTCAAAGCCTGCAATAAAGCTTCCCGAACCAATTTCAAGATTATAACTGCTTGCTTTTCCGCCTTCAAAGGGTACACCGTCGATAAATCCTTCAAAATCTATATCTGCTATATCACCTTTTTCGATACCTCTATCTTCAACAGTTATCAGTCTTGCACTTTTTTCTGCTACATTATTGATTTCTTTTTCAACATCATCCTCCGTTACCAGAGCTTGTACCTTCTCAACTTCTACACCTTTATACTGTCCAAGTTCAACCTCAGGTTTAACGGTAACATCTGCCACGAAAATGAGATTCTCACCCTTTCCGATCTGTTTGATGTCAATACTTGGTCTGTCCACGGGATGAATATCATTTTCTTCTACCGCAATATCATAAGCTTCAGAACAAACAATATTTATAGCATCTTCATAAAGGACTTCCACACCAAAATATCTTTCAACAATATTCCTCGGTGCTTTACCTTTTCTAAATCCCGGTACATTAAATTTTTTCACATTCTTTAAATATGACTTTTGTAAACCTTCTTCAAATTTTGCCGCATCAACTTCTATTTCAAGTTGAACAATATTCTTTTCCTTTTTTTCCACCTTAACGCTCATTTATAACCTTTCCTCCCATTATTTGGTTTTATATTAATAATTAATTTAGTTTCCAATTTATATGTATGACCGCGTAACCATGATGCTTTTCATACCCCGTCAGCGTACAAAAAATCAGCCACTCCATTATAACATAATATATTTTGAAAAGCCAATATTAAGCTATAATTTTTTTCAAATTTATATTCAGGAAGAACGAAAAACAGCTCCCCATTTTCAAAGGCTAGTAATTGCCGTACTAGTGCCGGTTAACAAAAATAAATTCCAGAATACCGTCAAATCAAATTTTATCGTTATCCAAAGCAACAACTTATTTTTAGCTCAGGCTCAGTGGCTTAAAATTTAAATAGTCGGCCGATACCAAATCAAACTTTATTCCATCAACTTCTCCCACTACCGAACTTTTAAAACCAACTCCGTGCAAGTGTCCGTATATACACCTTTTAACGTTATATTTTCCCATTACTTCCACAAATTTTGACGATTCTCTTTTTGAATTAAAGGGTGGATAATGCATCGCTACAATTATATGTCCGTCATTTGAGTTTTGTGCGGTACTTTTAAGGGATAATTCAAGTCTTAAAAGTTCTCTGTCAAATATTTTCCTGTCCTCTTCATTAAATCCGTCATCTCCCGGACACTTCCAGCCTCTGGTGCCACATAAAGTAACTCCTTCAATATCAAAACTGTTGTTATGCATAAAACTTATTGATTTAAATTCATTTACACACAAAAACTTGTTAAGTTTGCTAAGCGTTGTCCACCAGTAGTCATGATTTCCTTTTGATATTATCTTCCTACCGGGCATTTTGTCTATAAAACAGAAGTCCTCGTAAGCCTGTTCGAGGTATGTAGCCCACGAGATATCGCCCGGAATGATAACATAGTCGTTTTCACCTACCGTTTCCAACCAATTTTTCTCAAGCCTTTCCATATAATTGTACCATCTTTCACCGAAAATATCCATGGGCTTGTCTATACTTATTGCCAGGTGAAGATCCGATATTGCAAATATTGACATTAATTTTTACTCCTGCTATCTTAAATATTCAATAATTTTTCTTGCCAGTGCCGGCGTTATCCCTTCGACGGCTGTTAAATCGTCAATTTGTGCCTGTTTAATATTTTTCACAGACCCAAAGTGCTTTATTAATGCTTTTTTTCTTTTTGGTCCGATTCCTTCTATCTCATCCAGCACAGAACCTTTATACCTCTTCTTAACAAGTTTTCTGTTATATTCTATTGCGAACCGGTGCGCTTCATCCTGTATCGATGTAATAAATCTAAGCAAATTCAGATCCTTTGACAGTTCATATTCCTTATCCTTAGATACAATTCCCCTTGTTCTATGGTTTGAATCTTTAACCATGCCTGCGACCGGTACAGTGATATTCAGCTCTTCAAGAACATCTAAAACCGAATTTACATGTCCTAATCCTCCATCCGCCAGAATCAGATCTGGAAGCCTGCTGAATTTTGCCTGTGCAACCGATTCTTCCTTTTCCTTCCGTGCATGCATAAATCTTCTGTGTATTACCTCCTGCATGCTTGCATAGTCATTCTGAGTATCTAGTGATTTCACTTTAAATCTGCGATATTCATTTTTTGCAGGAAATCCCCCCTCAAACACCACCATAGAAGCTACTATCTCAGTACTTCCAGTATTGGAAATATCATAAGCCTCTATTCTCTGAGGCAGATTTTCCAACTCCAGAAGCTCTTTGAGCTTTTCCATACCTTCCCTTGCAAGACTTTCCTTCGTCCTTATATTATCCTTGAACTGGTTCAGTGCAATAAGTGCGTTCTGCGAAACCATCTCAACCAGCTTGAGTTTTTCGCCCTTTCTTGGCACTTTGATGTGCACCCGGGACTCCTTTTTACTGCTGAGCCATCTTTCAATTATATCTATTTCATCTATGTCTTCCTGAAGGACTATTTCCCTTGGGACGTACGCCGTACTGCTGTAAAACTGCTTAATAAAAGAAGTCATCAGCTCGCTGTCAGTCACATCCCCTGCTCCTTCGAATATAAAGTGTTCCCTTCCAATCAATTTTCCGCCTCTTATAAAAAACACCTGTACGCATGAATCTGTGGGATCTTTTGAAAACGCAATAACATCCTGATCTTCCATTGCTGTAGAAACAATCTTCTGTTTTTGTGCAATATGTTTTAAACTGGTGATTTTATCTCTTAGAGCCGCCGCCTTTTCAAATTCCATACTTTCAGACGCTTTGGCCATATCGTTCTCCAACCTTTTTATTACCTCGTCCTGCTTCCCTCCCAAAAAACTGCATATATCATTCATCAAAGCCCTGTATTCCTGTTTGCTTACATCTCCCTGACAGGGGCCTAAGCATTGATAAATATAATAATTAAGGCATGGACGTTGCTTTTTTGAGTCTTTTGTGAACACCTTATTGCAGGACTTAATCGGAAAAAGTTTTTTTAAGAGGTCAATGGTGTCCTTAACTGCAAACCCACTCGTATAAGGGCCAAAATACTTTGCACCATCCTTTTCCACTTTCCTTGTCGTTAATATCCTGGGGAATTCCTCATTCATTGTCACTTTGATATAAGGATAACTTTTGTCATCCTTAAGCATAATATTAAACTTCGGCCTGTATTTTTTTATAAGATTGCACTCTAAAATCAAGGCCTCCAGCTCTGAATCGGTAACAATGTACTCAAACTTCTTGATTCTGGGAACCATTGCCTGTACCTTGGGAGTCTGGTTGGATAAAGACTGAAAATACTGCCTTACTCTGTTTTTGAGTACAACAGCTTTTCCTATATATATGATTTCTTCATTTACATCCTTCATAATATAAACGCCCGGTTTATCGGGCAATTTCTTAAGTTCTTCCTGTATGTCAAACATAGGTATCACATCCTGCTTATCCAATCCGACAATATTTTTTTTACTTCGCCGATCCCCTTGCTTTGAATTGCTCTTTTAGTTATTTGTGCAGCCTCATCATAACTTACTTTTCTAATCACATTATAAATATCAGCAAACGCTCCCGGAGTAATACTTAATTCCCTGATACCCAATCCCAGTAAAACGGCAACTGTCATAGGGTCTGACGCCATCTCTCCACAAATGATTACCGGCTTGTTATGAGCGTTTGCTCTGTCAACACATAATTTAACCATTTTAATAAATTCAGGATCAAGATAATTTTCCTTTTCTATTACCGAGCACTTTCTATTAAGCCCACAAAACTGATGCAGGAGATCATTGGTTCCTAAATTTATATAGTCTGCTTCTTCAATAATATTGTCAATATCATTAACCGCAGGAATAGTCTCAACAAACGCTCCAATTTTAATTTTCATAATATTTCTGTTATCTTTAATTGAGGGCTCAGCTTCTATCCCTCTTATTATTTCCTTGACTTCCCTTATTTCCTCAACTGAATTTACCATCGGGAAAGTAATACGTATATTCCCATAAGCTATTGCTCGTATTATGGAACGTATCTGCACTGCAAGCTCGTCCTTATGTTCAAGCGACCTTCTGATTCCTCTCGAAACTATTTTAGAAGATTCAGTATTGAGATCAAGGGTACCTGGAACTTTATCCCCGCCTATATCGACAGTTCTCAAAACCACTAATCTGTTATTCATTGCTTTTGCCATTCTTGAATAAATTGAAAACTGCTTCTTTTCGTCAGGTACTTTGGCATAGTTGATAAACAACGCTTCAGTCCTCACAAGCCCAATGCCATCAAAATTTACACTCTTTGCTATATTAAATTCCTTGATACTGCTTATACTTGCATAAAGTGAAATTTTTTGCCCATCAGCCGTAATTGCAGGTTCAATAGTTCCTAAATCTTTTACTATATCCTGACCCTTCAATTTCTCATTATAAAATAGTAAATCCGAACCTTCCGGGTCAATTATCAGAATACCCTTGTCACAGTCAATAATAGCCTGCTTGCCTCTATATTCAATAAGTTCTTTGAAATCTATATTATTGAGCATTGGAATTCCAACACTCTTTAGAATAATTGAAGCATGTGAAAAATATCCGGCGCCCTCCTGAGCAACAACTCCTTTAACTTCCTTTTTACTGAGTATACCGGCAATAATGGGATTCAACTCTTTGACAACAACTATGTGAGATGAATCTATGTCATCAAAATTTATTTCATTATCACCATGTATATTTCTAATAAGTCTTTTTCTTACGTCATTCAAATCAAAAATACGATGTTTGACATACTCATTGCCACTTTCCACTATGCAGTCTATATAACTCTGGATACATGAATAAATTGCCCTGTCTGCGTAATATCTTTTCTGTCTTATAGTATTTTTTATTTCTTCAAAGAAATAACTGTCATCGAGAATTTCCTTGTAAAATTCAAAAATTCTGTTCTCTTCGTTACTAAGTATTCCTTTAAATCCATCCTTCAAATCATGGATTTCAATAAATGTCTTACAAATAGCGACTTCAAGGTCAGTAATCTGGCTTTCAATCTGAGACTCATCAATCAATCCGCGATTTACATCATAGTTTATATCTCTGACATATGTTAAATTTCCAATACCTAAGCCGCCAGACACTGGTGTCCCCTCGAATTCTATCTTTTTCATATATTTATACAATGGATATCCAGGAATAAATGAAATGCTACTTCCTCTTTTTTCAGCATAGAACCTATTTGATCCTAATTTGCGATTAGCGGAAGCCATTTCATTATTTTTCCACAGCGTCCCTTATTCCCCCAAATCAGTTATTAAATAACTCTCCAGTTCATTAATTGCCTGTACTTCATCTTCACCTTCGGCAATTATTGTTATCTTGTTACCGCTTCCCACACCTAATGAAAGAAGCCCTAACAAGCTTTTGGCATTAGCTTTGCGTTCATCCTTTTCAACCCAGATGTTTGCTTTATAATTGGATGCTTTTTGTATAAACAATGCAGCAGGCTTAGATTCAAGACCAGGTACATTGCTAACTACTATTTCCTTTTTTACCATATTGTAATATGCCTCCTAAAATTAAATTCCTTAATCAGAATTATATCAGATAATATCCTGTAAGCAACTTAAATTTTATATTTTAGGGGACTTTTAAAGTAATTTAGGTACTGTTAAAAAATAAGTTACTGCTTGAAGTAATGAAAAATTTTGATTTTATGATCTTTTCATAATGTAAACCAGTAAGTTATTTTTTCATTATCCCTTAGTATCTTTAACTTCAAACAGTTTTACTGTAACTTTTCCATCAGAAACTGATGCCTTAATTACTACCGGGTTACTCCGGTTGTTTACAAATTTTAAATCTGCTCCACCATATACTACAGTTGCATCTCTACCCTTTTTAACATAGCCGATACTTTTTGAGTGCCCATGGCGTTCAGTAATTTCCAACCCTGAATCCAGTGCTGCATTATAAAGAGTTGTAGCAATCTGGCATATTCCGCCACCAACACCATACCCCTTTTTAGATCCTTCTTCGGTTCTTACAATTATCGGTGCCTTCTCATAACCTTTCTCCCGGGTTCTCTTTCCTAGTGTGTCATTAAAAGAGAACTCCTCTTTGGGCATTAACTTTACATTGTCTATATAGTTACCTGCAACTTCAAGATTGTTCACTCTGGAATTCTGGTCATCCAATATTTCAGTACTAAAACTCCCTATCTGTACAATTTTGCTTTTTATGATTTCAGACGTTATATTGGGTTTTATTTCCTCAATAATCGGGCTTACTCTTTTATCCTGACCGGAGCTAAATATTGTGTTCAAAGTCTTATCAATATTTAACTTTTTGCCGTTACTTTCGGGTATCACTTTCCATTTTTCTTCGTCAAACAGCGCATTCTTTGGCTGAACCTCAATAGTTTTTGAGTAGTTCTCCAGCAGGTCAACAACCTGTGACTTGGTCATTCCCGCCAAATTTTTGTCTCCAAAGTATACATTGTTATTTATCTTTTCCTCAGTATCTCCCAAGCTGCAGGATGTTAAAAAAATAATAATGAGGCAAGCAGCCAGTGATTTTAGTATTTTTGATTTTTTAACCATTACATCTACCTCCCCAAGGCTTTTTAACATTGCTAATTTTTATCCAATCAGATTACTAAAAATGCATTTTATCTGCACAAAGCCTCCTAAGCTCGAGAACCTGAACTTGTTTAACATCACAAGTGACTGCATATTTCCCGGCTGTTACTTTATAGCAATAAACTCTTCAATATTAAAGAAGGAACTATATCTTCTAAAATCTTTTATCAGGCTTTTAGAAGATATAGTAAAGCATACCGTCCAGACCATATTAGTAGCCAATCATACGTTCCGCCAGAAAAACAAATATAATTCCAAGTATCATGTTAATAAGTCCGAGAACTACATTTGCTATTATCAAAGTATTACCGCTTCCACTTTTTTGCTTATTTAATAATAGACCGAAGGTTATCCCTGCTATAGCGAATAATGGAGAAATAAAAATCGTCAATGCCGCACTTATCCACCCTAGTATTACATATAATTTTGCATTCTCCGGTACTGCAATAGTTTCATTATGGCTTTCATATTCTTCCTTATTTGCAGTTAATAAGTTCTGCTCCTGCTTATTATCTTTAAATGCATCGTGCGATTTATCTTCAGTTTCTTCATTAACTTCATTATTTTTTCCATAAAAATCCTCGTCCATAGATTCACCTCCGTGTGATTATTATTAGTGATAAAAAAACATATATTCAAGTATTATTTTCATAAAACTCTAAAAACCTTATTAATTAATCATAGTATACAATTTGAATAATTCTTTCAAAAAAAATAAAAAGCGCAAACTATCATTTGAAATTCTTAGATAGCTGCGCTTTAATATATTTTTGTCATTATATGCCTACTCGTTCTGCAATATATCCGTTCTTTTATTATTCTGTATCTCACTGCCGTATATTTTAGACACTGTGGCAATTACCAGTAATCCGATTAAAGTATAATAAATGTCTGCAAAAGCTGAACTAAAATAGTATGCAATACGTATTAACATTTCTACTGCATAGTCAATTTTGCTCAAAGCAGCATATACAGTATAAGTAATACTCTCAGGAATTCCGAAATACTGCAAAATTTCCAAAACGTAATCTCTAAAAAACACGGAACAGGCAATTATACCACATGTCAAAAGCATACTTGAAAGAAAACACAGAATAACAAGCCTTTTTTCCTTTTTTATTTTAATTTGGTTATCCATCAAATTAATTTTGCTCATTACTTTTATTTCAAAATCTTCAGGTGGTTCAATACCCTTGTCTTCTTCGAGTGATTTCACAATACTGTTATAAGTCTGAAACTCCGTGCAACATGTGCTACACTTGTTAATATGGTGGATCAGTTCCGCATGCTCCTTGTCGCTCAGATCCCCATCCAAGTACTTCATCATATAGTCATTTGATTGGTCACAGTTCATAGAATTCCCTCCTTCCTTTGGCTTTCCAGTTTTTCCTTAAGCATCTGCCTCGCTCTGAACAACCTGTTTTTTACAATAGTCATTGGCTCATTAAGAACCTGCATTATCTCATCATACGAAAGGCCATTTTTATGGTATAAAATTAGCGGTACTCGGTACTTTTCAGGTAATTTCGATAGTTCATAGTTAATTCTCTCACTTTGTTCCCGTTTTAAGTAGCTTGATTCGGGAGTATCTATATCACTGGAAACACCAAATGCTTCATCAATAGGCATTGTGTCAACTTTTTTCTTCCTTATTATGTCCAGACAGTAGTTGGTAGCAATCTTAACAGACCAGGTAGAGAACTTGTATTGCGGATCATACTTATCCAATGCCCTGTATATCCGGATAAATACCTCTTGAGCTATATCACTCACTTCATCCTTATTATTTATCATATTATATATCAACCTTTTGTATCTGGTAACCAACTCCGAAAATGAATCCTTATCACCCTCTAGACATCTTTTTACTATAACAATATCCGGTGTTTCCAATAATATTTCACCTCCCCCGTTTTAAAAAAATTATAAAATGTTATAATAAATATATTATTAAAATACTATCATAATCTTATTTACGTATCTTAAATTATTTTGTCTGGTTTAATTATAAATTATATATATGTAACTTAATAGTGTCAGTCATATATACATACAAATTTAAATTCAGGGTGGGAGTTTATATGATAGTTAAAAATGTTACGAAGGACAGCATTTTGGCTGATGATTTAAGTGTTGCAGAAAATTTTTTTAAACGCTTTATGGGATTAATGTTTAAAAAAAATCTACCTGCCGGGAAAGGGCTTCATATTGTACCCTGTAACTCCATTCACATGTGTTTTATGAATTTCCCGCTGGATATAATTTTTTTGAGTAAGGACTTGGAAATCTTAAGTACAGTTGAAGGAATTAAGCCCTGGAGAATTTCAAGGATAATTTCAGGGTCTCATTCTGTATTGGAACTTCCAGCAGGAACCATTGCTAGAACCTCCACGGTTGTGGGTGACAAGCTGAGCATTGAAGAATAAACAATTAAGTGGGTTATTGTGTTAAAAATCTATAACTTTATTGTGTTAAAAATTTATAAATTGTTGTATGCTTATACTCTTTACCTGCGTTAAATACAGGTGATGGAAAATGCTTGTGTTTTAAAGAGTTGGGGAAATATTGTGTTTCCAGGCATAATCCTCCCCATTTTCTGTAGCGAATCTTATCTTTTGCTTCCTTATCACCGCATAGATTATTGCCTGAGTAAAACTGGATTCCTGGTTTTGTTGTATAAACTTTCATAAATCTGCCGCTTTCAGGGTCATATAATTCAGCAGCTTTCTCAGGAGTTGAACCGGAGACTTTCAGCACCCAATTATGGTCATATCCGTTTCCTAACTTAATCTGGATATCATCACTTAACAACCCTATTCCAATAGGTTTCATTGAGGTAAAGTCCATTTGGGTACCCTTAACTTCCAGAATTTCTCCTGTCGGTAAACACTCTTCGTTTACAGGTGTAAATTTATCAGAATAAAGCTTTAATTGGTGATTTGTAATTTCACCGGAACCATGACCGGAAAGATTAAAATATGCGTGGTTTGTAAGGTTTATAACAGTATCCTTATCTGAAACGGCGAAGTAATCAATCCTTAAAGAGTTGTCCTCCCCAAGTGAATAAGTAACTGTAGTTTTTAAATTGCCAGGATAGTTTTCTTCACCATCCTTACTTAAATATGTTAACTTTAAGCACTCTCTATTATCTATAATAACCGTTTCAGCCTCCCAAATCACCTTGTGGAAGCCTTTATTCCCACCATGTAAATGATTTCTTCCTTCATTATTGTTTAATATATACTCTGAGTCCATAATTTCAAATCTTGAATTTTCTATTCTATTTGCGTGTCTTCCTATAATTGCACCAAAATAAAGGCTATTTTCACAATAATCTTCAAGTCTATCGTACCCGAGGACCACATCATCAAATTTGCCATTTCTATCAGGTACCAACATGGAAGTAATTATCCCACCAAAGTTTGTAATTTTAACTGTCATTCCATTTTCATTCGATAGAACGAAGATATGGATATCCTTGTTGTCACAGCCATCTATAAACTTTTCCCTTAAAATAGCCATAAAAATGTACTCCCTCCTTCAAAATCATAATCCTTTAGCAGTAGAATAGCTTCCATATTGAACAAGCTAGCCTAGAGCCCATAAATACCCCTTGGAGGTCGGGAAAAAACCGCTTATAATAGAAGGCTTCTCCCTTTCCTCGTTGGTTTAACAGGCTCTATGGCTCGCTTTCCAATGTTTCTTCAATATTTTCTTCACCAAGAAAATTCACTTCGCTCATGAATTTTCTTGTTCGCTAGGGAACCCTATGGTTCCCTTCGACGGATGCTTCGCATCCTGAGCACCCTCCTTAAACCGGGAAAGGGGAATCCCCTTTCCAAACCCCAGTATAGGAATTTACAAAAATAGGATTTTTATAAATTCCTATACTCCAAGTCAATATAAGACTAATCCTCAAGAATATATTTGTTAAACATGGCTTCTAAAACTTCCTGTCTTCCTGACACATTTTTGATCTCGTTAAGCTCTAAAGCATATTTTTCAAGCTCTTTAAACCCTACTTTTCCATCTACAATATCTTTTCCAATACCCATCTTATAGCTTTCATATCTTTCATCAATAAACTTTTCAAACTTAGCATCGGAAACCATCTTATATGCTACTTTAAGCCCTTTGGCAAAAGCATCCATACCTGCAATATGTGCATGGAACAGGTCAACTGGCTCAAAGGATCCCCTTCTGACTTTAGAGTCAAAATTCAGTCCTCCCGTTGTAAATCCGCCTGCCTTAAGAACTTCATACATAGCAAGGGTAGTATCATAGATATTTGTCGGGAATTGATCAGTGTCCCATCCTAGAAGGAGATCGCCCTGGTTTGCATCAATACTTCCAAGCATACCGTTAATTCTCGAAACCGTCAGTTCATGCTGGAAAGTATGTGCTGCAAGTGTGGCATGATTTGCTTCTATATTCATTTTGAAGTAATTCTCAAGACCGTAAGTCCTTAAGAAACCTATAACTGTAGCTGTATCAAAGTCATACTGGTGCTTTGTCGGTTCTTTTGGCTTAGGTTCAATCAGGAATTGCCCTTTAAAGCCTATTTCTTTTGCATAACTAACTGCCATTCCAAGGAACCTTCCCATATTGTCAAGTTCCAATTTCATATCAGTATTAAGTAAGGTTTCATAGCCTTCTCTTCCACCCCAGAACACATAGTTCTGACCACCAAGTTCAAGGGTAATTTCCATAGCCTTTTTAACCTGAGCTGCTGCATATGCAAATACATCTGCATTCGGAGAAGTAGATGCACCATGGACAAATCTTGGGTTACCAAAAGCATTTGTTGTACCCCAGAGTAGTTTTACACTACTTGTTTTCATATAGTCCTTTATCAGTGCAACGATCTCATCAAGCCTTTTATTGGTCTCTCTAAGTGTTGAAGCTTCAGGTGCTATATCTCTATCATGAAAACAGAAAAATGGTACTCCCAGCTTTTCACACAGCTCGAAGTTCGCAGCCACCTTAGCCTTTGCAAGTTCCATTGGGTCTGATATGTTATCCCACGGTCTTACAGCAGTACCCGGCCCAAATGGGTCTGAGCCCGTTCCCTGAAAAGTATGCCAATATGCAACAGCAAACCTTAAGTGTTCTTTCATTGTTTTACCGCCAATGACTTCGTCGGGATTATAGAACTTAAACGCTAGAGGATTGTCTGAATCCTTTCCTTCATATTTGATTTTCGGTACATTACTAAAATACTCTGCCATGTATATTTCCTCCTTATTTTATTTAGGTATGACTAAAATATAAGTTCCTACTCTGGATAACGAAAAAACTTGATTTAATAATGTTTTCAAAATATGAGAATAGGAAGTTATTTTTTCGTTATCCCTTACTCAAAATGTGCATGTCTTTTCCGTTACTACTTTTTAGGACAGTAAATTTTACAGTATAGCCGAAAGATCCGCAAATTCCTTTTTCAAAGAGTTATATAGACGTTTATAGATACCATAAAACTTGGTATATTTAGCATTTAGTTCAAGATCCGAAACCTGCCTGGTATTTTCTTTTATTACTGCTTCACATGCCTCACTAATGTTGCTGTATATACCCGTTCCTACTCCAGCAAGAAGTGCTACTCCAAGTGCAGGACCCTCACTTGACTTTATGGTTGTAATATCAGTGCCGAATATATCAGCCTGCATTTTTCTCCACAATTCACTTTTTCCGCCACCACCTGAGGCTCTTACTTCAGAAACGTTAACACCCATTTCATTAATAATTTCAAGGCAATCTCTAAGGCTATATACAACACCTTCCATAATGGACCTCAAAACATCCTGTTTTTCATGCTTTGCTGTTAATCCGAAAAAGACACCCTTGGCATTAGGGTCAAGATGTGGCGTTCTTTCTCCCATCAGATAAGGTAAATAGATTAAACCATTACAGCCCGGGGCCACTTTTTCAGCTTCCCTGTCTATAATTACGTATGGATCTATTTTCATTAACTCTGCAGTTCTCTTTTCTTCTATACAGAAATTGTCACGGAACCACTTAAGAGATAGTCCGGCTCCCTGTGTAACCCCCATAATGTGCCAGGTATTTGGTACTGCATGACAAAAAGTATGAACTCTACCCTTTGGATCAATAGTAACCTTTTCAGAAAATGCAAATACTACCCCTGAGGTTCCTATAGTGGATGATACCACCCCGGGTCTCACAATTCCATTTCCAACGGCTCCTGCTGCCTGGTCTCCTGCACCACCCACTACAGGAGTTCCTTCCTTCAGTCCGGTTAATGAAGCAGCATGCTTATTTACTTTCCCACTAACTTCCTGAGACTCATAGAGTTCTCCCAGCATACTTTGACTAAGACCGAGTTTACTTATGACTTCATCACTCCACTTTCTTCCCGGTATATCCATAAACTGCATTCCACTGGCATCCGATACCTCTGTAGCAAATTCTCCTGTTAATTTAAATCTTATGTAGTCTTTAGGGAGAAGTATCTTATAAATCTTCTCAAAAATTTCAGGTTCATTATTTTTAACCCACATAACCTTTGAGGCTGTAAATCCCGTCAGTGCAGGGTTGGCAGTTATCTCAATCAGCCTTTCCTTCCCTATGATTGAAGTAATCTGATCACACTCGGCAAAACTTCTCTGGTCGCACCATATAATTGCTTTCCTGAGCACTTTGCAATCCTTATCCAGAAGAACAGCCCCGTGCATCTGACCAGAAAGTCCGATTCCCTTAATAGAGGAAGCATCAATTCCGCTTTTGGAAATAACATGTTTAATAGATAAGTATGTTGCCCTCCACCAGTCTTCCGGTTCCTGCTCTGCCCATCCAATATGGGGCTGGTACAATGGATATTCCTCAAGGCTGCTTGCTATGGTATTTCCAAATTCATCATATAAAACCGTTTTTGTACCTGATGTACCTATATCTACTCCTAGTAAATATGACAAACTAAATCCCCCCATTTTTTTATATCTTTATTTAACTTTTATATTTCTTCATAAACTCAGAAAAGCTTTGATTTGTATACTTCTTAAAACACTTGCCAAAATAATTAGGATCGGGAATTCCTACCATCTTTGCAGTCACATACATCATGCTTCCTTTTTTTGCATAAGCTATAGCCTTTTCCATTCTACATTCTGTTAGGTAATCAATAAGATTCACCCCTGTTTCAGCTTTAAACAGCCTGCTCAAATAGCTGGAGTTAAAGCCGAAGGTCTGAGCAATAACCGTTAAATCAAGATCTGGCCGGACATAGTTTTCGGCTATAAAGGACTTTATTTTATTAACAGTGTCTTTTTTATGAACAATGGGCTCTTCTATCTCAGCCTTTTTTTGCTTTGAATCCAGATCCTTTGTAATCTTCAATAAAACATCTCTGATATCTTTACGCACGATAGGTTTTAATAAATACTCACATACTCCGATTCCAACACATTGCCTGGCATACCCAAAATCACTGAAAGCTGTGAGTACTATAATCTTCAGGTTTGGATAACGGCTAATTGCCAGTTTTGAAAATTCAATACCATCCATAAAAGGCATTTTAATATCCACAAAGGCAATATCGGGTAGTACTTGCTCCATGATATTGATAGCCTCAATACCACTTTCCGCTTCTCCCACTACTTCAATGTTCAGTTCTTCTCTTTTTAGTATGTTTTTCAATAAATTTCTGATTGATTTTTCGTCATCAATGATCAGAACTCTATACATTACTACCCCCCCTATATTGGGATTCTGATATCAACTAAACAATATTTGCCCTCTTCACTCTTAACTTCAAAGACTTCTTCTGCATCATAATAATATCTAATTCTGTCCATAGTACCTTTAAAACCAAAGCTCTTTTTATTGTCCCCGTTCATTATTGAACTTATTTGCTCCTCACTCATGCCAACTCCCGTATCATACACGCCAATGTGCAATATACTGTCCTCTGCATAGACAGATATTTTTATTATTCCTTTTTCACCTTTTAGCCTTACTCCATGATACAAACTATTTTCCACTAAAGGTTGAAGTATTAATTTGGGCACCTTAAAATCCAGCCAATCTTCCTGTAACTCATATTCATCCTCAAAAACATCATGATACCTCAATTTTTGCAGCTTAAGGTAGTCTTGTATAATTGCAACCTCTTCCCGTATAGTAATTTCTCTGCTTCCCTTGCTTAAAAATCTCCTGTAAAAATTACCTAGAGTTTCAACAACATCATATATCTCATCTGCTGAGATCTCCAGTGCCAGGTCAGCAATAGAACCTAATGTGTTGTATAAAAAATGCGGGTTTATTTGCTCCTGAAGCACCTCCATCTCAGCCTTACGCATTATTTTTTCCTGCTCCAGCAATTCACGCATTATTTGATTAATTTCAACAAGACGGCTGTTTTTCATCATTATTTCATTTTCTTTACTCACAAATCCAGAACTGTTTCCAGTCCCATTCTTACTGAATCCCAGTTTTTCAAGATTCATAAACTGCATAAGTCTCTCAATTGGATTTGTAACAAAAACTGATATAAAAACACCGGTAACAACAATACATAAAATTGATAAAATAATCACTATGACTATAATGGCAATTGCTTGAACTGAGATATATCTAAAAAATGACACTCTATCAATTTCAGCTAACACAAAAGGAGTATTAGGAACGCGATAATAGGATAATACTCTTGTAACGCCAAAGCCCTGTTTAATGTTTTGCTCAAATTCCTTCTTACCAATGCCTATTTTCTGGAATTGGTCAAGCTCCTCAGATTCTTTACTCCGGTCTAAAATATTTTTACCCTCTACATAGTACCAGAAATTTCTGTCATCACTTGTCATGTCATTAAAGGAATTTTCAAGCATGTCAACATTCAGGTTTATTGCAATTATTCCAATAGGTTTTTGAGTATCCAGGTCGTTAATTATTCTTATAACGGAGATTAACGGTTCCCCAGACTTCCTCTCAAATGCACCGTCTCCATTAACTCTAATCACACAAGATCCACGCTTCTGAAGGATTTCTTTCTTCCACAACGGACTATAGACAAGGTTTAAATCAACATTTGTTACCTGTCTGGATATATGAATATACTCTTTATAATCTTTAAAGATATAGATGGAGGACACGTAATTAAATTTATTGCTGATATCATACACAGCCATTAATGCATTATGATTAATCCTCGTATTTCCATGGCCCCTATCCCTCAAGTACTCAATTATATTACTGTTAGTCATTATAAGCTGGCTCATTGTATTTACAGCTTCAAATTCAACATTGAGATTGTTTCCAATAGAAATCATTGTATTATAGTTACTCTCAAGAACATAATCCATCATATTTTTTTTAACTAAAAAATTATAGATAAAGTAGAGTGTAACGATATACGTAATAATAAGAACCAAAAATAAGAATCTAATTTTGTCTTTTAGCCTTCTATTATAAAACCACCGAACGATTCTTTCTATTCTCTTCTTCATGACCCCTTTTAGAACACTGTCCTTATAATAAATTTACAACTATTATATAAATGTACCTTTTGCTTATCAAGAAAATTCGCTTTGCTCATGAATTTTCTTGTTCGCTAGGGAACCCTATGGTTCCCTTCGACGGATGCTTCGCATCCCAGGATGCATGGGCGAGCAGTGTAGCGTAGCGAAACGACCAGCCTGAGCACCCAGGTCGCATGGGCGAGCAGTGCAGCGAAGCGGAACGACCAGCCCTCCTTAAACCGGGAAAGGGGAATCCCCTTTCCAAACCCCAGTATAGGAATTTACAAAAATAGGATTTTTATAAATTCCTATACTCCAAGAAAAAATATTATTTCCAAATGCATGTGATAAATGCCATATATCAATGAGCATTGCTCGCTGTAGTCAAAAAGTAAACTTTTTTCCCTTAACATGTAAGCAACCAGAGCCCCAAAACGTTATATTGGGAAAGTTGAGTTTATAACTCAAAGGGAATTCTAACAGGTTCTTTCCCAGTGAGTTCTATACTTCGTTTATCAGGTCCACTCAGACCGACAAACAAGGTAAACTTTCTACTGTCAAGTACTTTTTCCCCTTTCAGGTTTACCGCCTTTAAACAATCAAAAGGAATGGTCATAGAAACCTGTTTTTCTTCATTGACTCCTAGAGTAACTCGCTTGAACCCACACAAACTAACATTTTTAACAGCATATATGGACTGTTCGTCTTTAATGTAGATCTGAACAACCTCCTCCACAGCAACTCCCCCTTGGTTCTGAAGAGTTACATGAAGATCAATATCCTTTTCAATCTCTATAGCCCCCCTTATTTCTGCGTGCTTTAATACTACATCACTATAGGTCAAGCCGTATCCGAAGGGATATAAAGGAGTTTCTTCTATATAGCGGTAGGTTCTGTTTTTCATTGAGTAGTCTGTAAATGGCGGTTGATTTTCCAATGATTTGTAAAATGTCACAGGCAATTTCCCTGATGGCGACACATTACCGAACAAGACATCTGCTATAGCCTTACCACCTCTTGCACCTGGATACCATGTCAGTAAAATACCATTACAATGTTCCTGTGCATAGCTCAGGTTTATTGCACTTCCAGACATAAGGCAAAGTACTGTCGGCTTTCCAAGTGCCACTATTTTTTCTAAAAGTGTTTTTTGTACTTCCGGTAAATCAAGATCTTCCTTATCACCGGAGCCTTGATTGTTACCATCGTCCATTTCTTCGCCCTCAATGGTTTCGTCAAGTCCTAGGCACAGAATAACCAAATCACTATGCTCTGCAACAGTAACAGCCTCTACAAGACGGTCATTTGCATATGCCAAGACTTCAGTTCTGTCTCTAACCAGCTCACACCCTTTTGAATATAGTACTCTTACTTCATCTCCAACTTCATCCTGTATACCTTCAAGGAGGGTGATGTATCTTGAAGAAGTTCCATAATAGTTTCCTTTCAATGCAAGTCTACTGTTTGCATTTGGTCCAATTACAGAAATTGTTTTTACAGTACCCTTGTTAATAGGCAAAATTCCGTCGTTTTTAAGCAGTACCGCACTTTTCCTTGCAGCCTCAATAGCTATCTCCTTGTGCTCACTACATTCCACAACCTCATAAGGTATATTATCAAATTCATTATCCTCAAATAAACCCAGCTTGAATCTTGTTGTAAAGATTCTGACTGCTGCTCTTGTGATATGCTCTTCTGTTATTAATCCTTCTTTAAAAGCCACAAGCAAGGTTAAATAAACGTTACCGCAATTCAGATCACACCCCGCATCAATAGCTAGTGCCGCAGACTCTTCAGGTGTCTTTGTCACCATATGGTGCAGGTGGAAATCTTTTATTGCCCAGCAGTCGGATACTACATGCCCCTCAAAGCCCCATTTTTCTCTTAAAATGTCACGAAGCAGGGTATAACTTCCGCAGCAGGGTTCTCCGTTTGTTCTATTGTAACCTCCCATTACCGCTTCCACCTTACCATCCTTTACACAGGTCTCAAATGCAGGTAAATAGGTTTCCCACAAATCCTTCTTAGTTACTTCTGCATTAAACTCATGCCGTAAATCCTCAGGACCGCTATGGACAGCAAAATGCTTTACACAAGCTGCTGTTAACATCACCTCTTTGTCTCCCTGCAGCCCTTTTATAAAGGCAACTCCCAGTTTACCGGTAAGAAATGGATCTTCTCCATAAGTTTCATGACCCCTTCCCCATCGAGGATCCCTGAATATGTTTATATTTGGGGACCACAAGGTAATTCCTTTGTAAATATCCCTGTCTTCATGCTTTGAACTTTCATTATATTTGGCTCTTGCTTCTATAGCAATTATATTTGCAATTTTCATCAGAAATTCATCATCAAACATTGCAGCAAGACCAATTGCCTGTGGAAAAACTGTAGCAGTTCCAGCTCGTGCAACTCCATGCAAAGCTTCATTCCACCAGTTATATTCAGGAATTCCAAGCCTCTTGATAGCCGGAGAATTGTAGGTAAGCTGGCTAGCCTTCTCCTCCAATGTCATCTGTGCCACCAGGTCTTCTGCCTTTTTCTTATAATATGAATTTGATCTCATATATTATTCTCCCTTATCCTTTCACTGCACCAGCAGTTAAACTTTTTTGAATTTTAGTGCTCATAAATGAGTATAAAGCCAAAGTAGGGAAAGTTGCAATAACAAGTGCTGCCCCAATTGGTCCCCACTGGGTTGTATGTGCACCGGATAGTGTCTGAATACCAACAGATATAGTTCTGTATCTGGCATCATCAATAAAGATATTCGCAAACATCAACTCATTCCAGGATGACAAGAAGGTAAAAATTGCAACTGTAGAAAGTGCAGGCTTCATAAGAGGAAGAATAATCCTGAAAAAGATTCCATACACACTGCACCCGTCAATACATGCTGACTCCTCAAGCTCTCTTGGAATATTTACAATAAAACCACCGCAAATCATTATGGACATGGCAAGTCCAAAAGCAGTATAGGGAATTATCAAAGCCTGATAAGAATTTGTCATATTTAGCTTATCAAGTATCAGATATACCGGCAAAATTGCTGCATGTATTGGAATGGTGAGACCTAGCATAAAAATATTGTTAACTGTCTTTCTCCCTTTCCATACAAGCCTTGTTAATGCATATGTTGCCATTAAAGCAACTATCAAAGTCAATATAATAGTTATGCTTGTTACAATAACACTATTTAGCATATAAAGAGCCATATTACCTTTAGTTAAGGCATTCTGATAGTTTGACCATAACCATTCCTTTGGAAGCCCGATAATATTTTCCCCAAAAATCTCCCTATTACTTTTCAGGGAAAATGTAAACATCCAGTACAATGGGAAAATATTAACCAATGCCCATATGCCAAGAACCGTATAAGTTAATATACTGCTCATTTTAATCTTTTTTAGGATTATTGCTTTAGTTGGAGTATGAAACTCATTCGTTACAGCTTTTATCTCTTTATCCAATTTAATCCTCCTCTGTACCAAAAGCTCTTTTAATGACTATTGCAAAAAAGAAACACAATGCTATTATTGATAAAGCAATTGCACTTCCAAATCCATAGCGATTCCAGTCAAAGATCATAGATACCATCAGGGTGCTTGGAACTTCACTAGCTTTAGCAGGACCCCCTCTTGTCAATACATATATTAAATCAAAGGCCTTTAGTGAACCTGTTACTGCAAAAATAACACATACTTTAATAATTGGCTTTAGCATTGGAATAATAATATATCTTGCAAGCTGGCCTTCTGTTGCTCCTTCAACCTTTGCCGCTTCTCTAATCTCAGTTGGAATGGATTTAATACCGGCATACATTAGAAGCATGTGATACCCGACGTATTGCCATATAATCGGCACAAACACTGATATCAATGCGGTATCCTGTTCTCCAAGCCAGGTCCTCGCATACTTCCCAAGCCCTAGAGAATTAAGTGCTACATTTACAATACCATACTCCGGATTGTAGATCTTTAGCCACAATTGTCCTATTACTACTGTAGATATTAATACCGGCATGAAGAAAATCGCTACAAAAATCTTTTCCCCTTTTACTTTCTTTGAAAGCAGTAATGCCAAGCCAAGAGAAAGAGGAAGCTGTATAAACACCGACAAGACTGCAAGAATTAAAGCATTTTGTAGAGATTTTGGAAATCTCGCTACCGGACTTGTTAATAATTCTATATAATTTCCTATTCCAACGAAACGTGACTGATTAACCCCATCCCATTCTAAAAGGCTATAATAGCCTGACATAAAAATAGGCATAATGATGATTGCAAAAAATAACAGGGAAGCCGGTAATATAAATAGAAATATTGCCAATTTATTTTGCCTAACAGAATTCATCATAACCCCCCATTCAGATTTTCTTTAAAATAATCAAACCTTCCAAACACCGAATAGTATACTATTCTTCTGATAAGATTGGTTTTTACAACTTTCTAAAGAAGATATAGTTCCTTTAATCTGGCATGGGATTCATACTGATTCCCCTGCTGTATTCATGTTTGAAAGGCTTGATTTACTTATACTTCATTTTGTATAAAACTTCTACTTAGGGATAACGAAAAAATAACATCCTATTCTCATATTTTGAAAACATTATCAAATCAAGTTTTTTCGTTATCCAGAGTATGAATTTATATTTTAGGCATACCTTATTCGAGGTTCTTTTTCATAGAACTAACAAAACCTTCAGGAGTTATTTTACCAACATACATTTCCTGTAACAATGTAAGGTATTCACCAGCATCTTCAGCTTCCATGGTAGTATCAAACCATAGTGTAAATGATGTTGCATTTGCTGCAAAATCAGCTAATTTTTTAGTCAATGGATTTACATCACTGTCATCATAATCTTTTTTCCAAACTGCCAGACCTGCTCCATCAAGATATGAGTATTTCGAAATACTTCTTGTGAGTTCAAATGCAGCCTTCCCAGCAAGATCAGGATTTTTAGTCGAAGCACTAACCATAATGCTATCAACTGCACCGCCCATAAAGTCTGTTGCTTTCGCATTAGCTCCTAAGAGTGGGAATGGAACCACATCAAAATCGCTTGGGTTTGCAGCATCTGTTTGAATAGAGCCTGCCATCCAGCTACCTGTTGTATACATTGCAACCTTACCGCTGTAAAATAATGCACTTGCTTCATCATTTGTTAATCCGGTAGCTCCTTTATAGAAAGCCCCCATTTCAACGAGTTGTTTGAATTTCTTAGCAGACTCAAGAAAATCCGGATCATCATAGCTCTGTCCTGCTTTTGTTAGTGCTGACTTTACCTTTTCCGGACCTGCAGATTTTAATGTCATAGCGTCGTGGGTCATGGCCAATACCCAAGTATCCTTTGCACTGATACCGATAGGGGTAATACCTTTTTGTATAAGCTTATCACAGGTCTGTACCAGCTCATCGAATGTGGTTGGTGCCTTGAGTCCATTTTCCTCAAAGATTTTTTTATTGTAGAATAACGCTGAAACAGGGGTTGTGTAAGTGGAACCATAAATCTTTCCATTATATGTTGAGTATGTTAATGCTGCTTCTGACAACTGCTCCTTGTACTCACCTGTATAATATTTGTCAATAGCCAGTACTTTCCCGGATTCTACAAAGGGTTTGGAAAATCCGCCACCCCATGTAAAGAAAAGGTCAGGAAGATTATTTCCAGATACGGCAGTCTTAATCTTTGTCTTGTAAGCTTCATTTTCAAAGGTTTCATGAACAATTTTAACTCCGGGATTTGCCTTCTCAAAGTCTTTAATAGCCTTGGAATAGGCATTGCTGAAAGCATCACTTTCTGTTGCAATACTCCACAGTGTAAGTGTTGTTTCAGTCATAGATGCCTCCTGTTTGCATCCGCTCATCAAGGATGTAATCATTACTACAGACAACAATGTTCCTAACAATCTTTTTACCATTGTTTGTCTCCCCCTTATACCATATTTATACACCAATTATACTAGATGATTTTAATCAGATGAACGGATTATTTTTACTTCTAATATGTAATATTTTTACTTTAGAAGTATAATCAAAAGGTACACTTTGCATTTCTTCAGAAAGCCTTGGAGATTCTATGTCCTTAGATTCTATATTTCAAAAAGCAATGCTCTTTCTTAAAATGCAAAAAGGGCCGGATTAAAATCCGACCCTTAATAAATAAATAATTATTCAATGATCTTATTAACGTTTCCTGATCCAACAGTTCTTCCGCCTTCACGGATAGCGAACTTTAATCCTTCGTCCATAGCTATTGGAGTGATCAGTTTGATTTTCATAGTGATGTGGTCACCAGGCATAACCATTTCTGTTCCTGCTGGGAGTTCAACTACACCAGTAACGTCTGTTGTTCTGAAATAGAACTGTGGTCTGTAGTTGTTGAAGAATGGAGTATGTCTTCCACCTTCCTCTTTAGTCAATACGTAAACCTGTGCTTCAAAATGAGTATGAGGTTTGATTGAACCTGGTTTTGCAAGAACCTGACCTCTTTCGATATCAGTTCTTTGAATACCTCTTAAGAGAGCTCCGATATTGTCACCAGCAACAGCTGAATCAAGAAGCTTTCTGAACATTTCTATACCAGTTACAACTGTTTTCTTAGGAGCTTCCATTAAACCAACGATTTCAACTTCATCTCCAACTTTCAATGTACCATTTTCAACCCTACCTGTAGCAACAGTACCACGACCTGTGATTGAGAAAACATCCTCTACAGGCATGATAAATGGCTTGTCAGTAGCTCTTTCAGGAGTTGGTATATATTCATCAACTTTTGACATCAATTCCATAATTGGCGCATATTTAGGATCATCTACAGTTGTTGCTGTACACTCAAGTGCGTCAAGAGCAGAACCTCTTACGATCGGAATATCATCACCTGGGAATTCATATGAACTTAACAATTCTCTAAGTTCCATTTCAACCAACTCGATAAGTTCTTCATCGTCAACCATATCACATTTGTTTAAGAAAACAACTATGTATGGAACGCCAACCTGACGAGCCAAAAGAATGTGTTCTCTTGTCTGAGGCATAGGACCATCAGCAGCTGAAACAACGAGGATAGCACCGTCCATTTGAGCAGCACCAGTGATCATATTTTTAACATAGTCAGCATGGCCTGGGCAGTCAACGTGTGCATAGTGTCTGTTGTCTGTTTCATATTCAACGTGAGATGTTGAAATTGTGATACCTCTTTCTTTTTCTTCCGGAGCTTTGTCGATTTGGTCATATGCAGAGAAATTTGCCTTACCGAGGAAGCTCAATACTTTTGTTATAGCAGCAGTTAATGAAGTCTTACCATGGTCAACGTGACCTATTGTTCCAATATTAACGTGGGGCTTACTTCTTTCAAATTTAGCTTTTGCCATTATTAATTCTCCTCCTTTTTCAGTAAAGAATACTGATTTTTATTAGTTAACTATAATTATTTTTTACAGGGAATACGCAGGCTTTGCATATCCCCTGTCTATTGCTATTTTATTCTGCCAATAAATTAAGTCTTTTATTTACCTACTCTGCCACTTATGACAGCTTCCTGTATATTTCTAGGTACTTCTTCAAAATGGCTTATCTGCATAGTGAATACTCCTCTACCTTGTGTTCTTGAACGCAAAGTAGTTGCATATCCGAACATTTCAGATAATGGAACATTAGCATTTATAACCTGTGCTCCGTTGCGTGCTTCCATACCTTCAATTCTTCCTCTTCTAGAGTTCAAGTCTCCCATTACATCTCCCATATAATCTTCAGGAACTGTAACACTAACCTTCATTATAGGCTCTAATAGCACTGGATCTGCTTTTCTCATACCTTCCTTAAATGCCATGGAACCAGCAATCTTAAATGCCATTTCTGAAGAGTCAACTTCATGGTATGAACCATCATATAGAGTACACTTTATATCAACAACAGGATAGCCACCCAAAACACCAGTATTCATTGCTTCCTGAATGCCAGCATCAATTGGTCCGATGTATTCTTTAGGAACAACACCACCAACGATTTTATTAACAAACTCATAACCTGATCCTGGCTCTCTTGGCTCCATTTCGATCCAACAGTGACCATACTGACCTCTACCACCTGACTGTCTGACAAACTTACCTTCAGATTTAACAGTCTTTCTGATAGTTTCTTTGTATGCAACCTGTGGATTACCAACGTTGGCTTCAACTTTGAATTCTCTCATCATACGGTCAACGATTATTTCAAGATGCAATTCACCCATACCTTCGATTATAGTTTGTCCGCTATCGGGATCAGTATGCGTCCTGAAGGTTGGATCCTCTTCTGCAAGCTTTGCAAGAGCGAATCCCATCTTATCCTGTCCAGCTTTTGACTTTGGTTCAATTGCAACTGATATAACAGGTTCTGGGAACTCCATGGATTCTAATATAACTGGACTTCCCTCTTCACACAAAGTATCACCAGTAGTAGTATCCTTTAGTCCAACTGCTGCAGCTATATCTCCAGAGTAAACCATATCAATTTCTTCTCTATGGTTTGCATGCATTTGAAGAATTCTACCTATTCTTTCTCTTTTACCTTTAGTCGCATTTAAAACATATGAACCTGAAGCTATCTTACCGGAATAAACTCTGAAGAAGCAGAGTTTTCCTACATAAGGGTCAGTCATTATCTTAAATGCCAATGCCGCAAACGGAGCATTGTCATCAGACTTTCTTTCAATTTCAGTTTCTCCATCTTCAGTTACACCTTTTATTGGAGGTATATCAAGCGGTGAAGGCATATAGTCTACAACAGCATCCAAAAGATTCTGCACGCCCTTGTTTTTATATGAAGAACCACATATAACCGGTATCATGCTAACACTAATTGTAGCCTTTCTGATACCTCTTTTGATTTCCTCCAAAGTAAATTCTTCGCCTTCGAGGTATTTCATCATAAGTTCTTCATCTTGCTCAGCAATAGCCTCAATAAGTTTGCTTCTGTATTCAACAGCCAATTCCTTCATATCTTCTGGAATTTCTCTCTCTTCAATTACTTTTCCGAGGTCATCCATGTAATATTCTGCTTTCATAACTACAAGATCGATAATTCCAAGGAACTGTTCTTCCTTGCCTATAGGTAATTGAATTGGAACAGCATTTGCCTGAAGTCTATCCTTCATCATATTTACAACGTTATAGAAGTCAGCTCCCATTATGTCCATCTTATTAACATATGCCATACGGGGAACATGATATCTGTCAGCCTGCCTCCAAACTGTCTCTGACTGTGGCTCAACTCCGCCTTTAGCACAAAATACAGTAACAGATCCGTCAAGAACACGAAGTGATCTCTCAACTTCAACGGTAAAGTCAACGTGCCCCGGCGTATCTATAATGTTAACTCTATTTCCTTTCCATTGGGCAGTAGTAGCAGCAGAAGTGATCGTTATACCTCTTTCCTGCTCCTGCTCCATCCAGTCCATAGTTGCAGCACCTTCGTGTGTTTCTCCTATCTTATGAACCTTACCGGTATAGAACAAAATACGCTCAGTAGTGGTTGTTTTACCTGCGTCTATATGAGCCATGATTCCAATATTTCTGGTATTTTCTAAACTAAATTGCCTGGGCATTCTTATCTTCCTTTCAAAACGTCACTCTCTCATACAACAGTGACTTTGTCCATATATAAAATTGAAAATTACCACCTGTAATGAGCAAAAGCTTTATTAGCCTCAGCCATTTTATGCGTATCCTCTTTCTTCTTATAAGCTCCACCTAAGTTGTTAGTCGCATCAAGTATTTCACCGGCGAGTCTTTCCCTCATTGTCCTCTCGCCCCTTTGTCTTGAGTAGTTAACCAACCATCTCAAGCCCAAAGCCTGTCTCCTTTCAGGTCTAACTTCCATAGGAACCTGGTAAGTAGCACCCCCGACTCTTCTTGCCTTAACTTCAAGAACCGGCATGATATTGTTTAATGCCTGTTCAAAAACTTCGAGCGGATCTTTACCAGTTTTCTCTTTTATGATGTCAAAAGCTTCATAACAAATCTTTTGAGCAACACCCTTCTTACCATCTTCCATTATATTATTAACAAGTTTTGTAACAACCTTATCATTATAAATTGGATCAGGTAATACATCTCTTTTTGCTATATAACCTTTTCTTGGCACCTTTCTTCCCTCCTTCTTATGATATAAACATATCATCGGTACTCGCGGACAAATCTTTCATTTGTCCGTCGTCAGTGCTGCGTACATGCTAATATAATATAATATATATAAAACAACGTACTAAGCACTATTAACTTTTACTACCATACATCGCGCAAAGCACGTCATATGATCTTACTTACTTGCTGCACCAGCTTTTGGCCTCTTTGCACCATATTTTGACCTCGACTGCATTCTCTTTGCAACACCAGCAGTATCAAGTGTTCCACGAACAATATGATACCTAACCCCAGGTAGGTCTTTAACCCTTCCTCCTCTTATAAGAACAACACTGTGTTCCTGAAGATTGTGGCCTATACCAGGAATATAAGCAGATACTTCAATTCCATTAGTCAAACGAACCCTTGCAACCTTTCTCAAAGCTGAGTTAGGCTTCTTAGGTGTTGTTGTCTTAACTACAGTACAAACTCCTCTTTTTTGAGGGCTGCTTAAATCTGTAGGCTTTTTCTGCAAGGAATTGAATCCCTTTTGCAAAGCAGGAGCAGTTGATTTCTTTCCGAGTGTCTGTCTCCCTTTTCTAACTAACTGGTTAAACGTTGGCATTATTTCACCTCCTCTCAGTAATATGTAATATATTCAAAAATCTCAAAGAAATTTAGCTCTTTGGATTTAGGACATCTGCTTATCTCAGCGTACAAGCTACAGCAGCACCAACATCAATGTTACAGGCTTTTCCAAGCTGCTTCATTGATTCAACATATGTAATTTGTATATTGTCCTTTTTGCACAACTCAACAATCTTGCCAACTACCCGCTCATCTGCGTCTTTGGCAACAAAAACCATCTTAGCTGCGCCTTTTTCAACTGCTTTTATAGTCTGCTTTACTCCAACTGTTTTGTTTCCATTTCTTAAGCTTTCTATCACCTTTTACCTCCTAGCCAGTATCAGGCTTTGCTCGAAAACTCACTCCAAATATAGCAATTGACTCTAAATACAAAAATCACAATTTTACATACTGTGATATTTTATCACTCGAATTCTTGTTTTGTCAAGGTCTATAACAAGATTTTATAAGATTTAAGATTTTATCTTTAATTAAGTTCTATTCTATTTTACACACTACAGTCCTTATATTAATCAAATTCTATGAAGCCATACTTATCGATCAAATTTTGTCTGTAAGCTTCAATTTCATCTACCACTCCATCCAACTGATCTACAACTAATTCTTTTCCTTCATTTATACTTTTTTCATCTTTCTGAGGTGATAGACTATGGTTTCCCCATTCCTTGTATGGTTCTACATCAAATATCTTATGCTTTAAACTTCCCTCAGTTAAAGACGGTGCGTAATTATACGTGCCAATATTAATCCAATCTTCCACTAGCTTCCCATCCGAATTATATACAGCTTCAAATCGACCATCGGCTGAAACAAACTTCAAATTTTTTAACCCTCCCTCTCCCTGCATATGGTATAACGATTTTTCTATGCTCATAAGCTGCCATTGCTGATCTGAGGGCAATTTTGAGTTTTCATCTACCAATTCATGCAACGTCTTAGGCACTCTATTCAAGTCAATCCTGAAGTAATGTAATTCTGAATCAACAATTCCGCGTTTTTGCACTAAACTATTTATTTTTACACATAACCTTAAAAAATTATCATCAGAAATATAATCAAGCTTATATTTGTTATTTTCAACATCTGACATAATTATTTTTAGGCACTCGCTTGCAGCATTAACTGTCGCCACAACTTTAGCAGATATAACTCCAAAAAATATACTGTTGACCAAAAATGTTTTGTTCCATTTTTCATCATAAATTTCATCTATCATGTCAATATATTCTTGAGAACCAATTACTTTTCCATCTACTTCTGGCTCAGGATGTATCCCTTCAACTGTACTTGTTGATGTCACGAGTGTTCCATCATTACTTCCGGGTACATTTCTTCCTCTTATTTCTATTTGGTGTATTCCAGCAGAAGGTATTATATAGTCATATTCGAATTCTATAGCATTTGCGTTAAAGTTGCCATATATAGTTACAATACACTTGCCATCAATAACTAACGCTATATGATGACAGTTAACAGCCTTCACTGCTATTTTAATTTTGTCGCCTACCTCTGCTTTAGTACCTTTATCAGGCGAAGTTATTGTAACATTCGGACTCACCATATAAAAGTTATTATTACTCAATATGTACCAGTAAGTCCAGCTACTTCTGTCAGGTTGCGCATTTTTATCATCCCAAGGCAGCGATAGTGCTAGCCATGTATCTTTTCTTACTACACCATCAACAGGTAATCTTTTGATTTTCTGATATTGCTCAACAGCATTTTTAGTTGTTTCATCAAAATTACCAAAAGGGATCTGTTTTTTTGTACTTGGATCTATTGGCATTTTCAGGTATCCATGTGTTACCAATTTCTTTTGTAGAACAATAACGTCATTCTTGACATTGTCTCCATATTGCTTAAGTGACCATGGACTATCTCCCATAACATCAAAAGTCAACATATTGTAATGGCCTGAATATAAAAATTCCATTAGCGCAATAACATTGCTTTGATTATAGGCTATTTCTCCTCCTGAATAATATGCAACTGTTTTTCCCACTATCAACCCAATCGCATTCCCAATTTTTATAACAACAGAGTCATTCTCTGAAAAATAAGCATTCCAACGAGTGTAAATCAATATATATTTATTAACAGATGGTAACAAAGTATAGTTTAGCGCTTCACTTCCATTTGTAAATCCTTCTTCAACAATAGTCAAAAGTTCCTGATCGTTGGGTACCTTACCACCCGGTTTCACTTTTTCGAATGCAATACCAACATTATAACTGATTATACTAATAGTGTTCGAAAGCGAAAAAGGTATTTGAATATAAAAACTATGAACCTGTTCTTTAGTTTTGCTATCAATAAATGTTATCCACAAATTTGACTTTTTGCATAACTCAGTAATAGTTTTGATAATGTTATACTTAAATGTATTTAAACTTGCCTGATCAGAATATATGCTATCAATTACAAATGCAATATCAATTTTACCTCCCTGTATTCTAAAACTAACAAAATAAGTACTAAAATGAGTTACTGTAGTAGAAATCACTCCACTTTCTTCATCTATCCTTGTTGCCTGTGGAACAAATTCATTACTTTTCTCATCATACCAATATATAACTAAATTGTTTATATCTACTGTCTCCAACTGCTCTTTACTTAGCTTAAATCCTATTTCTGCCCAGTTAAATTCAGACGTTGTACTTATCTCTATAGGTTCCCCTAAAAACTCCATTTTTTCATCTATTTTATCTGAAGCGTTTGTTACTGTTGTCGTAGCATTTATATCATCCACGCAGTTATTAATTGTAATCTGAGGTTGAACACTTGGATCTGAAAACCCTACCATATTTTCCTTAGCAAGATATTGAGAGCTCTTTTCTCCCTCTGATTCAACAGGCAGTACACAAACTTTACATAGAATACCTGGTGTGAAAAACATGCCTTCTATAGTTTTAGCTGAAACAAATACTGTCCCTTCCTTTTTTGCTGTTAATACCCCATTCGTTACAGTTGCTACATCCGAATCACTGGTTGACCATTCATATGAATTTCCATTCAATTCATATGGGATTTTGGGATCGACCAAATTTAAGTTTTCTCCTTCTTTTACTAAAGCTTCATTATAAAATAAACTTAGTGCCGCATCATTTTGAAAGTTATTCACTGATACGTAATCCTGTGTATCTTTTATATCATTTAGCACTTCACTGTATTTCCCTCTATTTGACGTATTGGTTTCAATTAATTCCTCAATGTAGTCTGACGTACATAAGATACCGTATCTATTAACATAATTTCGGCTTTGGCAAATTTCGTTATCCGTCAAATTGTAATATTTGTAAAAACCCAAATACCTTCTTGGACCATCATTCCAAGTTGTGTCTAAGTGATACCAATTGTTGTTTATTTTAACAATATTCCATGCATGATCTTCGTTTGTTACTATAATGTTCTCTATACCTGCAGCTTTCAACATTTTGTGTGTTAACATTGCATATCCTTCGCAATTTGTTTTTCCAAAAAACAGTGCACTATACGCATTACTGTACATTACATCGTCAGTATATTCAATATTAGACAAAATATAATCATGTATCAGTTTTTCTTTTTCGTGATCACTCATATCACTGCTGGTAAGTTTTGAAACAATAAAATCAATACTTCGTCCAAGGTTATATTCCTGTTCTTTAGTCATTTTGTAATCAATGTCAAAACTGATTATTGTAAAACCATTTGATTTTTCTATTTGGTAGTTATATTCTCTAATATTCGCCAATAAATATGTGTCATTACTTAATATGGAATTCAAAGACTTGTTTATATCACCATCATCTATTGTACCTTTATAAATCACATCAATATTTTGAAGCCTATTATCAAACCCATTTAATAATGATGTTTCAAATTCATCAAACGAACGAGCCACGCCAATAAATTGATGTGTATTATCATACAAAAATGAAAATGTTAATTTTAACTCTTCAGCATAACCACTAAATTCTATAGAATAATCGGTAATGAGGAAAGGCTTATTACTCTCATAGATAGCATCTGAAAGTGCTCTACTGATTTTACTCTGAATATCTGTAACATCTCCATCATAAGTTAGACTAAAAGTTGTTCCTTTTACATTAAAATTACGAATCAACGACATTTTCAGCTGTTCCATATCACTTACTTTTGTTGTTACCAAACAGGAATCACTTGGCTCAGACATGTTTTCTGATGTGTCTATCGCCATTACATTGAATTTGTATGTTTCATTAGGAGTCAACCCAGTAATTGTACATTCTGTCTTCCCATTTGACATGGTTTCAAATCTACCATTTTTTATAACCATGTAATCTATAATGTTTCCATCGGCTGGTGGTTCCCAATAAATTGACACCGTAGCATCTGCTACCGATAAGCAAGTTAGACCTTCCGGCTTTGATGGCTGATGAGTGTCAGTTTGGGTTGGAGATGGTGTTTGAATTACGCTTGGAGTTGGAGATAATGTTTGAATTACACTTGGGGTTGGGGATATAAACGGTTCATCAGGCAGTTCTCTCATTCCTAATAGAAATTGTTTCATATAAGCAAAATCAATACTGTTAAATACCCCATCGCAACTAACGTCTGAAGCCCAAGTACTATTTCTGACAGGAAAACTTGTTATCATGCCCAATAAATACATTTTCATGCGTGCAAAATCTATACTGTTTCTTATCCCATCGCCATTTACATCACCTTTGAGATTGGATTCAAGTTTTTCTTCCTCTAGAGTACTTGCAGCCTGAACTTTTACAAGACTAAAAGAAGTAAACAAAGTCGAAGTAAGAATTTGCGCAAAAAAAATCCCAGAAATAACAAGTGAAATCATTCTTTTACTTTTAAACATTTAGTTTTCTCCCCCTTAAATAATCAATAATAATCTCTAATCTATATAAATCGTGAAATGATTTTTCAAAGACAAATTGAATTTTCACGATAATAAATCAAGGAAATTGAAGCACCATGTAAAATCTTTATCGCGTTCAATATATATTGTATATGCAAAGAAATTTTATCAAACTAAACTATATCTGTAAATATAAACATTCAAAAGTTAAGCTGGTATTGAATAAATACAACTTTGAATATACTGGTTTCATAGTAAATATTTAAAGGTGAAAAATAATGCTTTTTAAAATGAGCAAGCGTCCCTCCTTATTTGTTTCTGTATGCTTATCTACATACTCTATTCAAATACTAAATAACAGTACTTGCGCAAATTTTATGAACCTTGATAAATAAATATATCGCGCACTTAACTTCCTTAAACACAAAAAACTATAAGCCTGCCGGAAATCGGCAGGCTTATTTTCAAAGCATTCCAAAATATTAATTTTCAGTACAAAACACTTTTACTCAGTTACCGTACTTATGCTTATATCCTTATATCTACTCATACCAGTTCCTGCCGGAATGAGCTTACCGATGATTACATTTTCCTTTAATCCAACAAGCGGATCTATCTTACCCTTTATTGCAGCCTCGGTCAATACCCTCGTTGTTTCCTGGAAGGAAGCCGCTGACAGGAATGACTCGGTAGCAAGAGATGCCTTTGTTATTCCAAGCAGAGCGCGCTTTCCAACTGCCGGTCTCTTTCCTTCTGCTGTAATTTTTGCATTCTCTTCTTCAAAGTCAAATACATCCACCAGTCCACCAGGTAATAGAGAAGTATCTCCGGCATCATCTACCTTAACTTTTCTTAACATCTGCCTTACTATAACCTCTATATGCTTATCGTTGATATCAACACCCTGGAGTCTGTAAACTCTCTGAACTTCATGCAGCAAATAAGCCTGAACTCCGTTTATACCTTTAATCTTCAGTATATCGTGTGGGTTTACAGAACCTTCTGTCAACTCATCACCGGCTTCAACAAGATCTCCGTCCAGTACTTTAATTCTAGAGCCGTATGGAATCAGGTAATTTTTTGATTCACCTTCGTTAGTAGTAACAACAACTTCTCTCTTCTTCTTTGATTCCACAATCTTGACTGTTCCGTTTATTTCGGATATGATAGCCAATCCTTTTGGTTTTCTTGCTTCAAAAAGTTCCTCAACACGAGGCAAACCTTGTGTTATATCGTCTCCGGCAACACCACCGGTGTGGAACGTTCTCATTGTAAGCTGCGTACCAGGCTCACCTATTGACTGAGCTGCTATAATACCGACAGCTTCACCAACGTTACACTCTTCTCCTGTTGCCAGATTTGCTCCATAGCATTTAGCACACACTCCATATTCGGAATGACATGTTAATACCGATCTTATCTTTACTTTCTTCATTCCACTCTTAACAATTCTATTGGCATCTTGTTCGGTTATCATTTTATCAGCAGCAACTAAAACTTCCCCGGTTTCCGGATGAACAATGTTGCCTGCCGGATATCTTCCTACAAGTCTTTCTGCAAGTTCCTCGATTATTTCGTTACCATCCTTGACATCTCCGACTTCGATACCTTTCCTTGTTCCACAGTCAATTTCCCTTACTATAACATCCTGACTAACGTCAACAAGACGCCTTGTCAAGTAACCGGAGTCAGCTGTTCTTAAAGCTGTATCGGCAAGACCTTTTCTTGCTCCGTGGGTTGAAATGAAGAACTCCATAACGTTAAGACCTTCACGGAAGTTAGCCTTGATCGGAACCTCGATAGTTTTACCGGATGTATCAGCCATAAGTCCTCTCATACCAGCCAACTGTTTAATCTGGTTGATGTTACCTCTCGCTCCTGACTGTGACATCATGTACACAGGATTGAATTTGTCAAGATTATTTATAAGGGCCTGTGTTATGATTTCCGAAGCTTCATTCCAACAAGCTATAACTGAGTTATATCTTTCTTCGTCGGATATGAGACCTCTCTTATACTGCCTCAATATGTTTTCAATCTTATCTTCAGTTTCCTTGATATGTTTAGCTTTAACTTCAGGAATAACCATATCTGAAACGCTTATTGTTATAGCTCCTCTGGTTGAGTATTTGAAGCCCTTTGCTTTAATTATATCAAGCAATTTTGCCGTTTCGGTAATTCCATGAACTCTGATACTCTTTTCAATTATTTTTCTTAGTTCGCTTTTCCCAACCAGGAAATCCACTTCGAGATCAAAAGCCTTATCAGGATCTGATCTGTCTACAAAGCCAAGATCCTGAGGAATACCCTCATTGAAAAGTAACCTTCCTACTGTGCATGGAATGATTTTACTCTTAACCTCTCCGTCAATAACTTTTTCAACTTTAACCCTTATTGGAGAATGAAGTGTTATATCTCCGCTTTCATAAGCCATAACGGCCTCATCTATATTCCCAAATACTTTTCCTTCACCTTTTGAACCTTCTTTGACGATGGTCATATAGTAACTTCCTAAAACCATGTCCTGTGTCGGAACCGCAACCGGTTTACCATCCTGAGGTTTTAGCAGGTTACTTGCAGAGAGCATAAGGAATCTTGCTTCAGCTTGTGCTTCTGCCGATAATGGAACGTGTACTGCCATCTGGTCTCCGTCAAAGTCCGCATTATAGGCTGTACAAACCAGTGGATGAAGTTTTAACGCCCTTCCTTCAACCAATACCGGTTCAAAGGCCTGAATTCCAAGTCTGTGAAGCGTTGGGGCACGGTTTAGTAGTACCGGATGTTCCTTGATAACTTCCTCCAATACGTCCCAAACTTCATTTTTTACCCTTTCAACCATTCTCTTCGCACTCTTGATATTATGTGCAAGCCCGTCATTTACCAATTTTTTCATAACAAAAGGCTTGAACAACTCAAGAGCCATTTCTTTTGGCAACCCGCATTGATATATCTTCAATTCAGGACCAACAACGATAACTGAACGCCCGGAATAGTCAACACGTTTTCCAAGAAGATTCTGCCTGAAACGTCCCTGCTTACCTTTAAGCATATCTGAGAGGGATTTTAATGGCCTGTTTCCAGGACCAGTTACAGGTCTTCCTCTTCTTCCATTATCTATAAGAGCATCTACAGCTTCCTGGAGCATTCTCTTTTCATTTCTGACAATGATATCTGGAGCTCCAAGGTCAAGCAGCCTCTTTAACCTGTTATTTCTGTTTATAACCCTTCTATACAAATCATTCAAGTCGGATGTTGCAAATCTACCACCATCCAATTGAACCATTGGTCTTAACTCCGGCGGAATTACAGGTATTACATCAAGTATCATCCATTCCGGTTTGTTAGATGATTGTTTGAAAGCTTCCACAACTTCCAATCTTTTAATAGTCCTTATTCTCTTTTGCCCGGAACTATCATTAAGATCAGCCCTCAACTCTCTTGATTGAGCTTCAAGATCTATTTCAGCGAGGAGTTCCTTAACTGCTTCTGCTCCCATTCCTGCCTTAAACTTGTGCCCGAACTTCTCAACACTGTCCCTGTATTCCTTTTCCGATAGTATCTGTTTCTTTGAAAGTGGTGTCTGTCCCGGATCTATAACTACATAGGACGCAAAATACAACACCTTTTCCAAAGCCCTAGGTGACATGTCCAGCAAAAGTCCCATTCTGCTTGGTATACCCTTAAAGTACCATATATGTGATACCGGAGCAGCAAGTTCAATGTGCCCCATTCTCTCTCTTCTAACCTTTGAACGGGTTACTTCAACACCACATCGATCACACACGATACCCTTATACCTTATTCTCTTATATTTACCACAGTGGCACTCCCAGTCTTTCTGTGGACCAAATATCCTTTCGCAAAAAAGACCATCTCTTTCCGGTTTTAAAGTCCTGTAGTTAATTGTCTCAGGTTTTTTCACTTCGCCCTTGGACCACTCCCTGATCTTCTCCGGAGAAGACAAACCAATTTTCATTGAATCAAAATTATTAAGTTCAAACACGGCCTTTTCTCCCTTCCTTAAAATTCACCATCATCGTCAAAACCATCATCCACATCTTCATCCATAAAGAGATCTTCATCCAAACTGCTTTCATCAAGAGTCTCCTCATGATTTACCTCTCCTAGATCTGATAACTCAAATTCGTCTGATTCAAGATCATCATCCAGGATATCCTCGCTTACGTCATCAAACTCACCCATTGGAATCTCATCTTCCCTGCCTTCAATATTAACATTGAGTTCCTCAAGGTCATCTTCAACTGATTCCTTAATTGCAATTTCTTCCTGCTCTTCAGAGTAAACTTTAACGTCAAGACACAAACTCTGCAACTCTTTAATCAAAACTTTGAACGATTCGGGAATTCCAGGCTCAGGAACATTTTCGCCCTTGACAATTGCCTCATAGGTCTTAACCCTACCTACAACGTCGTCAGACTTAACAGTAAGTATTTCCTGAAGTGTATATGCAGCACCATATGCTTCGAGAGCCCAAACTTCCATTTCTCCAAACCTCTGTCCTCCGAACTGAGCTTTACCACCAAGTGGCTGCTGGGTAACGAGGGAGTATGGTCCGGTTGAACGCGCATGGATCTTGTCATCAACAAGGTGAGCAAGTTTTAATATATACATATATCCAACAGTAACCCTGTTTTCAAAAGGTAAACCTGTTCTTCCGTCATATAATACGGTCTTACCGTCTTCTGAAATGCCCGCTTTCTGGAGCGTCTCAATAATATCATTTTCCGTTGCACCATCAAAAACAGGTGTGGCTATTTTCCAGCCAAGTGCTTTTGCAGCAAATCCAAGATGCACCTCCAACACCTGACCGATATTCATACGTGAAGGAACGCCAAGTGGATTAAGCACTATTTGTAGTGGTGTACCATCCGGTAAAAACGGCATATCCTCTTCCGGTAGAATTCTTGAAATAACACCCTTGTTACCGTGTCTTCCTGCCATCTTATCTCCAACGGATATCTTTCTCTTTTGTGCAATATATACTCTAACCAGTTGATTTACTCCCGGCGAGAGTTCATCTCCATTTTCTCTTGTAAATACCTTAACATCAACAATAATACCCGATTCTCCATGGGGTACACGGAGGGAAGTATCTCTAACCTCTCTGGCCTTTTCACCGAAAATTGCCCTCAAGAGTCTCTCTTCAGCAGTCAGCTCAGTTTCACCCTTAGGTGTTACCTTACCAACAAGAATATCTCCAGATCTTACCTCTGCTCCGATTCTGATTATTCCTCTATCATCAAGATCCTTTAATGAATCTTCACTTACATTGGGTATTTCTCTTGTTATTTCTTCAGGTCCAAGTTTTGTATCCCTTGATTCAGCTTCATACTCTTCAATGTGAATGGAAGTAAATACATCTTCCCTTACAAGCTTTTCACTTATCAGAATAGCATCCTCGTAGTTATAACCTTCCCAAGTCATAAATCCAATGAGGATATTTCTTCCTAATGCAATTTCACCTTTGTCGGTTGAAGGACCATCGGCGATAACATCGCCTTTTTCAACCTCTTCACCTTTTCTTACAATCGGCTTCTGATTTATACAAGTACCTTGGTTTGATCTCAAATATTTCAATAATTTGTAAACATCTCTTTTGCCCTCTTTAGTCCTTATGACTATTTCATTGGCGCTTACCTTTTCAATTACGCCGGAGTTCTTTGCCAGAACACAAACGCCGGAATCTTTTGCTGCTTTATACTCTATTCCCGTTCCAACTATAGGAGAATCAGTCCTTATAAGAGGCACCGCCTGACGCTGCATGTTCGCTCCCATCAGGGCACGGTTGGCATCATCGTTCTCAAGGAACGGAATCATAGACGTTGCCACAGATACTATCTGCTTTGGAGAAACGTCCATAAAATCTACTTTAGAAGGTTCAACTTCTATAAATTCTTCTCTTGCTCTACATACAACCTTCTTGTCAAGGAATTTTCCTTCTTCATCAAGAGGTTCATTTGCCTGAGCTACTATAAAGGCATCCTCTTCGTCAGCAGTCAGGTATACTATTTCATCGGTTACCTTTAAGGTTTCCTTATCTACCTTTCTATATGGCGCTTCAATGAATCCATACTCATTAACCCTTGCAAAGGTACTAAGTGATCCAATTAGACCTATATTTGGTCCTTCAGGCGTTTCTATTGGACACATACGGCCATAGTGAGAGTGGTGAACGTCACGAACTTCGAATCCCGCTCTTTCTCTGCTAAGACCTCCAGGTCCCAACGCACTCAATCTTCTCTTGTGGGTCAGTTCTGCAAGAGGATTAGTCTGATCCATAAACTGTGACAACTGACTGCTTCCAAAGAATTCCTTGATAGCTGCGGCAACAGGCCTGATGTTTATAAGTGCTTGAGGAGTAACAATATCAATATCCTGGATAGTCATTCTTTCTCTGACTACCCTCTCCATTCTGGCAAGACCAATTCTGAACTGGTTCTGCAACAACTCACCAACCGAACGAAGCCTTCTGTTCCCCAAGTGGTCAATATCATCCACCTGACCTACACCATAACTCAATGTAATTATATAATTTATAGATGAAATAATATCCTCAACTGTAATATATTTTGGAATTAATTCATCAACTTTTTCTTTAATAGCTTTCTTTAATTCTTCAACATCTTTGTCCTTGTTCTCTTCCAAGACAGTTTTAAGTACACTTAGTCTGACCTTTTCGTTAAATCCTATTTCCTTAGGATCAAAGTCAACATAGTGCTTCAGGTCAACCATATCGTTGCCCATAACTTTTAATTTCTTTCCTTCAACACTTAAGTAAACTGAATTAATACCACAGTTTTGGATCTCTTCAGCCTTTTCTCTGCTGATTTTTTCACCTTCAGCCACCATTACTTCGCCTGTTTCCGGATCAATTATATTTTCAGCAGCAATAAATCCGATAATCCTTGAAGCTATAGAAAGTTTCTTATTAAACTTAAACCTTCCAAACTTTGCAAGGTCATATCTCTTAGGATCGAAAAACAAACCGAATAAAAGCGAGCGCGCGCTGTCAACGGTTGGAGGCTCACCTGGTCTCAATCTCTTGTAGATTTCCAGCAAACCTTCGTCCTCAGTCTTTGCACTGTCTTTTTGGATAGTTGCAATTATTCTCTCATCTTCACCAAGAAGTTCGGTAATTTCAAGGTCAGTACCATATCCTAAAGCTCTCAGCAAAACAGTTATAGGAAGCTTTCTTGTTCTGTCAATTCTAACAGACATAACATCATTTGAGTCTGTTTCATACTCGAGCCATGCCCCTCTGTTAGGAATAACTGTATTGGAATACAACTGTTTTCCGGTTTTATCAAACTTCATTGAATAGTAAATTCCGGGTGATCTAACCAACTGGCTGACTATAACCCTTTCTGCACCATTAATGATAAACGTTCCGGTATCGGTCATAAGCGGAAAATCTCCCATAAAGATTTCCTGCTCCTTGACTTCACCTGTTTCTTTGTTAATCAGTCGCACTTTCACTTTTAATGGAGCCGAATAGGTAGCGTCTCTCTCCTTACACTCCTCAACACTGTATTTGGGATTTTCGTCAATAGAGTAGTCAACAAAATCTAAAATCAAATTTCCGGTATAGTCAGTGATAGGCGAAACATCTCTAAACACTTCTCTCAATCCATCATCAAGAAATTGAATGTAGGAATTTCTTTGGATCTCAATCAGGTTAGGCATATCAATGACTTCGTCAATCTTGGAATAACTCATTCTTACGTTTCTTCCCAATCGCACGGGATGTACCATCAAAAATCACCTCATATTATTAGACTTTTGCCACGGTGCTTTCTAAGCACAAAAAAGATTTAATACACACAACCCTTTAGTACGCCTCTTACTGATGAAGATAACAAAAGCTTGTGGGCTTAGAGCCCGGGAGCTTTTATTGCTTAAAAGGAAACTATATGTATTTTGTTTTACATAATTAAGAATTTAAGTAAATATATAACCGTCCTTTTCTGAATCTATAAATTAATACAAAGCTTTTAAAGCTCTGTAGTATTCAAAATATATAAGTATATTTTTTTGCAATGTACATATACTAACTCATATGTAAAATGGTTTGAACATTAAATTATTATTAACAAATATTGTCTCACTTATACAAGTATGCTATAATTAAATAGTTACCAATAATAATAATTTTCAGAAGAAAATTCTGGCACCTATTTTCAAATTACAACGCAGTTTATAATTCTAACATACAAGCAACAACTTGTCAACAATTTTATTTTATATGTTTTCATTTTCATAACTTACCACTTATTTCCATTCTATTATAATTACTATTTTCACAATAATTATTTAATTTGCATCGTTTCATAAATTGAATTTATAAATTTCTATACTCAAAACAAATAATATAAAACAACCATAATTTCCTTTAAATCAAAAAAGGCTCCTCATAGAGGAGCCCTTCGTTATACTTAAATTACTTTATTTCTACAGTTGCGCCAACTTCTTTGAATTTAGCAGCCATTGCATCAGCATCAGCTTTTGCAACATTTTCTTTAACTGTCTTTGGAGCTCCGTCAACTAAGTCTTTTGCTTCTTTAAGTCCAAGACCAGTTACTTCTCTAACAACTTTAATAACTTTGATCTTATCTGCGCCAGCATCCTTCAATACTACGTCAAATTCAGTCTTTTCTTCAGCTGGTGCTGCACCTGCTCCTGCTGCTGGTGCTGCTGCAACTGCTACTGGAGCTGCTGCTGATACACCAAATTCTTCTTCTAAAGCTTTTACCAATTCTGATAATTCCAATACTGTTAATGCCTTTACCTCATCAATTAATTTTGTAACTTTTTCACTAGCCATTATTATATACCTCCATAAATAATTTATTTTTTAATATTTAAGCGTTTGCCTGTTTCTCGGCAATAGCATTTAACGCTACAACCAAACCTCTGATGTTTCCATTGAGTACATTTACGAAGCCAGTAATCGGCGCTTTCATGCTGCCAAGAGCTTTTGCCAGTAATTCTTCCTTTGGCGGTAATGCAGCTAAAGCCTTTATTGACGCTTCATCAAATATCTTTCCTTCAACAACACCTGCTTTTATCTGGAGCTTTTCATACTTCTTTGAGTATTCAGCCAGAATTTTAGCGGGAGCAACAACATCCTCATTGCTTACTGCCATGGCAGTAGGTCCGTTAAAGTAAGGTTCGAGCTCATTTAATCCATTTTCATTTGCTGCAAGTTTAGTCAAAGTATTTTTTACAACACCATAATCAACTCCAGCTTTTCTCAATGCATTTCTAAGCTCTGTATCCTGCTCAACTGTGAGTCCTCTATAATCAGCAAAAACTACTGTTTTAGCATTTTTAATCTTTTCAGACAACTCACTTACTATATCCTTCTTTTTTGCAAGAACTTTCTCACTTGGCACTTTTAAGTCCACCTCCTTAAAACTTGATAAATATAATATTAGAAATATAAAACCCCTTCTATGCACATAGACATAGAGGGGTAATTAATCAAATTAACACTCACCTCGGTAGGATGATCCGTATTAAGCACCGAGTACTGTATCCTCAGCTCTTGCCTCTATTACGTATGAATGAGGCCAAATCAATTACTGCTTGCTATAACAAGCAACCTACTGTCTATGGCAGTTCACTATTAAATTCACAAGGCTTATATTATAACATTATTTCAATTTTGTAAAGCCCCTTTTTAAAACAATTTTATACCTCATGCTTCACACAGAGGCTTGGGATATAAAAACCTGTTCTAATATCCAACTACTCTGTAACTTTCTGAGGGTTTACCTTGATACCAGGACCCATTGTTGACGACACAACAACGCTCTTTAAGTATTGACCCTTTGCAGCTGAAGGCTTTGCTTTTACTATAGCAGCCATCAAAGTGTGGAAATTATCAAGAAGCTTTTCTGAACCAAAGGATACTTTTCCGATAGGACAGTGAATGATATTTGTCTTATCAAGCCTGTACTCTATTTTACCGGCCTTAATATCAGATATCGCCTTTGCAACATCCATCGTTACAGTACCTGCTTTTGGATTTGGCATAAGGCCTTTTGGACCAAGTACTTTACCAAGTCTACCAACAACACCCATCATATCTGGTGTTGCAACAACAACGTCAAATTCAAACCAGTTGTCATTTTGAATTTTTGTAACCATATCTTCAGCACCAACGTAGTCAGCGCCACCCTGTTCAGCTTCCTTTGCCTTGTCACCCTTAGCAAAAACTAATACACGAACCTTTTTACCTGTTCCGTGAGGAAGTACAACAGCACCTCTAACCTGCTGGTCAGCGTGTCTTGAGTCAACGCCCAGTCTGATATGGGCTTCAACAGTCTCATCAAACTTTGCTTTAGCAGTCTTCTGAGCTAGATCCAATGCTTCTGTAGGATCATATAACTTCAATCTATCAACAACTTTAGCACTGTCTTGATATTTTTTACCTCTTATCACGATTTTTCATCTCCTTTGTGGTAATAATTTCGGAAACCTCTCAGTTTCCTCCCACTTTACTAGTTAGGTTATTTCTAAAAACTAAACCTTTTTCATTCCACAGAAACCAGTTATTTTGGCTTATATCATAATCTATAAGCTTTAACTTTCAGAAATACACTTTAGCCATTAAAATGTTTAGCCTTCAACGACTATTCCCATGCTTCTTGCAGTTCCTGCTATCATACTCATAGCAGCTTCAACGCTTGCAGCATTTAAGTCTGGCATCTTCAATTCTGCGATTTTTCTAACTTCATCCTTTGAAATCTTCGCAACTTTGTCTCTGTTAGGTCTACCGGAACCGCTTTCTATTTTACATGCCTTCTTCAATAGAACTGAAGCTGGCGGTGTTTTTGTAATGAATGAAAAAGACCTGTCCGCATAAACTGTAATTACAACCGGAATTATTAATCCCGCATCCTTCGCAGTCTTTTCGTTAAATTCTTTACAAAATCCCATTATGTTTACGCCATGTTGTCCTAAAGCTGGTCCAACCGGTGGAGCCGGAGTTGCTTTCCCCGCAGGAATTTGAAGTTTTACATAGCCAGCAATTTTCTTAGCCATAATATCCACCTCCCAAATTTACTCGTAAAAAGCCACTCTTAATATTAAGAGTGTTTTCTACATCTCTTACTTAGCATATATAGCAAATAGAAAAAACGTAAAGTAATCTCTATTATTTATATCTTTTGAATCTGGAATAACTCCAATTCAACAGGTGTTTCCCTACCAAACATTGATACGGATACCCTTACTTTTTTCTTTTCGAAATTTATCTCCTCAACAATACCTATGAAGTTTTCCAGTGGACCGGTAGCAACTCTTACATTATCACCGACTTCATAGTCAAGAACAGGCATAAATTCCTCAACACCCATTACCCTAACTTCTTCATCAGACAAAGGAACAGGCTTAGATCCAGGTCCAACAAATCCGGTTACACCTCTGCAATTTCTGACTACATACCATGATTCGTCAGACATTATCATTTTAACAAGAACATATCCAGGGAAGACTTTTTTCAGTGTTGCCTTCTTTTTTCCGTCTTTAATCTCAATCTGTTCTTCCATTGGAACAACTATGTCCAATATATATTCCTGCATGCTCCTGTTTTCAACGATCTTTTCAAGGTTAGCCTTAACTTTGTTTTCATACCCGGAATAAGTATGAACAACATACCATTTTGCACCTTCCGGTGTATCATCTACTTGCATAAAGCCTCTAGTCCTCCTTTAATAAGATTGCATACCACTTATAACGCTCTATGCATTATATTTTGAACACTAATTGTCTTAAATATCCAAAACCTGCATCAGCCAACCAGATAATAACACCTACTAAAAAACATGCAACTAAAACTGTTGCGGTATTCTTTACTACCTGAGTACGAGTAGGCCATACAACCTTTTTAAGCTCACTTCTAATGTCCTTGAAGAACTTTCCTATTTTATTTCCCGCTTCAGCAGCTTTTGACGCTTTTACTTCTTCAGCCATATAAACACATCTCCATTTTTGTATTTTTTAGCTTTTATCCCATACTCTTTCATTAAGGAAACAAAACATTATTTTGTTTCCTTGTGATCAGTATGCTTACGGCAAAATCTACAGTATTTTTTCATTTCAAGTCTGTCTGGATCATTCTTCTTGTTTTTCATTGAGTCATAGTTTCTTTGCTTGCATTCACCACATGCCAATGTAATTTTTACTCTCATCTTTTACACCTCCACAAACTTATCGTATATATCAAAAATATTTTTTCGACATAAAAAAAAGACTTACAGAGAGAAACAACCACTAATTTAACACATTTATATGTAAAAGTCAAGGTTTTTATTGAATGTTTTCTCTTCTACCTGCATATTTTAAAATTAAAAAGCCTCAAAGCATCGTTTGCACATATTACCTCTGCATCACTTTTGCTTTGAAGCTTTGGCACTATTCTTCAATAAGGTCGCTTATTGCTGCCCCTGGTGGAACGATCGGAAATACCTTGTCATTCCTGTCTATTTCAAAATTTATTACAACCGGAGTATCTTTTGAAGCTAACGCCTTTTTCAAAGCCTCATCAACTTCTTCAGGTTTCCTGACCTCTATGCCTATCGCTCCATAGGCTTTAGCAAGTGCCACAAAATCTGTACCCCTGTCGATGGTAGTAGATGAGTATCTGCCGTCATAAAAAAGATTCTGCCATTGTCTTACCATACCTAATACGTGGTTATTAAATATAGCTATTATTACAGGTAGCTTATATTCAACCGCCGTCGCTATTTCATTGCAGTTCATTCTGAAGCTCCCGTCTCCTGCGATATTAATGACTTTTTTATCCGGCTTTCCAAACTGAGCTCCGATACACGCTCCCAAACCATAACCCATAGTTCCGAGTCCCCCGGAAGACAGGAATTGTCTTGGGGACTTGTACTTATAGAACTGAGCTGCCCACATCTGATGCTGACCAACCTCGGTAGTAATTATAGCATCACCCTTCGTAAGTTCATATATTCTCTCCAGAATATAGTTTGGTCGCAGTACATTATCCTTTGGATACTTGAGCGGGTATAGCCTTTTCCATTCATAAATTTTTTTCTTCCACTCAGATTCCTGCTTTTTCTGAATCTTGATATTCAGTTGCCTCAGTATCTTTTTAATATTTCCTACAAGCGGATAATTTACAACTATATTTTTACCTATTTCCGCCGGATCTATATCAATATGCATGATTTTAGCTTCCGGAGCAAACTTCCTAACATCACTTATTACTCTGTCACTAAACCTTGCACCAATTGCTATAAAAAGGTCTGACTCTGATACTGCCATGTTTGAGGTTTTTGTGCCATGCATACCTACCATACCTGTAAACAAGTCATGGTTGCCGGGAAATGTACCCATTCCCATCAGTGTTGTTGTGACAGGTATCAGCGCCTTACTGGCAAGCTCCAAAACCTCAGCACTGGCACCGGCTATCGATACGCCACCTCCTGAAAGTATAACAGGCCTTTTTGCATTATTGATGATCTCTGCTGCTGCATCTATTTCATCCAAAGTCACTCCTGTAGGTGTTTCTTCCGGTTTTTCAGGTGTCTTTGGTTCATATTCCGTTACCGCAGCAGTAACATCCTTGCAGATATCTATCAATACAGGGCCCGGTCGACCCTCCCTGGCAATTTTAAAAGCCTCCCTGACTATACCTGCCAGTTTATTGACATCCTTAACTATAAAGTTGTGTTTTGTAATTGGAATTGTGATTCCTGTTATATCTACTTCCTGGAAGGAATCTTTACCAAGGAGCGATGTAGCTACCTGTCCTGTAATTGCTACCATAGGAACTGAGTCCATGTAAGCAGTAGCGATTCCTGTAACAAGATTTGTAGCACCAGGACCCGAAGTAGCAAGGCAAACTCCCACTTTTCCTGTTGCCCTTGCGTAACCGTCTGCTGCGTGGGACGCTCCCTGTTCATGCGATGTCAGAACATGCCTGATATCGTCCTTGGCTTTATATAACGCATCGTATATGTTTAAAACAGCACCGCCGGGAAATCCGAAAATAGTGTCAACTCCCTGCTCTTTCAAACACTCTATTAAAATTTGTGCTCCAGTAATTTTCATTTACACTGTCCCCCTTAATTTCCCCTCAGTACAGCACCAGTACTTGCAGATGTAACCAGTTTGGCATATCTTCCAAGATACCCTTTCGTAATCTTTGGTTCAGGTGCTTTCCAAGCTTTTGCTCTTTCCTTGAGCTCCTCATCTGAAACCTCAATTTCAAGCTTGCCTTTCGGAATATCTATACTGATAATATCCCCTTCTCTGACCAACGCTATGCAGCCACCCTCCATAGCTTCAGGAGAAACATGGCCTATTGATGCACCCCTTGTAGCACCTGAAAAACGCCCGTCAGTAATTAATGCAACATCTTTATCAAGCCCCATACCTGCTATAGCAGAAGTAGGCGAAAGCATTTCCCTCATTCCGGGTCCACCCTTTGGTCCCTCGTATCTGATAACAACTACATCGCCCTTCTTGATTCTGCCGTTATATATGGCATCTATAACTTCCTCTTCTGAATCGAATACCCTTGCCGGACCCTTATGAACCAACATTTCTTCTGCAACTGCAGAACGCTTTACAACAGCACCATCAGGAGCAAGATTCCCTCTCAATACTGCAATTCCTCCGGTTGCACTATATGGCGCATCAATGCTTTTTATAACATCATAATCCAGAACTTTAGCTTTGCTTATATTTTCCCCGACAGTCTTACCTGTAACCGTCAATAAATCAAGATTGAGATGGTTCTTCTTCGAAAGTTCGTTCATTACTGCATGAACCCCTCCTGCTGCATATAAATCCTGAACATGGTGGTGACCCGCAGGTGCAAGCTTACAGAGATTTGGAACTTTACCGCTTATTTCATTGATTATAGCAAGATCTATCTCAACACCTGCTTCATGCGCTATAGCAGGGAGATGGAGAACAGAGTTGGTAGAACATCCCAATGCCATATCCACAGTCAATGCATTTTCAAAGGCCTTGGGAGTTAGTATATCAGAAGGCTTAATATCCCTTTCCACAAGCTCCATTATCTTCATCCCAGCCATCTTGGCAAGTCTTATTCTTTCAGCATACACAGCCGGGATAGTTCCATTGCCTGGCAATCCCAATCCAAGAACCTCTGTCAGACAGTTCATGGAATTAGCCGTGAACATTCCCGAACAGGATCCACAGCTAGGACAGGAATGATCTTCATAATCACATACCTCTTCTTCTGTCATTTTACCCGCCTTATATGCCCCTACAGCCTCAAAAGTGCTGTTTAAGTCCAACTGTTTTCCATTTCGTTTTACTGACAGCATTGGTCCACCACTTACAAAAATAGATGGGACATTAACTCTTGCAGCTGCCATAAGCATTCCCGGAACTACCTTGTCGCAATTCGGTATAAAAACCACACCGTCAAAGCTATGAGCCATAATCATTGCCTCGCATGAATCCGCTATAAGCTCCCTTGTTGCCAGAGAATATTTCATGCCCACGTGTCCCATTGCAATACCATCACATACCCCAATTGCTCCAAACTCTACAGGAGTGCCTCCTGCCATCCTTATGCCTGCCTTTACAGCCTCGGCTATCTTATCTAAATGTATATGTCCCGGTATTATTTCATTTTTTGCATTAACGACACCAATTAAGGGTCTTTTGATTTCTTCATCAGTATATCCCATTGCCTTAAAAAGCGCTCTATGCGGAGTCTTTTCAATACCTTTTTTTACTATGTCACTTCTCATAATTTTCTCCTCGCTTTCATATATGAAAAAATATAATTATTAATCTATTTAAACCACGAAAATGATTGAAGCTTGGAAAATTTGCTTTTCGTGATTTATATTCCGGTAACGTCCAATGCTTACAATAATAGCCGGGTAGGCCCGGCTATTATTATTTAAAACTATTTTACTACTATACAGCTTCAAATGTCCAGAGTTTTAGAAAAAAAGCAGAATACGTTAATTATTTACATGCCAAAAACATATTTCATTAAACAATTTTATTCTAATGAAAAAACTTCAAGAAATTAACTAATTCAATTTTCTGAAGAATAATATACATCTGAAAATAAAAGCGGAAGCGATGTTTTGTTCCTTTACAGCATAAACACTATATTATCTTATCGGCCGGAAACATCCAATCCACTATAAAGTTATTCTGGTAAAAGATTTTTGCAACGGAAGATGTTTCTACCGCATCAAAAAAGCCTTTAAATGCAGGTGAAGACATAAAGAGCATTGTAACTGCAAATATTATATAAACGGTCAGCAAACCCTCTATAGCGCCAAATGCAAACCCACCCAGCTTATCCATCTGCTTAAATATCGGAAGCTTGGCTACCCCCTGTAAAACAAACCTTAAGAACAACAACCCGATCCTTATCAATATATACAACAAAACAAGGCTTAAGATATCTATGACAACATGAGTCAAGATATCGCTTATCTTATCCATAACTCCGGCTACATCCAACATATTCATTACATTTTCTTTTGCTAATTGTCCCTTTATTGCTTCCTTAAGAAACCCCGGCAGTTTTAAGCCATCAACTATAGAACCGGCAGCGCTTTGTGCCCCCTGATTTACCACACCTGACTGTGCTTGCTGCTGCATCAACAGATTCTTTAACACTCCTGACTTAATGTTGGAAAAAATCGGTGTTTTATCAAGAATATTCGCCAGCAGCGGATAACATTTAACAGATACTATTGCGGCAACAAAAAATGAAACCATTTTAAAAACTGAATAGATAAAACCGTTTTTAATTCCTATAAAGCCAAAAAACAAAATAATTGCAATTACTAACAAGTCACTCCAGTTCATAATTATCCCCCTCGCATTACTTCATTTGCAGTACTGAAAATTTATTTTTGCATACTACCAGAACCGCACGCCTGCTTATGAAAAAAACTTCATTGATACTATCTTTTGAAGCGTACTCAGCCAGTAGTCTGGCGTCAAGATCAATAAACCTCAATTTATTCCCTGTGTTTATAGCAATAACATCCTCATAGGAAGCCAGATTTTTTACCTCTCCTTTAATATTGTATTCCGAAATCCTTTTTCCACTACTGTCATACATCCATATTCCCGACGACCCGCTTTCAAATATTCCTGTTTTGTCTTCGGGATTTGCAGCTACAACGGCATACTTTCCGTCAGCAACACAGGAACTAAATATTTTGCCATTTACAACCTGCTGCCACTTTTCCGTAAAACCTTTATCCAACATCATAAACATTGAATCTCCAACAGCAAATAGATTATCATTCTCCATAAACCATAAAGAAGGGAAAATGGTATTATCTTTTGATACTTTTACATCTGACATCTTACCACTGATATCAGCAAATTCCAATATGGAATTAACATTGACACCCGATGTCTCGACACTATTTATAAAAACACTTTTTCCGGAATGAGATATTTTTGACGACAAAACAAAGTTATTAGCCCGTCCCACAGTAAAGCTCTTCATTCCCTGTCGATTGTATACCGATACAGCTCCTCTGCTTCTTTCCTCTCCATGTACAACTGCCACATAACCTTTTGGACTTATTTCGGCATTAATAATATTATTGTCAAGCTCCTTTTCCCATTCAAGCTCCTTGCCACTGAAAACAAGAATACTCTTTGCTCCATAATCGGCTACCAACATATATGAGCCGGAAGTTTTTATAACAGGATTATTAAGTGACAACGGAAATGACCACTGTTCATTACCGTTTGCATCAATGTATATAAGGCTGTCCCGTGTACACTTAACAATGTACCCTTTATGAGTTCCGAATACAGTGCTTAAATTTGCATCGTATTCATGTTCGGTTGAACTGACCTCATACACGTTATCCCGCTTTAGAAAATTCCTGTCAATCAAATCCCCAAGACTTATAGTCTTAAAGTCCACATCCTGACTGTTTAAATATGCTACTCCGGCGGTACCTAAAATTATCAATAAAAGTACCAGGAAAATAGCCACCTTAACTCCATTTCCATGACCTTCTTGTCTTGAATGGTTTTCTGTTAATCCCACATTAATTCACTCCAAAATTTTCTCATTTGTGTCCTCAGAAATATTTTAACATATCACAGCGGTAGCTGCAATCAGAGCAGTTATTTCCGCTGTGATAATCAGCGGTTCTATATTTTCTCATTCTGAGAAAAATAGTATCACAGCGGTAGCTGCAATCAGAGCAGTTATTTCCGCTGTGATAATCAGCGGT
>CAZLZR010000002.1:153943-156583 GCA_964564015.1 uncultured Acetivibrio sp.
TCCGGGAAATAGGCTACTTTCCCGCGGTTCTAACACTTCTCCTTATGGCCTTGCTTTTCACATATGAGGGTACACGTACAAATGATTGAATCAAAATTACAAATACCATAAACATTCCCATGTACCCAAAAATGGGGTAGATAGTCGAAATGAGACCCGAAAATCCTATATTTGAAAGAGGTATCGATATGGCGCAAATTACTAGAATTATTATCTTCTTGCTTATATTTATTTTATTGCTAATCCGTTCAACAAATCCGAATCCTGCAGTGAGGGCAGAAATAAACATGGCAAGCAGCAGAATGACGCTATACACTCCTCCTAGGAACAAACTATAACTATCAACCATCCCCATCACAGGAAGCTCCTTTGTTACAATATTGGGGTAAAACAGATATATGGCAAAGTTTATTACGATAGCCATAATACACAGCATCAATCCACCAAAAACTCCCCCTAAAAGCGCCGTTTTTCTGCTCTTTAAATAGGGCAACAGACTGCACATGACTACAATTGAGGTTATACTGTTATAGCTTACATATAGAAGTGAGGAAAAAAACCAGTTATGAGTTAATTTTGTCATACTGTCAGAAAAGCTGAAAACAGCTACTTCTTTGCTAAATATTATATATATCCCAAAGCCAAGAATTCCAAAAACAAGAATTGGTGTTACAATACTACTGATATTTATAATGCCCTTGATTTCAGTAAAAAACACAACTGCACATATAACTGCAACAATAAGTACTGCAAATTGATTTGATATATTTAATTTATCTGATATAATTCCTCCTGCACCTGCAATCATAATACAAAAAACAGAAATCATAAAAAGCGTAACCAGAATTTCCATCACCCACCCAAGAAACCAGCCTACTGTTGGAAATAGAAATTCCTCATAATTTCGTATCCGCTCGTTATACACCTTATCTAAAACAATATATCCTATTATTGAAAATAAAACCCCTGCAAGAACAATACCGTAAAAGCCACCTTCATAATAGCTGGTAAAAAACTGCATTATTTCCTGCCCTGATGCAAAACCGGCACCGATTATAGTAGCCATATATATACTTGCTACTTTAAATATGTCCTTCAACTCAGTAAACACTTAAAACAACCCCCACCCCAGGGCACACATTTTGTACCCAAGTATTTTATCTCCTATAATTCTATGTTGAAGTTGTTTTAGTAATTACTCTTCATTTATTATATATTTCCCGTCCAAAGTGCATAAAACCCGAGGGCATTATACCCTCGGGCTTCTTAGTTCCAAAACATATTCTTCCATAGTTCTCAATTTACTTCTTTAACACTTCCATGAGTTTTTCATAATTCTTTCTTGGGCCATCAGCCTCATCAAAAACCTTCTTTTTTACTACCATTCCAACGTATTCACCGTTTCTCAGCGCATAGTAGTTTCTTTCATCTTTTGGTATGAATTCAACTACCATTTTTCCAGGTGCCGTTTCCATAGTGTAAGTTATAGTTATCTCTGGGGTGCCTGTCGGCTTCTGATCCAATATTTCAATATCTTCATAAATAATTCCGATTAAAGATCTGTAATAATTGCGGAATGCCGATATTGCTTCGTCACCTTTTCCCACAACATCAATGCCGTCAATATTGAACTTATCTTCTTCAGGTTTGGCACTATCGCTCTCTATCTTCAATGTCCTTGTATTTCCGTCGATATTTACTACAACTTCTGAAACATCATAGATAGAAGGAGTATATACAAGGTTTTCACATACCTCTATCGCTTTGATATCAATAAACGACAATGCTGATGAGTCGATAGATAATATCTCATTACTTCCATCAATCCTGCCATAGTAGGCATACTCCGTATCACTCTCTTTACCAAGGAAAAGTTTTATTTTCTCCTTATCTGTAGCCGCTTCAATGACATATGACGGATTGTCCAGTCCATACTTCGCCAAATCCTGGGGGTTTTCCTCAACATACTCAGTTACTGATGACCTAACAAAGGAATCCAGAATGGTAGACACTCTTACTAAATTGGTTTTTCCCTGAATCGGCTCAAGTATCATCCATCCACTTTCCTTCGACTTTTCAGTACTGAACACTCTTTTGCCATTCCTGTCCAGTGAAAACTTTATAACATCCGTAGAGTAAACATCAAAAATGTATTTATTTCTTAGCTCATATTTATTTGCAACAAGTAAATCTCCAGTAGATGCATAGACAGCATAAACAGATTTTGAATCCTTTTTCTTTATATAGTAGGCTTCTTTTGTAGGCGTCATATTACCAACTTCCAACGCTGTCTCGGTGCCATCGGACAATTTCACTGTTATCTTATAAGGATTGTCAAGTCCATATTTCTCCAGTGAAGATGCATTCTCTTCAATTAATTTATATGCTTTCAAATCAGCTGCATTAACAGCTATAGCATTAACATTTGTAGCATCAATTTTGAAGTTTCCGCCGGAAATCAATTCCCACTCAGTACCATTCTTTTTAAAGACAAACTTGCCATCGGTACTCTCAACAGTCAACTCATCCACCATTTCACTATCAAACTTTGATAACTCTATTCGTTTGTCTTCAGCCTCGGTATTATCTGGCTTTATTGTACGATCAATTATAAGGTAAGCTCCTGCCAGGACAATCAAA
>CAZLZR010000003.1:0-152881 GCA_964564015.1 uncultured Acetivibrio sp.
TAATGTTTTCAAAATATGAGAATAGGATGTTATTTTTTCGTTATCCCTAAGTAATATTTTTATGGCATACTGTAGCGTATTTATGCGTTCTATATGTTTGTGATGCCAGAACCCAACAGTTTAGTGGGTTTTTAAAGGAGAGAATAGTTTTGAAAACCGAGATTATAAAAATCAATATTGACAATATAGATATATCAAAGGTAAAATACGCGGCCCAGGTTTTAAGAGATGGCGGTCTGGTGGCGTTTCCGACAGAAACCGTCTATGGACTTGGGGCAGATGCCTTAAATGAGGAAGCTGTAAAAAAGATATTTGCGGCAAAGGGAAGACCCTCGGACAACCCTCTTATAGTCCATGTTGCAGATAAGAATTCTGTAGAAAATTTAGTGGCATACATACCGGACAAAGCATTATATCTGATGGACAAGTTCTGGCCAGGCCCGCTAACTTTAGTTCTGGAAAAGCTGTCGATAATTCCGGAAATAATAACTGCGGGCTTGGATACTGTTGCAGTAAGAGTTCCATCTCATCCCATTGCACTTGCATTAATCAGGGAAGCCGGAATACCAGTAGCGGCTCCTAGTGCTAATGTTTCAGGAAAACCAAGCCCTACAGATTCAAAACATGTGATTAATGACTTGAATGGTAAGGTAGATGTAATAATTGATGGAGGACTTTCTGATATTGGTGTTGAATCTACAGTTGTGGACATGGTTTTAGGCCCCCCTATGTTATTGCGCCCCGGTGGTATAACAGTAGAACAGCTTGAAAGTGTTTTAGGAAGAATTCAGATTGATTCTTCCATTGCAAAGAAAAGTCTTGGTGACAGTGTAATTCCAAGGTCACCGGGAATGAAATACAAGCATTACGCTCCAAAGGCAGAGGTAATAATTGTAGAGGGTGAGCAGGAAAAAACTGTATTACGTATAAATGAGATGGCCAGGGATTATAGAGACAAGGGTATAAAGGTAGGAGTTCTGGCAACTGATCAGACGATTCATCTATATCCTGAGCTTTTGACCGTGACACTTGGGAGCAGATTAAGTCCTGGGACTATAGCAGCAAATTTATTTAAGGCTTTTCGGGATTTTGACAAGACAGATGTACAGGTTATTTTGGCGGAGGCGGTTGACATTTCCGGCATTGGATATGCTGTAATGAATAGAATGAAAAAGGCAGCAGGATACAATATAATTGAGGTATGAGGTTGATTGACACAAAAAAATAAATGAAATAAAAAGAATTTGGAAGTATTATAAAGAGCAATCTTTCTTGGAGTAGAATGGAGTAGAATAGTAGTTCGTCAGATTTACGGGAAAGGGAGACAGGAAAATGGGAAAAGTACTGTTCGTTTGTACAGGGAATACATGCAGAAGTATAATGGCCGAAGGTATATTTAACAGTGCCGTCCAAAAAGAAGGAGAAAGTATGAAGCGTTTTATCGCTGATTCAGCCGGTATTTCAGCATTCGAAGGAGTATGTGCCAGCGAATATGCTTCAAAAGTGTTGAGAGACTGGAATATTGATATTGGATATCATAAATCAAAGCGTATTACACGGGAAGATATTGATAATGCTTTTTTGATACTTACTATGACAAGGGATCATAAAAGAGCACTGATTAGTTCTTTCCCCGGTGCGCAAAACAGGATATACACATTAAAAGAATATGCTTATGAAAGCAGTAATGGTATAAATAGTTTTTCATTAGACATATGCGATCCCTACGGAGGTTCTGAAGATGTATATAGAAAATGTGCAATCGATATTAAGGATGCGGTTGATATATTGATTAAACGGCTTAAAGAGGGCCAATGAAATAGCTTTGGCAAGTGGCCGATAAGCTTGATGATTTTGGCGTTTTTTCCTTTTGACATAAAGTTTCCAATAATATAAAATATAAACTTGGAGGATAATATGAAAATTGCAATTGGTAATGATCATGCAGGATACAAATTAAAAGGTGAGATAGTAAAATTTCTCGAAAAAAACAATTATGAAGTAGTAGACTTTGGAACATGTGATTCTCAGTCAGTTGATTATCCCGATTATGGTTTGAGTGTTGCGGAAGCTGTTAAGAACGGGGAGTGTGAAAAAGGTATAATAATATGCGGAACAGGAATAGGGATTTCTATATCTGCAAACAAGGTGCCCGGTATAAGAGCAGCTTTATGCACCAACAGTTTTATGGCCAGGATGAGCAGGGAACACAATAACGCTAATATACTTGCATTAGGTGAGAGAATAGTTGGGCTTGATCTGGCTCTTGATATTGTTGACACCTGGCTAAAAGCGAACTTTTTAGGGGACAGGCACCAAAAAAGAGTGTGCAAAATAGAAGCTATCGAAAAAAAATACAGCATATAAAAGGAGTTATAACGAATGAATAATGTTTTTGTACTCGATCATCCTTTAATCCAACATAAGATTTCACTTCTAAGAGACAAGAATACCCAGACAAAGGAGTTCAGGGAACTGGTCCTGGAGATATCAATGCTGATGGGGTATGAAGTAACAAGGAACATGCCTTTAAAAGAGGTTGAAATAGAAACGCCCGTTGGGGTGGCAAAAACAAACATAATATCAGGGAAAAAGCTTGGTATTGTACCTGTTTTAAGAGCGGGACTTGGTATGGTAGACGGTATGCTTAAGCTGCTGCCCATGGCAAAAGTCGGGCATATTGGGCTGTACAGGGATCCGGAGACACTTGGACCTGTAGAGTATTACTGTAAATTGCCTGATGATGTCTCTGAAAGAGAGATAGTCGTTATAGATCCTATGCTTGCAACAGGTGGATCTGCGTCGGCAGCAATACAGTACATAAAGGACAGAGGCGTAAACAGTGTAAAATTGATGTGTCTCATAGCATCAAAAGCCGGAGTGGAAAGAATAAATAAGGATCATCCGGATGTTGCCGTATATTGTGCAGCAGTAGATGACAAACTCAATGACCACGGATATATTATTCCAGGTCTTGGAGATGCTGGCGACAGACTTTTTGGTACGAAGTAGAAGCTGGATTTTCTTGGAGTTAAGATTTTGAGAAAAACAGACGAAATATATTTTGTGTATTTCTCGGTATAGGGGGAAATTTAATGAGGCCGTCTTGGGATCAGTATTTTATGGAAATAGTTGAACTTATTAAAAGCAGGTCAACCTGTAAAAGGCGTCAGGTAGGTGCATTGATAGTTAAAGATAAACGCGTACTTGCAACCGGTTATAACGGTGCACCTATGGGATGCAGGCATTGTGATGAAGTTGGCTGTTTAAGAGAAAAATTGAATGTGCCTTCGGGAGAGAGGCATGAACTCTGCAGAGCTATACATGCAGAGCAGAATGCTATTGTACAGGCTGCTTATTCCGGCACCAGCGTTAAGGATGGGACTCTCTATGTCACAAATCAACCCTGTGTGTTGTGTGCAAAGATGGCAATAAATGCAGGAATTAAGAAAATTGTGTTTAAAGGAGATTATCCTGACAATCTTGCCATGGATTTGCTGAAGGAATCGGGAATCAGAGTTGTAAAGTTTGATGTAGAATAGTATATATTATTTTACAAAAGATTAATGTGAAGAAGAAGGTGTTTTTGTGTTTTATGAATATTTTATATCTTTTGCCCTTGCTTTTATAGTTTCATTTACTTCAACTCCAATAGCAAAAAAGGTTGCATTTTATATTGGAGCTGTCGATGTTCCCAAGGATGACAGAAGAATGCACAAAAAGCCTATTGCACGCTTGGGTGGATTGGCGATATTTTCAGGATTTATCATTTCATTATTATTTGGATTGATGAGTACATTTATTGGAGTTATAGGTATTGAACCTACATCGCAATTGTTGGGTTTACTCATAGGTGCTTTTATTATAGTAGGTATAGGTATTGTGGATGATATCAAACAATTAGGGCCGAAGATTAAGTTTCTGTTTCAGATATTGGCTGCTTTGGCTGTGGTTTTTGTATCACAGAACAAAATATCTGTTATCACTAATCCATTCTCAACAGAAGGTATTATTCTAAGTGATTTTATTGCTTATCCACTTACAGTTTTATGGATTGTTGGTATTACCAATGCTATAAACTTCATAGATGGCTTAGATGGCCTCGCAGCAGGAGTTTCTTCTATTGCGTATTTATCACTTTTGTTTATTTCAATAATAGCAGGGGAAGTGCAAACTGCGCTGATTATCGCTATACTTGCAGGATCAACACTTGGCTTTCTACCATATAACTTTAATCCTGCGAAAATATTTATGGGGGATACCGGAGCCACATTTTTAGGATTCACCCTGGGTGTAATATCTCTGCAGGGAATGATGAAGGCATATACGACAATAGCAATAGCTATTCCTTTATTAGTTTTGGGTTTGCCTTTATTTGATACTACTTTTGCTATCCTAAGAAGACTATTGCAAGGAAAGTCAATTATGGCTGCAGACAGAGGACACTTACATCATAAGCTTATAGACATGGGATTCAGCCAGAAACAGTCGGTTGTGACCATGTATACTGTAAGTGGTGCGTTAGGGCTTGCTGCGATTGTTTTAGCTGATAAGGGAGCCTTGAGTGCAGTTGTACTTATAATTGCTGTATCGGTGTTTGTAATTGCAGGTTCAAAGTATATGAATGAAATCAATGATAGTCCCGATGTTAATAAAACGGTTGAGGATGAAAAAGTTCCTGACTTGTCTATACAAAAAGCAAAGGAATAGGTTTAAAAGACTACTTTAATTATTAAACTCACTAACAACAAGCATAAATATTACTTCGGAGTTTTTGCAAGGAGGATAATTTTGGACAGATTAAAAGCGATGGTTGTTTTCGGCACAAGGCCGGAGGCAATAAAAATGGCACCTTTAGTTAAGGAATTAAAAAAGTACGACCAGATTGAAACAACAGTATGTGTCACAGCACAGCACAGGCAAATGCTTGATCAGGTTCTTAAGATATTTGATATAGCTGCAGATTTCGACTTGGACATAATGAAGGACAAACAGACACTTGTAGATATAACTACAAGGGGATTGGAAGGTTTAAACAGGGTTTTTGGAGAAGTCAAGCCGGATATAGTTCTTGTGCACGGTGACACTACAACAACATTTGTCGGAAGTCTGGCAGCATTTTATAACAAGATCAGTGTGGGTCACGTTGAGGCAGGGCTCAGGACAAATGACAAGTACTTCCCCTACCCTGAAGAAATAAACAGAAAACTTACAGGTGTTTTAAGTGATATTCATTTTGCGCCTACCAGGACAAATAAAGCTAATTTGTTAAAGGAAAACGTAAAAGAGAATAAAATTTATATGACAGGAAACACTGTAATTGATGCTATTAAGACCACTGTGAGGAAGGATTATGTTTTCGGGAACAACAGACTTAAAGATATAGATTTTTCAGGTAACAGGGTTATTACTGTTACTGCTCACAGGAGGGAAAACCTTGGTGAGCCGCTTGAGAACATCTGTCAGGCATTAAAGTATGTTGCGGACAGATATGAAGATGTGGTGATAGTATATCCTGTCCATCTAAACCCTGCTGTGCAGTCTGTCGCAAGAAAAATTATGGGCGGACACAACCGTATTCACTTAATTGATCCGTTGGATGTTCAGGACATGCATAATCTTATGGACAGGTCTTATCTGATTATGACTGATTCAGGTGGGTTACAGGAGGAAGCACCATCATTGGGTAAGCCGGTACTGGTGTTGCGTAATGAGACAGAACGTCCCGAAGCTTTAGAAGCGGGTACTGTCAAGCTTGCAGGTACGGATAGGGAAAATATAATAAATCTGACTTGCGAACTGCTTGATGTAAATGAGGAGTATCAGAAAATGGCAAAGGCAGTCAATCCGTATGGGGATGGATTTGCATCTTCAAGAATAGCCAAAGCATTGCTCTATGAGTTTGGGTTGAGTAAAGAGAAACCTTCAGAATTTTTGATAAAGTAAATAACAAAAATGTACGAAAATATATAAATATGTGTTAAAATTTTTAGTACATTTTCTGTTGAATAACTTATACAGCTGTGATAATATAGTAACATTATATTATTTTCGTTGCCGCCGAAGGTGCTTGTTTTAAGCAGTGTCGGTTTTTTTATTAGGTTTTTCGGGGAAACCAGAAGGATGAATATTTTGGATGATGCTGCATTACAAAGGTTTTTGAAAGTAAGGACAATTATATTTTTAGTTGCTTTGTTAATTCTGAATTTTGTATTTATTGATAAGAAGTGGAGTACAGCTGCAGGGTTAATTTGTGGTTCACTACTAGGTATGCTGAAATTTGCTGTTACTTCGAAGTATATATCAGGTGAGTTCAGGCAGGGAGAAAAAAGGCCGACTCAAAGAAATATGTTTGTTAAATATTTGCTGATACAGCCTGCAAATATTTTATTAATTGCAGTATCTATATATTTTGGCTTGCGGTTTTTTTTCGGTGTTGTGGGAGGCGTATTGCTTTTGCCCGTAATAATTTTAATAAATATATTTACTGAGGCTTTGGGTTTATCCCATAATAACTTTCAATTAAGAAGGTGCGAAAATGGAAGGTTTTGGCGAAAAAATTGCGGAGGTAATGTCAAGTAATAAAATAGACATTCACTTATTTGGATTAACTATACAGATTTCAGATGCCGTTATAGTTATGTGGATTATAATGGCCTTCCTCATTATATTCTCAATTATCTTTACAAGGAAGATGAAAACGATCCCCGAGGGAAAGCAAAACATTGTTGAGACACTGGTAGAACTCATAAACAAATTAACAGAGGGTTCGGTTGGACACCATTGGAAGTTGTTTGCACCATATATAGGAACAGTACTTTTATTTCTTGTTTTGTCAAATACCATCTCAATATTTAACATAATTCCAAGTGGTGAGCAGTTATATCATTTGACCCATATTAAGGCATTTCAAAAATTCCCTGATTTTAACCTGATACCACCGACGAAGAATGCCAGTGTCGCTATGGGGTTTGCTGTTATGTCGATGGTTGCTGTTCTTATTTCAGGAATAAGGGTTAAGAAGGTGTCGGGATGGCTTAAAAGCTTTTTAGAGCCTGTGCCTTTATTATTGCCATTTAAAATACTTGATTATGTTATAAGACCTTTGTCATTATGCTTCAGGCAATATGGAAATGTGTTGGGTGCGGTTATAATTATGGAGTTGATCTATAGTTCCATACCGGCATTTATACCGGGTGTAGTCAGTATTTATTTTGATATTTTTGACGGTATACTGCAAGCATATGTTTTTGTATTCCTTACATCACTTTACATTGCTGAGGCAGTTGAATAAGGAGGTGAAAAAATGGGTAATTCAGCAATTGCAATAAGTTTGGCTTTATTAGGGTGTGTGTCTGCCGGATGGGGTATTAGTTTTGCAACTGGAAAAGCTGTTGAAGCAGTCGCAAGGCAGCCGGAGGCAGGAACAAAAATACAGACTGTTCTGCTGCTTGGTGCAGCTTTGGCTGAGGCGACGGCTATCTATGGGTTTGTTATTGCACTTCTAATGATATTTTTGAAATAAACGGCGGGGAAGCTTTTATTCCATTGAGACTTTTGGAGAGGGTGTGCGTATCCTCGGATGCATAGACGAGTAGTGAAGCGAAGCGGAACGGCCAGCCGGGTTGCATGGCGAGCAGTGTAGCGAAGCGGAACGGCCAGCCTCTTCTTTAGATGGAATACGTTATTATTACAGTCGTGGAAAGGATTTTTTTATGGGACTGCTATTTAAAATTCCGGATTTTGTATGGACGATGATAAATTTAGTAGTGTTATATTTGGTTTTAAATAAGGTGCTCTTTAAGCCAGTAACTGAATTTATGGAAAAAAGGGCGAATTCAATAAAGCAGCAGCTTGAGGATTCAAAAAAAGGTAAGGAAGAAGCTGCCGAGCTTAAGGAAACCTATGAAAAAAAGCTTGTTGTTGCTCATAAGGAAGCTGATAAAATAATCAGAGATGCAACAGAAAAAGCCAGGGAAGAGCATGATAATATTATCAGGCAGGCTAAGGCTGAAGTAGAAATTTTGAAAGAAAGAGCCAGAGAAGAGATCGAGATTGAAAGAGAAGAAATGATGAAGAGTATGAGAAATGAGGTTGTAAGTCTCGCATTAGAAGCTGCTTCTAAGGTTGTAGAGGCCAACATGGACACAGAAATGAACAGAAAACTGGTAAATGACGTTGTTTCAAGGAAAAATATTGCATAGATTGAAAGGAAGTATGTAAATGCCAATGGTAGAAGGACGGTATGCTGAGGCATTAATAGAGATAACTGAAGCAAACGGCAGTACGGACAGAGTATTGACTGATTTTGATGCTGTGGTGGATCTGCTTGATAGTACCGGTGAACTGGTGGATTACCTTGGAAGTCCTCAAGTACAAATAGATATGAAAAAAAAGCTGTTGTCAGAAATGCTTGAAGGCAGAATTGATGAAAGCTTATTCAAGCTATTGTTGTTATTGACAGATAAAAATAGAACTAAGTATATTAAGGGTATTTCAAATGAATATAAAAGGCATGCGGATGAGAAAAGAAATGTATTGAAGTTGAAAATAATCTCTGCGGTTCAGTTAGATGAGCAGCAGGTTGAAAAGATACGGGAAAAGTACTCAACGACATATAAGAAGGGCAAGGTAAGTGCCCTTCTTCAAATAGACAAATCACTGATTGGAGGAATTAAGGTACAAATTGGAGACAGGGTGGAAGACTACTCTGTAAAGGCCAGGTTGGATTCTCTAAAGAGTTTGTTAATACAGGACTGATGTTAAATGTAAGGACATACTGACTTTTGTGTAATTATTGATTTTTCAGCTTTTGAGAGGTGGTATATATGATTCTTAGACCTGAAGAGGTTAGTTCTATTATAAAGAAACAGATAGAGGATTACGGAAATAAAGAAAAAATAGATGATGTAGGGTATGTATTGCAGGCCGGGGACGGAATAGCAAGAATTTACGGCCTTGCAAACTGTATGTATGGTGAGCTGCTTGAGTTTGAGAGCGGGGTTTATGGCATGGCGATGAACCTGGAAGAAGATAATATTGGAAGTGTTCTTTTTGGAGAAGGTTTGGACGTAAAGGAAGGAACTTACGTCAAAAGGACGGGAAAGCCTGTAGAGGTTCCGGTTGGCATGGAGTTGATAGGAAGGGTAATAAACCCTCTTGGTAAACCTTTAGACGGAAAGGGTGCAATTGCTTCTACAAAGACAAGGCCTATAGAAAGGCCGGCGCCGGGGGTTGTAGATAGAAAGTCGGTAAACACTCCGCTTCAGACAGGTATAATGGCAATAGATGCCATGGTACCTATAGGAAGAGGACAGAGAGAGTTGATAATCGGTGACAGGCAGACAGGAAAATCTTCTATTGCTATAGATGCAATCATTAACCAAAAAGGAAAAGACGTAATATGTATCTATGTTTCAATAGGTCAGAAGGCATCAAGTGTTGTAGGGATAATTGACACTCTTAGGAAGTATGGGGCAATGGAATATACTGTAGTTGTTTCCTCTACGGCAAGTGAAATGTCAACTGTTCAGTATATAGCTCCATATGCAGGCTGTGCTATAGCTGAGGAATTTATGTATAATCACAATAAGGATGTTTTGATAGTCTATGATGATCTGTCTAAACATGCTGTTGCGTATAGAGCCATGTCACTTCTGCTCAGAAGGCCTCCGGGACGTGAAGCTTTCCCGGGCGATGTGTTTTATCTGCATTCGAGGTTGCTGGAGCGTTCAGCCAGGTTAAGTGATGAGCTTGGGGGCGGTTCGATAACAGCACTACCGATAATTGAAACACAGGTAGGTGATGTTTCTGCCTATATTCCAACAAATGTAATATCAATTACAGACGGTCAGATTTACCTTGAGTCTCAATTATTCTATTCCGGCCAAAGGCCTGCTGTAAATGTAGGTTTATCAGTTTCAAGGGTTGGTGGGGCAGCACAGATTAAAGCAATGAAGAAAGTTGCAGGTTCTATAAGAATAAATCTTGCCCAATATAGAGAATTGGCTGTATTTGCACAATTTGGTTCAGATCTTGACAAGGTTACAAGAGATAAGCTGATTCAGGGAGAGCGGCTTGTTGAAACGTTAAAGCAGTCCCTGCATAAAACATTACCGGTTGAGGAACAGGTGGCAATACTTTTTTGCGCCATCAACAGGTATCTTATGGACATACCTACAAAGAAGGTAAGGGAATTTAATAAACTTCTTTTAAAGTTTATTAAAGAAAATCATTCAAAGGTTTTGGATGTAATCAGAACAACCGGAGATTTGAATGAAGCTGTGGAAAGCGAATTGAAAAGTGCAATAGAAGAATTTAAAAATCAATATTCTGTGGAATAAAAATGAACTAGAATAAATATAAGCTGGTGATGGATTTGGCTCAGATAAATGAGATCAAGCTCAGGATTAAGAGTATAAAAGATACAAAGCAAATTACAAAAGCGATGAAGCTGATTTCTGCGGCAAAACTGAAGCGTGCAAGAAGGCAGCTTGATCATGCCTTGCCGTATTTTGAGAAAGTACGTTCTACCATGGTGGATATACTTATGCACAGTGGTGATATAAACAATAAATATTTTGATTTAAGTGATGAGAAAACCAGCAGGAAAAAGGCATATTTAATTCTGACAGGAGATAAAGGGCTTGCCGGGGGATATAATCATAACATGATTAAGCTGGTGGAGGAGCACTTGGACGGGGATATGGAAGCACCCTTGTTTTTAGCCGGTTATGTTGGTAAATACCATTTTGCAAAGAATAAATACAATGTAAACATGGAGTTTGACTATCCTGTTCAGAATCCAACGGTTTACAGAGCCAGAGATATAGCTGAATCAGTCCTCAACATGTTCGCCGAAGGAGTTTTTGACGAATTGTATCTGGCCTTTACGAATATGCACTCAACCATATCAATAGAGCCTCAGATAATAAAATTACTGCCACTGGAACTTCATACGCTCCGGGAGGAAATGAAGATCGATGATAATGTTGAAGATAAAATAGATAATATCATTGCATATGATCCATCTCCTCAGGAAGTGCTGGACATTCTGGTTGGGAAATATGTAAAGGGTGTTATTTACGGGGCTTTTGTTGAGGCATTTACCAGCGAACAAAGCGCCAGGATGGCTGCAATGGATAGCTCTACCACAAATGCTGATGCAATGTTGGAAAGACTCAATATGAGTTTTAACAGAGCAAGGCAGTCTAAAATTACACAAGAGATTTCTGAAATTGTTGGCGGGTCAGAAGCTTTAAAATAGGAATTGACCTATTCAATCGAAAAACTGAACGGAGTGGGTATGATGATACAGAACACAGGTAAAATTATACAGGTTATTGGTCCTGTTATTGATGTTAAATTTGAAAGAGGAGCACTTCCCAAAATTTATAATGCTTTGGAAATAGAAGCAGAGAATAATAAGATTATTGCAGAAGTTATGCAATATGTTGGGAATGACACTGTAAGATGCATTTCTATGTCAGCCTCTGATGGACTTATGAGAGGTATGGATGTAAAAGATACCGGGGAACCTATAAAAGTTCCGGTAGGTAAAGAGGTCTTGGGAAGGTTGTTTAATGTTTTGGGAGAACCGGCTGATAACATGGGAGAAGTGAAGGCGGAAAGGTACCTTCCAATTCACAGGCCGGCGCCTGGCTTGGATGAGTTAAAGCCTTCTACTGAAATTCTTGAAACGGGTATTAAAGTGGTTGACCTACTTGCACCTTATGCAAAAGGTGGAAAGATAGGGCTCTTTGGTGGAGCCGGAGTTGGTAAGACTGTTCTTATTATGGAACTGATCAGAAATATAGCTACCGAGCATGGCGGTTATTCGGTATTTACAGGCGTTGGGGAGCGAACCAGGGAAGGCAACGACCTGTGGAATGAAATGAAGGAATCGGGAGTTATCGAGAAAACAGCGCTTGTATTCGGACAGATGAATGAGCCACCGGGATCAAGAATGCGGGTGGGGCTTTCAGGTCTTACCATGGCAGAGTATTTCAGAGATGAAATGGGTCAGGATGTGCTGTTGTTTATTGATAATATATTCAGGTTTATTCAGGCTGGTTCGGAAGTTTCGGCACTGCTTGGCAGAGTTCCTTCAGCGGTGGGTTACCAACCTACTCTGGCAACAGATGTGGGTGCACTTCAGGAAAGGATAACTTCGACCAAAAAGGGTTCAATCACATCGGTTCAGGCAGTATATGTTCCTGCGGATGATCTTACCGACCCTGCACCGGCTACGACCTTTGCCCATCTTGATGCAACAACTGTTTTATCAAGGCAAATTGTTGAGCAGGGAATATATCCCGCTGTAGATCCCTTGGATTCAAATTCAAGGGTGCTTGATGCAAGCATTGTAGGAGAAGAACATTACAGGGTTGCAAGAAAAGTTCAGGAAATATTACAAAGATACAAGGAATTACAGGATATAATTGCAATACTGGGACTGGATGAACTGACTGACGAAGATAAACTAACTGTGTTCAGGGCAAGGAAGATTCAAAGATATTTATCACAACCCTTCTTTGTAGCTGAAACTTTTACGGGCTATAAGGGCAGGTATGTGCGTATAAAAGACACTATAAGAGGCTTCAAAGAAATTATTGACGGAAAAATGGATGACATACCGGAAGCAGCTTTTTATATGACAGGAACAATTGATGAAGTATACGAAAATGCTCGCTCGCTGTAAGATAAGGTCTATTGCTTATCACAAATATGTGGGAGTTATTTCATAGTCACGAGGGTAGTTCGTGATTTTGGAGGTTTTATTATGTCTGATGAATTTTATTTGGAAATATTGACACTTGACAGGAAATTTTTCTGGGGTAATGTGGAATCTTTGATTGTTAAAACTCCGTCAGGGGATATGGGGGTATTAAAGGATCACATGCCTCTTGTGGTGATAATTGACATTGGAACTGTCAAGATTAAGAAAAATGGTAACTGGATTGAAGCAGTATTAGGACAGGGCTTTATGGAAGTTAAACAGAACAAGGCTGTTATTTTGGTTGATACTGCAGAATGGCCGGATGAGATAGATATAAACAGGGCGAAGGCAGCTAAGGACAGGGCAGAAGAAAGAATGCGCAGACAAACAAGTCAGACCGAGTATATTCAATCAAAAGCTGCATTGGCAAGGGCTATGGCAAGACTTGCGGCTGGAAGAAGGGGTAAGTAGATATATTAGAGCTCAGGTTTTGATATGGTTTCTTTATGGAGAATTACTCTATAAAGACCGGTGTGCCGATTTTAACAAATTCGAAAATCTCTTCTACATCTTTGTCATACATGCCAACGCATCCCGCAGTCCAGTCTTTGCGAAGGTTCTCCTTTGCACCGCCATGGATACCTATTGCACTGCCTAAAATTGTGTCCTGAGGAGGTGTCCGTTTGTCAAGGTTTGCCGATTTTACTTTATTATAAGTTTTTTCATCAATAAGTCCACTGTTAAGTCCACGTTCAGCAGCTTCCAAATTAGGATAACTCAGTAACATCCACCTGGAGCCCAAATACCCCTTTGGCGGTGAATAGATGTCTGTTGAACATATGTAAAAGCTTCCGCGGGGCGTACGACAATCTCCTTCCTTTTCCTTGTCACCTAAATCCGTGTTTGGTCCGGTTGATATCCTGTACTTCTTTAAAGCTTCATTGGAATATCTGAAGCATTACTTCGAGTTCTATACTAGGCCTCTTTAATAAACAGAGCCAAAAGTGAGAATTTAGCCGAAGCTAATTATTAGTATTCTTAAATTATAGTTTAATTATAGCACTGCACTTAATATTTTGCCTCAAATTGCCGATAAATTTATATATTGTTAATATACTTAACCTTTCGGAGGTTAAGCTTTTAGTCCTATGGTATGTTTGCACCAGAACAATATCTAAGTTAAAAACAGCTAAAAATATATAGTTTATAGTTCAATATGGGGGTTTTATTATGAAAGGGTTAAAAAGTTTGCTTGCCGTAGTTTTGATAGTTGCACTTGTATCGGGTCCTGTACCGCTATTTCAGCAAAGTGTTTTTGCGGCTGTCGTTCCTGTCAATGTATATGTTGACAAGTATAAAGATGATATATTGACTATTCACTGGGATAAAGTGTCTGGAGCAAAGTCTTTCAAAATAAGTTATCATACTCCCGATAGTGGAGAAAAGACAATAGAAAACAATTCACAAGAAACCACAACTACAATTTCAGGATTAATGAATGATTACATATATGATATAAGGGTTTGTGTTTATAGCGATGTTGATTTGGGCGGAAGCATGCTTGGTGAGGGGTTGTTATATTATCTTCCTCGAGTTTCATTTTACGCCACCAGGGGAGATCAGGAAAGGGTGGCTATAGAAGGTGGCGGATATGAAATGGGAAATGTGCCGCGCCTTAAATTAAAATGGGCAATGCCAATGGTGTGGGATGGTTTTAAATTTAGTTATGCCTATGAAGCAGCTACAATGAATTATGTAAAGAACAGCTTACTTGATATCTATGAAAACAATCTTGATGTTTCTACCCTTAATTTCAGAATTAATATATCCAGTAGTTTGTCCACACTAAACAGTGGATCTTCACAGTCATCTATTATTATCAATTATGAGGATGAAGAATATTCTGCATATGTGGCAGGCAGCCAGTCTACCAAAGCTAAAGTTGTTGGCCCGGATGACAACGGTTTTTTAAGTGTTGACCTGATCGGAAGGAAGGATGTCAGCACTGCCCTGCCTGCACTGGAAGAATATGGCTTACCGGATGGAGACATACTTCCGGGTACGGTTTATTATATGAATATCAAGCTTTCATACCAGAATAATGCCGGAGTAAGCAAGTATGTCACAACAATAGGAGATCCCTCTGACTTGAATGGAAGTACTTTGATGGGAATATTCCCTTATACGTACACACCTATAAGATTTCAGCTTTCCAAGGATTCGGCTGATAATGTATATATCAAGATATATAAGGTAAATCAGGGAAGTCTTGACCTCCCAAGACTGTATTATGAAGTGCAGTGTAGTGATGATGAGACCATTCAGGGTGATTGGGGTGTCAAAAAGACCATAGATGACAGCTTCTTTGCAGCAGGATCTGATAGTGCCCTAACACTGATATCCGGAGTAGGGCCTAATAACAAAATTTTTTACAGGATAGTTGTAAAGACTGATACGACTAGTGACAGGCTTGATTCCTTGCCAATGGATTATACCTTGTCGGAGGATACAAGTAAATCCCCCGTTCCTACAGGAATAACTGTAATTGGAAGGACCCTTGTTTCAAAAACAGTTGAAATTGATGGTGTTTCTGTATTACAAAAGTCATCGGACATAACGATTTCCTGGGATAAGCCTGCCAACTGGGATGATATAAGGGCAAACACAGACAAGAATGAAGACATTGTATACCATGTTTTATTGAATTTGAGTGAAGAAGAAGATACTAAGATGCCATATCCTGAACTTAAATCCGGGGACACTATTTATGGCTATTTTCCAATGAAATACAGAAAGATTTTGTATTTTTCATCAAAGGAAGTTACAGAGAATGGAAAGCGTCTTGAATACACTATTAAAGGATTTAACCTATTTAAGGGTTCATATTACGATGGGTTGGATGGAAACGGAAAACCGGTGATAGTTCAAAAAGATATTGACAATAGCGAAGGCTATCCAAATTTCTTAATTCCAAACAAAGTTTATTATATGCAAATGTATACAACAAACAATATTAAACGTGACTCAAATGAAAATGAGGATATGTCAGATAAATCGGTAATAGTAAGTTTTACATCAAGAGCAGGAGATGAAATTGACGTACCTCTTCCCAAAAGATTAAGAGTGAATATCAATGATGCGGATGTGACTATAGGTGAAACGAGTAAAGTTTCAAATTATGTTGAGCTTCAATTTGACAAGGTGGATATAAATTGGAATAATTATATACCTGATACAACTGTTTCCAAAGTGGTGTATTATGACTTGTATATGAGCAACAGGCCTGAGTTGAATTCATTCCAGCTCATTGGAACCACTGAAAATCTTAATGGTGATATTACATTTATCGGAGCGGACGATGTACAAAGTTCTTCAATAAGGCTTATAATTCGAGACTTTTCCAAAGGAACAGATGGCTACACTAATTTTGGACCTAATTTAAGACCCAATACTACTTATTACTTTGTTGCCCGAACCAGGTTGAGCGCAGTCGGTCTTGAGATAGATAAGGAATCTGCGTTTACAACACTTCTTCCTGTTACAACTGTCAAGGCAGTGATTGGAGAACCTGATGAGTCCTCAAAACGGCCTTATGCACCTGTGGATTTTCAAATTGCTGTGGACAGTGAAGGTAATCAGATGCTTTCAAGTTCAAGGGTTACTTTCAGTTGGAAAAGGGATGAAACCGACGTGGTTTACAATATTATCTGCTCATCAAGAAGGATTGATCCAAGCGAAGGCCTGTATGATGGTACAAACGATGCCATATACCAGAGTTTCATAGCCGATTTTGGTGACATAATACTTGATCCTTCTCTTGCAAGTTTGCCGGATAATTTTCAGTATAATCAAATTTCAAAGGAATGCAGGTATACTTTTGATGAATGGCTTTTCCCAAATAAATTATACTATTTCAGTATCAGAGCCATTAAGAAAGAAGACGGAAATTTGTACAGTTCATGGGTTTCCATACCTGTTACTACAAAACTTATCGAGCAGCCGGCAAATCTTGATGTTGTCAGTGATGTGCAATTGGGCTTTTTCTTCGAAGATGATGATTTGGAAACTGCAGCGGAGGACTATAGCGTATATTTAAAATCAGAGAGTGAATTGAAATTTAGTCTCCTTAATAAAAATAAATACACTTTCGTTAAATATGGCACAACTTGCTATGTAAGATTAATAAATTTAAAAGCCGATACTTACTATGATGTAAAGGTGTATAAGGATAATGACACCAAACTGATGTATATAAAAGAAGAATTAAAAACCCGGGATTCCTGCCATCAGATTGAAATTAAATGGAGAGGTCTTCCGGAATATAAATATGAGATTTCAGTTATGACGTACTCAGATGACAACTACATTCTGCTTGACGATGAAAATCTTGAGGAGTACGTAAGCGCACATGGAACCATTTTGCCTTACTATAGTGAGAAAAACTTCGAGACCAGCGGTACCATTTATGAATACTATTACGCCAGGATAAAAACCATTCCTGTAAGGCTTGAGGATGGCACATATGAGGATCAACCTTTAAAAGCAAATACCAAATACCACATAAAGGTAAGAGCAAAAAAAGAAGATCCTGTTGATGCATCAATAGTTTCCTATTCCAAATACTTGGGTCCTGTGTATATCAGAACGGATTTTAATCAGGAAGATTATGATGAAGAGGATAACAATACCAAAACCCAAGCAACTTTTTTGGATAAAATAAATAGGCTTGAACAGGCTTTATTCTGGAGAATAAATATAGGAGATGAAGTAGAAAACAAGCTGATGCTTAAAGGTGACAGGGTGATAAATGCAATGGAAAACAGTGGGCCTATGCCATTTATCCTGGATGTTTCCTTCTATGCCAGACGTGCTTCAAGCGACACAATTTACATACCAGTTGAAGTAATAGCTGCCATGGACTCAGAAAACAAAAACCTTTTGATAAGAACAAACGGAGCGGAGTACAGTATCCGACCAAATACCTTTGATCTTAACTTAAGGCCTGAACTTAAAGAGCTTGAAGGAAATGATAACATTGGAGGCTTATATTATAAGCTGAACATAGGCCGTAATACAGGTGGGCAAGCAAGTATTCCCAAAGGATTTAAGGCAATTTCGGATGTCAATGACCTGGAAATTAAAGCCGTTGGTACTTCCATAACCCACAAGCTATTAAAAAGTCAGATTGATGACCGCATATACAACAAGAATTCAGGGCTTGTTCAGGAAAAGCTGGGTGAGCTTCTTACAAAAGTGTCTTCGGTTGATTCAAATAAGTTGGAGGAATTAATAAACGATTCCATTTATGAAATCGAACTTGAAGTTTCAAAATTTATTTATTACAAGATGGAGGGCGGAAACGGAATAGCTCCTGTAGTTGTTAGAAGCGCTGATGTTAAGGATTTTGACAATCCTGTTCTTTTGAAAATTAATTATACTGAAGGGTCAGGATTAAAACAGCCTTATACCAGATATGACGGTGAAGAATGGCGGAAGATATATAATAGTGCTTCAACATCCACAAACAATATGGTGTTTAATGTTATCAAGACAGGCGAATACGCAATTCTTCTGAAGGAAGACATGGCGGAGGATTTGACTGATAACTATAAACAGACACCTGATATAAAATTGCTTCTATCAAAATATGATTTAAGTGAAGTGTTTGGAGATTTGAGTTTGTTCTATCCTGAAGATACTGTAAAGGTTAAGGAAATAATACTTCTATTCGAATTAATAACGGATATTGGACAGGGCAACCGGGGTCTTTCAATAAATCAGAAAGCTCAAAAGTATGGACTTGAGAGCCTTATTGGTTCCGGAGGGGTTGTCAGAGACGTAAGCAGGCAGGAGACTGCCAAAGTAGTAATGATGGTGTACTCTTTCAAAACAGGCGTAAGTGTAAACAGTTTGATTCCTAACAGGAGCAGTACTGCTAAAGACTTGGCAAAAGCCGACGATATTTATTATAAAGACGTGTTAATCTCTGTGGATTTAGGTATGCTGGGACTTAATGATGAGGGGTATTTTGACCCGGACGGAACAATATCAAGGGGTGAGCTGGCCAGTGCGTTTGTGAAGGTTTTGAAGCTTACCGGTGATATTTAAGAAGATATGAATGTTCAAAAGCAGTTATTAAATCACTTGGGAGAAATGATTATGAAGAGTATTTATAAAGTATTGGTATTAATAATATTAGTATCTATAATAATGCAAGCAAACTCAGGCATATGGGTGTATGCTTATACTGATTTGCCTCAGCTGCCTCCTACGCAATTAAGGGTTGAAGCGAAAGATGAGGATAAACCTCCCATTGGTTATAATGAGTTTGATAAGTATTACGTCGACGTTAAGTGGAATGTTGAATTCACAGACAGTTTTATAGTTGGAAAATATCTGAACATATACCTTCAAGAGGTACCAAAGGCCTATAGGCCTTCAACTACGCGTAAATTGAAGGAACGTGACATATCAGGAAATTTAAGTTCTTTCAGGCTAAAAGAATTAAATTCCGGAACAATTTACTATCTTGATATGACCGCTTATCACACTCATGCCAATGAAAGTACCATATATTCAAGTCCGGAATCAGTACCGTCAAACAGAGTTAAGGTTCTTACCGATATAAGTATTAATGCGTATTCCCACGGGACAAATCAAATAAAAATAGAGTGGGATGATGTATGGGATACCACCGGTAGAATAGATTATAAGTTGTATATTTCCGAGAATGATTCCTTTACAAACACCCAACCGATTTATATTGGGAACCCGCAGATAGGAGAAGGAAGAGCGGTAACTATCAATGAAACAAGCGGGAAGCTTGAATATATTCATACTGTAAGGGATGCGGGCAGGGTTTACTATATAAGGATCGAACCGGATCTTGGAGATGATGAAATAAAGAGGACAAGTTATACAAGAACAGTAACAGCTTGCAGTTATATACTTGTAAAAACCTCGAAGATATCAACTTCTGATACCGGTATAATATGGAAATTAGAATGGAGCCCTGTTGTCACAGGCTTAAGTGATGGCAGTATAAAAATTGCTTACCATATCTACAGGGGTACTATCGGATCAAATGATCTGGCCCAGTATATGGCGGCTGTTGACGGCACAAACTTTTTTGTCACACTCCCTCCGGGTGAGGTTCAGTACTACTTTATAGTCAGGGCTATCGTGACAAGAGATGGGGAAGATGTATATAGGGGGATTAGAATTGAATCGGATCGTATAATTGTAGGAGAGCAGGAAGTTGCTTCAAGACCTGTTTCTCCTGAAATGGTAGATTTATTTGAAAGGGTGGAGGGAGATACTATAATAAGCTACAAAGGTGAGCTTTCTTCCAATAGCGCTACCATTTTGTGGAGATTGCCAATAAAGGGCAGCGGGGAAATTGATAATGATGTTGCCTATGATATATGGCTGGTTACAGACCCTGACATGCTTGATAATCCTCCTGAGGATGAAAAAATTGAGTCTGATTTCAGGGTTGGCAACGAAAACTATGTATTAAACGGCAATAAATTAGTGGGATATAAGTACGTAATTAAAAATCTGACGCCAAATTCAACCTATTACTTAAAAATAGTTGCAAAGAAAGTATTCATAGAATATGTGGAGGAGGTTTTACAAACCGTCACATATAGATCAGATGCTGCTTTAAAAGTAATAATAACACCTACTGATGGCCCGATAGAACAGCCAGTTGTTCCTGCAAGACCTCCGCTTAAATTGAAAGAGACCGCCGACAATGGGGTTATGGTTACAAAGGATTCAGTCACCATACAGCTTAAAAATCTTTGGTATGAAAAGTATAATTTTCAGACTGATACATGGGAATACATTAGGAGTGAGAAGAAAAACGAAAGCGATGTTCCGCCTTTTAATCCGGCAGTTACTGTAGTAGATGATGTTTATTACAGAAAAGTATCCTATGACTCAGGTGTTTCTCTGGATGTAGGCTGTATAAAGTATGTTGAAGGGATGTCCTATGAACAATTGAGGACAATACAACCTAATAAAATAACAAATTACCCTGTAACGGCCAATGACCCGACGGAAAACCCGAGATTGAACCCTGATGGGAAGAAACACAATATAGATATCACACTTACCGGGCTTGAAGATAATACAATATATGTGATATGGGTCAGAGCAGTTCGGCAAAGTGCAAGTCTAGCCTCTGAACCATCTGATCCAATTATTGTAACAACAGTTCCGGTTATTGCAGTTCCTGTGGAAAAGCCCATAGTGCCGTCTTTTAATTATAGTCTGGCAAGTGATAATTATATTGATGTGGGCTGGAATTTGTTAACCGGTTATAATTATTATTTGAGATATGGGCTGGAGGATAATCCTAATTCTTATTTGCAGCAAATAGCTATAACTTCGGAAGAACTGAAAGAATCGGTGTATTATAGGGTAAAGAATCTGAACCCGGATACGTTGTATTATTTCTGGGTTCAGGCGGAAGTGATGAATGAATCGGGGGTGGTCAGTACTTCGGAGTGGAGTGATTCCTATTCTGTAAGGACTTTGACATATACTCCGCCCGATACTCCTATAGGCTTTGGTATTAAAAATGTGAAGGATGCGATAACAAAAAACAGTATAACATTTGAATGGATGACGGCAGAGAACCTTGAATATATACTTGAGATTGCTGATAATATAGATTATTCAAAATCTAAGGAGTATGAAATTGGTGTGGGTTCGGAATTCATGGTTGAAGGGTTGCTTTCAAACCACAGGTATTATGCAAGATTATATGCGTATGATCCTGTTAAAGATTTGAAATCAGAAGCTACCCAAAGCATCACTGTAAGGACTAAAAGGAGCAGTGATGACTATGATGCTGATCAGGACATAGAAGATGTTATAACGGGTGAATTTATTAAAAAGGATTCAGAAATAATAAATGATACTTGGAATATTGAAATTACAGGTGTAAATGCAGACCGTTTTGCACAGCATGTTATGATGGATAGAAAGCTTGATTACAGGATAGATGTCACAACTCCTCCTTCAGCATGCAATACGGTAAGAATATTGATATCCGATAAGGTTTTTAAATCCCTCACCTCAATTGGTGAAAATTTGATAATTGAAACTGAGCAGGTATCTTTGGTTATGCGCCCGGGTGTTTTGACAACCGGCTTGAGTAACCCGTTGCTTAATAAAGCTTCAGGAGTAGACTATGAGATATCGGTTTCAACCTCCAAGAAAGAAAGTGATAACATCAGGAATATGATTGTCAAGGCAGTAACGGGCAGATTCTTGATAAACGCACGGGAAGGCGCAAACATAGTTCCCATTGATAAAGTGCTGAAACCTTTGATGTTTGTATTTTCATATAATGATGAAGGTTGGTACAATGAGGGTAAAACATCAGGCTTTATATATGATTCCAGGAACTCCTTGTGGAATCGTGTCAGTACTTCGGCTTCCTATAACAGGGACACCGGGAACGGAAAATTGATTTTTGAGACCTTGAATACCGGGGACACGATGGTGGCAGAAACAGGTAATGACTATTTTGATGATATATATTATCATAAATATGAGACGGTTATTAATAATGTTGCCTCGGTTCACGAAATAAAAAGTGTCAATGGCAGATTGTTTGAGCCGGATCTGAATGCTACTGTCGGTGATGTTGTCAAACTGATGTTTGATGCAATGGATTATCAATATGGAAGCAGCTATATGAATCAGGCATCAAAAGCAGGTATGATAAGCAGCGATGAGATTTATTTGGCAGGCAGTAATTGTACTGTATCTAAGGCATATTCAATGATAGTAAGGGTAATTGAGCTTAAATCCGGCACTGATTTGAGTAAAGAAAAGGAATCGGGTTTTATAAGCCAAAACGGATTTACCATCATAAGAGATGGCAGTAGCCTTTCAGGTGATACACTCGTGCGTAGAGGAGAAATAATGTTTCTCATAGAAAAATTGATGGTATATCTTGGCGAAATTGAGTAATAAAAACATGTGTAATTAATTAAATTTATTCCTGAATAAGAAGGAATTGAGGTATGCAATGGTGAATATAAACAAAGTGATGGTATACATAATATTAATACTGTGCATCATTGTTCTAAATGAAAATTTTTCGTTTTCCCATGGCTTGAATTACGAAATAAGTTCGATTGACGGCAATAGGGAAAGGGTTTTATTGAAATGGAGCAATTCGGAAGAACAAATGGGTTTTACTGTTGCATACCATTACCTGACAAATGGCAAGACTTTGCATATAGGGTATGAATTAAAAGAAGGTTATCCTTCTTTCGCATATGTTGACTATGACTTGGGAAATGTGGTTGCTCCAATCCGGGTTAATTTGCATGAAGCGGGTAATCTTGACTATGCACCTTTTAAAGATATAAAAGGCATAGAAGCTGAAGAATATATTACTCATCTGCATGATGCAGGTATAATTAATGGCAGGTCGGATGAATTATTTGATCCCGAAAGTCCCGTCAGCCGGGCAGAATTTCTGGTTATACTGGTTAATGCTTTAGGCCTTGAAGACAAAGGTGGGGAAATCAACAAATTTACTGATATTGACAGTCATTGGGCAAAAGAGTATATTATTCTGGCTTCGAATAACGGATTGATTTCAGGATATGGGGATGGAACTATAAGGCCGGATAATACAATTACACTGGCGGAAGTAAGCTCAATTTTATCGAGATCCTTTGTTTTTAAGACTACAAACAATGGTATATATTCAAAAGTTCAACAGGGTAAGTGGTATAGCAGTTCTGTAAAAAAAATGTTTGATGTTGGAATACTGAATTCAAAGGATAGTATTTATGAGTCCTTTAAAGAAGAAAACATAATGAACAGAGCAAACTGTGCCATGATGATAAGCAGGGCAATTTCAACTTACTAGCTACAGAGCAAGTCCCCTTGCAGTTAACATTCTTTGTTACAAACAATGCCGAACAACGTTGTAGTTTATTTACCTGAAATTAACATTGAAAAGGAGGGGGTTATCAAAAAAAATCTTAAAAAATTCTTCTGATTGATTGTTATTCTAAGTATTCAGAAAAGTCCTACAGTATAAAAATATTGTATGTATATCCCATAATCGATAGGGCAATAATTTAAATATGCCATGGGATAATGAAAAAAAACATTATGCTTTTTTAGCATTAATGTACCATTAAATCATCTTTTTCATTATCCAAAGCAGGAACCTATTTTTTAGTCTTGCTTAAATGTTTATCGGGGGTATATATATGAGTGCTAAATTAAGGAAAACTTTCTTTTGGTTGATGTTTTTCACAATAGTATTTACAATATCCTATGCAGGATTATATTATAGAGAAGAGACAAAAAACCCAGATCTCCAGGATTCGTTTTTGAGTGCGGGTGCCAATTTTGTAAATAGTGAAGTTTATGTATGGTGTAATGCAGATAAACTCCAGGACCACCCGGATGGTATTGTAAGTGTTGCCGAGGGGTTGTCAGAGAGTGTTGGAGTACTTAAAGAAAAAGATTATACAATAAATACTTTAAATAATGATTTTATCCGTAAAACTGAAATAAGAGGCTCAACCTTAGATGGTAAAACAGTGTGCATCATTTCACAATTAAACAAAAGTGAAAGCGATGAAAATGATAGCTCTATTTCAGTTGATATAATTAGTGAACTGACACAAACTGATATATATAGTACTGCTAAGTTGCTTGAAGAAAAATTTAAAAGTTTTGGTTTAAATCCAAAGGTTAACACTTGTATTACAGGTTACTTTGATGGTAAGCTAGACTATATGGAAATGAGCAGAATAAGTGGCCTTATTCTGAAGGATGCAAAAGCAAAAAAAATAGACGGAATGTCTGAAAAGAATATGATTAGTGTATCGGCATATTCTCCCCTTATTGATAACAATATTGAAATAATGGGAAGAATGACAAATATTAATCTGGCTTTAAGATATAATGCTTACGAGGACAAGACATACATATGGGTTGCAACACCTGTAATTACAATTGAATACTGACTTAGTGATAACGAAAAAATAACTTGCTGTTCTCATATAAGCGCATACAAAAGATAAAATATATTATGAAAGGAAGAATTGTCGTGCCCAAATTGATTGTAACCGAAGCAAACCCATTAAAGGGAACTGTAAGAGTCAGTGGTGCAAAAAATTCTGTTTTACCTATTATCGCTGCATCTTTATTAGGAGACAAAGAAAGTGTGATTGAAGAAATTCCTTACCTGTCAGATGTAAAAGTGATGTGCGATTTACTTAAATCATTTGGAGCAAATGTTGAATTTTCGGATAGTAAAACGAGGCTGAGGATAAATTCCAACTTGATTGATAATACCACAGCTCCCTACGAACTTGTGAATAAAATGAGGGCATCGGTTCTGGTTATGGGTCCACTTCTTGCAAGGATGGGGGTTGCAAAGATTTCTCTTCCCGGGGGATGTGCAATAGGATCAAGACCTGTCGATCTTCATCTTAAGGGCTTTGCGGCAATGGGGGCCGAGATTACTCAAGGGCATGGTTATATAGAAGCGCAGGTAAATGGCCGACTTAAAGGAAGCAAGATTTATCTTGATTTTCCTAGTGTCGGGGCTACTGAAAATATAATGATGGCAGCAGCACTTGCCGATGGGCAGACCATTATTGAGAATGCGGCAATTGAACCGGAAATAGTTGATCTGGCAACATATCTGACAACTATGGGTGCCGATATAAAAGGTGCCGGCACCGATACGATCAAAATAAATGGAGTAACCAGCTTAACGGGAGCCACACATGCAGTTATTCCGGACAGGATTGAAGCGGGCACGTTTATGGTGGCAGCAGCTATCACCGGAGGAGATGTCAGGATTGAAAACATTGTTGCTGATCATTTAAAACCAATAACTGCAAAACTAAGGGAGGCAGGAGTTGAAGTTTCTGAAGAACTTTCTAGTTTGCACATCAAATCGGAAGGCAATATAAAACCTTTTGATATAAAGACACACCCATATCCGGGTTTCCCTACGGATATGCAGGCACAAATGACCTCGCTTATGACCAGGGCAGAAGGTACCAGCATGGTTATTGAGACCATATTTGAGAATAGATTTATGCATCTGGCGGAATTAAAAAGAATGGGTGCAAATATTAAGATTGAAGGAAGAAGTGCTATCATAGAAGGAAAGCCTAAATTGACAGGTGCAAAAGTCAGGGCAACAGATTTGCGGGCAGGAGCAGCGCTGATTTTAGCAGGTCTTACAGCGGAAGGAATTACTGAAATTGAAGATATTGAGCATATTGAAAGAGGATATGTTAATATACACGAAAAGCTGAAAGGGCTTGGAGCAAGTATTGAAAGAGTTGAAGAAAAAGATGATAAGGATTGCTGAAAATATAACTTTGGCGAGCCTTATTATAGATGATAAACTCTAAAACTAAAAGGATGTTTTTCATCTAACGCGGATAACGTTTGGGTTATATATAGACTTAACTTTGGTGTTCGTTATATATAAAGAAATTTATAATTAATAAAGAATATATCATTCATTTTATTAAATAAAGGTTGTTTTAAACTAATTATTAATTAGTTAAGCTGCCTTTTTTGTTTTTACTTGAGCCATTTGTTTTAGAAAAAAATAATTTTATTTCAAACATACCCCTCAAAAAAGTGTCATTTTGCGCAATAAATGATGGGAGTGATGTATTTGCTTAGGTTTGGTTTTCATAATAAGGGAAAAACAGAAAATACAGATTCTGTAGCAGAAATAATTAAAAGAATTCAGGCTGGTGATAAAGAACTTAAAGAACAACTGATTAGAGAGAATATTCCGTATATTGTTAAAGTGGTTTCGAATGTTGTGGGTACTTACATAGATGACAAGAACAGTGAAGAATACAGCGTTGGACTTACTGCTTTTAATGAAGCCATTGATACATATGACGAGAATAGAAATGAAAATTTTTTCAAATATTCTGGTTTAGTGATCAGGCATAGAATTATTGATATAAAAAGAAAAAACAAACGCCATAGCAATGTTGTGCTTTTTTCTTCAATTGAAGAAGATTGTGATTTGAGTTATCATTTTAATACACCAAACCCCAATAACCAGCTTGAGAAGATTGAGCTTAGAGAAGAAGTCCTGAGTTTTGAACAAAGCTTAAATGAGTATGGGATATCTATTCATGACTTAATTTCAAGCTCTCCAAAACATGCTGACTCTAGAATTCGGTGTATCAAAATCGCGAGAACCATTGCTGAAAATGAAAACTTGTTTTCTGATATGAACAGAAAGAAATGTATTCCGCTTTCTGACTTGCTGAAAATGGTGAAGGTAAGTCAAAAAACAGTAGTCAGAAATAGAAAGTTTATAATCGCGATAAGCTTAATATTGAGAAGCAATCTTGATGATTTAAAGGCAATGGTCAGCTATATAGAAAGGAGATCACGATATGAATGATTTGGACAGTATCGGGTTTATTATAAAGCTCGATAATGACGAAGTTATTGCAGTGACAGATGAATCCATATTTGTGAGAATAAAAAAGAAACCTGGTATGTATTTGGGGCAGAATATTTTGATTAAAAAAGGGGATTTGTTACCTGAAAAGAAGAATAGAAAAAAATATTTAACATATGCGGCATATGTTGCTGCAGCATTCACAATTGTATTTGCGTTGGTATTTTTGTATGGAAAGTCATTTTATATGGATTTAACTTATGCTTATGTCAGTGTCGATATAAATCCAAGCATAGAGTTGAAAGTAAACAAAAAAGATACGGTTATTGATGTCCGAACTCTAAATAATGATGCGCAGCAGCTTGTCAGGAATTTAAAAGTAAAGAATCTAAAAGTAGATGAGGCGCTAAACAGAATAGTAAAAAAATCTGAGGACGATGGATATTTAAAGCCCGGAGACGAAAAGAGCTGTGTGCTTATTTCGATAGCATTTAAAGAGACAAATACGGATAATGATTATGAAGTGAATCATGAAAAACAACTGACCGAACTACTGCAAGACGTTAAGAAAGATCTGGATAAAAACTATGGCAGCGGTGTAAAATCACTGGTTGTAAAGGTGCCTGTACTTTTCCACAATAATTCCGAAGATAGTAATATCTCAATGGGCAAGTATCTAATTTACAACAGAGCAAAAGAGATGGGCAAAGATATTAGTATGGAAGAACTTAAGGAAGGGGAACTATATATGTTACTAAAAAAAATTAATATCCTTCAAGACAGCGAAAAAGAGCCTATTCCAACTATGCCCGTATTTACTCCTACACCAATTCAGGCAAGTAGTAATCCAAACACTACTGAAACGCCAGGTATTCAAGCACCAAGTGCTACTTCAGGTGAAGTTGTTAAGACACCTGGCAATAGTGAGCCCTTATTCAGGACAACTCCCCCTAAGAGGACAAGCATACCACAACCAACTGTTTCTGTTACCGAAGTGCCAAACAAAACAAAAGATCCAGAAACAAAAGTTCCAGAGACAAATCCTTCAGAAACAAATCCTCCGGTAACAAATCCTCCGATAACAAATCCTCCGGTAACAAAGGCTATATCGTTAGAAGAAATCAAGAAGCCGGGTTTAAAGGGAGAGTACTATGATAATATGGATTTTACAGAACTTAAAACTGTGAGAAGTGATCCTAGTATAGATTTCAGATGGGGAGAAGATGCTCCTGATGATAATGTAGGAGCAGATACTTTTTCTGTTCGCTGGACAGGGAAAATAATACCTAGGTATTCGGAAAATTATACATTTTACACTTATGCGGATGATGGGGCACGTTTATGGGTAAATAATGTATTACTTATTGACAACTGGAAGTCACAGCGGCCTGTGGAAAGTACAGGAAGTCTGGAGCTAAAAGCAGGTAATCAATATGACATAAGGCTTGAGTATTTTGAGAATGTTAAATCAGGGCAAGTAAAACTATACTGGTCAAGCAGTAGCCAAGCGAAGGAAATTATTCCTGAAAGTCAGCTTTTCCACATGGCAGAAGTATACCAGGCTGAACAGGCAGCTTTATCAGGTTCTTTTGTTGAGAATATTAACGCAGGCTATTCAGGAGTTGGATATGTGAACTATGAAAATGAACCGAATGGGTACATTGAATGGAAAATAGAAACATCAAAATCCGGCACATACACTTTGAATTTCAGATATTCAAACGCAACAAAAGCAAACAGAACTGTGGAAATAAAGCTTAATGATAACGTTGTCAAAAGCCAGATGGATTTCAAACCTACGGGAGCCTGGACTAAGTGGCAGGACAACAGGATTACTGTACATTTAAATGCAGGAGTAAATACTATTAGGGTTAGAGCTACTTCCAGTGATGGAGGGCCAAATATTGACTATATGGAACTTGTCCGGTATTAACTTAAGATAAACAACTAAAAATAAAAGTGAAGAAAAATATTCCAGAAACTTAAGTTTCGCATTTTAGAGCCTGTAAATACTCCTCGGGGTCGAGCAAAACTCGCTTCGCTCAAACAATGCTCTCCCTTTCCTCGTCGTATTAACAGGCTCTACAAATTGCTTCACAATGTTTCTTCCATATTTTTCTTCACTTAAATAATATGCACTTGGGTTGCTTGAATATAAATTTAAGCAACTCATTTTTGTTAGGGAATTTTTGGGGGGGAAATATCCTGATCTATAAAATAAATAAGTCCGAGATTTTTTTTTGCTAGATAATTTAAAGAATAAATCTAATATGTACAATCATATTTATAAAGATAAAACCATGTTGCACCGGAGGCTGGGTACATGTAATAAAGGTGAAGAGAAACATGCACCCTCGGAGGCTTTGCACTTTTCCGTAGAAGATAGGAGAATGGGGATCTTTATGAAAAAAATAATTTACTATATTTTGGTTATGATCACAGTTACAATAGTTCTTCCGATGCTTATTGTAAGGGGGTGCAATACAGTAATAGAAGATGTTAAGCCGGATGGGAAAGAGAAAAAAGCACAGACAACAGTAAAAGTTTATATAAAATCTGAAGACAGGGTTGAAGAAATGCCTTTAGAAACTTATATAAAAGGTGTTGTTGCAGCAGAGATGCCTGTGGCTTATGAAATTGAAGCGCTAAAGGCTCAGGCAGTAGCTGCCAGGACTTATGCATATGGAAGAATGTTGAACTTATATTCAGCTAAGGACGATACACATAAAGGGGCACAAATCTGTACGGACTTTAGTCACTGCCAGTCATGGATAAAGCAGGATGAGATTATGAAAAAGTGGGGTTCCATTAAGTCATTTATAAACTGGAAAAAAATAGAGACGGCAATCAAGGAAACTGAAAATATAATTATTCTTTATGACAATAAACCTATAAATCCGTTATTCCATGCCAACAGCGGAGGAAAGACTGAAAATGCTGAAGATGTATGGGAAGGAACTGAAGTCCCATATCTAAAAAGCGTTAAGAGTGATGGAGAGGATGAAGATGAGGGGTACAGAGTTGTTACGGCATATAAGGAAAAGGATATAATAGACAAGTTAAAAGGTGAGTATCCTGAAATAAAGCTTAATGAAGAAGATCTTATCAGTAACTTCAGCGTACTGGAACTTTCAGAAGGCGGCAAGGTAAAAACAATTAAGGTTGGAGATGTAGAATTAAAGGGTACAGACTTTAGAAGTATTCTTTCACTAAGGTCAACAAACTTTAAGATTGAGAAGGGAAACGAAGGAGAACTCAATATAACTACAATCGGATATGGCCACGGCGTTGGTATGAGCCAGTGTGGAGCAAATTATTTAGCAAAGAACGGCGGAACATTTGAAGAGATTCTAAAGCATTATTATAGAGGTGTTTCACTTGGAAAGATAGAAGATGAGTAAATTAAAAAATTTTAGCCTTTATGTATATTGTTGCCATACTCGGTAACAATAATATATGGAGGTGGAAAAAGTGAATTTTAAAAAGTTATTTCCAGAAAAGAAAGAGTCGCAGAAAAGAGTTTTGGATTTTTTTGATAAAAGGGGCTTCTACATTGTGCTGACACTGTGTATTACAATAGTAGGAGTAACAGCAGCATTGATAACTGCAAAGAACATTTCATCAAAAGATTATAATCAGGATGAAATTATTACAGATGAAATGGCTAGTAACATTTCGTCTGAAGATGAAAGCAGTATCAGTATTGCATCAGTACCTTCAGATCTTGAGAGCACGACTAAAACATCAACCGAAGCACCAAAGGGAATTGTCAAGGCCACACCTGCGAAACAGGATTCAAAGGTAACCGGTGAGCCAAAAAAAACAGGTGAGAGTAAAGCATCGCAAAAGACAGCGGAACCTTCAAAAAGTGGCAACGCTGCAAAAGCATCTACAGATAACTCACAAAGTAGCACAGAAAATACAAGTAAAAGTTTTGCAATGCCTGTTTTTGGTGAAATATCATTTGAATACGCACAGGACAAACTAGTATATTCGAAAACTCTTGATGAGTGGAGATCACATGCAGGAGTGGATCTGAAAGCAGCAAGGGGAACACCTGTAAAAGTTGTGGCTGATGGTGTCGTAACAGAAATTAAGAACGATCCAAGGCTTGGAGTTACAATAATTGTTGATCATTCAAGCGGGTTAAAGACAGTTTATGCAAACCTTGCAAATGGTGATATGGTTACACCTAACCAAAAAGTCAAACAGGGTGAAGTGATAGGATCGGTTGGTAATACTGCTAGTTTTGAATCTGCTGAACCTGCACATCTCCATTTTGAAGTACTTAAAAACAATAAAAATGTTAATCCTTCTGACTATCTGCCAAACAAAGCTAATTGAGTGTAAAATAAACAAAAATATATACATGTAGTTAATTCAAAAACCTTTTTTATCACACTATGATATAAAAAGGTTTTTTGAATATTTTATATACTTGGGAAATATAATTAAATAGTAGTTAATCATTGACAATACCATTTTATTTATATAGAATTATGTGTATAATATACAAAAATATCAGAAAAAACTTTCTTGTTTTTGTATGGTATGTACATATAATACGTCGGGTTAAGAAATTTTGGAGACTATACCTGTTCTTTTGAGATATCGAAATTAAGAAATTGCTTAATTCAAAGTTGATTACTAACTAATGACGCGTAAACATACCGTTTTTTTATTTTTCTTTGAACATAAATGCATTGGCATAATTATAGTGTTATCTCTATAAAGAAAAGGGGGTAATGGAAGAATGAAAAAGAAAAAGTGTATTACGCTGGCAAGTCAATTAGTAGTATTTATCTTGGTTATGGCTTTGATTTTACTGAATCCCTTTGGAGCCGGTAAGGTGGAAGCTGCACTTCAGAGTGATGATAGTTTTATTCAGACGAGACAAGCAGACTATCAGATCTATGGGATTAGCAATTTACTACAAATGCAGGCAATGTCAAGTACATCTGGTGGTAGTTCTGAAATAATTCAGGGTGATATTAATAACGATGGCGACGTTAATAGTATTGATTTTGCACATATGAAAATGTATTTGTTAGGAATGCCAAATAGCATGCTAACAGAGGAAAGAATTACAATTGCAGATCTTAACATGGATAAGAAATTTAACAGTATCGACTTGGGAATAATGAGGGGATATTTACTTGGACAAATAAGTGGATTCCCAAGTGGCACTTCTGCGTCTCCTAAACCTACTGCAAGTCCAACACCCAAACCATCATCTACCGCGGCACCAAGCCCTGCTACTACTTCCGATGATTTCACCAATACCATTTCAAATGCATCGTATAGAGTGGCCGTTGGGGAAGAAGTTAAGGGAGTAATAAACTACGAAGGAGATAAAGACTACTTACTTTTCAAACCTTCTGAAAATGGGAAATATAGAGTAAATATAACCACAAATCCTGATTCGGTAAGAGGATTTTTATATGCATTGAAAATAGAAGGTCTGGATTACTATTACAGCAGTTTTAAGACTTATGTTATAGATAACGGATGTTATATTGAGGAGGTACTATCGGGAAATACTGAATATTACATCGGAATAAAAAGTGTTACCGGTTCTACTTCTCTTGATACATATACAATAAAAATAACCAAAGTGAAATGATGGTCTGTAAAAATAATGACTTGATATCAAAAAGGATGGGCAGCAAATGTCCATCCTTTTAGTGACTAAGAAAGTGCATTTCTATTCTATATAAATCACGAAAATGATTATACATTGGAAAATTTGATTTTCGTGATATTGTATTAAGGAAATTGAAGCGCAATTTAAAATCTTTATTGCGTTCAATATAAGTCTTTCCACTATATCTCCTTCTTTTATTCTTTCATAATCCAAGTCGTTTAAAACCTGGTTTGATAAAACCTTCACAGTAAGGTTAGCATACTCGTTGCCAATAGCTTCCGCAGATAAATCATTATACCACAAATAAATGCCTTTCCTTATGTATTGGGGACTTATATTCAGAAAGCCCAAACGGATATATGTATCTATAAGTCCCCGTCTTACAAGACCGGAACAGTCAATGCCAAGTGATGTTTCTCCACCCCAGACATATTTTGTTCCCTCGTATTTTATTAGAGCTTTTACATATTCCGAACGAATAACTTCTTTATCTATTTCCGGACCTTTAAGGTTTTTGACTTTTTTTTCAAAGCAGGTACCTCCTTAATTTTACTTAAAACAATTATATAACATTTCTTTAAGTATAGGAATTTACAAATGCTATTTTTTGCAAATTCCTATTAAGCTGTATGAACAAATAGCTGCGGAGATTATGCAAACAAATCCAGATACGGGTGCTATTAATGAAATAAACCTCCTGCTTGTTTGTTAAATATACAATCATAAGGGCACTCCAAAAAGCATATATATTATTGTGAATTGGATAATCGGGCTAAGATACAAAATTACCGAGGGTAATAGATAAAGTATTTTAATGAGCTATAAATCATCACAATAGTATAAGGGGGGCATGGTAATTGAAAGGTTTTAAAGAAGAAAAGGGTTTGAGGGGGGAATAGGCACATGAAGGAGTATATTACGGAACGAGTACTAATGTTAGCGGAATATACTATTGATAAAAAAGCTACTGTCAGAGATGCAGCAAAACAATATGGAGTTAGCAAATCAACTGTTCATAAGGATTTAGTTGAAAGGCTTCCGGAAATTAATTCCGATCTGGCTCAGGAGGTTAAGGCAATATTGGAGGTCAATAAGCAGGAAAGACACATAAGGGGTGGAAATGCAACAAAAATGAAGTACAAAAACGCATGATCTCAATGAATAATATATCGCAGCCCAAGCTGCAATCAGAGTAGAAAGTTCCGTTGCTGAGTTTACGGAAATATACCTTCTCGAAGAAAGTCTTATAACGTCTGCGCTATAAGATTTTTAGCATAAAAGTCTGACACAAAAATTATTTGAGAAGAATAGTGTATACAGTAATAGGCAAAAGTCCGCCCCTTTGCCTATTACTTAAGATAATTATTTTACTTCAACAGTCCAATTCATCTTGTCTTCAATCTTACCTAACTGTATTCCTGTAATTGAATCATATAATTTTTGACTGTACTCGCCAATGCTGCCATCCTTTACTTGCATAATGATGTCTTTCCATCTTAGCTGACCAACCGGTGAAATTACAGCTGCTGTACCGGTGCCGAATACTTCTTCCAAAGTACCGTTTTTATGGGCTTCATATATCTCTTCTATTGAAATTTTTCTTTCTTCTACAGGTACTCCCCAAAGATTAAGAAGTTTTATAACAGAATCTCTTGTTATTCCAGGTAGAATACTTCCATTTAGTTCAGGAGTAATAACTTTTCCTGCGATTTTGAAGAAGATATTCATAGCTCCTACTTCTTCAATGTATTTACGTTCAACTCCATCAAGCCACAATACTTGTGAATAGCCTTCATCATGAGCCTTAACCTGAGCCTTCATTGAGGCAGCATAGTTGGCTCCTGCTTTAGCCTCACCAAGACCTCCTTTTACAGCTCGTACATATTCATCCTCAATCCATATTTTAACGGGTGCGAGGCCTTCAGGATAGTAGGCACCAACCGGTGATAAAATTATGATAAATAAATAGGTATCAGATGGTCTTACTCCCAAGAAAGGATCGCAGGCAATGATAAATGGCCTTATATAAAGGGAAGTTCCAGGTTTTGTAGGAATCCATGCCTCATCTGTTTTTACCAAAGTTTTGATTGCCTGTACATAATCCTCAACAGGTATTTCGGGAATACAAAGTCTTTCGTTTGTCTTATTTGATCTTTCAGCGTTTTTCTCAGGACGGAATAATAAAGTTCTGCCATCATCAGACTTGTATGCTTTCAAACCTTCGAACATTTCCTGTCCATAGTGAAATACCATTGCTGAGGGATCTATGCTTAAGGGCGCGTAAGGGACTATTCTGGCATCGTGCCAGCCTTTGCCAGTTTCATAGTTCATGATAAACATATGGTCTGTAAATATTGTTCCAAATTTTAAGGGGTTATCTGCTGTGGGAAGTGCTTTTGGAGTCGTAGTTTTTTCAATCCTGATATCTAACATTGTACTCATCCTTCTTTCTAAAAATTCTTTTAGTTAATATATATTTTATGTTAGCTTTTATACGTGCATATTTCAAGTAAATTTTTATATTTTTGCAGTTAGTGCATTTTACATTAAAAAATGTAAAAATGTTAAAATATTAAGTTGCAATATTAATATAATATGATAATATAGTTATGAAATGTAGTTCTATTGCATTGATGCAGAATATGATCCAGTGCATGTGTGAAGTTTCGCATATTAATAATTGAACATAGGAAATAGACTGTAATACTTGTTGAGTTTTAGTAATGTTAGAAAGTACTAGTAAAGATAAACGAAAGGGAGATGCACTTTGTTTGGTATAGGTCAGGATATAGGTATTGATCTTGGGACTGCTTCCGTTCTTGTTTATATAAAAGGAAGAGGAATAGTTTTAAGAGAACCTTCAGTTGTTGCTATAGATAAAAACTCAAATAAACTCCTTGCCGTAGGTGAAGAAGCAAGGAGGATGCTTGGAAGAACACCGGGCAACATTGTTGCCATCAGGCCTTTACGAGAAGGTGTTATTTCCGATTATGATATCACAGAGAGAATGCTCAAACATTTTATTAATAAAGTTTGCGGAAACAGGGTTCTTAAACTCGTAAGGCCGAGAATTATTGTGTGCGTGCCAAGCGGTGTTACAGAAGTAGAGAAGAGAGCCGTAAAAGAGGCTGCCATGCAGGCAGGTGCGAGAAAGACTTATCTGATAGAAGAACCTATAGCTGCAGCAATTGGAGCGGGGATTGACATTGCAAAAGCTTGCGGGAGTATGGTTATAGATATAGGTGGCGGAACCAGTGACATTGCAGTAATTTCTCTCGGCGGAACAGTTGTCAGTAATTCAATAAAAATAGCCGGAGATAAGTTTGACGAAGCAATTGTAAGATATATGAGGAAAAAGCACAATATAATGATAGGTGAACGCACAGCGGAAGAGTTAAAGATAAACATCGGTACTGTCTATCCTAGAGTGCAGGAAGTAACGATGGATATAAGAGGTAGAAATCTCATATCAGGATTGCCTAAAACCATTACGGTAACATCTACGGAAATTATGGAGGCCCTTGAGGAGCCTATTTTAAGTATTGTGGAAGCTGTACATTCTGTTCTTGAAAAAACGCCGCCTGAGCTTGCAGCTGATATAAGTGACAGGGGTATTGTTATGACTGGCGGAGGAAGTTTGATTTATGGCCTGGACAAGCTTATTCAGGAAAAGACAGGTATAAATGTAATAGTTGCAGATGATGCAGTTTCGTGTGTGGCTCTGGGCACAGGAAAAGCTCTCGACAACATTGAAGCTATAGAGCAAAGTGAAGCGGCAGAGGGCAGAATTGTACAGAGATAAATTTTATATGTAAACAAAAGGATTGGGTTATATGCCCAGTCCTTTATTTTTTTTAGGAAATTTTTTGTGGATTAATATTTCTTATTAAGACGATATGCTGAAAGACCGATATGTAATATAAGAAAATGCTTAAGTAATGAGTGAAAAGTAACAGAAGTTATATTTTCACCATTGCCAAGCTGTGTTTAGGAGATGCAATATGATTAGAGGAATATATACCTCCGGCTGGAGCATGCGTGCAAACAGCAAACAAATGGATATAATCTCAAACAATCTTGCCAATGTAAGTACCAATGGTTACAAAAAGGATACCGTAGTTTATGAAAGCTTTCCTGCAGCTATGGTCAGGAGAATTAACGATACGGGTAGCACTTCCAATCCTTCAGGTAAGGTTGGAAATATACAGCTCGGGGATGACGTTGGTGAAGTGTTTACATATTACACCAATGGTCAGATGATGAAAACAGATAATAATTTGGATATGGCAATTGGAGAATCGGGATCGGCGTTTTTTACCATTGAGGTTCCGGATGAAAACGGAGAGATGACACAGTATTATACCCGTAATGGTAGTTTTACCCTGAACACAAGAAATCAGCTTGTAACAAGTGAAGGGTATTTGGTAATGGGCACGGATGGTCCTATAACATTAGAAAGTGAAAATTTCAGCGTATTAGGCGACGGGTCTATTATCCAGAATGAACAAATTGTAAATAGACTTGATATAAGGGATTTTGCCAATACTACTACTCTGCGAAAAGTTGGAGATAATCTGGTTCAAACCACTGAGGAAACCCAGGAGCAAGAGTTCCAGGGCTCTGTTAAGCAGGGGTATTTGGAACAGTCAAATGTTAATGCTATTAATGAAATGATAAATATGATAGCTGTAATGCGAGCCTATGAAGCAAATCAAAAAATATTGCAGGCGCAGGACGGAACTCTTGAAAAGGCAGTAAATGAAGTTGGAGCAATAAGGTAGTAAGAAAGATATAAGACAGGAGGATTGGAAATTATGATGAGAGCACTATGGACTGCGGGCTCAGGTATGACTGCACAGCAATTTAATGTAGATGTGATATCTAATAATCTTTCTAATGTAAATACCACTGCATATAAAAAGGAAAGAGCGGAATTTAAGGATATGTTGTATGAGACTTTGAACAGAGCTTCGGTACTGGATGGTGAGGGAAAGCCTGTAAACCTTCAGGTTGGTCATGGGACTGCCATTGTAGCCACTGCTAAAAGTTTTCAAACCGGAAATTTGGAAAAAACAGACAATCCCCTTGATTTTGCAATTGACGGGGATGGTTTTTTTACGGTATTAGGTCCAAAAGGAGAGCCGTCATATACCCGGGATGGAAATTTTAAACTAAGTGTTTCTGAAGACGGCAATAAACTTACTACATCTAATGGATATCCTGTACTTGATGAAGCCGGTTCGGAAATATATATTGATATTGATGTTTCAAAACTTATTGTATCAGATTATGGAGAGCTGTCTTATACTGACGAAACAGGAGTCATAGTTCCTTTAGGTCAGAAAATCGGTATTGTAAAGTTTTCTAACAGACAGGGACTTGAAAGCATGGGAAGTAATCTATATGCCAGTAATTCGGCTTCAGGTGAGGCAATTCCGGATGCAGAGCTGGGGACTATAAGCAATATAAAACAGTATTACATAGAGTCTTCCAATGTTCAGGTGGTTGAAGAAATGGTTAAGCTTATAGTTGCTCAAAGAGCATATGAAATAAATTCCAAGGCTATTCAGACAGCAGATGACATGTTGGGCATAGCAAACAATCTTAAGAGGTAAAATTATACTGGCAATAGATTGAGGATGTGATTATAATATGGATATAAGCAAAATAAACAATAATTTTATTGATAATTCAATAGGCAGTACTAAAAATACAATTAATGACAAGGATTTTGAAAACAAACTTAAGAGTGCCATGGAGAATAAGGATGAAGCAGAACTGAAAAAAGCGTGCAGCGAGTTTGAAGGAATTTTACTTAATATGTTATATAAGAACATGAAAGCTACAATATCTAAGTCAACGCTGATACCGAAAGATAGCGGAACAGAGATTTTTGAAGGAATGTTCGATGATAAGATAGTGGAGGAAGCTTCAAGAAAAAATAGTCTGGGTTTGGCTCAGCAGCTTTATAAGCAACTTTCACGACAGCTTAAGTCTGACGGCTAAAGAGGTTGTACGCTCTGAGGATTAATCCTGCTATGGCACTGTAAGAAGGAGTCGGATCAGGTGGTTAACCGAAAAAAGATTATTATTGTGATAGCATTAATTGTGTCCCTGATAAGTTTGTATTTGGGACACTTTTTATTTAATTGGCAATCGCGGAAAAAAATAGTTGATACAATGAATAACGAAAGCGGGAAGAGTTCGATTGATTTACCTGTTAAGTACAGCCATATAAGCACTCTGATTAACAATAACCGACAGGAGATTGATGTGCTTGAGATTGACTTGAGTACGGGAAAGGCTGAAATTAGTCCATTATTATCCCATGGAAGAATGTTTGGTTTCGAGGAGTTAAGCAAAATTATATCTCGCAGTAACGCCTATGCAGCAATAAATGCGGGTTTTTTTTATGAATATGGAGATCCTTCGGGCATGGTGGTGGCGGATGGCAGATTAATAACCAAATCCAGCGGAAAGTACCCGGTTTTTACTATTAAAGGCTGTAAGGCAGAAATTACTCAGATATATAATGAAATATATATGATTCATAATGGAGCCAGAATAGACCTTACAGATATAAACCGGATTGGTAAAGCTGGAAATGTGGTTTTATATACGCCTGATTTCGGTATAGACAACAGGGCTGCAACTTCCAACACCTCAGTAATTATTTTGAATAATAAAGTCATAGGGATAAATAAAAATTCAGCACCAACGGTGATACCAAAGGGTGGAGCAGTTCTGACCTTTTTTGAACCATATAAGTATGATTTTGCAGCCTTGCCCATTAAGGAGAACGATAGTATTAATTTTGTTTGTGAGCCTGAAATTTCGCCAGATATGCAGGCTTATGAGTGTGGAAGCTGGATTGTAAAGGACGGGAAATCAGTTGCTCCTAAAAGAGATGATTGGGTTGGACTTCTGACTAATCGTGACCCAAGGACGGTAGTAGGAATCAAGAGTGACGGAGTTGTTGTGCTTATGACCGTTGATGGTCGGCAGCCCGGCTATAGTATCGGAGTTTCATCAAAGGAATTAGCCGGCTTCCTTATAGATTATGGAATTAGAGATGCTGCAATGCTTGATGGGGGTGCTTCCACAGAGATGATAGTACAGGGCAGAATAGTTAACAAACCGTCTAATAATGGAAAAGAGAGGCCTCTAGGAGGTGCCTTGGTAGTGAGGATTAAAGAATAGTGAATTACATAGGGAACTCAACTATAAAAGTTTGGTTCTTACCAATATTTATTTGAAAAAGCTATAGTTATAAAACAGCGAAAAGAACCTAATTAAGGTGATAACTTGTTTTGGTGTCAAATAACGCAATTACTTGACCTAAGCATTAGAATCTGTTGCTGAAGGCTTGATAATTTGAAGTAAAAATGCCATGGATGGCATTTTTAGCGTCTTGGGACAGGAGGTCCCATAGACGCGGGCGAAAATTATCAAGCCGAAGCTTACAGATTCTATGCGAAGGTCACGTAATGGAGTTGTTTGACACCAAAACATAAGGCATTCCCTTCATACAATTTCCAAAATCTCAGTACCACTAAATATACCGACAACTTAAGGATTTAAGTCATGAGCCAAGCGAATTTTCTTGACAAATTGATGGTAATAATAGAGAATTAATTACAGCAATAAGTAAAAGTTCAATGAGAGGTGTTGACGGCATGTTGACAAATGTAGATATTCAGAATATCATTCCCCACAGGTATCCGTTTTTGCTGGTGGATAAAATAATAGAGGTTGAACCGGGAAAGAGGGCAGTTGGCATAAAAAATGTAACAGCAAATGAACCTTTTTTTCAGGGACATTTTCCAGGAAACCCTATAATGCCGGGTGTTCTGATTGTTGAAGCACTTGCGCAGACAGCATGTGTGGCCGGGTTGTTGTTGGAAGAAAATAAGGGAAAGCTTGGGGTGTTTACCGGTATTGACGGTGTCAAAATCAGAAGGCAGGTAGTGCCTGGAGATACTCTGAAGCTTGAGGCGGAATTCCTTGTCTTTAAGATGGGTATGGGTAAGGTAAAGGTAAAGGCCACTGTTGATGGTGAACTGGCTTGTGAGGGTGAAATCAAGTTTGCAATGGTTGATCCAAACAAAAAATAAGATAATGGACTTCTAAAAAAGAGTTGCCCAAGAATCTGCTTTAAGGTTCGTAAGAGGCATTCCTTTTTTGTAAAGAATAAAAATGCAAATGCGGGTCATAAAGAACCCGCATTTATTAAACATTTCCGGAATTTGTATTAACCTTTAGCTGACCCGGACTACGTCCTTTTCTTTTAAAAACATTTCTCCGACCTTGTACACGTCCCCGGCACCCATTGTGATAACCAAATCTCCTGGTGAAACCTTTTCTTTAAGATATTCCACTATATTTTCAAAATCCGGCTTATATACCGCGTTGTCGCTTTTTTCGTTTATTTTTTGTGACAGAACTTTTGAATGGATTTCACCGGTGTCAATTTCGCGGGCAGAATAAATATCCGCTACTATTACTTCATATGCATCAGAAAATGCCTCTGAGAAATCGTCCAATAAAAGCTTTGTTCTGGTATACGTGTGGGGCTGGAATACACACCAGATTTTTGAATGCTCAGTGCTTTTGGCAGCCTTTAATGTAGCTTTGATTTCAGAGGGGTGATGGGCATAATCATCAACTACCTTTATGTCTTCAACTATGCCTTTGACTTCAAAACGCCTGTGCGTACCTGTAAAAGCTTCCAATCCCTTTTCAATATCTTTGAAGTCACAACCTGAGGTATAGCAGGCAACAGCCGCAGCTATAGAATTGCTTACGTTGTGAATTCCCGGCACTCTCAGTTGTATTGAGGCGACCTTTTCATTATCCTTGATAAGATCATAGGAAGCACAGCCTGAACTGTCAAAATTGATATTTCGTGCAGTCCAGGTAGCATTGACAGAATTGATTCCGTAAGTCACTATGTTACAAGAAAGATTATTTATAAGTGATGAAACGTTTTCGTCATCAACACATGCAACTATGCAACCCTCCTTTGGTACCAATTCCATAAACTTTAAGAAAGCTTGTTTTATATGATTAATATCCTTAAAATAATCCAGATGGTCTGCATCAATGTTTAACACAATAGCAAGGTGTGGAAAAAATTTCAGAAAACTTTCTACATATTCACACGCTTCGGTTATGAAATATTTGTTGCTTCCAATTCTCGTATTACCTCCTATGGCATCAAGTTCACCGCCTATGTGTATTGTAGGGTCGAGGTTTGATTCGAGCATTATCATTGATACCATTGAAGTAGTAGTTGTTTTGCCATGAGTTCCTGAAATGGCTATACTAAAAGGGTACTTTTTCATGATCTGACCTAAAAGAACCGCTCTTTCAATAGTGGTTATTCCGAGCTGTCTTGCTTTAATAAGTTCAGGATTGTTTTCTTTTACAGCAGCTGTATAAACTACCAAATCGCAATTTCCAATATTATTTTCATTGTGACTGATGTATATCTTTATGCCGTTTCTTTCAAGCTTGTCGGTTATGTTTGAGGATTTAATATCCGAGCCTGATACTGTGTAGCCAAGGTTTTTAAGTATTTCAGCCAGTCCACTCATGCTTATCCCTCCGATACCTATGAAGTGGACACTTTTTATATTTTTTGAATCCAGCAGATTTGTATGTTCCAATATTAACACTCCTTATCCTATGATAGAACTCATATATTCGATTCATATCATACTGAATTATATTATAATATACATGAAGTATAAAGCGAAATATATTTTATTAATTGCTTAGAAATTAATTTTTTTCGAAACAATCCTCAATGTATGTTTGTTACTTTTAATATTATATGAAATTATTGACAATATTATAAGTGTTAAACCAATAATATAAGACTAAACATTTTAAAAACCCTTAATTTATTTCCTCTTCTATAGTATAATATATTCCAAAAAGCTGATAGATTTATTTTCAATGATTTGGACAACTTAAAATTGAAATAATAAATAGTGTTTCTTTACAATTGGATATCTTGCGTAGATTTGATATGGGGGTTTGGGATGGAAAAGATTAGTAGAAATGAAAGAATAGCAGTACTGCTGAAACGGTTGACAGATTCTCCCGGAGAAATTCTGACTTTGGGGAGCTTCACAGAGATACTTAATTCTGCGAAGTCTACTATCAGCGAAGACATAGATATTGTGCAAAATTTACTAACAAAGCTTGATATAGGAAGTATTGAAACTATTCCGGGTGCACAGGGCGGTGTGAGGTTTGCACCGGGATTCAGCAGAGAAAAAACGCTGGACGTTCTTGAAAATCTCTGCAGGGATTTGTCCAATAGTCAAAGGATCTTGCCCGGTGATTACCTATATATGTTGGATATAATTTATAATCCGAAGATAGTACAAGATATAGGGTATATTTTTGCAGGTCACTTTTTTCAAAGGTGCATAGATTATGTTGTGACTGTTGAAACAAAAGGAATTCCCTTGGCTTTTGCCGTTGCAAAAAACCTTAATGTACCTCTTGTTATAGTCAGGCATAACAGCGAAGCTACTGATGGGGCATCTGTAAACACAAATTATGTATCCGGGTCTGCAAAAAAAATACAAACCATGATACTTTCTTTAAGAGCTTTGAAGAAAAATTCAAGGCTATTGTTTATTGATGACTTTATGAAAGGCGGAGGGACTGCAAAGGGAATAATTGAGCTTGCTAAAGAGTTTGAATGTGAAGTTGCCGGAATTGGGGTTTTAATAGAAACTATTGAACCTAAAAAGAAATTGGTTGAAAACTATACATCCCTTTTAACGCTGAAGGTTGTCGATGATGAAGATAAAATCATAGACATAAAACCGAGCAAAGACAGGTTATAAAGGCAAGATTGCTAAAATGTTACTATCAGTTGGCAGACAAACAAAAATTAGTAATATTTTATCATGAATAATAAGAATTATAAAGGCAAATCCTATACGCATAGGGAGAACGAAAAAATAGCATCTGAATTTTTTATTTTGAAAATACTATCAAATCAAGTTTTTTCGTTATCCAGAGTAGAAACCTATATTTTGGTTGTATTATATTTAATACTGATTGAAAAATTGAAATGATTTCTAAGAAAAAGTAAAAATGATTTTAAAATAAGAAGGAAAAATAAAAAAAATGGCGAATATATAATATTATATTAATCATTCAGATGTGTACTTTAAAATGTTACTTTTTAAGAAAGCGGAATTTTTGAGCGTCTAATTAAGCAATGTCTTAAAGTCCATTCACAAGTAAAACACAATTAAACGGAAGGTGGTAACATCTTATGGAAATTACCGATGTTCGTGTAAGAAAAATTGACTCCGAAGGCAAGATGAAAGCAGTTGTTTCAGTGACTTTTGATAACGAGTTTGTTGTACACGATATTAAGATTATCGAAAGTCAGAATGGTTTGTTTATTGCTATGCCTAGCAGGAAGGCTCCAGACGGTGAATTTAGAGATATTGCCCATCCAATAAATGCTGAAACCAGGGGCAAAATCCAAAATGCTATTCTGGACAAGTATGAGTTTGTATCAAATAACGGTGATGCCGTTGAGAGTGAACAAAGCGAAGAAATATAATAAAGAGTTTTTTAGAATTTTGAATATTTTGTTTTAAAAATCGTGAAAAACAGCGCATTATATTTATTTCAAGTTATTAAGCAATAATTTGAAATGGTTGAAATGATTTGCCAATAAAACCATAAAAAAGAGGTTTTTGGTAATTGTTTAACCTTAATGCGTGTTTTTGACGATTTTTTATTGATTTTTACTTATATCTTTTATACATTTTGCTGTTGAAATGTAAGATGAAACGTGAGAAAATATATGTGGTTTGAAAATTTATATTTCCTGTAAGGATGCTTCAGAATATTTCTTATGAACAGAATATAGAATGTAATAATACTGAAGTTGAATATAAAGTATTTATCGATGATACCTTAAAGGAGGAAACATTAGATGGAACACTTGATGGCAGTGATACTTGCCGCTGGTGAAGGGAAAAGGATGAAGTCAAAGAAGTCGAAAGTTTTGCACAAAGCATGCGGTATGACGTTGATCAATTGGGTTTACCGGTCTATCAAGGATGCAGGTGTAGATGAGACTGTAATTGTAGTAGGGCATAAGGCTGAAGATGTAAAAGAAAGTATGGGAAACAACGTTCATTATGCGTATCAGGATAAACAGTTAGGAACCGGTCATGCTGTTATGCAGGCAGGAGACTACTTGAAGGGTAAGGAAGGACATGTTTTGGTTCTATGTGGTGATACACCACTGATCACATCAGAAACAATTTCCAACACATTTAAAATTCACAAGCAAAACAATAATTCAGCTACAGTTATAACTGCGGAGCTTGCGGATCCTGCCGGTTACGGCAGAATAGTCAGGGACTCATGTGATAATGTGCTAAAGATAGTTGAAGACAGAGATGCCTCCCAGGAAGAAAAAAGTATAAAGGAAATTAATTCCGGAATGTATTGCTTCAACATTAAGGATTTAGTGGAGGCATTAGGAGAACTTGGCAATAACAACAGCCAAGGCGAATACTATTTGACTGATACTCTTGAAATACTGATAGGTAAAGGACTTAAGGTGGGGGCTGTAAAAGTTGATGACAGCAATGAAATACTTGGAATAAATGATAGAGTTCAACTTTCAATGGCGGGCGAGCTGTTAAGGAAAAGGATTCTTTCAAACCACATGGAAAACGGTGTTACAATAATAGATCCCAATTCAACCTACATTGACTGTGATGTACAAATAGGTATTGATACTGTAATATATCCATCAAGCATAATTGAGAAAGACACAATAATCGGGGAAGACTGCATAATTGGTCCCGCAAGCCGAATTGTAGCTTCGAGAATATCCAATGGTGTTGAAGTGAAAAATTCTGTTGTGCTGGAGAGTTCTATTGGTGATAATACAACTGTTGGCCCTTTTGCTTATATAAGACCGGGAAGTGTAATAGGTAAGAAGGTAAAAATTGGAGATTTTGTAGAAGTGAAGAAATCTGTCATAGGTGACAGGACAAAATTGTCACACTTAACTTATGTTGGTGATGCCGAGGTTGGGGAGAATGTCAATCTTGGTTGCGGTGTGGTAGTTGTAAATTATGACGGCAAAAAGAAGAATAAGACCGTGATAGGTGATAACTCTTTTGTTGGATGTAATGTAAATCTCATTTCACCTGTTCATGTTAAGAGTAATGCATATGTTGCCGCAGGTTCAACAATTACAGACGAAGTGCCGGAAAATTCACTGGCAATAGCAAGAGCACGCCAGGTAGTAAAAGAGGACTGGGTAATTAAAAAGGATATGTCACGGAAGGACAAAAATTAAAATTAACATATAAAATTATTTATGAGAAGGGGAACATAGGATGAATTTGCATGGAAAGGATATTAAAATTTTTGCCGGTAACTCAAATAGTGCACTGGCAGAGGAAATTGCAGAAAAAATAGGACTTCCGCTGGGACTTGCGAAGGTAGGCAAATTTAGTGATGGAGAATCAGCTATCCACATTGAAGAGGTTGTAAGGGGCTCGGACGTATTTATTATTCAATCTACTTGTCCGCCTGCTAATGATAATCTTGTAGAGCTACTTATAATGATAGATGCTTTGAAAAGGGCTTCGGCAGGCAGAATAACTGCTGTTATGCCGTATTTTGGATATGCAAGGCAGGATAGAAAAGCTAAAGCAAGAGATCCCATATCTGCAAAGCTGGTTGCAAACCTTTTGACAACAGCAGGTGCCGACAGAGTATTGACTATGGATTTGCATGCGCCTCAGTTGCAAGGATTTTTTGACATACCGGTTGATCACTTGATTGGAGTACCTATTCTGGCAAACTACTTCAAGGACAAATTCATGGATACAAGTGATGTGGTTGTTGTTTCACCGGATGTGGGCAGTGTTTCGAGGTCAAGAAAGTTTGCGGAAAGATTGGAAGTTCCTTTGGCTATTATAGATAAAAGACGTCCAAAGGCAAATGTTTCTGAGATTATGAATATAATTGGAGACGTAAATAATAAGAGGGTTGTATTGGTTGATGACCTTATTGATACAGGAGGCACTATAGTTAATGCCGCAAATGCTCTTGCAGAAATTGGGGCAAAGGAAGTATATGCCTGCTGTACACATGGTGTTTTATCAGGACCCGCAATTGACAGGATCAATAACTCTCAAATGAAGGAACTGGTTACACTCAATACTATTCCGATTTCAGAGGAGAAAAAGATTCCCAAACTTGTATCTCTTTCTGTTGCTCCTGTATTTGCTGAAGCAATTGAGAGGATTTATGGGGACATATCTATAAGTACTTTGTTTACACAGCAAGAACTATGATTTTCCATATGTTTTAATTATAAATTATTATGTAAGTATATAAATGCCTCCTTTAAGCTAGATGGACTTTAGGGAGGCAATTATTTTAAGATAAGAGGTGCGAAGTTTTGGAAGATTTATATATAGTGATTGGACTGGGCAATCCGGGAACAAAATATGAAAATACCAGACATAATGTGGGGTTTGAAACCATTGACAGGATTTCAAGGAAGCACAATATATCTGTTACAAAGGTTAAGCATAAAGCTGTTATCGGTGACGGCACTATTGAAGGTAGCAGAGTCATATTGGTTAAGCCTCAGACCTATATGAACTTAAGTGGGGAAAGCGTCAGGGAAATAATAGAGTGGTATAAAATTCCGGTAAAAAATATTATAATAGTATATGATGACATTGATTTGCCTGTCGGCAAACTAAGGATAAGGCCGAAAGGAAGTGCCGGAACCCATAACGGAATGAGATCTGTAATATATCAGATTCAATCGGATGATTTCCCGCGTATAAGGATTGGCGTAGATAAGCCACCACCAGGATGGGAACTGGCAGATTTTGTTTTGAGCAGGTTTTCTCCTGCTGAGAGAAATAGTGTGGAAGAAGCTATTGACAATGCCGTTGGCGCTGTTGAAACAATTATAAAGTCGGGCGTTGATAATGCCATGAACAGATTTAACAGATAATGATTTTGTGAAACAAATTTATATAAAGCTAATCATATGTCGTTGGAAGCTAAAATACATTAAGGCGCTTTAAGGATGAGTTATGGATAATTTTAAAACAAAGGATTATTTGATTGACCCGTTGCTCGAGATAGTAGAATATAGTGATGTTCTTGATAATATTAAAAAGGGGAAAATTCATACATCAATAAACGGGCCTTCTGAGAGCCAGAAAGCCCATTTGGCGTACGCTGTTTGCAGTCATTTGGGGAGCAAAGGGATAATGGTTGCCTACAATGAGTTGCAGGCCAGAAAGATGTATGAAGATCTTTCATATTTCTATGATAAGGATGTAATCCTCTTTTCTTCAAAGGAAATAATGCTTCATGATATAGAAGCAAAAAGTTATGATTTGATTTATTCCAGAATATCAGCTATTGACAGAATTCTAAGGCGGGACTACAGATTTATTGTCACCAGTGCAGAGGCTCTTTGCCAGAAGTTAATGGATAAAAGGCTTTTTTTATCCGGCTGTTTGCACTTTAATTATGAAAACAGGATTGATCTGACATTGTTAATCCAAAAGCTGGTATCAATCGGATATGAAAGAGTTACTACAGTTGAAGGAAAGGGTCAGTTTGCAATAAGAGGGGGAATAATCGATATTTTCCCTGTAAATACTGAAACTGCCTTGCGTATCGAACTGTTTGGTGATGAAATTGATTCCATTCGAACCTTTGATGTCTTATCCCAAAGATCGGTAGAAAAAGTTGAAAGTATGGATATATTGCCGGCAAGGGAGATATTGTACGAGGCTTCAGATTTGGACAGAATAATTTCGGGTATCCGTGATGATTTAAATTCACATCTGGAAAAGATTGATTCAAAGGGCAATCAGGATTATAAGTTAAAGATTAAAGAAAAAATAGGCCATGACCTGGATAAATTTAAAGAAGAATATTACTTTCCGGGAATGGATCGGTACATCCCCTATATTATTGAGAATCCTTCCTTAATAACCGATTATATCGACGATGATATACTTGTTTTCTTTGATGAACCCAGAAGATTTGAACAGAGGATAGAAGGCATTCTGACGGAGAACAGGGAAATGTGCAAGAGCTTGCTTGAGAAAGGCCAGCTTCTTCCGGGGTGTTTTGATATTTACTTTGAGTTTGACCACATGTGGGGAAAATTTAATAAGTATAGAGCAGTATATTTCAATGCCATAATGACGGATGAAACCCTTATATCAAACAGTAAGAAATACAGTGTTGCCTCAAGGCTTTTAAACAATTATCAGGGTAATTTTGATCTTTTGGTGGAGGATATAAAGTACTGGAAGGGAAAAAAGAACCGGATTCTGGTATTGGCAGGGACTAAGAGCAGGGGTGAAATGCTTGCTGATACATTAAGGTCAAAGGATGTTGAGACAGTATATGTTAATGAGATAAGTGAACAGATTCTACCAGGTCAGGTTATTATATCCCATGGCAGCCTTAACAGAGGCTTTGAATATCCTGAAACCGGCTTTGTTGTAATTAGCGGAAAGGAACTTTTTGGTCAGGACAGAAAGCTCAAAAAGCATGGGGCAAATAAGAACAAAGGTAAAAAAATAAACGTCTTTACTGACCTGAATATTGGTGATTTTGTTGTTCACCAATCTCATGGTATCGGAAAATATATCGGAATTGAACAGTTGGCTGTGGAGAATATAAAGAAAGATTATTTAAAGATTCAGTACCAGGATGGTGCCTTTCTATATGTGCCTACAAATCAGCTCGACCTTATTCAGAAGTACATAGGATCGGAAGGAAAATCGCCTAAGCTTAGCAAGTTGGGTGGAAACGATTGGACAAAGATCAAGACAAAGGCAAAGGAATCCCTTAAGGAACTGGCAGAAGAGCTTATTAAGCTGTACGCAGTTAGAGAGGCATCAAAGGGGCATGCCTTTGGAAGTGATACAGTGTGGCAGAAGCAGTTTGAAGAGCAGTTCCCCTATCAGGAAACCGATGATCAGCTAAGGTGCATAGAGGAGATCAAGAAAGACATGGAATCCGATAAACCGATGGATAGGCTGTTGTGCGGGGATGTAGGATACGGTAAGACAGAGGTTGCAATCAGAGCAATATTTAAAGCAGTCATGGACGGCAAACAGGTTGCTTATCTTGTGCCTACAACAGTATTGGCGCAGCAGCAGTACAACAATTTCAGGGAACGCATGAAGGATTTTCCTGTTACAGTGGAAATGGTAAGCCGGTTCAGGACACAAGCCGAGCAAAAACGTATTCTGAAGGATGTCAAAGCAGGACTTGTGGATGTGCTGATTGGCACCCACAGACTTTTACAGAAAGATATAGCATTTAAAAATTTGGGCCTTTTGGTAATCGATGAGGAGCAGCGCTTTGGAGTAATGCACAAGGAAAAAATCAAAAACCTGCGTGCAAATGTGGATGTCCTCACACTGACAGCAACACCTATCCCTAGAACGCTGCATATGTCAATGGTGGGGATAAAGGACATAAGTACTATTGAAGACCCTCCTGAAGAGAGATTTCCGGTTCAGACCTATGTAATGGAGTACAACGGTGAGGTGATCAAAGAGGCAATTAACAGGGAAATTGCCCGTAATGGACAGGTGTTTTACCTGTATAACAGGGTGAGATCCATTAATATTAAGGCTGCAGAGATTAAAAACATGGTTCCTGATGCCAGGGTTGCGGTGGCACATGGACAAATGAACGAGTCAGAGCTTGAAGACATTATGTTCAGATTTATTAACGGTGAATATGATGTACTTGTATGTACTGTAATTATTGAATCCGGTCTTGATATGCCTAATGTCAATACCATTGTTGTCGAGGACTCCGATAAAATGGGGCTTGCACAGCTTTATCAGCTAAGGGGCAGAGTTGGCAGATCAAACAGAATGGCCTACGCCTATATTACTTATAAAAAGGATAAAGTTCTCTCAGAAATTGCGGAGAAAAGGCTTCAGGCTATTAAGGAGTTTACCGAATTCGGGTCGGGTTTCAAAATAGCAATGAGGGATTTGCAGATAAGAGGGGCAGGAAACCTGCTTGGTGCACAGCAGCACGGGCACATAGATTTGGTTGGATACGATATGTATTGCAGGCTGCTATCTGAAGCGGTAAATGAATTAAAAGGTGAATCTGTTGAGGAAGAGGTTGAACTTTCAATTGATGTAAACCTGAGTGCATACATTGATAATGATTATATTGGCTCCGAGAATGAGAAAATTGACATGTATAAGAAGATTGCTTTAATACAGGATGAACAGGATGTTTTAGATGTTGAAGACGAACTTATTGACCGATACGGTAATATTCCTGTGCAGGTGTCAAATCTTATAAAGATAGCGCATATCAAAGCCCTGGCCTTGGCCTGTGGTTTTTCATCAATACAGGAAAAGAATGATTCGGTAATCTTTCAGTTTGCAGAAAATAAGAACATTAATTTTGAAATGCTTGGTTACCTTATGGAGAAGTATAAAAGGAAGCTTCTGTTTTCAGCCAGCAATAAGCCTTATATCGCTTATAAGGTAGCAGATGTTAAAAGGGAGGATTTCCTGCACAATATTAAAATTTTGTTACAAGACATTATTAAATTGAAGAATTGACGGGAATTTATTATAATATATATAGCTAGCAGTATATATTTTGTTATATAACTAACAGTTAGCTATTCTAAAACGTAAGGAGAGAGTACGTTGAAAAATAATAAGAAAAATAAGAAGAATAAAAAGTCAATTATAATTATTGCTTCAATACTGGTTGTATTGCTTGCAGCAGTTGGTTGGTTGGTTTACATCAATGCAACAAACTATGTTGCCACAACAAAAGGCGAAAAGATTACAACTGATGAATTTAAATTTTTCCTTGGATCTACAAAGGTAGAGTTGGAGGGTAGTGCCAATGTGGACAAGAATAGCGAAACCGCACTTAAGGAATTTTGGAACACTGTAATTGAAGGAATGAATGCAAAAGATTATGCAAAGCAAAAAGCACTTGACAGTGCAAAGGAATTTAAGGTACAGCTTATAAGGGCAAAAGAAAAAGGATTGAAGTTGGATCAGGGCGATTTAGAGGATGTAAAAGCAACACTTAGCAATATCAAGAGTGGCATGTCGAGCAATTATGGTGGAGCTGAAGCAGGTGAAAAGGAATTCAAAAAAATATATGGTGTAGGCTACAAGCAATATGAGAAAATATTGAAGGATCTTATGTTGGTATATAAATACGTTGAAGGAGAACTACCGACTTTCGAAATAACTGAAGCTGAAATGCAGGACTATTATAAAGAAAGTCCGAACACGGTGGATACGGTTACGGTAAGGCGTATCCTGTTTGCGACAATGGATCTTACATCACCTGAAGGAAAAGAATACACATTGGAGGAGAAAAAAGATAAAAAAGCTCAGGCGGAAGATATTCTTGCAAAGATTAAAGCTGGTGAGGATGCGGAACAGTTTGCAATTGAATTATCCGAGGATACAACAGTGAAGGATAACAAAGGTTTGTTTGAGATTACCAGCAATACCAGTTCAAATATAACTGGATTTCAGGAATGGGCACTTGATCACAAACCTGGAGATGCTGATATATTGGAATCGCCATATGGGTATTTTGTTTTAAAGGTTGAAGACAGAACAACCTACGATGAGGTTAAAGATAAGGTTAAGGAAGCAGTTCAGACAAAGAAATATCTGGAGAGACTGGAAAACTGGACTAAAGAATCTCAGTATGATGTTATAAAAAATGAAAGTATTTATATTAAAATAAATATAGAATGAATAAAAGAACTGGATAGCTTATAGCTACCCAGTTCTTTTATTCATTTCTTTGGTAAATTACTCAAACCTTTGAAAGACTGGTTGTTTCCAGTCTTTTTTTAGTACCTGTATTTTTTTCAGTTATCATAATTCACCTGTTATGTATAAAAAACCAATAAATAATAAATAATAAAACTGTACTATAAATTAACTGTTAAGAGGAGGTAAAACACATTGAAGGCTACCGGAATAGTTAGAAGAATAGACGATCTGGGCAGAGTAGTTATTCCAAAAGAGATTAGAAGGACTTTAAGAATAAGAGAAGGAGATCCTCTGGAAATATTTACTGATAGAGAAGGGGAAGTTATATTAAAGAAGTATTCACCTATCGGTGAATTAAGTGATTTCGCTGCTCAATATGCAGATTCGCTTCATAAGACAAGCGGCCACATAACATGTATTTCCGATAGAGATACTATAATTGCGGTTTCAGGTGCGTCTAAGAAAGAATTTCTTGAAAAGTCATTAAGTTCAGATGTGGAAAAAATAATTGAAGAAAAGACTACTTTGGTTGTAAAAGCTCCTGAAGAAAAAACAATTACAATTTTGGCTGATGAAAACGGAGAAAGAAGATATTCGTCACAGGTAGTTTCACCAATAATCTCAGAAGGGGATCCTATTGGTGCGGTTATGTTCTTGTCAACTGATCCAAACGTGCGTATGGGAGAGATTGAAGCTAAGTTGGCTCAGTCGGCAGCAGGATTCCTTGGCAAGCAAATGGAACAATAAAATACAAAGTGAAGTTGAAAAACATTATTTTACTGTATAACTTTGTATTGTAAAAATAACAGGTAGCCCTGATGGATTGCCTGTTATTTTTATTATGCATCCTTCCTCAAATCTATATATAATATTCAAAATTAGATAAAATGTAGTCAAAAATGCGGTATTTTTATAATGAAATTTTATAATTAGTGGTATAATTACTTATGATGAAGTATGGCTACAATATAGTTTGCTAATCCGGATAACGAAAAAACTTACTTTGAAAATGTTTTCAAAGTATGAGAATAGGAAGCTGTTTTTTTGTTATTCCTAAGGGTAGAAAGTATTATAAAATAGGAGTTGGATTTATGTTAAAGGATAAATACACATTTTCAGATCTGGTAGACATTATGAAATTGCTTAGAAGTGAAAACGGGTGCCCATGGGATAGGGAACAGACCCACGACAGTATTAAGAAGTATATGATTGAAGAGACCTATGAGGTTCTTGAGGTAATTGATTTGAAAGATAACAAAAGGATTTGTGAGGAGCTTGGAGACCTTCTGCTTCAAATTGTATTCCATGCTCAGATTGCCAATGAGGATGGGAATTTTTCAATTGAGGATGTAATAACAGGGATATGTAGAAAGATGATTCTGCGACATACCCATGTCTTTGGTGAAGCCAAGGCTGAAACAGCCGATGAAGTTTTAACAAACTGGGAAGAGATAAAAAAGAAGGAGAAAGGCCTAGATAGCCAGACAGGAGTACTTAAGGATGTGCCCTCTAATCTTCCTGCGCTGATGAGAAGCTACAAGGTACAACAAAAGGCAGCCCAGGTTGGGTTTGATTGGGATAATATTGAAGACGTAATGAAGAAGGTAGATGAAGAAATAGATGAGCTAAAAGATGTATATAAGAGTAAAGATGTGGAAAGAATAAATGATGAAGTAGGGGATGTATTATTCTCAATAGTAAATCTGTCCAGATTTTTGAAAGTTCAGCCTGAACTTGCCTTAACAGGTTCGATAAATAAGTTTATCAAAAGGTTTGAGTACATTGAGACAGAAAGTAAAAAGCAGGGCAAAAACTTGAATGATATGTCTTTACAAGAAATGGATGAACTGTGGAACGAGTCAAAAATACATATTTAAAAAATTTTTATTTAATTATTAAATAAAAGGAGGAGATTTAAAGAACACGTAGAATATAGAAAAATTGTTTGCTAAAGTTATTTAGAAACCGATAATTTTGCAGATGAAAATTATGTTTTAAAGAAATAAGACAATATAAATTATAGGAGGATTAGGAAATGAATAAGACTGATTTAGTTGCAAGTATTGCAGAAAAAGGTGATTTGTCAAAGAAGGATGCGGAAAAGGCTCTTAACGCATTTATAGAAAGTGTGGAAGAAGCACTTTCCAAAGGAGACAAAATCCAGTTGGTAGGCTTCGGATCCTTTGAAGTAAGAGAAAGAGCAGCAAGAAAAGGTAGAAACCCACAAACAAAAGAAGAAATCAATATCCCTGCGACAAAAGCTCCAATCTTTAAGGTTGGTAAGGGATTAAAGGATTTAGTCAATAAATAATAGTGTATATAAAGACTAAAGGGCTTCTTTTTTAAAGGGGCCTTTTATAATATGAAAAACATATAGGCGAAATGTTTCGGGAACCGATTGTAGGCAAATCTTCTGCGGTTATCTATAAGAGAGCTGTCGAAACAAAGGGCAGAAATTGAGTGTATCAGGGGGTATGATTTATGAGGATAGACAAATATCTTAAAGTTTCCAGACTTATCAAAAGACGTACTTTGGCTAACGAGGCATGTGAACTGGGTCGGGTGAAGATTAACGATAAAATTGCAAAGCCAGGTTCGGAAATTAAAGTCGGAGATATTATTGAGATACAGTTTGGAAGCAGTAACACCAAAGTTGAAGTGACCTCAATAAGTGAGCATGTCCTAAAAGCTGATTCAAAAGAAATGTTTAAAATATTGTAGTTATCGAATTGAAAGAAATGTTTTCTCCTTTGGTAATAAGTTATATTTAGAGTAAGGAATATTCTTGGAAGAAAGAATATTCTTTTTTTATTTACAGGTATTTTTACTTTTGTACATGCATAAATATTATAAGTAAACTTTATTCCAGTAAGATAATGTCTATTGGTATAAATGCCATGATGTACAAACATATTTACAAATGCCGGAGGGGATCAAAATGAATGAGGACAAGAAATTACCAAGACAAACAACGCAAAATCTTATAATGGAGAACAGAGAGAAGCTTAGTTTATCGGGTGTGCTAAAAGTTAGAAGTTTTGACGATGAAACTGTGGAGATTGAAACAGAGTTAGGCGTTCTGGTTGTGTGTGGAGAGGAGCTTCACATTAACAAGCTAAGTATTGACAATTCAGAGCTAAGTATTGAAGGGTATATAATCAGCTGCGAATACAATGATAATGAGAATTCAAGATCAAAAGGCAGTGGCTTCTTTTCCAAAATGTTCAGATAGAGGATAAGTGATCAAATTGTTTGAAACTATTAGCAATCAAGCGTATGTTTTTTTGTGCTGCGTGCTTGGAGGAATGATTATAGCCTTTATGTATGATGTTTTCAGGATAAGAAGGAAGGCTATAAGGTCAAGCAATATAATTGTATATTTTGAGGACTTTATCTACTGGATATTGGTGGCCCTTGTACTTTTTGCTGTCGTTTATATAAGTAATGACGGTGAACTCAGAGGTTATGTAATTATTGGAGCTATAATAGGAATTATACTCTATACACTGCTCCTGAGCAAAATCGTAATGACAGTATTTTTATTTGCCCTAAGATTGATATACAAATTTCTAATAACTGCATTCAGTATTATATTATTTCCTTTTAAAATTGTCTTAAAGGTATTGAAATTTCCTGCCGGAATTATCTATAATGGTTTGAGGAAAGTTTTCAGGAAAGCACGCAGAACAAGTAGTGATAACATAGGTAAGTTTATGGTGTGGAGAAGAAGGTTTAAAAATATAAGGAAAAAGATTTAACTAAAAAAACAATTTTTTGAAAAAATATAGGAGGATTTTTCTAAAGTCCGTAGAATAAATAATTATAGAACTATCACATAGCTGCTGAAATAATAGGGTTTTTATGTGATATCAGACGACAAAAATTCTAAAAGCTTTTGTTTTTGCGCCTTTAGGATAATGAATAAACGGGAAACTTGGGTTTTTTGTTGAGGGAGAGTAACTTTATGAACAAAAGAAAAAAGTCAAAATTGGGAACAGTTCTTTTTTTGGCTGCTATTGCATATCTGTCTTACTTGTTAATAAACCAACAGGGAATACTATATGCAAAACAGGCCCAATTAGACGGAATTGATGCGAAAATTCAGGCTGAAATGGAGAATAATGAAAGGCTTAATAAACAGCGTGAAGAAATCAATTCTGATGAAAATATTGAAAAGATAGCAAGAGAAATGCTGGGCATGGTAAAACATGGCGAGCGTGTTTTTGATGACATTAACAATTAATAAATATACAGTTAAGGTATTGGGTTTTGTGACAATTTGAAAATCCGGGAATTTTGTTGTTCTGTAATTCGGTTGGCACTTGACTTAAAATGGCATATGTTATATAATCATATTACTTTATATAATCAGGAGGATTATTAATTTTATGCTCGTTGAGGTAGGTAAAATCGTTGAGGGAAAGGTTTCTGGTATTACCAATTTTGGAGCTTTCGTTCAACTTTCTAATGGCCAGACCGGATTGGTTCACATCTCAGAAGTTGCCGAAGAATATGTTAAGGACATTAAAGCACATCTTAATGAAAACCAAATTGTGAAAGTTAAAATCATTTCGGTGGATAAGAATGGTAAAATTAGTCTATCCATTAAGAAGGCTTTAGATCCAAAACCGGTTGTAAGATCAAGTAAACCTGCAGAGATTGACTGGAATAACAGTGGATCTGGTAATCTGTCTTTTGAAGAACGCCTTTCAAAATTTATGAAGGACAGTGACGAGAAACTTCATGACTTGAAAAAGAATTTCGAATCAAAAAGGGGTGGAGGCGGATATAAGAGATCTGCTCAATATTAGTATTTTTGTTCCATTTGCTTTTTCAGGTTCTTGGAATTTTAAGACTATCTTTTAGATGAAGCAGGTTCGATAAAATGTTAGCTTAGTTTATTATGCAAATTTTATTTATATATAAAAATGGTTTTTGTGTCTTGACACAAAGCCATTTTTTCCTTTAATATAAATTTCGGTTAAAAAAATGTATACTAATTGTGTAGTGTGTCATATAATATTATAGAAACGAATTATTTTCTTTAAATTGCCAGCAAAAAAATGTTGACACAGAATGCAACATGTATTATAATGAGAAAGTCGCTTGAGAGAGTGGCATACAAGTTGCCGAAGTGGCGGAACTGGCAGACGCACAGGACTTAAAATCCTGCGGGACTTACCTCCCGTACCGGTTCGATTCCGGTCTTCGGCACCATTATATCGCGGGGTGGAGCAGTATGGTAGCTCGTCGGGCTCATAACCCGAAGGTCAGTGGTTCAAATCCGCTCCCCGCAACCATATTAAAACTATGATTTTGATACAATCGGAAGCCCTTATTACAAGGGCTTTTCGGCATTTATGGGGTAAAATTGAGTAAGAAATCAGGCAAATCTAGCAGAAATAGATGTTAATATGTGGTAATAATGCACCCTCTTTGATTGATTATTGCAAAAAAAGGGTGCATACTTTTTGGCGATAAAGAGCTATAATTTTTCTGTTTTTTTCATTTGTGTATGTGTGTTTGTCATAGGTATAAAACAAAGTGGAAAGATATTATTAGAAATCTTTCCACTTTGTAAGAAGGTCGAGAAACTCAAGTACAGTCTTTTGCTCATTTTCATTCATTGCATTTATACGGTTAATGATAAATGGAACTGAGGTATTCAAGGTGTTCTTAGAAACAGGCTGTATATGTTTAAAAATCTCTTCAAGGCTTATCTCAAGTGCGGAAGCAATCTTTGAAAGACTCTCTAATGTAATATTCTTTTCTCCCCTCTCTATTGCTCCAACAAAAGTCCGATTCAGGTCTGCTCTATGCGCAAGCTCTTCCTGACTCCAATCGTTATTTTTACGTAGCTGTTTTATCCGTTCTCCTATTATTTTTCCAATTTCATTCATTGTACCACCTCTATAAAAACGGTAGTATGCTTTCAAAAATATGGCAACATACAAAGATGGGCAAATATAAAAAATGCATATCATAGAGGTTGGCGAGTGAGTCAAAATGATATAAGCTTGTTTGTGTGGAAATAAATTCAATGGAAGTAGTTTGGAATTTACGATTTGGGGCAAGGTAAAATGGTTTGGAATTTTTATGAGTTAAAAAGCAATTTGATTTTCATTGGAGTAATGGAGGTGCTAGCACTTGTAACATTTGCTTGTGATAGAAAAGGATATGATAAAAAGTTTACGGAGTGGATAAAAAGAATGCTCAAAAGAAGATAACCGAAGGAGGGCTTACTTTGTTTTTATGTATGACTGGAAAAGCTCCATCCAATCAGAAATGAAGTTAATGTCAACTTCTGAAGAAAGAGATTTTAATATAGTAGTTGCCTTGTTAAAAGACGAGTCCTCTTTTTGTGCCAGTGAATCCATGAGTAGGAAATCAACACTGACATCTAGGACATTAGCAATCCTAACCAAAGCATCGACACTTAATTTTTTTTCACCACGTTCTATAACGCCCACATAAGTTGAGGAAATATTACATAGTTCAGCAAGCTTTTCTTGCGACAGCTTTTGGCTTTTTCTCAACTCACGTACTCTTTGACCAAGTGCTTTATAATCCATCGTTTCCCACTTCCTTCTATAAATTTAATGATACAAAAAAGTAAAAAACATATGAAATAACCAATGTTGGTGAAAAACAAAAAATATATATCTAAAGTAGGTAAATTTCAAAGTTTATAGTTGACAAGAATATACAAAATGTGCTAGAATTTCTTGGAAGTGAATTGGTAATAACAACAATGTTTGGAAATAAGAATGAGAAAAATGATTACAACGCATATATATATTTTTTTGAATGTTTATCTTGAATCTTGGAGGACTTTTTAGAAATTAATAGTTAAATTAAATAATAAATAAATTGCTATTAACCGAAATAACGGTTGATTATATTCTTCAAAATTAATGACACGGTTTTTGGTAGTAAACTGGCCAGGACTATTATAAAATACTGTGGACTTAAGAAGAAATAAAAAAAGTAGTTTTATAAAATTAAAAGGAGTGAAATTATGCTTAAGAAAAAAATTACTTCAGCAATGGTTATAGTTTCAGTAATTGTTTTGTCGATTGGTTCTCAGGCTATGGCTTCATCTAAAAGTGCAACTAGTGGTTCTGTAAGATTGTCAAATTCACAAATAACTCCATTTGCTAGCAAGAGTGTAGGTGGAGGAACATGGAACTATGGAACTGAAATTGATGGAAATCAAAAGCATGTGTGGTCTATTTATGACCATGATAGTAAGACACATAAAGCATCCACTAAACTTGGAAGTACTTCGCATACTAGTGGATGGGTGTCAGCAGGTGAAACAGCAACATCAGAGATTTATGGAAACAAGAAAAGTACTGGATACGCATACTGGAATACAACGAATTCAGCCGAACAAGGCTAAATTTGACTTGTTTTAGATAACAAAGAGTTGTTAAATTTTTATTTAAAGGGGACAGGAATTATGTTTAAGAAAAAAATTACTTCAGCAATGGTTATAGTTTCAGTAATTGTTTTGTCGATTGGTTCTCAGGCTATGGCTTCATCTAAAAGTGCAACTAGTGGTTCTGTAAGATTGTCAAATTCACAAATAACTCCATTTGCTAGCAAGAGTGTAGGTGGAGGAACATGGAACTATGGAACTGAAATTGATGGAAATCAAAAGCATGTGTGGTCTATTTATGACCATGATAGTAAGACACATAAAGCATCCACTAAACTTGGAAGTACTTCGCATACTAGTGGATGGGTGTCAGCAGGTGAAACAGCAACATCAGAGATTTATGGAAACAAGAAAAATACTGGATACGCATACTGGAACAAGAGGTAATGTAATATTTAGTATTTAAATTTAAGTATAATGTTTTCTAGCCGAATAAAGTGATATGCTAATTTTAAGGGCATATCACTTTATTAAATACAAAAGATAGGGATTGTATTTGTTTGAATTTGTTTACTAAGATATTGTTGTAAGGCATTAAAAATAAGAATGATTATATGTTCACTGAACAAATACGAACGCAAAATAATCAAAGTGTCGTTTATTGATTTGATTATAAATTGGTGTTTTTTATTTTTAATAACGTTTTAATTATATAATTATAAAGTTTAACTATTTTAACTATAAATTAAGGAGATACAACCATTGAAAAAGTTAGCTTTAATATTCCTTGTATTTGCATATGTTTTTTCTTTTTATGTAGCTTATGTTATAACTGATTATGAAGAAATTGAAAAAATAAAAAATTTAGAGAAATCTATAGGAACAGAATTCTCAATTCCTAATTCTCTTCAGCTTGCCGATCCTGAGGAGATGTATGCGATATTGTGTGATGCTGCTAAAGAGGCTAATGTGAATATAATTAGAACAAGCATAAATTATAAAGAAAATGACGAAGTGGAAATTATAAAGTACATATTACTTACAACACAAACCCAGTATTTTAATTATTATAATCTAAAAGGTGGAAGAGTATTAACAAATCAGGATACACAACAAAGTGAATATTTTTTATCTACAGTAAGTATAAATGATACCAATCAGATAGGAGAAATTAAGGAATTTGCACATAATGATTTGATTACAATAAAGCCACTAATATTATCCTACGAGAGCTTTCCTGTGTATGGTACTTATTATGTGGAGGGAGATACATACAAAGTACGTGATAAGTTCTTAGATATATTTATTCAGAAAATAAATATATACTATGAGAAATATGGTAGTAATTTTACTCAGGAGGATTTTCTAAAAAACTTAGGTAAAAAGGAAGCACAAGAAGTTAGGTTTTCAGGTATAAATATTCTAAAATATCAAAGTTACATGGTTTATATAATCGTGGTTATTTTACTTGCATACTATATACTTAATGATTCAAAAAGAATAGGGATATTAAAAATGCACGGAATATCAAATGTTCGCATGTGGTATATTATGGTAGGAAAGCTAATAACACTAGTATTTGTATTTTCAGTAACTGCTTCTTTAGTAATTTCTTTATTCCTAGAAACAAAAAACAGTATGTTTATTTATAATGTTTTTATGTATCAGTTAAAGGCATATATTATATTGATAGTTGCATCAATTATATCATTTCTTTATATTCTTAGAATTAAAATTATTAGCATAATAAAAAAATTTAAAGATACTAATAGTATTTTTGTGTTAAATCTTTTTATTAAAATTGTATGTTCTGTAGTAATAATAATGACTGGAGTTTCAGCGATAGGACAATACAATGATATACAAAATAAAATGAGAGATTTAAAAAACTGGGAGCAGAGTAAGGATTACGGGATTATTTTTCCTGTGTATGTTGGTTATGATAATGATGATATGTTTATAAGTGAGTCAATATATGATTCAACAGTACATAATGAATTGTATTTTTTATTAAACCAGAATGGTTCGATTCTTATAAATACAAAAATGTATGAGGAAAAAAATCTACTGGTAAATCAAAATTGGAACGGTATACGTTCAATTAAGGTAAATCCAAATTATTTGAACAAATTCCCTGTTTATGACATTAATGGTGAACTGATTCAAATATCTGAGGATACAACTAATTGGATTCTGTTGGTTCCTGAAAAATACAGAAACAGAGAAACGGATATTTTAAACTTTTTTGCAAATAGCAGAAAAAATAAAATGAAAAATGATCAAGATTACTATAATAAAGCTATTCAAGAAAGTATTGCCAATCAAGAGATTAGAGTTATTTGGCTAAAGAATGAACAGAAGATATTTAGTTTTAATCCTGAAGTATTTCCTTCTGAAGGAAATATTATACTAGATCCAATTATTGAGGTTGTGACAGAAAGGAATAGTCTTCTTACAGATAGGGATACCATATTAGGTGGAGGTTCGACCGATCCATTAAAAATTAAACTACTTAATAGAGACCCGTTAAAAACATACAATATGTTAGAACCTGAGTTAAAAAGGTTAAAACTTGAGGATAATTTTAAACACTTAATAACGATTGATCAACAAATTATGAAGGAAATTTATCAATACCAAAGTTTTGTAAGAGAAAGTCTACTCGCAATTTTAGGACTAATGATAGGATTAATCGTTCTCATTGTACAAAACCTTATTATAGTTTTCAATAAAAATCAACATCGATTTATAGTACGTAGGTTATTTGGTGTCGGATTTTTTAGAACATACAAGGAGTATATTGGAATGTTTTTGGCAATATGGATGCTTCAAATATTAATAGCTTTTTTTATAAATAAAGAAATAACTTTAGAACTATTATTGGTAAGCACATTTTGTATGGGGATTGAACTGATAGCTTCCGTTATTGTCCTTATAAGTATAGAGCAAACGAAAAAAATTCAAGTTTTAAAGACAGGTGGATAATATTATGAGAAAAATATGTGAACTGAAGAATATAAATAAAAGCTATGGAAAACATAAGGTTTTAAATAATATAAGTATAACTGTTTATGGCGGAGAAATGGTGGCGATTACTGGTAAAAGTGGTTCTGGTAAAACAACACTATTAAATATTTTAGGATTACTGGAAAAACCAGAGGATGGAAGTGTTTTGCTATTTGATGAAAAAAGTCCTCGAATAGGCTCTTTACAAGCTAACAAGATTCTTAGAGAAAAACTTTCTTATTTATTTCAAAATTTTGCACTTATTGATAATGCAACAATAGACAATAATCTTGAAATTCCATTACTGTACTCAAAAAAAACAAAGAGGGAGAAGCGAGAACTTAAATTGTCTGCACTAAAAAAAGTAGGATTAAATGTTTCTCTTAACCAAAAAATACATGAACTTTCTGGAGGAGAGCAGCAGAGGGTTGCAATAGCAAGGATATTGTTAAGACCATGTGAGTTGGTTCTTGCAGATGAACCAACAGGTTCTTTAGATACAGAAAACAGGGATGATATATTAAGAATTTTAAAAGAACTTAATAATGAAGGTAAAACAATAATAATTGTTACACATGATAAATGTGTTTCTGAAGCTTGTCATAGGACTGTTGAGCTAATATAAAATATTGTGTATATGTATGACGGAGAAGATTATGAAAAAGGCAACTAAAACTGTGCCAATGTCTCCAGAAGGTCTTAGAGGTGACCTGTCAGCACAATTTGACCCTATTCCATCCAGCGTTGCAGAGGGGGACGAGGTTTTAATTGGTATAAATATTCAATCGACTTTTGACACAGAGTTGGCAAACGTTCCATTCAAGTGGGAAATTACAAAGAAAAATGGAGAACCTTTATCAGCAACATTTGCTGGACACGCTGCTGTTGGAGAAGGGAATATAGACAAAATACCTGAAAAAGGTGAAAGAATGCTTTATGCATACTTTAAAATGCCTGATAGTGATGTAAACATAAAGTTTGAAATAAACAAAGATGGCAAGACTCCGACAGAAGTACTATTGGACAACAATGTGCTTGATTCCGGTGATTCTATAAAGGTAGTGTCAGAGCTGCCTCCAACAGTAGGGCAGTTTGATTTGGACTACAATGTTTTATCAAGAAAAGTTGATTATCCTTTAGCAAGTGCTGATATTGAGGCACAATTAATACTGCCTAAAGGTTCTTGGAACGGAAATGCAAGAGGAGAGTTGGAGGTGACAAACAAAACTTCAGATTTGTTCAGAAGTTTCAATGTGACAAATAATCCTGCGGTGAATGAAGATAGCTCTAGAATAGTTCGAAAACCACAAATACATACCACACTTCAAAGAAGTGATTTTGGTGATAATCCGAAAAATGGTAATTATCTTGATTGGTCAACTCCATGGGAGCCAAAAACAAGAAGTGGGAGTGTGAACTTCAGCGGTTCGGTCAGAAGGCCATATAAATATATATATTACTGTAGTGATGAAGATTGTGAAGGGCATACAGGATATAATTCAACCTCGGCTGCTTTTAATTCAGGTACAAATACAAGAACAATTAGAACTTTTATATATAATGGCAAACAGCTTGTTACACCAAAGACATTTGAGAACAAGATTGATTATAACACGATATACTATCTACAGAAAAACTTGTTTTGGACAAGTGAACCATATAAATTAAATGTTGTTAGGTGGATGTGCCATCAAGCTGAGGATGATTCATTATATGGGTGGACAACTGTTCCGGGTAAATACCAAAGAACCTTTACACAACAAAATAGTGCCGAAATTAAATGGGTGGCGGCAAACACTATGGAAAAGGCTTATCAACGTAGCAGGGATGCCGCAAGCAACAGGGATTACAGAAAGTCAGAATATGACAAGGCAGTTTTTGCATCGGATATAGACTTTAAGAATGTGGATTATCCAATTAAATCAGGGTACTACTTCAACCCTGCAGGAACTTACACATTTGATGTTGAGACAGTTACATATAAAACAACAAAGGCTGACACCAAAGATCATAAAGACCTCGTAGATGCGGCAATCAAATCATTTAGATACGAGTCTGATTTGATGTATATAAATAGTTATAAAGAACCTGTGAACATACAAAATGAGCTTTTACCTAAGAGTGGAAACAGTTATGGCAGAAGAACGGCATCGCTTACTGCACAAGACCCAACGGGTGTGGATGATGCAGTATTGTTAAATATTCTTGATAGAGCCGACAGTGAATCAAGATATTCAAAAAAAGTTGAGGAACTACAGTATTCAGAGGAAAGCGGTGGTTATACTCATGAATACTTTAAGGAAATCCTTGAGGGCTATGATGAGTCGGGAACTATAGGTAGTAGAAATAATTTTAAATACAGAGAGTATATAAAAGCAGGTCAGCACATGTATAAAATTACTGAAAAAACAACGGTTACTATTGAAATCAATCCAGCCAACAGGAAGGTCTATACGCATGTGCAAATGGCTGATGGGAAATACACTGTAAAAGCATGGATTGATGATATTGCATTATCCGGCATGAGCAATGAATATAAAAAACTGGGTACTATAAAAGGAATATCTGCAATTGATAAAATTGAAGTATCCGTCAAGGGGTCAATGTTCGAGGACACGAATTAATGAGGGGAAAAATAAAATTTGAAATGGGGTGAATTTTTGTATGAATATGGGATTGCAGTTTATGTGGCTTGATGTTAAGGACTGGATAGTAAAAAAGGTGTTCCCTGATTATCATCGGGCAGCAATGGTTAACTTTGAAAAAGAATTAGAGTTGGAGAGAAAGTATGGACAACAGCTACATGAAAAGAGTGAAGAAATTAAAAAACTTCAAGAAAAAATAGAACTTCAAGAAAAAACCTTTGAGATGATAAACCAGTTTTGCAATAAAAGAAATAAAATAGTGCTTGGGGTGGAGAAGAACAAAGAGGGTGAGTTTCTAATAGCAATAAAAAGCAACACAGATAAAGAGTATTATGTAACACTCACAAGTCCAAACTATATACACCCTATGCCAAGAATCATGCCATGTTATAATGAGATGGACAATGAACTGCATATAAACGATATTCAAACAGTTAAAGAGGATACAGGTAATGGGTCTATTGTTATGAAATATTTTCTTAAAGCCGCTCGTCAAGGTGGTATAAAGAAAATTACTGGATATTTGTCAGATGTAGATAAAGAACATTTTTCCAGACAGGAGCGTTATTATAAAAAACATGGATTTACAGTAATGTACAACAAAAAGTCATGTACAGGCAGTATTGAGTTGGTTTTGGAAGGAAAGTAAGTTTTAACAGAATCAAATTAAGTTGAAATAAACTAATAAAAACAGGAGGATAAAACATGAAGGAAAATTTAAGAAAAATCAAGTATTTGATAATAGGTGGCATAATAGGGGCGGTTTGCTTTAGCGGGATGGCATTTGCAGCACAGGAGTATGTACTGTCAATCTTTGATGCAAAACTCATTTTTAATGGAACAGAAAAATTGGGTAGCGATAAGCCGAATCAGTATTATAACGGGCAAACCTATGTTCCGACTTCACTAATTTATAACGGAACCACTTACGTGCCGTTGCGTTTTTTCTCGGAATCAATCGGCCAGCCAGTTAAATATGATGGAAGCACAAAAACAATATATGTTGGTGAAGTTCCTGAAAGTGACAGGATTCAAAGAAGTATGAGTGACATTATGCAGCCATACTTTAAGTCAAGCAGTTCGTTTTATGTTAATGATAAAATTATTATGGCAGGGAAGGAATACATAAAGGGATACAAGGTTTCCGGCTGGGCAACCAGACCGTTTACAGCTTCATTTAATCTTGAGGCCAAGTATGTTAATATAACGGGGATTGTTGGGTTGGAGGATGAGGAAAATAAAAATGATAGCACTATTGAGGTATATGGTGATGATAAACTATTAACATCAATAACTTTAAAAGCGGGAGAACTTCCACAGAACTTAAACATTAATGTATCAGGAGTTATAAAACTAGACTTTAAGGTTGTCGGATCATATAGTACAGTGTGTTTCGCTGATATGCAAATAAAGTAGGGAGCAACAATGCTTGGAAGAATGAATATTTACAGTAGTTTATGTAGAGGTGTATTAACATATGAATATACCTGAAAAGCTATTGAGGGATTTTGGTAAAGATGCAGAAGAAGTTTTTATTTCGGCAGTACTATTTGATATGAAGGTCATAGAGGTTATGGGGGAATGTGGGAGGCGGAATTTTCCTGAAATTTCTCCCGCAGAAATAAAAATATTGTACGCAGAAATAATTGCTGACCGAATTGGTAGATGGTAAATTTGTGAATTCATTAATGATGAGGTGAGGAAAAGATGAAAGCAACAGGCATCGTTAGGAAAGTAGACGAGTTGGGTAGGATTGTCCTGCCCATGGAGCTAAGAAGAACCCTTGAAATTGAAGAGAAAGAGCCGCTTGAATTTTTTGTGGACGGAGCAAGTGTGGTATTAAAGAAATACCAGCCCTACTGTGTATTCTGCAAGGATTCAACGAATATTGAAAACTACAAGGAAAGGAATGTGTGCAAAGCATGTCTTGAAGAACTGAAGGAGGGAAATAGCCAATGATAAAACCAAAAAACATTATATGGACAATTCTTTGGGTTGTGTTTATCGCAAGTGGTTTGCTTCAACCGAAGAGTCCTGTTTTTTCTTACATATTTACGTTCTCGACAATAGCAATTAGCATAGGATTTGGAGTAATGTTCACAAAGGCAGTAAAGGACAAGGTGTTACTTTGTATATTATGGCTTATGGTAGTACCTGCGTTTTCTGCACTAATAGGGCTACTTTTAGCGATGTTTTTCAAGGGTAATGCAACGTCTATGGACAATAACATATGGATTCAGTTGTGTTTATACAGTATCAGCTATATACTGCTTTGGTTCTTCATGGCACTCCGTGGAGACTCAAAAACAGTCAAGCTTGCCTTGGGAATAATTGCAGTGTTCTTTTTTATCATCATTTAGGAAATAGCTTGCGGAAAAATTTGTGGATAAGTAAAAATTAGTGGTATATAGATTGAGAAATCAAAGGATTTATAGGATAATAACAGTATTATGACGAAAGAAATTAAAATCAGAGAAATATTTGAAAACCACTATAAAAAGTTTTGGGAAGAAAATTCAGTGAAGTTTCCTGAAGATGAGAGTGAACATATAAATACCGAAGTGTTGAAAATGCTAAGCTGTGGGGATACAAGCAAAGGTTTTGTTGCTTACATATGCATGATTTGTGTAACTATATTGAAGATTGGATTTACTTGTAAGAGCAGATTTTGTAGCAAATGTGGTAAGAAATATGTGAGCCAATGGGTAGAGAAGCAGAGGGAAAAATTATTTGATGTGCCGCATAGACATTGCATATTTACAATTCCAAAAGAATTCAGAGGATATTTTTTTCAAAATAAAAAGGCATTAAAAGATTTGCAGGATATGGCTAATGAGACTTTATGCGAGTATGCAAACGGAGTAGATAAAAGAAACAGAAAAGAATATGAGAAGAAGAAAAGAAGCAAGAAATCAGGTGTATTATGGCAGATTGCGATGATAGGAGTTATTCACACATTTGGGAGAGATCTAGGATTCAATCCGCATGTGCATGTATTAGTGGCAGAAATAAAGCTGAAGGGAAAAGAAATAAAGGAAATGCCGTATTTGGAATATGAGTATTTAAGGAAGGTATGGCAGTACAAACTGATAAATTATATGATGAGTAAAAAGCCTGATAAGAAGACCAAATATTTTGAAATGTTTAAGATATATAAAGACGGATTTTACATACATGCAAGAACAAGGATGAAAAGTGCAAAAGGTGCTGCCAGATATATAGGAAGATATTTGGCAAGACCTGCAATAGCAGAGTATAGAATAACCGAATATGATGGAGAAAACGTAACATTTTGGTATGAAGATCATAAAACAAAGAAGATAATAGTTGTAACATTAAAAGCAGAGGAATTTATAGGCAAACTAATAATGCATATTGCACCAAAACATTTTAAGATGGCACGAGTATATGGAATTTATGCAGGTAGTATATATCAGAAAGCTAAGCAGTGTTATGGTTTATTAAGATATATCCAGAGTGGTCTTGAGGCTATTCAGTATACCTTGAAAAGTTATTACAAGAATAGTACACGGAAACTTACATATCGGGAACTGATGATTAGAAATTTTTCTAAAGATCCGTTAAAGTGTAGGAAATGTGGAAAACTGATGGAACTATGGGAAATATGGCATGAGAAATATGGGTACATTTATGATCTGTGTAGAATTTAAGGAAGGAAAAGATAAATGAAAGATAAAGAGTATGAAATACCTTTTGATTCAGGTGAACCGTATAAAATACTTATATATAAGTGTAAAGAGTGTGGTTTTGAGGATAAAGTACCTGATTATGTGATACAGGAAAGCTATATACCTGAAGAATTTGACAAAGAAACGGGATGCCCAACAATTATGTGTATAAAGTGTGATGGTGTTATGATTGATAAAGATTATTTTGATAGTTCAAAAAGGCACAGAACCAAGTAGTCGCCCGAAGGGCGGTTTTGTTCTTATAGAAAACATAAAGAATGCCCTAGTTGGTGTTTTGCCTCTTGATGTGCTTAAAAATGCTTTCAAGGTTGTTATAGATGATTTTATAAAAGCTGGTGTCAATCCAAATGAAGCTATAAAGTTTGCATTCAGTATAATGACCCTTCCATTGCTATTTCTGTCACTCATAATGCTTCTGGTAGTGTTTGCAAGGGATATGGGTAAGTTTGACGGCCTTGTTGGTCGGATTGATGACAGGATTGAGCATTGGAAATGTTTATTGAACGAGGATTATGCATATGAGAAGTATGTAAAGAATAATCCTAAATACAAGGATACTCTTGGTGAAAATAAGTAATGTGAGATTTGGGTAAATTAAAAAAAGTATTTTGGGGAGGATTTTAAATGAATCGTTTTTGGAAAATAACAACGTCTTACTTATTGACGATAACATTATTGTTATCAACAATAACGACATCTTTTGCTGTGCAGGAACAGATAGGTACTACAGATATGTCTCAATTAATTGATTTGCAGCAGATGTCTGACATACAGTACACTCAGACAGAAGGAGCAAAACAAATAATTGAGAAGGCAATAAGCGATATTAAGGAGTTGGCAGAACCTGATCCTGACAGGAAACCTTGCTACGGGGATCGTATAGAGTTTGCTGTGTTTGCACTGCAGCAGGCTCTGGATGGTAACTTTGAAACTGATAATTCAGTAAAGAATGCTGTGGTTTTTGAACGTACCTACAAGGCAATGAGAAAGTTGGAGTTTTATGAAAAACACCCTTTTGCTTCTGCTGATTACAAGGATAAAGTGACAGAAATTATCAAAAGTGTAATCAAGGCAGACAGGATGATTGTTGAGAGTATTCTTAACACTGTGGAGGAAGAGAAATCAATATATACCAAATCTACACAATACGAGCTGAAAAAGGCTCGTAAAGATTACGAGAAAGGTATTGAATTTGAAAACAAGAGGAATAAAGAGCAGGCCATACATTTTTATCAAAAAGCATGGACAAGGCTTTATGAAATTAAGAAAGAAGGCCTGCAGATTAAAGATAAGGATAATGATGGTTGCCCCGACTTCCTTGAGGAAAAGTTCAATCTTAATAAGAACAAGGCAGATTCTGACAAAGATGGCTTGACAGATGGGTTTGAAGTTTTAAAGCTAATGAATCTTTGCGATGGTTTATCTGATGATACTGACAAGGATGGCGTTCCAGATACTGACGAAGACCCTGATGAGGATGGATTGACTAATATTCAAGAACAAGAATATGAGACAGACCCACTTATTCCAGATACTGACGAAGATGATCTTGATGATAGATTCGAAATATATGAGTTTAAAACATCACCTCTAAAATTTGATTCGGATGAAGACGGATTAAGTGATGGCAGTGAATATAGGTTGGGTACAGACCCTAATAATGCTGATTCTGATGGTGACGGTATAATTGACAGCCTTGAGGAATATAACCAGACTTTTGAATACAATAACACTGGTGCAAAAGTTGAGATATCGGCTGAGGGTGATATCTCAAAGCAAGTTTATCTGTCAGAGCTACCTGAGGATTCTGTGGTTAGAAGTGTTTACGGATTAGTTTCAGAACCTGTGGATATAAGCGTCAATACAGCATTTACAAGTGCAAAAGTATTTTTGCCAATCGATGAAGAGAAAGTGCCTGATGGAGACATTCAAAATGTTAAAATGTTTTATTTCGATGAAGAGCGGATGACAATGATTCCTCTCGATAATCAGGGAATAGACCTTGAAAAAGGTATTGTATGGGGCGAAACAAATCACTTTACAACATTTGTGTTGTTTTACATACCAAATTGGAATTCATTGTGGGAAAAACCACTTAATAAAGGTGAAAGAACAGTTGAGACAGAGACTACCTTTATGGATATAGCCTTTGTGCTTGATTCATCAGGAAGTATGACTTCAAGTGATGGCAGCGGATATAGAAGGATAGCAGCCAAGTCTTTCGTTGACGCCTTGCTTGAAGGTGATAGAGCAGCAGTAATTGATTTTGATTCAACTGCAAGTCTAACACAGGAATTAATACAGGATTTCAATAAAGTAAAAACCGCAATTGATGGAATAGATTCTTATGGTGGTACAGACATAGGTGCTGGTGTCAGGATTGCAAATGAAGAACTTATAAAAAAGGGTTCAGAAGATAGGATTAAAGTACAAATAGTTCTTACCGATGGACAGGGAAGTTACGATAATTCTTTGACTGAGCAGGCAAAGAATAATGGTATCGTAATATACACAATTGGTTTAGGGACCGGAGTGAATTCATCACTGTTAACAAGCATTGCACAAGAAACAGGAGGTATGTATTTCCCTGTATCAAGTGCAGAACAACTTCCAAATGTATTTAGTCGTATATCAGAAATTGTTACAGATCCAGTAGATACTGATGGAGATGGTTTGCCTGATAGTGTTGAAACTGGTGGAATGCGTGATGGTTTAGGAAATATGCATTATTCCGATCCAAATTCTGATGATACCGACGGAGATGGACTTACTGATAAGCAGGAAGTAAGGACATTAATGGCATGTGCAAGTGGAGAATATTATTTGACACTAAGTTCACCATCAATAGCAGACTCAGACAATGATGGACTAACTGACAGTGAGGAAGTGGAATATGGAACAAAGCCATATAGTTCAGATTCGGATCTTGACAAACTCAATGATGGTTGGGAGATGTTTGCAGGATACGATCCTCTTAATAGAAATCCTGATGGAGATTCTTTCGATGATAAGCAGGAGTATGAAAAACAACTTGATCCATTTACATACGATAAAGTTTGGTATGACTATGTAAAAGATATTTTGGCAGGGGCTACTTGTGGAGACTTTGGGCAAAAATTAGTTGCTTGGGGATTAATGAAGGAAATAACATTCAAGTCAATGGGATATCTCGTTGGACAGATTGCATCGGGCTTTTTATTGTTTGGAGATATAAGAGACGCATTGGGCAGCTTGGTTAACATGGATTTTGTTGGGGTGTTTGTAAGTATATTAGGGTTTGTACCATTGTTGGGTGATGCTGCTAAAGTTTCTGATACAATAATCAGTTTTGTGAAAAGAGGACCTGAATGTATTAAAATTGCTGCAAGGTTTATAATTAAAAAATTGGATGATTGGAAGCAGATAAAAACTGCAGTTCTTGATTCAGTAATTACGTTTTTGTGCAAGAATTCAGATAATACCGTTAGAATTCTTAAGAGAGCAGGTGCTTCAAGTGAGCTTATTGCAGAATTGGCCAAACACAATGATGCATTAAAGATTGCTAATATCATTCAGAATGCAGGAAAAAGTGTTGTTATAAAGACCAGTAAAATTGTTGACAACAGTGCAATAAAGAAATCTGTTGATAACTACATTAGCAAACTGACAAAAAAGTATCATCCTAATTATTTGGCAGGTGTAAAAGCAGAGCGTTTTGCGGTTGAGAGTGCAAAGGATTATTTTGCTAAAAAGGGGTATAAGGTCTTGTATGATGCACCTAATGGGGTTAATGGACCAGACTTGATTTTAAAGAATGGTGACGATATACTGATTGTAGAATGCAAAGGAGCAATGAGTACGACAAGAACTCCTATTTTGAGAGGAAGCAGTTTGAATACAAAAACACTTGGACCACAGTTAAGTCATGGTTGGTTAAGTACAGATACAAGAAGGTATATGAAACATGTCAGAAATCAAATGAGTGCTGAAGATTTATTAGAGTTTGAAAAAATAATACTTCAAGGAACAAAGAAATATAAAGCGGCCGTTGTTTATGCTTCTGAGAATCCATTAATACAATTTGCAGGGAAAATGGATGACTATATTCAAGATATTGTTTCTGATTCTATGGTAGATGGTTTTGAGTTGTTGAAATTATTTTAGTAATAGATTAAAGTATATTTACCAAGGATAAATTATTTTATCCTTGGTAATAAAATATAAATTGGAGATTTTGTTATGGAACAATTAACTGTAAATATTAAAAATATTGAAAAGTGTCTTAATGAGGAATTGGAATATGTAGGTAAAAGTTTATTGGCAAATGACACAGTAGCAAAGTGTTATCTTTACTTAAGGGAAAAAGATAGTTCAAAGGAATTCTATTTTAAAGCAACTGAAACTGTAAAAAACATGATAGAAGAAATAATCAAAGCTGGTAATAAGGAATTTTATATAAAAAGGAAACTAGATTTAGCAAATTACAACAGAATTTTAGGTAAAGATGAAATAATGAAGAGCATTTTACATGAAATAGAGCCAATATACAGAACACTTTGCACTGGTGATGTAAAAGAAAATCCTAGAAATAGATATGCAGATTTTTATTTTGAGTGGTCAACTGTTAATTTTCATCTTGGCAATTATAAGGAAGCTTATGAAATAGGAAAACAATGCTACAAAGATCATATGCCAATATCACCTAGGCAATATGCAAAAGGATTACTTGAGGGAGATAACTCGATTATTGAAAAAGAGGTTGACGATCTTGTGAATTTTATAAAAAGTGACCGTTGGAAGCCATATTCTTCACCACTAAACATTATTGACCCTTGGGAATGGTATGAAATCGGAAGACAAATCTTAGGTATGCCATCAGTCTTGGATCTTTTTAAGGAGGAATAGAGATGAGCAGCATGTTTTCAGTAGACCTTACTTATGATGTGATTATTTGCAGAAGAGTTCCTTTGGAAGATTATGCAGATGAATTGTTTGAAAAGAGAATTATGGGTATGCTCTGTGACTTTGATGAGCTTTTTTGTGAGCATATACTATGTATGCCGACGACGTATGATTTCTTTGGTGGGTTTGACTATAATTTTAGTACGTCAGAGAAAATTGCGGATGGACATTATAAATTGACACTTTCAGCAAGCTATGAGCCGGGTTTGTCAAGGAAAACTGTTGAGAAATTGGGCGAAAAAGCTAAGGAGTACGTAAAAAAACTCAATTTAATTTTTAAACTTTTTGATATTGATGTGGAGTTTTTAGATAACCCGGTTGTAGTATATGTGGATGACGGAGAAGACTATGAGGAAGACGATTAGACTTGATATTCTTTTGTTAACTAACACATAAACAGTCAAAATGATGTTTTATACAATTCCCTTAATTTCCAAACAGGTAAGGAGATTATTTTCTTAGCTTTAGTCTGAAGATACTCCTTGCCTGTTTATACTTGTGATGAGTGGAGTATGAAGCAACCAAAAAGGAACTAAGTTTTTGGAATTTTAAAAGTTTATAGCCATGCAAGGTTTTCTTCCTCTGTCCTAACACCCTTCTTTATATCAGCCTTGAACTGTGTGGCTACGTGTGTATGCCATGTTAAAAGCTTTAAAATTTCTTTAGCCATTCGACATAATCATTCTTACACTTTATCCCTTCGGATATTTCCTTCTTCCATATCTTTGATTGTGATTTGAATGCTTCAAACTTTTCAGCATTAGCTTTATTTTCTGGATTCCTTTTTGCCTGTAACTGAAGTTTCATATATACTTTGCGGTAAAGTCCGGCAGCTTCATCTTTATTAAGTTTTTCCGACCATGCCTTTTCTAAGCCATAGTCCTGACAGGTCTTACCTTCTGCTTGAGGAGCTGGCCTATTGCAGTATTTTCTGTCCGAACGGTATAAAGGGACAAACCATAAACCGCAGTTTTCGCATATCTTAAAGGTCAATCCAAGCTTAAATGTGTGATAGATTGAGGTGACAGCCACATCAAGCATGTTTTCACAATAGTATGTGGTTGTCTTTGAATCTATGTTAATAGTTGCCAGATAGAAGTCTATATCCCTTATTTTTTTTAATACACTCTTTTGCAGTGGGGGCATGTTTTCAGCAAATTTTTCTGCTGCCAGTTTACTTATTTCTCTTAACTCATTCAGTGCTTCATACTCTATAAAAAAGCGTGGAAGTGACAGCTTGCATGAATACATGAATGCTTCATACTTTTCTAACTTAAAGGAATTGTCTTTTGCGACTCTTATTAATATAAAAAATTCCAGAAGAAATTTGAATATAATCTGAGATACTTTTTCGGCATTAGGTGAATCCTCCATTAGCTTTGTGTAAATATGCTTTTTTTCAGTATCAGGCTTACCGTTAAGTGCCATGAAATCACATACATCATACCCTAAATCACAGGTAAATGAATTGAATTCATTGGATATCGTCATTGTACGTTCTTTATCCTTTATAACCAGCAAGAATTGGCTTTTCATAACATGCTCCTCTCGTGTTATCAATAACTAACCTTAATTGTTATCAATAATTATAACATAAATAGTTATTGATTGACAGAAAAATATTCTATGATATAATAGAAATATCAATAACTGTTAACAGTATAAATTCAATCAACAAAAAAGTCAATGAGGAGGATGAAAATTATGGCAAATCTTGATCTGAAACGTGAAGCAAAGAAAGCGAAGGTATGGTTATGGCAGGTGGCAGATGAGTTAGAAATCGCTGACAACCAACTTTCAAAGAAACTCAGGAAAGAACTTTCCGATGAGGAAAAAGCTGAAATAAGAGAAATTATAGCTAGATTGAGCAGTGCAAAGAAGTCTTAAATTGGGTGTTTAGCTTATCAAGCTAACAAAGCCCAGAAAAATAGAACAAGGGAGGATTCTGTCTATATGACCAAAAAGCAAGTATTGGAGAAGCGGGAAAATCGGAGCAAAAAAAGGCAATTGAAGCACCGACTGATGCTCCAGTCTCTAACTTCAAGGAGTGAAATCCCTATCGGGAGAAACATTGAAATTGCTACAAGTTTTTTGAGGTATGCAGTAAATGAGACAAATCGTGAATTCAGGAATGATATGATTGACGATGGCAGAAAAGAATTGTTGCAGGAGATATTGAGTTGTAGAAACATATTAATATAAAAGAAATCAGTAACCAAGGCGCCGGTAGAAGAAGGTGCTTTTTTTGTACCTAAAAACAGAAAAGGCATCTTCTATACGGGCAGACAGGAGGAATGGAATGCTTATAAAAATAAAAGTGGATGAATTAACTCCACACCCAAGGAATGAGGAGTTTTTTGACAATATAACGGGTGACAACTGGACCGAATTTTTAAAGTCGATTGAGACCAGTGGTGTAATTGAACCTGTAGTATGTACCCAAGACAAGGTTATAGTATCCGGACATCAAAGGGTACGAGCATGTATGGAACTTGGTATAAAAGAGATTGCCTGTGACATTCGGGAGTACGGTGATGAGGATAAGGCTCTAAAGGATTTGATAGAAACAAATCTTCGTCAGAGAGGTATCGGCAATCCAAACCCGGTGAAGATGGGCAGATGCATCAAGGAACTTGAGAGGATTTATGGTATTTCAAAGGGTGGGGACAGAAAATCAAAGCGAAATAATTTCGTTTTGAAAACACAAGATGATTTTGCAAATGAGCTAGGTATTACAAGTAGGTTGATGCAAAACTATAAAAAGTTACTGCAGTTGATACCAGAATTGCAGGATGTAATAGAAACTGGAGAACTGCCAGCTTCTGTTGGTTACAAAGTGTGGTCGAAGCTTCAAAAAGAAGAACAGCAAAAAATATTTGAAACCTATGGAAAGAACTACATTGCCAGCCTTACTCAATCTCAGAGCCAAGCTTTGGTAGCTGAGTGGAAGAAACGGGCATCAGAACTTGAGGAGCGGGTATTGGAGTTGCAGAATACCCTGCAGGAACTGCAAGAAAAAAAGGATTCAACTGATGATTCAGATCGGATTGGAGAGTATGAAAATCATATAACAAAGCTTAAAGAACAGATTGAGGAGTTGCAGAACCGACCGCAGGTTATAAAGGAGACTGTCCGGGAAGTGGTACCACATGATTATGAGGAGATGAAAGAGAAGATGGAAAAGGTGCAAAATGAAAAGAAAAAATTACAGGAAGAAAATCTGAAGGTTAAAAAAAGCAATGATGCACTCACCTCACGGTTGGCAGGGCTTCCCGCCGATACCGCAGCATGGCTTGAAGCAAATGTGCTTTCTAGAAGAATGCGGGAAATGTTCGTGGATATTTCTTCAAGGCTCAAGCAATACGAACAGTACGTGGAGAATGCAGACCCGATGGAATTGGGGCAAGTGGTGAACAAAGCAAAAACAGAGTTCTCACAGTACATTTCTCAAATAGAAAAATGGAACAGGAATGGGAGGGTTATAAATGTCGAGTTTAGCACAATTGAAAACTAAAAAGTCAGCGAAGAGCATGGATATAGCGGTCGAGCTATTCCTTACCGGGAAGATGGCACTTGCCTACTCGGATATCATGGGAGAACCGGAAGCAGGTCATGCCAGTGCAAGGGTGATTACCGAGTATTTGAATGACAGGAATATGAAAGGTGCAGTATGCCGTGAAGGGATAATCACACAGTACATCAATAGCCATGCTTCTCATTTTGAGGGCAACTACTGGCAAGGGCGGTATCTCGAAGACTTTATTGAGTTTGTGGCAGACAGGTTGATAGACCGTGCATTTACCAAAAAGAAAGCTGAAATGTTCCAGCTATCATTAAAAAGCAAGAAGTGGTTTGAAGCGTTTGTTTCTATAGCGGGTCAAAAGCTGATGGAAAGACTTTATGGCATGAGTGCTATTAAATCTCCTACAGCCATAAACCGAATTCAGCTAAATATGTATGGCAAGGAACTTGAAAGTAAGGTCATAAGCTGTGGAAGGCATGCTGGTGGTATTGATGCCCAAACAGGAGATATAATTGCCAATGCTATAAAAGAGTCCTTTGCAGAACTTGTTGCTATGGTTCCAAGCAAAGAAGAATTCAAAGCCATTATGAGATTTAATACTGACATAAGTGATGTTCTGAAAAGTGGGCATGAACGTATTATTATGCTTGCATAGCAGAAAGTGTTGAAGTGAGGAATTATTATTGGAAGACTGGGATAAGAAGTTAAATGGTTAATTTCAAGTCAAGATTTTCTTGACTTGAAATTATAACTCTGTGGTCTATGTTCCACATGGTGAAGGAAGTTTTAAGAGCAATTACGTCATTATAATGCAATTGCTCATTGTAAAAATCAAAGCAAGATTTTCTTGCTTTGAAAATCAATACACTGGGTAGGTGAGAATTTGGAAAACGAAAGAATGGAACTGGCTATAAAATATGCATCTGAATTTGGGTTTAGGATAATTATCCTTCATGGTATATCGGAAGATGGCGGGTGTACATGTAAAGCAGGAATCCACTGTGATTCAAAAGGGAAGCACCCAAGACACTTTGAATGGCAGAAACGGGCAACAAACGATGTGGAGAAGATAAAAAGATATTTCAAGGGACACCCCAACTCAAATATAGGTATTGCCACAGGAGGGCAATTCTTTGTCCTTGATTCCGATAGGAAAAAGGGTGGAGATAAAACCCTTGATGAGTTTGAGAGGAAATACGGACTCAGGCAGAAAACTGTAAGGGTTATAACCGGAGCAGGAGTTCATGATTATTACCTTATTCCTAATGATGTAAAAATAAAAACAGGTGTTGATGTTCTGCCCGGTATTGATATCAGGTCTGACGGAGGTCTGGTAGTTGCACCGGGCAGTATTCATATATCTGGTAGGAAGTATGAATGGGCAAAGGGATGCTCACCTTGGGATATCAAAATGGCACTGCCTGATGACTGGCTCTTGAGGGAAATCGCAGAAAAAGAATGTTTTAAAAAGGCTCCTTTAGTGCCTGAGAATATTGAGGATGGCATGAGGAATTCCACTTTGACAAGTATAGCAGGTACCATGAGAAGACGAGGTCTTGGAAGGGATGCAATCCTTTCTGCCCTGCAAACAGAAAATGAACAAAGGTGCGACCCGCCTCTGGATGATTCAGAGATCGAGGTGATAGCAAACAGCATTATGAATTATGCTCCTGCCGACCCTGCCACAGGTCTTAAATGGGATAAGTGTATGGGTGACGTTCTTATAAACAGAATAGAAGCCATTGAGGGTACTGATGATGTGTTTGGTGATGAAACTCTTAACTGTCTTGCCCTTGCCCGGCAGGAAGAACCTGCGATATATGCCAAAGCCAAGGCAAAGCTGAAAGGCAGGGTTAACCTGAATGACCTTGAGAGAGCTGTAAAAACCAAGCAGGCTGCCATTAAAGGGCTTAAGGTTGTAAAAGCAAGGGAGGAACGTGAAGGAGTAAAATTCGCAGGACTTGAGGAATATGAATTCAACATTCCTGATGGATGGAACGTTAGTCTTGAAAACGGTGTAACAAAAACCTACACATCAAAGGAAGGTTTGGAAAAAACAATCGTTGCATCCTTTAGTCCTATTGTAATAACCAGAAGGTTTGTTAACCTTGACAATGATTCCGAAAAGCTGGAAATGGCATTCTGGAGGGACGGAAGGTGGAAAAGGGTCACTGCACCGAGGGCACACATATTCAATAAAAACAGCCTTGTTAGTTTAGGCAACACCGGGCTACCTGTTTCATCCAACAGTGCCAGTGAGCTTATAAGCTACATTGAAGATTTTGAAGCATGTAACAGGGATACAGTGGAAGTTGTAAAATCTCTTTCAAGAGTTGGCTGGACTAAGGATGGAGAGTTCTTCCCATTTACTACTGGTGGTGAAATTGAGTTTGAGACTGACTCCACCGAAACATCAAAAATATTCAATAGCCTTGAGGAAAGGGGAGATTATGAGCTGTGGAAGAAAGAGTGCCTTAAGATTAGAAGATTGGGGCATATAGCAAGATTTATAGTGGCATCCTCGTTCGCTTCCCCACTTCTTGAGAAACTAAGCAGGAGAACTTTTATAGTCCATATATGGGACTACAGCAAATCGGGGAAAACAGCAACCACCAAGCTTGCATTGTCGATATGGGGAGACCCTGTGCGTATGATAGGAAGCTTTTTTTCCACCATGGTGGGGATGGAAAAGATGTGTGGAGCATTGAACTATCTACCATTTGCAATAGATGAACTGCAGGTACTGAATGAAAAGAAGATGCCACTTGAGAACATTATATATTCCCTTTCGCTTATGCAGGGCAAGTTTAGAGGCAGAAGAGACGGAGGCTTGCAGGATATACCCACATGGAAGAACATTGTTATAACAACTGGTGAAAAAGCTATTATGAAAGAATCCAGCCAAGATGGTGTCTCCACCCGAACCCTTGAAATCTATGGCAAAGTTTTGAGGGATGAAGAGGAAGCCTCTCAGGTTCACGTTCTGGCTGAAAAGAACTATGGTTTTGCTGGTAAGGAATTCATGATAAAGCTTTGTGAAAAGCTCAAAAATGAGCAAAAGTGTCTTAATGAGGATTATGAGAGGATTCGGTTTGAACTTAAAGCCAATGGTCTGATATCAGGGCATATGGATAATGTTGCAAACGTCTGTCTTGCAGATTATTATGCAAGTATGATGGTATGGGGAGAAACGGAGGAAAAAGCTTTTAATGAAGCTATTGCAATGGGAGTTAAAATTATAGAGAACAATAACCTTCATACTCAGATGGATCATGTTGATAGGGCGTGGGATGTGCTGATAAGCTGGGTAGCTGCCAACAAGGATAAGTTTGGTGGTCTTGCAAGTCCTCCGAGGTATGGCAATATCGTAGATGGTACAACATATCAAATACTTGTAAAGTATGCAAATGATGTTCTGACTGATGCAGGGTTTGATTACTCAAAATGCATCCAAGGCTTCATGGAGCGGGGCTTGATAAAAAGCTTCATGGAAGGTGGGAAAACTAAAGCGAGTACTGTAAGGAAGGTTGATGGCATAAGTTGCAGGGTTTATACTATTGAAATTCCAAAAGGAAATGAAGAGGAAGATGACTTCTTGGGGTAACAGGATACAACTAGCTTGTAGTATGTTTGTAGTAGGCTCAAATGCAGTAATGGAAAGGCTTATATATAATATACTACATACTACTATAAAATACTATATATATAAAGGATATACACTTACCCTATATTTTAAAGGTATAAGGGGGGTATTCCCCATATATATACTATGTGTTTTTCGGTGTAGTTGAGTAGTAAAACCGTAGAAGCTAGTATTATCTATGGTTACAGCGGTTACAAGGTTACTACACAGAATGTTGTTTTTTGGGCAAACCCTTCTATTGATTAAAAACGCAGGAAAAGGAGATTTAAAAAATTACAAAATTAACCGATTTCAAATCGGTAAAATCAGGAGGTAAGCAAATGGACAAGTTGTCAGCAGGAAAGCAAAGATTGTTGAATTATCTTGGAAAGCCTTATACAACAAAGGTGATTGATTTAGAGAGGTGTGTCTATCTTGACATGGGAGACTATGATATTGAAATCTCAAGAGGCAGAACCACACGAGCACACTTTGATATATACGTATGGAAGAAAAAAGGCGGGCTTGAAATTGTGGAAAGGTACTTTAGGGTTAAGAACAATCTGGCAAGGATTAAAGTGCTTCTTGATGATATCAGAAGCAGGTATTCAACTAACTTAAACGAGGAGGAGAAGTATTATGGCATATAGTTTTACAGTACAGGACAATAAGGTGTTGTTCAGTAACGATGAGGTGAAGAATATTGTATTGTTTGAGTTTGAATTTGTCACAGATGCACCAAAGGTATGCAGGCTATTAAGGAAAGCGGTAAAACAGGTAAGGGATGTTAATCGGCTTATAGACACTTCTGATGTAAGCCTGATTAAGTCTTATCAAGATGACATGGAAGAACAGATAAGCTTTAGAGTGAGGTTTTGTAATCCGGTTGATGTGTATAAGGATATTGTGGTTCGTGCAACTGTTAGAGAATGGTAATAGGAATTTTGAGTAAAAAACATAAAAATTATAAAAAGTCAACTGGTAATTTATGGATAGGGGGAGGTAAAATCCCTGTCAGCCTTACTCGCACAACGGGTGGAGGGTGACACGCAAAAAGTCGATGGTTCAAGAAGGGTATATAAGGGGCAAAAACAAGGTATAAAGCCTTGAAATAACCAGTTCACAGGGTTTTAAAATCTAATAAAAAATCAAAATTACGGAGGTGTTTATATATGGCAAACGGGCATGGTGGTGCAAGACCCGGCTCAGGGGCAAAAAGAAAACCGCTTGCGGAAAAATTGCTCCTCGGAAATCCCGGCAGAAAGAAATTAGAGCAGTTGGATTTTGGAGAGGAACTAAAAGGGCAGGATATGCCAGAGCCAAAGGAGTATTTATCGGCAAGGCAAAGAGACGGAACAGACCTTAAGGCAAAAGAGATTTACGAGGAAACATGGAACTGGCTAAATGACAGGAATTGTGTAGAACTTGTTAATCCTCAACTATTAGAGTCATATGCAATGGCATCGGCAAGATGGCTTCAGTGCGAACAGGCAATTGATAATTTTGGTTTTTTGAGTAAACACCCAACGACTGGTGCTGCTTGTCAGAGTCCTTTTGTTGCTATGGGTCAGAACTACAGAAAACAGATGATAAACATATGGTTTCAGATATATCAGATAGTAAGGGAGAACTGCTCATCTGAATTAGGCGGTAAGAGCATGAAGGACGATCCGATGGAACTGTTGCTCTCAGGACGATGGAGAGGACAGAAATAGCTTGATATAACTTCTGTTTAGAGTGATAAATGTTATAAGGAAAAATAAAAACAAGGAGGTCTTGAACATGGCAACTTATACAATGAAATTCAAAGGAATACCAAGAAAGGAAGTTGCACAGCTGTTGGCGGTCATTCTTGAATCGGAGGTTTCATACAAAGGAGCGCCTTCCTTTAACTACACTGTTGCAGACTTAAATGGAAACGAGTGGATTATAACAAAAGGTGACGAACTGGTTATTCCTGCCGGAGCAATTTACAACAAGGAAATTCTCGAGAAGTTGAATAATGCCTTGGCGGATACAGAATTTTGTACAGAGGGTTGCACATCAAAGGTTACACTTACGATGGAGGAGCACACAGGAGCAACCTTACGAAACCTTTTAAATATGGTGGCGGGAAAGGAAAGCATGATATTAAAAGCAATCGGAGCGGAAACTGAAAGCCGACTGGACAGGGATTTCATAATCAATGTAAACCACTTCCGACCCGAGACCATTGAAAGCTTCGATGAACTCCTTCCTGCTCTTCCTGATAACGGTACAAATCCACTGCTTGAATTTGAAAATGGTAAAATAATCTTCAATTTGTTTCCTGCCACACTGGATGCGGTGGAAATAGAAGCCTACACATTATTTGCTGAAGCATTGAGCCTGAAAGCACTTGTTCAAAAGAACTCATATATAAAGGAGACTGTTACGGAAAATGAAAAGTTTACTTTTCGGGTATTCCTTTTGAAGCTTGGATTCATAGGGGATGAGTATAAAGCTGCAAGGAAGGTACTTCTAAGAAATCTTTTAGGCAATTGCTCCTTTGCCACAGAGAGTTCCTTGCAGAAAGCCTTGGAGAAAAGAAAACAAAAAGTGGCAATATAATCACAAAGGGTGTCAGCTTTCGGCACTCCTTGCTTTCTGGAAGAACCCTGCAAAGGGTTCTTTTTTCAGAGGTTAAAGACTTAAAAGTATAAAGGCTTCAAATTCCTTTTTTATTAATTAGGAAGCAGAAGTACATATCAATTATATAAAAAATGTACATTTTAACTTTATATTTTCAACTTAGAAACAAGGTTTCATTGGGAAAATGTACAAATGTGCTTGTAACGGACTAATTACAAGGTTTTGCTGAAAATTGACTTGCTATTTATGTGTTTTAGAGTGATTAATGTAATTACAGGGAAACACACCTGAAACACATGGAGGGAGCGGGTTTTGAATGAAAAACCAGACTTTTGGAATCGAAATCGAAATGACCGGACTTTCTAGGGAGCAAACGGCAAAAACAGTGGCAGAATACTTTAGAACAACATTTCGATATATCAGAGGGGTTTACGATGCTTATGAAGTTAAGGCACAGGACGGCAGAGTGTGGAAAATAGTAAGAGATGCAAGCGTAATTCCCGAACACAAGAATGGCACACCAGCAGGTGATACATACAAGGTTGAACTGGTAAGCCCGATTTGCAAATATGAAGACATTCAAACGGTACAAGAACTTGTGAGAAAACTCAGGGGTTCAGGAATGGTGGCAAATCCAAGCACTGGCATTCATGTTCATATAGGGATAGGCAAACATACACCACAAACATTGAGAAATCTGGCAAACCTAATTTACAGCAAGGAACATCTGATATACAGGGCACTTGATGTAAACCCAAACCGGAGCAGGTATTGCAAACCAGCAGATGAACAATTTATAGAAGACATCAATAGAAAAAAACCAAAAACCATGGTTGAACTTGCAGATTTATGGTACGCAAGGTATCCGAATGAAGACCGCAACAGGCATTACCATGAAAGTAGATATCATCTTTTGAACCTTCATAGCACTTTTACAAAGGGTACAATAGAGTTTAGAGGATTTAACGGTACTACACATGCGGGCAAGATAAAGGCAGCAATACAGTTTTGTATGGCGGTAAGCCATCAGGCACTTACACAGAAAACAGCAAGCAGACAAAGGAGCAGTGCTGAAAATGAGAAATACACATTCAGATGTTGGCTTCTTAGATTGGGCTTGATTGGTGACGAATATAAGACAGCGAGACTACACCTTTTGGAAAACTTGACGGGCAACAGTGCATGGAGGCATACAGATGCAATATAACAAAAACAAAGGCTCTGGCGGGCAAATAGCCCGCTACAAAGCCGTTGAACAGGAGGGGTTGAAATGAAGACTTTATACATTGCTTATGGCAGTAATTTAAACCTTGACCAGATGGCAATGAGATGCCCCACAGCAAAGGTTCTTGGAAGCAGCACTCTAAGAGGTTATCAGCTATTATTCAGGGGATATGAGAGTGGGGCGGTTGCCACTATAGAAAAAAGAGCAAATGGGAAGGTTCCGGTTCTTGTTTGGGAATTGGAGACAAGTGATGAAAAAGCACTTGACAGATATGAGGGATGGCCGAGTTTTTACAGGAAGGAATACATAAAAATAAACCTAAACTGCAAATGGGTGATTGCAATGGTTTATATAATGAATGAAGGTAGAAGACTTGGCAAACCCAGCCAAAGATATTACAACACAATTTATAAAGGATATAGGGATGCGGGTTTTAATACCAATATCCTAAACGAGGCAGTTATAAAATCAATATAACTTCATAATGTTTGGCAGTATTGACTGAGGGGAACATCCTAAATAAGCTGAAAGGATTTACAGGCTGATTTTAATAAAAATACAACTGGGAGAGTGGTTTCAATTTGAACCGCTCTTTCTTTTTGTCAAAAATTCGGGGGAGGATGGTAATTCTTCCTTGTTTGCGGAGGTCGAAAGAATGAACTTGGAGCAAAAGCAAAGGGTAAGTCAAATGAGACATCAGGGAATGAGTTACATTCAGATAGCAGCTGACCTTGGTGTTTCTGAAAATACAATAAAGTCATATTGCAGAAGAAACAACCTTGGTACTTTTAAAGGTAGAAGGCTTGAAATAAGTACCGAATGCAAACAGTGCGGGAAACCTTTACTGCAAGGAAGAAAAGGGCATCCCCAAAAATTCTGTTCAGAGGAATGCCGCAGGAAATGGTGGAAGGATAACTCGGGTCAGCTAATCAGGATGGCATGGTATACCATCACCTGCACCGGGTGCGGCATGGTCTTTAAAAGCTATGGTAATAAAGGCAGGAGGTTTTGTTCCCATGACTGTTATATAAATTACCGCTTCAATACCATTAATAAGGACGGTGATGAATCGTGACCCATGACCAGTTCCAGAGGGAGAAGAACTACAGGGTGTCCCTTTCCATCACCAAGGCAATGCTCGCCAATGGGGTTATAACCGAGCAGGAATATAGAAAGATAGATAGGCTCTTGATAACCAGATACAAGCCTGTAATAGGCGCATTATAATGGTTGCTTTGTATCAAAATCAGAGGTATCATCACTACAAGGAGGTGGTTTCATGCAACGCAAAATAAGGAAGATAGCACCTTTGATGGCAAAAGCACCAGTAAAAAAACGTGTTGCGGCATATGCAAGGGTATCAAGTGGAAAGGATGCAATGATACACTCGCTCTCATCCCAAATCAGTTATTACAGCGAGTACATACAAAAACATGCAGGGTGGGAATACATAGGTGTGTATGCAGATGAAGCGGTAACAGGAACAAAGGATGGAAGAGAGGAATTTCAAAGGCTTTTAGCCGATTGCAGGAATGGCAGAATTGACATGGTAATAACAAAATCAATATCTCGCTTTGCAAGGAATACTGTAACCATGCTTGAAGTGGTCAGAGAACTAAAGAGTCTTGAGATTGATGTGTTTTTTGAAAAAGAGAACATTCACAGTATGAGCGGGGATGGTGAGTTAATGCTTACCATCCTCGCTTCATTTGCACAGGAGGAAAGCCGCTCGGTCAGTGAGAACTGCAAGTGGAGGATAAGGAACAAATTCAAGGAAGGACTGCCTTTTAGCTTTTCTATTATCGGATATGACTTGAAGAACGGTAAACTTGAAATAATTCCGAATGAAGCTGAAATTGTAAAAATGATTTTCAACGATTATTTGTCTGGAATGGGTAAAAACGTAATTATGAAAAAGCTTAATGCCATGGGGGTCAAAACGAAGAAGGGAAACCAGTGGGAGGAAAAAGCCGTAGACCGTATTCTTCGCAATGAAAAGTATACAGGAGATTTACTCTTGCAAAAGGTATTCAGATCCAATCATATAGAAAAGCAAAAACGTACCAATGAAGGACAACTGCCGATGTATTATGTGAGGGATAACCATGAAGCCATTATTGACCGTAAGACTTTTGAATTGGTACAGCAGAAGCTAAAAGAAAATGCAAAACGGTTTTATAATACAAATCAGGTTTTTGGGGTGTATCCTTTTACAAGCAGGATTATATGCGGGATATGTAAACAGCATTACCGTAGAAAAGTCAATAATGCAGGTACAAAATATGCAAAGCCGGTATGGATATGCCCCACCTATAACAGGATGGGAAAAGCGGTCTGTCCATCACGCCAGATACCTGAAAATATTTTATGCACATTATCAGCGGAGGTTATGGGAGTTGAAGAATTTGATGAAGTAACCTTTGAAAGCGTGATAAAGGAGATAAGAGTAATTGAAGCCAGCTCGGTGGATTTTGTTTTTCAAGATGGACAGATTGTTAAAAAGGAATGGCAGAACAAATCACGAAGTGAAAGCTGGGATGAGGAAAAGAGGAACAAGGCAAGGGAGCACCATTTAAAGCTTATGGAAAGGAGGAATGAACAATGTCAACAGCAAGAGCGGTAACGATAATACCTGCAACAGCGGAACGTTTTGCACCGATGCAAACAGGGGTAATTGCAAGGAAGCGGGTCGCAGCTTATGCAAGAGTCTCAACAGAAAACGAGGAGCAGTTGAACAGCTATGAAGCACAGGTTGATTATTATACAAGACATATCAAATCAAACCCTGAATGGGAGTATGTAGAAGTGTATTCGGATGAGGGGATTTCGGCTACCAGTACCAAAAAGCGTGAAGGCTTCAACAGAATGGTTTCAGATGCACTGGAAGGAAAGATTGACCTTATTATAACAAAGTCGGTCAGCAGGTTTGCCCGGAACACAGTGGATACACTTACAATTGTAAGACAGCTTAAAGAGAAAGGTGTGGAGGTGTATTTTGAAAAGGAGAATATTTATACACTTGACAGCAAGGGTGAACTTCTAATAACCATTATGTCAAGCCTTGCACAAGAAGAAAGCAGGAGTATCTCTGAGAACGTCACATGGGGTCATAGGAAACGTTTTGCAGACGGAAAGCTTATGATTCCTTATGGCAGATTCCTTGGCTATGAAAAAGGCGAGGATGGTTTTCCAAAGATTGTAGAGAAGGAAGCGGTCGTTGTAAGGCTAATATACAAGCTATTCTTAGAGGGGAAAACCATACCGGGTATAGCGAGATACCTTACGAATAACAAAATACCAACACCATCGGGAAAGGAGGTCTGGCAGGCAAGCACGATTTTAAGCATCCTTCAAAATGAAAAGTACAAAGGTGATGCCATGCTTCAGAAGAGTTTCACTGTGGATTTTCTCACAAAGAAAAAGAAGGCTAATGAGGGAGAGGTTCCACAGTATTATGTTGAGAACAGCCATCCTGCTATTGTATCTCCTGAGGTATTTGACCTTGTACAGCATGAACTTGGAAAGTGCAAAGGTGTCAAAGGATATAAGACTGGAGGTAACTGTTTTTCAGGAAGGATTGTTTGCGGTGAATGCGGAAGTTTTTACGGAAGCAAGGTATGGCACTCTACCAGCAAGTATAGAAGGATAATCTGGCAGTGCAATTATAAATTTAAAAACGAGGAAAAGTGTAAAACTCCTCACCTTTATGAGGACGATTTAAAAGCAGCTTTTGTAAAGGCATTTAATGGTCTTATTGAAAACAAGGATGAAATATTGAAAGACTATGAAGCAATAATTAAAACCTTGACTGATACTTCAAAGCTTGATAAGGAAAGTGCAAAGCTTCAAAATGAATGTGAGGTTGTGGCAGAGCTTATAAGAAAATGTATTGAAGAAAATGCAAGTAAGGTCATGAACCAGAAAGAATACCAGAAGCGATATACTGGCTTGGTAAAGCGTTATGAAGAAATAAAGAAGGCTATTTCTGAAATTGATTATAAACGTCAGGAAAGGAATGCAAAAAAGGAGAACATTAAGGCTTTTATCAAGATGCTTGAGAAAAATGAAGCTTTATTGGCAGAGTTTGATGAGGAATTATGGAATGCTATGATAGAGAAGGTCAAGGTATACCAAGAACAAAAGTTGGTTTTCATATTTAAAGATGGTTTGGAATTGGAATGGAATATGTAAGGAATACCTGTAAGGTTAGATATACTTTTTACCTTGTGATATTTATTCTTATTGATTGAACTTGTGTTAAATTACTGAAAAATGTTGTAAAAATGTAATCTAATTATTTGTAATTTCAAAATTGAAATCAGATTTTCTGAAAGGGTGATTGACCATTTGATTTTAAAAGCACTTAAAAATAAAATAATAATTTTAATTTTATATTATTTTCTGAGTACTTTTTACCGATATATGTATATATTGGTAGTCTTGCAACTAAATAATTCAGTGGGGTCAGTAAATCATGTTAAAGCTTTGTAACAACTGGATTATTTAAGTTGAAATTTAATTTTCAAAAGTACATAATGTTGCATGTTCTTTTGCGGGCATAATCTTTTACTTTTCAATATTTGTGGTAATTGTCATAATGACACTTTTGTTTATGAAAGACGAAAATGTTTCATACTCAAGGGAGTTGATATTTTATTATAGAAATAAAGAGCCGTAAGCAAAATAAATTATAGGAGATGGGTATATGGGTGAATACATTAAATCTAAAAAGGATATGAAATTTCAAAGTCAGGATGCATTAAATACAGTTCAAAGTGTTATTGATGATGCTGATAAGGCATTAAATGACAGGTCCAGAAAAATAGGAGATTCAGCAATCCGTGAGGCAATTGCAGGAGCACTTGGAGCTGGAGTTGGTGCAGGTATTGGTTTTGCAGGTCTTTATTTGGGAGGGGTCGTTGGTTTAAGTGCAGCTGGGATTACAAGTGGCTTAGCAGCAGCAGGTGCTTTAATTGGTGGAGGAATGGTTGCTGGAATTGCTGTATTGGCTGCACCCGCTGTTCTTTTAGGTGGTGCAGGTGTAGGAGTTGCATCACACATTAAGAATAAAAAACTACGTGCAGCAAAAGAGTTGATATACAAAAATGCCATTGCTAAGCAGACAGCTATTCTTAAAGCTTTAAATGAAGAGAAAAATGCAGATAAGGATAGAATAGATTATCTTAATGGATTGAATATTCTTTTACAGTCGGCGATTAAAGATTTACAGCATGACCTTGGTATTTCGTAACAATAGGAGGAATCTATGTGAGCCGATTTAAATACTCTGATGAAGAAAAAAATTTGAATAAAATACTTAAAATGAACCAAGATGTTTCTAAATCATTGTTGAATGATTCAGAGATTTCTTCAACTCGAAGGGAAGCTGATGTAAATATAGATGCTTCTATAGAGTTGTTGCGTTCACTGGGGAAAGATGTTGATGTTGAAAAATTATCTTCAAAAATTGGTTCAAAGTCTAATTCTAGCAAACTAGAACATCAACCTGTGATGGAAGAGTGGGATGACATTGTTAGACAAGCAAATGAGCATACACTTACACCAGTAGTTCTTGAGGATATAATGTCGGAATGTGAGATTATAGAAGCGTTTCAAGAATTAGATAAAATTAATAGAGAATTCTCCAGAAAAACAAGTATTATCAATAAGACTGATTTGTCTTTTCTTGCAATTGCTACAGCACTTCAAGTTGCAAAAAGCTTAATATTTCCTTATGTTGCGGAAAAGTTTCATTACGGTGAAAGTGTTGATAAGTCTGAAAGATTAGCACATAATGATAAATCTATTGAGCAAGCACATAGAAAAGCCAATGATGATTTTCGAGATGAAAATCTAAAAAAACATGAAAAAGGTCATTGGATTAATATCTTGTATCAAACACCTGCATACGATATAACAAAGGGTTCTACAGATTTGGGAATTAATATGGGTGGCGCATATCACAGGATGTATACACTTGGTCATGACCCGATTTTAGGATGGGTTTTTGGAACTATGAATATTTTGACGGATGTTATCACACTTAATAATTTCCAATCATATAGGGTAAAAAGAAATCCAATGAAGATTTCAAAAGATTATGTTCCTATGGGAGTGATGTTTAAAGAGAGTTATGAATGGATAAAAGATGATTATCTTAATTTGCCTGCGGCAATTTTTGCTCAGGCACAACATTTGAAATCTGATGAGTATACAAAGATAGGACTTCCTATGCCTATACTTTCAAGCATTAATGAGGAATTTGCTAGTAAACTTTATAAGAGTAATTATGACACTCTGTGTTTGGCAAGAGACTTGAAAATTGTTGGAGCTTCATTTGTAGTATCAATGGTCATTGATATAATAATTTCTCTTATCCACGGTTTATTCCGCAACGAAGACGTACCAAAAGATGAATTTGAAGTCAGAACAAGGAAAATTTTATTAATTTCAAATTCAATTGCATCTGCAAGTACTATAATAAATGCAGGAATTACATCAAATCCTAAAAACCTTGATATAGGTAGTTTGCTTAATACTGTGACACATTTGTTTATGGATATTAGGTTTATCTCGAAAATAAAGAAAGAGTTTATAGAAAGTGAAATAGGTTGTAGATTGCAGAAGGAACTTGATGAGATTGATAGAATGTATGAACAAATCTAATCAATATAGTTATTTATTATAAATAATAACGAATGAAGAATATAATAGAACAAAAGACAGGTGATTACTTACATATGAGCTGCTACACCAAATTTAAACTAAATAAAATTAACAAGGGCTATGAATTGATATATAAAAATAGTGAAACAGGAGTAGAGGCAGAATTGACTTTACAGCCTGAGCAAACTGAGGATTTCAACCGTAAACTCCAATTAGTGAAGAAACTTGTAAGCGTGAAGGATTCCTTTGGTATTCAGCTAACTTAATGCTTCTAATGGTAATGTTTTTATTTCAATCTTATGCCCCATTACTCAAGTCCTTTCTAAGGTAAGGTCGATTTAGTCGAACATTATTATTTCTTAGAATATTTAATTATATATTTGTAAATTTTTCATAGGGGCGAGGGTGGTTCATGTAAAATAAAAAATAAAAAGGAGGCATTGAGCCTCCCGATAACATAATAAACTAAATAATACCATTATACTTCAATTCAATTAATTCTTTTAAATTACTTGCTACTTTAATAAAATTGAAATCCTCATCATATTCTTCGTGATTCCACATGTAAATACTCTCGTCGTTGATTCCGTCTTTTGTAATCTCATATCCGTAGTAGTCCCCGCAACCATTTGAAGCTATCAACAAATAATTTTCTATGTTGACGAGATCTTCTTTATATTCCCTAAGTCTCAAGTTATCTTCAATTATACATTCTGTCGAAAGTATCAAATCACTATCCCCATTGAGTTCAAACAACAGGTCTTTTATATCTTTTGGCAGAAGTACACCAAGCTTACTCTCAACTTCCTGTACCTGTTTTATCGTTGCAGGGGAATTTGGTTTAATATATTTGTTGTTTCCCACAAAACTGGTTACGAACTCTTTCCACATATTACATTTCTCCTATCTGTAATTGGCAAACCATGTAGTAACCTTTGTATGAAAATCACTTTTTAATGGCATTAAATTACTATAATCATGAGTACCACCAAATTCTCTTGGTTTTACGTGATGGATTTGCATGTTTGTCCAATCAATTGCTTTACCACCATTATAACATTTTTCAACCCAAGCTTTGTAGTCATTTCTTTGAGGTGTAGTTAAATTCGGTAATGGATTTGTTACTTTTACCCAAGTGGTTTCTGGACGGGACATATACCTTCCGGTTATAGGGTCTGTATAATCTGGATACAGAACAGCTTTCTTATTGTAAAGTGCGTCATCTGTTGTACAGTCAACTTCATAACCGTCTATTGTACCATATAACCAAGCTTGCCAGTATTTCGTAGAAGAAGGTGTATATGTAATTTTGTTCGGTGAGAGAATTGTACCTATACGATTCAGTTGTTCTCTTTTAGCACAAGTGTTTGTATCTCCATAATCTGCCCCATTATATAATGAAAGGGATAAATTATACTTATTAACCATACCTGCAAAATATGATGTTGCGTATATATTTGTACCGTTACCACCTAGATGTACTACTGCTACGAATGGTTTAAACCCAGCAGTGCCAATAGAAGAAGTTCTGTTGGGTAATGTAATTTCAAATTTACATGTGTAACCGTCATCTGTGCGTTGTGAACTTACCATTTTACATGTTGCTTTGAGTTTAACTTGCTCTGAAATGGTGTTTGCACTTACTGAACTCACAAACACTGTAAGTATAAGACAAATTAATGTGAATAATGTGATAATTCTTCTTGCTTTGAACATTTTAAAATCCCCCTAAGCTGTATTTTTAGTTTATATTACGTAGGCGTACAAGCTATATCATACTATTCTGGAATTCCGAATGTTGTCATTGTAGTAGGACCGTCATCGGTTTTCCAAGTTTCTTGGTCTAATATTATTGCCTTTAACGGGTTTTCACCCCCTGCTTGTATTACTTGTACTGAGAATATACCCAGTAGCAAAGTAAGTACAGCAAGTAGGCCTATCATCCTTTTTTTGTTAATTTTCATTGAGTTCCCCCTTTCGTTGTTGATTAATCTGCTATATTGAAATCTGTTACCTATATATATTTTGAATAAAATTAGCTTGTACGCCTACGGTCATACCTTGAGTTTTCCAAGGCATATAATACCATTTATGTGGAGAATAGTCTATACTTATTTTGTAAATAATTTAATTTTTCGACAACATGTGGCACTAACACGAAGTTGTAAGTTCAAACTACGAAATATGTAAAATATTACTATCTGTACCTTTTTTGCATAATGCTTTAATTAGGATTCTTTTTTAGGTTTCTTTATTCAAAATTCAAAAAAGTATTTTGCCTAGCTGAGATTTGAAAGTAATGATTTCAAAGGCTTTAAGCAGGGTGTGCATACAAAATGGCGTAAATAAAATCACAAAAATAGCCGTTATTTTGTATCAAAATCAGAGCTTATAGACAAGAATATATAGCTTACGTGTTTTATAACATGTGAGCTTTTTTGATTTTTACACCATCTACGAGGTGTGGTATAATTTAGACGTATAAAAACGCTTAATAATGGAGGTTGAGATTCATAATGTCAGCAAAAAAGTTTATTGGTATTTTGATTATGGCACTTTTGGCATCAGCTAATCTTAATGTATTTGGACTTTCTAATGAAATTGAAAATGAATTAAAGGATGCGGTAGTATTATTAGTAGATAGCAACAGGGCCTATTCAAAAAGCATTCTTACATATATTGATACGTCCAATAGGGAAGTTAAAGCAATTGTTAAGAATGGAAGAACCTTGGTACCTTTAAGGTTTATCTCTGAAAATTTTGGTGCAGAGGTAAGCTTTGATAATGGTACAAAAACGGCCATAATAAACTTTAATAATAGCAGCGTAAGACTCACTTCAAACGATAAAACCATGCTTATTGATGAAAAAAAGGTTGTTATGGATGAGCCTGCCCAAATAGTAAACGATAGAATGCTGGTTCCTCTAAGGGCTTTAGCAGAAAATGCATTAGGTAAGGAAGTTTTCTATGATAAAGGATTGATAGTTATAAGTCAATCCAAAATGAACCTTGATTTGAAAGAAACTCAAGAGCTTATTTCCATGTTTAATTCACCTCAATCGCCTATTAGCTACCAGATTTCAGAACCGGCAGAGGGTGATATGGTGGCAGTCATGAAGACTAACCAGGGAGACATAAAAATAAAACTTTTTTATGAGGACGCACCACTTGCCGTTGAAAACTTCGTAAGACTTTCTCAACAAGGATATTATGACGGACTAATATTTCATAGAGTTATCGATAATTTTATGATTCAGGGTGGAGATCCGGAAGGAAATGGCAGGGGTGGTGAAAGCATCTGGGGCGAATCCTTTAAGGATGAATTCAGTAGCAAACTCCATAATATACGTGGTGCGCTTTCCATGGCAAATAGAGGGGCTAATACCAACGGAAGTCAATTTTTTATAGTCCAGAATCCAATCTTAAAGGATCAAACAATAGAGTATTGTAAATCCATCGGTATGGATCAAGAGCTTATTGAAGCATACTCCCAAATAGGAGGTACTCCTTGGCTGGACGGAGCTCATACGGTTTTTGGGCAAGTATATGAAGGTTTGGATGTGGTGGACAAGATAGCTGGTGTGGAGATTGGAGTTAATGATAAACCACTTGAGGACGTAAAGATTTTGTCGGTTCTGACTTATAGATTGGGCAAAGAGAATGAGCCGATTGTCTTTAAAGGTAGTTTGGATTCAAATTAATCCTGATTTTATTAGCGGATCTTATAGGGGCTATTACACTAAATTTATAGTGCAATAGCCCCTTTGTGCTGACAGTGACGCTATACAAATCCTTAATTTGTATAGTATAGTTTTGAGGGTATTTGGGTTAAAATTAATTCTAATGTAATAGGATTGTTAAATGAATGTTAAATAAATGTAAGAATTCCTAATGGCTATTGTATATCAAAAAAAATTATGCTATTCTAAAAATGCTCAGAAAGGCAAAATATGCTTGTAGCGAAAAATTTGTAAAATTTAAAGGAAAGTTGATGAAACATGACGACAGTAACTTTAAGTTCTTTTTTAAGCGAATTAGTAAGAAGTCCGGCTTTAATTATAACAACACTACTAACTTTAGGAGTAATATTGGTTAATGGTTGGACGGATGCTCCTAATGCCATTGCTACCTGTATTTCAACCAGGTCAATAAAACCTAAGACTGCTATTGGAATGGCGGCTGTCTTTAATTTTATTGGTGTCTTAGTTATGTGTATGATGAATTCGAAGGTGGCAAGAACTATCTATAATATGGTTGATTTTGGTGGAGACCCCAGAGAAGCACTAATAGCACTTTGTGCGGCGCTTTTTGCAATTGTTCTTTGGGCAACAGCTGCCTGGTGGTTTGGGATTCCAACAAGTGAAAGTCATGCACTGATCGCGGGAATTAGTGGTGCTGCAATTGCACTTCAAGGAGGAATAGGTGGGATTAATCCTAAAGAATGGGTTAAAGTTCTTTATGGATTGGTATTATCCATAACATTGGGTTTCATTTTGGGTTGGAGTATTGTAAAACTAGTCGAATTTGTCTGTGCCGGATTCAATAGGACCAAGACCTTCACATTATTTAAGGATGCACAGATTGTAGGTAGCGCAGGAATGGCATTTATGCATGGAGCGCAGGATGGTCAGAAGTTTATTGGAGTTTTCTTACTTGGAATGTTTCTTGCTAAAGGACAATCGGTAACAGAATTTCACATTCCGTTATGGTTGATTATTCTTTGCTCAGCAGTAATGGCTTTTGGTACTTCTATCGGAGGGTACCGTATAATAAAAGCTGTAGGAATGGATATGTGTAAACTTGAAAAATATCAGGGTTTTGCAGCTGACTCTGCAGCGGTTATATGCATCATGATAGCAACTGTTAGCGGTTTACCAATTAGCACAACCCATACAAAGACAACGTCTGTAATGGGGGTTGGAGCGGCAAAACGTATATCTTCTGTAAATTGGGGAGTTGTAAAGGATATGATGCTGGCATGGATTCTTACATTCCCGGGATGTGGTCTGATTGGCTTTTTGATGGCGCAGTTATTTATGAAAATATTTTAGAAATTTAATTTCAGAAAAGGATTGGGAATTATGGCGCGTAAAAAAGACGAGTACTATTATGATACATTTGTGGAATTGGTTCAATATTCATGCAAAGCAGCAGAGCTGTTGAATCAAATTATGCACAACTTCAAAGTGGATGAATTGGAGAATAAAGTAAAGGCCATGCATGATATTGAGAATAGCGGAGATCGGGCAAGGCATGTAATGACAAGAAAGCTTTTGAAGGAGTTTATTACTCCTATTGAGAGAGAAGACATCATGGAATTGGCAAATTCAATTGATGATGTTACAGATGCAATTGAAGATGTTGTGTTGCATATGTACATGTATAATGTTACAAATGTTCGCCCATATGCATTAAAGATGACTGATGTTATTGTTAAATGCTGTGACTCTTTAAAGCAGGCAATGGGGGAATTTCACAACTTCAGAAAATCCAAGGAATTGCATGAATTGATTGTTAAAGTCAACCAGTTTGAGGAAGATGGAGATAAGCTTTACACAGAGGCTATGAGAGATCTGCATGTCAATTGCAATGACTTTAAAGAAGTGGCAGCATGGGAATCTACATTCCACTTCCTTGAAAAGTGCTGCGATACTTGTGAAGAAGTTGCAAATGCAATGGAAGATGTCATAATGAAGAATTCGTAGTATGAAACTCTTTATTTCACCTGTTTTGAAACCTATATTTGGAGTTGCAGCTGCCATTATATTTATTATATGCTTGATTTTTATAACCCATAGGATGAATAATTCCCAAAACTCACCTATTGATAATGCAATTTCTTTACAATCACCTGAGGTAACTAATACTTATACACCTGATTCTACCCATATGAATATTTATGAAGATGATCCTGCTCAAAAAGTCATTCCACTTGCATTTGAAAATATAGAAAATTTAGATTTTGAACAGAAAATGCAAACTCTAAATGAAAATTCTATAAAAGAGGTTATAAAGGAATATCATGCCGAAGGAGTAACCTTATTTACATTCAGGAAAAAAGATGATGATTTTATAATATATCTTGGTATAAAAGCAGATAAATTATATGAAGTTGACGAAGTTGGATATGGCAATTTTGAGGTTCAAATAAAAAGTACTTTCCTATTTGGTAAATCTTTAATTAGAGTTGAGGGTATTGTTGGCTCAACCGCACCAGTAACTTATTATATTTATATAGAGAATAGTGTTCCTAGAATTTTTCTTTTCCTAAGCCGGGCTGTAAGTGAGATAGATGTTGATTCTGATGGTAATAAGGATATTATTTCATCTGTTTTAGGTTCTACTGAAATCTATAAAATAAAGAATGATCAATTAATATATTCATCATTAAACAAAACACTTAATGCAGATAATGTTTTCTTTAGTGAAGAAAAAGACTTAATCTTTGTTGCATATTCAGAACCATCAGAACAAACAAAATATAAGCTAACAAAAGAAGGATTACTCCAACTGGAATAAAGATGGTGAAGTAAACATATGCGAGTAGCTGTATGCCCATGAACATTTTATTATCGACGTTTTAGCTGAATAAACTTTGCTCGAAGTGTGGAATTCACCGAAAGCCATAATACTTTCTTATCCGGATCGGGCTGAGGATTCCGATAAGCCCTGTGGTGATTGCCCGGATTTCAGGAAGTGTCATGAAGGTCTGGGGATGTTTCAGGGAAGCTTTCTAATCGTGTTATAAGTTCGGCGCTTAAATTTTTAACAAAATAACTACTTTGTCATATTAGCGTTTTGGAACATCATAACTTTGTGGAAAGTTCGCTTCAATTAGGAAATCAAGGTGTTTTTTAATTAAGTCGATATACTCGGCTTCGCTTTTGTAAAAAACAGGAAATGAATTACGCCAATCAGGCGGATAATAATTATCCATTATAACATCTAAGAATAATTCTTCTCCTTTATAATAGAAAAAATAGCTCCAGCCGAAATCTTCACAATTCAAAAAGAAAAAAACATATGTTTCTAAATCTATAGATAACTGTTTCGATACATGGAATCCTATATCAAGTTGATTTTCGAAAACTGTAGCGCTCCAATCTTTATTAACAGGAAAGGTATAACCAACAATATCATTATTTTTATGTACTGCAGCAATTCATTAGGTGTTTTATTCTTTACTGTTGTAACATTGGTAAACTCACTCCTTTTAGATCCCCACAAATAAATTCGTTAAGTTAAAGGATAATTGAATCATAGAAAACATACTTACAGATCTATTGTAGAGTAAAATAACATATGTTTCAATAATGTATTAGTCTAAGAGACTTAACAATATAAATTGTGCTCTCGGAAAGTAAGAAATATATATTTAGTATTGACATACTAAAAAATGATAAGGTATACTGAAATAGTCGATGATATATTGGAAGGAGGACTATGGTGAATTTAGAGATTGCCTTGAATATGCTGTACCAAAGACAGATATCTTCCAGAGAGCAGCTCTTAAATGAAATGTTAAGAGTAAAATTAACATCGAAGAAGCTTGAAGATACTTCAATTACAATAAAAGATAAAGAGAAACTTTTTCAGTTTATGAAACAGACAACTGAAGAGGAATTGGGTCTTTTTCCTGCTGATAGAGATGATTTTTTTGAAATCTTCCAGGCTTTAAAGAATATTGACTTATTAGAGTTTACTATAGAGATTTATAAAAATGACCGAATGGGTACAGTCTTTGCACCTGTTTATTTGAGCTCGTATATTAGTAAAAAATTAAAGAAACTTAAGCCTAAGAATGTTCTTATAACAGAAGCTGAAAAACATCTGGCTGGACTTAAAGAAATAATTGGTCAAATACCGGATAGCAAAATTACATTAACAACTCAGCTAAAACCTATGAAATTGTTATTAAAACTTATTTTTGGAGAGACTGAAAATGTAAAGGTCAGGTTTGAGTCAATATACACTGATTGTTTATCAGATGAACGCTTTGATTATATCTATTGCCTGCCTGCTTTTGGTTATAAACCGGATGAAATAGGGAAAAGCTTTTTTACTCGTGAGAGTGACGGGATAGCAATCGAAAACATGCTAGGGCACCTTAGTGAGGTGGGGACACTTGATATAATTGTCCCGGCAAAAATGACCTTTGCAGGAATGGGATTTGAAAAAATCCGATCCTATATCACTGAAAATTTCAGCATCAGGAATATTAACATTTTACCTGAAGGCACTTTCAGACCTGTAACTTCAATCAAGACATATTTTTTTACTATTGCAAACGGTACACAAACAAATGTGGAAATTGGAACCTTTGTCCTGAACAAAGATGCCTTTGAGGTATCAGAGGAAAAAGAGATTTTAGCAAAAGATTTTTTATCTCATGAGGACTGGAGGATTGAGCTGCTTTTATCTGAGGATGATGATAATATCAGAAAATTTAAAAGTTCTACTATTGAGAAAGTAAAATTAAAAGATATTGCAGAAGTGTTCCGGGGAAAATCCATACTTAAGAAAGATACAGCTGTGGGTAATATTTCTGTATTAAATATTTCAAATATAGAAAATGGAGAAATCAACTATGCGGATATGGATACTCTTGTGGAAGAGGAACGTAAGGTCAAACGCTATGAATTACTAAGTGGTGATGTGGTTCTTTCCTGTAGGGGTACTGCTATAAAGGCAGCTGTATTTGAGCAGCAGGACAAATTAATAATTGCATCTGCAAACCTGATTGTTATAAGACCTAAGGATAGAATTAAAGGTGAATATGTTAAAATGTTTTTAGAAAGTCCGGTGGGCATGGCAATTATAAAAAGCTTTCAAAGAGGGACATCTATAATGAATATCAACCATTCTGATATAATGGAAATGGAAATACCAATAGTGCCTATTGATGCCCAGAAAAAAATGGTTGAAAAGTATAATAAGGAATTTGAACTTTATAAGAAGACCGTTAAGGAAGCAGAAAAAAGATGGATGAATATTAAAGGTGCTTTATATACAGAATTAATCGAAGGAGGACATTGATAATGGCAGTGAATTTGGAATTTGAAAATAAGTTGTGGGAAATGGCGGACAAACTAAGAGGTAATATTCAACCCTCTGATTATAAAGATGTTATTTTAGGGCTGATTTTCTTGAAATATATATCTGACAGTTTTGAAGAGAAATTTAATGAGTTGGTCAAAGAAGGGGATGGTTTTGAAGAAGACAGAGATGCTTATGTCGAAGATAATGTTTTCTTTGTACCTCCAAGTGCTCGTTGGGAGTTTATTAAAAAGAGTGCAAAACAAAGCACTATTGGTCAAATTATAGATGAAGCTATGATTGTTATTGAAAGGGAGAATAAGAATCTTAAAGGGGTTCTTCCGAAAAACTATGCAAGGCCTGAGCTTGATAAAACAAAGCTGGGTGAATTGATAGATTTATTTTCCTTTAACCTTGGAAACAAAGAAGCAAAAGCACAGGATGTTTTAGGTAGGGTTTATGAATATTTTTTAGGCAAATTCGGTTCAAGTGAAGGCGAATACTACACACCGCCAAGCATTGTAAAGCTTCTGGTAGGGATGATTGAACCCTTTGAAGGCAGGGTTTATGACCCTTGCTGCGGTTCTGGAGGCATGTTTGTTCAATCTGCAAAGTTTGTTGAGGAACATCAGGGAAGAAAAGATGATATCCGTGTATACGGTCAGGAATATACAGCAACTACATGGCGATTATGCAAAATGAACCTTGCCATAAGGGGAATTGATGGAGACCTTGGAGAGCGTGATGCAGATACATTTGGAAATGACCTTCATAAAAATTTAAGGGCTGATTTTGTCTTGGCAAATCCACCCTTTAATGTTAGTGACTATACTTTGATACAAGATGATGCTAGATGGAAATATGGAATTCCACCGGCAAATAATGCAAACTATGCTTGGATTGAGCATATCATTAGTAAGCTTTCTCCTAAAGGTGTAGCCGGATTTGTACTCGCAAACGGCTCAATGAGCACATCAACGAAGGCTGAAAGTGATATCAGGAAAAATATAATTGAGTTTGGGCTGGTGGACTGTATAGTAACTATGCCTGCGAATCTATTTTATAATGTTACAATTCCGGTTTGTTTGTGGTTTATCTCAAAGAAAAGGGAAAATCGCAAGGATAAAATACTGTTTATTGATGCCAGAAAGATGGGAACGATGGTTACTCGTAAGCACAGAGAACTGTCGGATGAAGAAATTCAACAGGTATGTGATACTTATCATAATTGGAGAGATGGTAAAAGTGATTATCAGGATGTACAAGGGTTCTGTAAATCGGCAGGTATTGAGGAAATAAGAGAACACGAGTATATCGTAACTCCGGGTAGGTATGTAGGAATTGAAGAAGTTGAAGAGGATGGGGAGCCGTTTGATGAGAAAATGACAAGGTTGACTGGTGAGCTTGCTGAGCTGTTTGCTAAGTCGCATGATTTGGAGGATGAGATTAAGCAGCGATTGGGGGCTATTGGGTATGAGTTCTAGGGAAAATCAAATTTTGCAAAATTATAATGAAGTTATTAGCATGATTGAACAAGCTAAAAATCGGGTTAATTCATATGTCAACAGAGAATTGATTGACTTGTATTTTGGGATAGGTAAATATGTAAGTGAAAAAGTTGAAATTGATGGATGGGGAAAAGGCACAGTAAAAGCCTTGTCTGAATTTTTATCTACAAATTATCCTGATACTAAAGGATTTTCAGCGCAAAACATTTGGAGAATGAAGCAATTTTATGAAACTTATAAAGATGATGAAAAACTCTCACCACTGGTGAGAGAATTAAGTTGGTCAAATAATCTTGAAATATTTTCAAGAGCGAAATCAGTTGAAGAAAGAGAATTTTATATCAGAATGAGCATAAAGGAAAAGTACGCAAAGCGTGAGCTTATTAGGCAAATTGATTCATGCTTATTTGAAAGAGTAGCAATTTCTGATACTAAAAAAGCGTTGGGATTAATTACAAATGATGATAAATTTTCATTAATAAGAGACAATTATATTTTAGAATTCTTAAACTTACCGGAAGGCTTTAAAGAAAAGGACTTAAGAAAGCAGATTGTAATTAATTTAAAACAATTTATTTTGGAATTTGGTAGAGATTTTGTTTTTGTTGGAGAGGAATACAGAGTTCAAGTAGGGAATGAAGATTTTTATATTGATTTAGTATTCTTCCATAGAGAATTAACTTGTCTTGTAGCTTTTGAGCTTAAGATTGATAAATTTAAGCCAGAATACATTGGGGAAATGAATTTTTACTTAGAGGCCTTAGATAGAGATGTGAAGAAAGATAAGGAAAATCCGAGTATTGGTGTTATTCTTTGTACCGATAAGGATGATGAGGTAGTTGAATATGCTTTGAGTAGGAATATTTCACCCACTTTGGTTGCAGAGTACAAGACAAAATTGATTGATAAAGAGATTTTACAGCAGAAGTTGCATGAGTTTTATAGATTGGCTGAGGATAGCTTGATTGGAGTGGTCAATGATGAGTGAAATGACAAAGCTGTCAAGTGAGCGGGCTGAAAAGTATGCATGTAAAACAGAACCATTATTCTGGAATGTTTTTGGGAAAGAACATATCATGGTAGAGCAATTTTCTAATAAGAATTGTTAGTGCGATAAATTGTGATTTATCGGACTAAAGTATTTCAATAATAGACTGGACATAAGCTGTAGTTACGGTAATATACCTACTATAAGGGAGGTTATTACTATGAACCAAGAGATTGTCAATTCAATAATGTATCAAATGGCTTTGCATTTGGACAACCAACAGCAAATGAAATTAAAACAAGTTCTAGAGCAAGTCATGCATAATAATGATGAGTCAGAAGATGATTCGTTTGAACTTTTGGATCGTTTTATAGCAACAAAAAAGTTAGAGGGACGTTCAGATAAGACGCTTGAATTCTATAGGAATACTGTTCACAAGATGCTGATGGCAATAGATAAAAATGTTAAGGCTATTACAACGGATGACCTAAGAATGTATCTTACAGATTATCAAAGTAGAGCAACTGTTAGTAAACAAAGCGTAGATAATGTAAGGCGTAACCTTTCAAGTTTCTTTACATGGCTTGAAGATGAAAATTATATTATGAAAAGTCCGGTTAGAAGGATTCGTAAGATTAAGACAACTACTTCTGTTAAAGAAACATATTCGGATGATGAGATGGAAAGATTAAGGGATTCTTGTACTGAAATTAGAGATTTGGCTATGATTGATTTATTATCATCAACAGGTATGCGTGTAGGCGAATTAGTATTACTAAATCGAGAAGATATAGACTTTAATGAGCGAGAATGTATTGTTTTCGGAAAAGGTGATAAAGAAAGAATTGTATATTTTGATGCAAGAACCAAGCTGCATCTGCAGGAATATTTGAATAGTAGAATTGATGATAATCCAGCATTGTTTGTGGGGTTGAGGTCACCAAATGAACGACTAGAAATAGGTGGGATTGAGGTTAGAATCCGTAAGCTTGGAAGAAGCATAGGTATAAAAAAGTGCCATCCCCATAAATTTAGAAGGACGATGGCGACAGTAGCAATAGACAAAGGAATGCCTATAGAGCAAGTGCAGAAGCTCTTAGGACACGAGAAAATAGATACAACGCTTCATTATGCAATGGTGAAACAGAGTAATGTAAAGAATGCACATAGAAAATATATAGGGTAGGTGATTTGATGGAAGTATGGAATGAAGGAAAAATCAGAGATTTTGCTGATGTTAAAGGCGGCAAAAGACTTCCTAAAGGAAAGCAATTAATTACGGAACCTAATTCGCATCCTTATATTAGGATTAGAGATTTGGGGAAAAGTAAGGTGTTAGAACTTAATTCTGATTATGAATATGTGGATGATGAAACGCAGAAATCTATAGCTAGATATATTGTTGATGCAGGTGATATTCTTATTAGTGTGGTTGGAACAATAGGTTTAATTGCAATTGTAGGGGAGAGTTTAGATAAAGCAAATCAAACGGAAAACTGTGATAAGATAATTAATTTAAAGGGGATTAGTAGGGACTATTTGTATTATTATTTAGTATCACCTGCGGGACAGGAAGAGATTAAAAGAGGAACAGTAGGTGCTGTACAACCCAAGTTACCTCTTAAAAATGTACAGGATATAAACATTAAATACCCTTCATTTGAAACACAGGAAAAGATTGTGTCAATTTTAAATTCTATTGATGATAAGATTTCGATAAATGAAGCGATAAATAGGAATTTACAGCAGCAAGCACAGGCAATATATTTATCAATGTTTATTACCAATGCAGATCCTGATTGGATAATAGGTAAACTTTGCGATTTGATTACAGTAAAATATGGAAAAGACCATAAAAAATTAGAAGACGGACTATTTCCGGTATATGGTTCGGGTGGGATAATGCGTTATGTAGAACGAGCTCTTTATGATAAAGAGTCAGTCCTAATTCCAAGAAAAGGTTCTTTGAATAATGTTATGTATGTGAATGAGCCATTCTGGTCAGTAGATACAATGTTTTATACAGAAATGAAGATACCAAACATTGCAAAATTTATTTTTCACTTCATAAAGGATAAAGACCTTGCATCTATGAATGCTGGTTCTGCGGTACCAAGTATGACTACTGATATTCTTAACTCTATGGAAATAAAGATACCTTTTGCCGAAAAACTAGATTCATTTGAAAATGTTGTTGCTCCAATATATGATGCAATCCAGGCAAATAACTGTCAATCTGCAAAATTAGGGAAGCTGCGAGATACATTACTTCCAAAGTTAATGACCGGTGAACTGGATGTCTCAGATATTAACATTTAAGCCATTATAGTAAAATAAATGCAAATATTTCGAATGCATTGGTTTGGAGAGTAAGGTTGGCAGCCATATGGGAACTATCTATTATGATTTTTTTAAGTATTATGTTCAAGATTTAGTGTGTGCAAATAAGATAATAGAAGATTATGAGTATTATACATAGTGGCAGTGAAATTCATTTTGGCATGTTTTTTAAGTTAAACTAACAGGATACTGTATGATATTTAATAAATAAGAAGGTGGGAAAATGGAGAAGAGTGAGTTAATAGATCTAATTGATGAGTTCAAAAGTGGCTTGCTTTCCAAAGCAACAGATGGAACAATTGATGAGGCATTTTATACTAAGACAAGAAATACTTTGATGGAAAATGCTGATAACAAAGAGTTAATTCCTAAATTTATTAAAAGTTGCAGAAACGGTACTGAATTTCGAAGATATATGCAGAGTGAAGCCGGTGACTATGCAGGACGTAGAAAAATCATCACAGAAGGTATGAATGAATTAGCAGAATATTTTGAAATGAAAGCAGATCCATCAGATCCTTTTGCTCAAATAAAGCAGTATAGAAGAGTTGATGAAATAGGACGTGGAGGGTATGGAGCGGTATATAAATATCATAATGACTGTCTAGAAATGGATTTTGCAGTTAAAGTGTATGCACCAATTTTCGCTGAGCCTGATGAGCAAAAAAAAGGTGAAAGAAGGTTTTTTCGTGAAGCAAAAATGTTGTTTGGAATGAACCACTCTAATATAGTGAAAATATTTGATGCTGGGAGAATTGAAGAAGGTCCGTTTATTAGAATGGAATACATAGAGGGTTATGATTTGAATAGACTACAAGAAAAGTATGGAATTCTTACTTTTAAGAAAAGCTTATCAGTTATATTGCAATTATTAGAAGGATTAGCATATGCACACCAAAAAGAAATAATTCATCGGGATCTAAAACCAAGTAATGTGGTTTTTGCAACTAAAGAAAAGCGTTTTAAAATAATTGATTTCGGTGTAAGCGCTTTTTTAGATACTGACAAACACACTAAGTTAACAATGACAGGAGAAAGAGTTGCGGGAGGAGCATTTATTGATCCTTTATTGCAAGAAAATCCAACACTTAGAGATGAAAGAACAGATATATATTCTATTGGAGCAATCTGGTATTGGTTATTAAGCGGACGATCACCACATGGTAGCAATATGAGAGCGTATTTATCGAAGGCATCGTTTGAACTTACAGAATCACAAATAAATATTGTTATGAAATGTTTGTCGGGTGATATCAAAGAGAGACATGATTCTTGTAAAATTTTGATTGATGATATTAAACGGTTGTCATCATAACTAAAGTGTAATGAAAAAGGATAGATGACTGCCAATTTGTTAAGATGATAAATTTAAGAGGTTGCTTTATGAAATGGGAAGAATATATATCTGAAATTGAATTAATAGAAAAACAGAATAATACTGAGCATGACTTGTATAATATTATAGCCAATGTACTAAGAGAGCGTCTAGCGTTTAAAAAGGTTTCATTAAGAGATGTTGGAGATAGACAAAGAACTGTGGAAGAAAAATAAAAAGCTTTTTGGGGATTACGAGGTTTTCCAGACTTTGTGATTTTAAGTAGAGATTATGTTCCGATTGCCAAAAGTATTGAGAGAAAATTAATTTATGGAGTAGTTGAAGCAAAATATGTTGATAAACCTTTATTGGAAGATTGGAGAGACAGATTACAACTTGTCAAGATTAACATTGTTTTGAGTTGGTGAGTAAAGGATACACTTTGCATGCATAAATAATATGCAAGCACCGACCCTTGGGATAGTCTTCATATGACTGGTTCAGAAACATCAGACAAACAATACGCTTATGTAACACGACTAACATTTTTATAGAAGGAGCAAAATTTTATGAAAAATCAATATTTTGCGGATGTTGGGGATTTTGGAAAGTATGGAATGTTGAGTTATTTATCTGGCATACCGTTTAATATAGGAATAAACTGGTATTTAACTGAAAATGATACAAAGACAGATGGTAAGTTTGTTGATTACTTCAATAAGTCGGATTTTCTTGCTTGCGATAGAGAATTGCACGATTTCTTGTATGAATGTATCGTTCAAGGCCGGAGGAACGTTAATGAATTGTCAAGATTCCCTAAATATATAGATACAATAATGTATGACAAAATTTTAAATGTAGACCACATTAAGGCTCTCAGTCCTGAAGGGAGAGATAGAAGACGTAAGGTTCGCAAAGAATGGTTTCAGAATAGTATGGATGCGTTGGAACAATGCAATCTAATATTTTGTGACCCAGATAACGGAATTGAGACCAGATCATTGAGTCATATTGGTAAGGACAGCGTTAAGTATGTTTTTATTGACGAGATTAGAGAAATGCTTGATCGTGGTAAGTCTGTAATCTCTTATAATCATCGTGATCGAAGCAAAGAATCGGATTATTTTGCTAGATTTAAGGAAATAATGTCTGCATTTGAGCCGGAAATATTATTAAGAGTGTTAAGATTTGGTAGGTACAGTGTCCGAGATTATCTGTTTTTCATTAGACCTGAGCACCAGAAGGTTATTTGTGAAAAAATTGACGGTTTCATGTGTAACAAGAATTGGAGCAGGTTGTTTTCAGAGTTAGAATTGTAGTGGATCTCGATAAGCTTCTAATACCAATACCATCCTATGGAAGTTAAAAAGTTTATGGGGGATACATATTTTGTCTTATATGATAAAATTGGACTCAACAATAGAATTTACAAAAACCTTGAAGAAATGGCACAGACTATTTTTAAAAGTTAATTTGCTAGTAGTAAGCAGACAACAGGATTAGGGCCTGTAACAGTTAGAGATTTAAAAAGAATAAAATTTTTATATAATATAAAAGCCATTATGGATTCTAACTCCCCCGAATTCGAGGGAATTAGAATAAATATTGATTGAGAAAGACCATTCTAAGATTGCTGTAAAAAAGTTGAGGAGGTGCATTAATGGCAAAAGAAATCAAAACCAAAATAAATGTAAATGGCTCTGAAATAACCATAATATCACCATTAGATCAAAAAGCTGATTATATTTGCATTACAGATATTGCAAAATATAAAAGTGGCGAACCTAATGATGTTATAAAAAATTGGTTAAGAAATAGGGATACAATTGAGTTTTTAGGGTTGTGGGAAAAGTTAAATAATCCTAATTTTAAACCCGTCGAATTCGACGGGTTTAGGAATGAGGCAGGGAAAAATGCTTTTGTTTTATCTCCTCAACGATGGATTGAATCAACAAATGCTATCGGTATCATCTCGAAGTCCGGAAGATACGGTGGGACTTACGCACATAAAGATATTGCTTTTGAATTTGCTTCATGGATTTCAGCAGAATTCAAGCTTTACATAATCACTGAATATCAAAGATTGAAAAGTGATGAAAGCCATAGACAAGCTTTTGAATGGAATGTGAACAGAGTGCTTTCCAAACTGAATTATAAAATTCACACCGATGCAATCAAGGAGAACCTAATTTCCAACGATTTATCAAAAAGGGAAATCTCCATAACCTACGCCAATGAAGCTGATGTTTTAAATGTTGCCTTATTTGGGAAAACAGCCAAGGAGTGGAAAGGTGAAAACCCTGACTTAAAAGGCAACATGAGAGATTATGCATCTATTGAGCAACTTATTGTTCTTGTGAATTTGGAAAATTTAAACGCAAGTTTTATAGAGCAGGGAATAGAGCAAAGAAACAGATTATTTAAGCTGAATGAGATCGCAAGAAGCCAATTAAAAGCATTTTTAAACAACAAAAACATAAGAAATTTGGAAGACATGAACGTAAAACAAATTTCGGGAGGTGAAGATTAAATGCCAAGAGGCAGCTTTTTTGAATCACACTTAGAAGAAGCAACATTGGAATGGTTTGAGGAGCTTGGATACGAGATTGTTTTTGCACCAGAAATTGCACCTGATGGAGAGTATCCAGAACGTGAAGACTATCAGGATGTAATCTTAAATGAAAGACTTAAGGAAGCCTTAGTAAGAATAAACCCCAAGCTTCCAAATGATGCAATAGAAGATGCGTTCAGGCAGATAGTTATACCACAGAGTCCAAGCCTTATCATGAATAATAAATCTTTTCAAAAAATGATTACTGATGGCATTGATGTTCAGGTAAAGCAGGCAGATAGCAGCTATAGGACGGAAAAGGTATATGTTTTTGATTTTAATAAGCCGCTTAATAATGAGTTTATGGTCTGCAACCAGTTTACTGTTATTGAACACGGTATTGAAAAAAGACCAGATGTAGTTGTCTTTGTAAACGGAATCCCATTAGTTGTGATTGAGCTTAAAAATGCTGCTGATGAAAATGTTGATATAAGCGATGCGTATAATCAGCTTCAAACATACAAAATGTCCATTCCATCCCTATTTACATACAATTCATTTATGGTTACCAGTGATGGAATTAATGCAAGAGCAGGTACATTGACATCTGACGAAGATCGCTTTATGGCTTGGCGTACAATTGATGGTGATGATGTGGCTCCTCTATCTATACCTCAGCTTGAAGTTTTAATAAAGGGAATGTTTCAGAGGGATCGCTTTTTGGATATTATTAAACATTTTGTCCTCTTCCAGAGCGATGGAAAAGATATTTATAAAATATTAGCAGGGTATCATCAATACCATGCTGTAAATAAGGCATTTGATAGTACTGAGCGTGCAACAATGGAGCATGGTGATAGGCGAATTGGTGTTGTTTGGCATACCCAAGGAAGTGGAAAGAGCCTTTCAATGGTGTTTTATGCAGGGAAGCTTGTAATAAGCGAGGAGCTTGAAAATCCTACAATTATTGTAATTACTGATAGAAATGACTTAGATGATCAATTGTATAGTACATTCCTAAAAAGTAAGGATTACTTAAGAAGCATACCGGTTCAAGCAACCGACAGGCATCATCTTCGAGACCTTCTAGATAAACGTACCAGTGGTGGTATTATATTTACTACGATACATAAGTTTGCACCTGCACCCAGTGAAGTTAAAGAAGGAGCAGAATCATTTTACAACTTTAGCAAGGCAGCTGAGCCAACTGCGGAATATACCAAAAGCATGGTGCTGACCGATAGGAAAAATGTTATTGTTATAGCTGATGAAGCACACCGTAGCCAGTATGGGTTTGGAGCGGAGATAGTAAAGGGTGAGTCTGATGCAGATGTAAAATATGGGTATGCAAAGTATATGCGTGAAAGCTTGCCAAATGCTTCTTATATTGGCTTTACAGGAACTCCTGTAGAACTTACAGATAAGAATACAAGGGCTGTTTTTGGTGATTATATTGATGTTTATGATATGACCAGAGCTGTTGAGGACGGTACAACGGTTAAAATATTCTATGAAAGCCGTATTGCTAAACTTGAGCTTCCAGAAGAAATGAAGCCGAAGGTTGATTCAGAGTATGAAGAAATCACAGAGTATCAGGAATACAGCCAAAAAGAAAAGCTAAAGAGTAAATGGGCTAGGCTTGAAGCAATTGTTGGTGCAAAGGAAAGAGTACAGCAGATTGCAAAGGATATCGTGGAGCACTTTGAAAAGCGTGAGCAGGCTCAGGAAAATGAAGGTGGTAAAGCTATGATCGTTACCATGAGCCGAAGAATCGCTGTTGACCTTTATAAAGAAATAGTTGAACTTCGACCGGATTGGCACAGTGATGATATAATGGCTGGAAAAATTAAAGTTGTCATGACTGGAAGCTCTTCAGATCCTGCCCAGTGGCAGCCTTTTGTAGGTACAAAAGCCAGTAGAGAGACTCTTGCAAAACGTATGAAAGACAAAAAAGATGACCTGCAATTGGTTATCGTCCGTGATATGTGGCTTACTGGTTTTGATGTTCCGAGTATGCATACTATGTATATTGATAAACCAATGAGTGGTCATAATCTGATGCAGGCCATAGCCAGGGTAAATAGAGTGTTTAAGGAGAAACAAGGCGGACTTGTTGTTGACTATATTGGAATTGCTGAGAATTTGAAAGAGGCATTAAAGCAATATACAGAAAGTGATAAAAAGACAACCGGTGTAGATACCGAAGTGGCATCTCAGGTTCTTTTGGAGAAACATGATTTAATAAAAGAGCTTTTACATGGTCATGATTACAGCAAGTTTTTCACAGGCAAGTCAAGTGAAAGAATGCAGGCAATTGTTGAAACAATGGATTATATCATTGGACTTCGTGAGGAAAGAAAAAATGATTATATCAAACTGGTTTCAGAAATGGCACGGGCTTATTCACTATGTGCAACAACCGATATTGCAGAAAGGCTGAATGTTGAGGTAGGCTTCCATAAAGCTGTTAAGGCAAGTCTTGTTAAGATGATTATTGATGAAAACAAGAAGAAAACAACAACGCAGCTTGACAGTGAACTGAACCAGTTAATTTCAAAAGCAATCTCATCCAATGAAGTAATTGATATATTGGGTGCAGTAGGGCTTTCCAAACCCAATATTGCGATCCTTTCTGAAGAATTTTTAGAAGAAGTAAAAGGTATGAAACAGAAGAATTTAGCGGTAGAATTGCTAAATAGGCTTCTAAAAGGAAGCATTAAGACTTTTTCACGAAGAAATCTGGTTCAATCAAAGAAATTTTCTGAGTTGTTGGAGGCTGCAATTAGAAAGTATCAAAATAGAGCAATTGAAACCACTCAGATAATTATGGAGCTAATTGAACTTGCAAAACAGATTAATGAAGCTGAAAAACGTGGTGAAAGTACCGGGTTGACTGCGGATGAACTGGCATTTTACGATGCATTGGCAGAAAATGAGTCTGCCCGTGATATTATGGGAGATGAGATCCTGGTACAGATTGCAAGAGATTTAACCGTAGCAATAAAAAATAACATAAGTGTTGACTGGGCAATCCGTGACAGTGTTCAGGCGAAAATGAAAATGACAATTAAACGTCTGCTTAAAAAGTACGGGTATCCACCGGATAAGACTCCAAAGGCTGTGGATATAGTAATGGAACAAACAAAATTGATGTGCAGGAATGAATTATGATATAGTAGTATAGCAAATAATAAAATAATTACGACTTTAGTAATCTATAATATTAACGGGTATAAATATATTAATTTAAGAATTTGTAAAATGACCTATATGGGGAGATGAGAAATATGAAAAAATGCGTGGACACTCTCACAGAAGACGGAAGACTGATTATAAAAGGAACCGGGTGTTATGAAACCAGAAAGGTAAACGACCTCAAAGAGCTTCTACAAAAAAGTGCCAAAAATTATGGCGATTCACCGGCCTTTAAGTTTAAGGATAAGAATGGAAAGATAGTTGTCAGAAGTTATATTGAATTTGAAAGAGATATAAATAATCTTGGTACTGCCCTTATTTCCACTGGATTAAAGGGTAAAAGGATTGCAATAATTAGTGAGAACAGGTATGAGTGGGGAGTTGCTTATTATTCCATAATAAATGGTACAGGGATAGCAGTTCCTATGGATAAATATCTTCCCTCGGTTGAAATAGAGAACCTGATTGAAAGAGGTAAGGTTGAGGCTATTTTTTATAGTCCGACTTACCATGAAACAATGATTGGCATTTCAAAAAACAACACCGGAATAAAACACTATATTTGTATGGAAGATATTAATCAGGACGGAGATGATAGATTTTTAAGTCTCCCAGCCCTTATTAAGACAGGACAACAGCTTGTGAACAATAAAGATATGAGCTTTATAGAAGCTCCTATAGACAGGGAAGCTATGTCCATACTGCTTTTCACATCGGGAACAACAAGTCTTGCAAAAGGGGTTATGCTTTCTCATGCCAATATAGCGGCTAATGTTACAAGCATTACTGGTGCCATAAAGATTTATCCCGGAGATGTTCACCTTTCCCTTCTGCCCTTACACCACACTTTTGAAAATACAATAGGGTTGGCATTCATGGTTCATAGCGGTGTATGTGTTGCCTTTAGTGATGGAATAAAATATGTTGCGCAAAATCTACAGGAATATGGAGTTTCACTACTTGTTGCTGTTCCTGCCATTTTAGAGGCAATGTATAGAAAATTGCAGAGTGGAATTGAAAAGTCCGGAAAAGCCAAAACTTTAAATCTGCTCATAAAGGTCTCAGAAATATTGCGGGTATTGGGAATTGATTTGAGGAGGAAATTTTTCAAAAGTGTATTTAATAAGTTGGGTCCAAGATTGAGGCTTGTTATTTCAGGAGCAGCACCCCTTGACCCTGAAGTGATTACGGGGTTTGACAAATTGGGTCTGAAACTCCTACAAGGCTATGGTCTTACCGAAACATCCCCGGTGGTATCTACAAATAATGATTTTGTAAACAAGCCCGGTACTATAGGACCTCCCCTTTGTGATATTGAGGTTGCAATAGACAATCCTGATGAAAGCGGTATGGGAGAAATAATTGTCAGGGGCAAAAATGTAATGCTGGGTTATTATGAGGATGTAGACACAACAAAGGAGGTTCTCGATGAGAAGGGCTGGTTCAGAACGGGAGACCTTGGAAGCATAGATGAAGAAGGAGTTATTAAGATTTCGGGACGTGCAAAGTCAATGATCGTGTTTACAAATGGTAAGAAAGCATTTCCTGAAGAATATGAAGTATTACTAAATGACCTTCCCTATGTTAAGGATTCTTTTGTATGGGGAAATAAAGCTCCGGATGGAGATATACAAGCATGTGCAAAATTGGTAGTTGATTTTGATGCCCTTAAGGAAGACAAAAAGAAAATTCCTTTGGATAAAGAATTGGCAGCAATGTTTGGTGAGGCAATAAAAGGCATTAACAGTATGCTTCCTCAATACAAAATTTTAAGGTATTTTGTATTTACTAAAGAGGATTTGGTTAAAACTACTACCTTAAAAATTAAGAGACCTGTGGAGCTGGAAAAAATAAATGCTGCTCTGGGTAAAGCAGGTATTGATATGAGAAAAGCGAATGGAAAATTTATTGATAAGCTTGAAGCATGAGAGGATCTATATAGTGCCTCGCAGCAGGATTAATTTCCAGAGCGTTGGAGGCTTATAGCAGAGGAAGTTTTTTAACACAACACTAGAGGGCATTTCTGTAGTTTGGAATGTTCTTTTTTTATTGCAATTTTAACAAAAATTTTTCTTGTATAATTTAATTTAAAGGGATTTGTTTTGTAAAGTTTTTATATCCTGTTGCCGATATAGTACACGGTATTAAAAAATTACATATAATGACTAAAACTGTAAAGAGGAGGCAGTATTATGAACAAATTCCGTAGTGTTGCTTTTGTTCTGGCGGTGTTGATGGTTTTAAGCCTGTTTCAATTTTCGGCTTATGCATCAGCAAGTTATTCAGATACCAGCCAACACTGGGCCAAAGAAGCAATAGAACGTTGGACTGGTTATGGTGTTATAAAGGGAGATGGCAGTACATTTCGTCCTGATGCACCCATTACAAGGGGTGAGATGGCTGCGGTTCTTGACAATCTTATGAAGTATCAATCAAAAGCGGATAATTCTTTTTCCGATCTTGATGAGAGTTGGTATACAGATCCCATTTTAAAAGTTAATTTTGCAGGAATTATGGTTGGAAGCGATGGCAAAGTTAGGCCTAAAGACAATATTACACGTCAGGAGGCCACAGTGCTCATTTGTCGGGCTTTAGAAATAGCGGAAGACACCGGAAATCTATCGGGTTTCGTTGACAGCCAGGATATAGGTTCATGGGCTACAGGTTATATAAATGCTATGGCACATTTAGGTTATATTGCAGGGGTTGGCGGAAATCGTTTTGCTCCTCGTGACAATATTACACGTGCAGCTGCGATTACAATTCTTGATAATGCTATAAAAGCTGTTTATCAAAAGGAAGGCACATATACTGGTAATGTGGACGGCATTGCAGTTGTATCCGCAAGTGGAAGCGTGCTAAAGGATATGAATATATCCGGAGACATCATCATTGCTGAAGGAGTTGGTGACGGAGAAGTTGTTTTAGACAGTGTAAAAGTGGATGGAACAATGATTGTCCGCGGAGGCGGAGTTAATTCCATTATCATAAAGAACTCCAGCGTAATACCGAAAATACTTGTAAACCGTAAGGATGGTGTTGTTGCTGTAAAAGTTGAAGGTGATACTGCACAGGTAGGACACATTTCTGTTTTGTCAAACGGAGCAGTAATATCTGCACCAATGGCAACTGTTGCTGTGGCAGAAGGTGTAACCGGAGCTATTGTTAACGGAAAAACGGTACAACCGGGTGAAACTGTATTGGCTATAGTTGGGCCAAAAGATGAAGTAAAGGTATCACCTACCATACCTGTTGCCACTGGTTCGAAAAATTCAGGTTCTGACTCATCAAGTCCTAGAAATACTCCAGCACCACAGAATGGCGTAACCGCAATTGCTCTTGATATAGAAGCTGAAACAATGAATGTTGCGGAGATTCTTGAGCTTACTCCAATTTTGACACCATTAGATGCACAAACTGTAATCCAATGGACAAGCAGTGATTCGAATATAGCTTCTGTAAATTCCGATGGTGTTGTAATGGCATCTGCAGAGGGAAGCGTTACAATAACCGCAAAAACCAGCAATAATCTGACTGCTACCTGCCTTATTGCGATAACTGCACCAAATTCACTGGAAATTAATTATCCAGGTACAGTTATAAACGGTGGAACTTATGGAAATGTAACCATTGGAGAAGCTGTAGGAGAAGGTGACGTAAGCTTCAATAATGTCACAGTAACCGGAACACTAGAGGTTAATGGTGGTGGTTCCGCTTCCATACATTTTAATGGAAATTCACACGCACAAGCTGTAGTTGTAAACAAAGTAACAGGAGAAAAACCGAGATTTTTAATGAATAATGCTTCTACAGTTGCTAATTTCACTGTATCAGGAGATGCAGGTGCAATTTTGGAACAGGGTCAAAATGCCACAGGTAGGGTTTCTAAAGTTGAAGCCACACAACCTTTAACAATAAAGAATGCTGAAGTGCCTGATATAAAAACAAGCTCAGAACTTGAACTTGACAATACAAAAGCAACAAATGTTACCACAGAGGGTGGTGATGCAACAATTAACCTTAAAGGCGAAACTAAGCTTGAGAAGCTGGAAGCTAAATCTAAAACTACCATAACTGCAGATTCATCCAGTGCAAAAATAGATGAAATATCTACTGATAATGCTGAAATTGAAACAGATGACAAAGCCGATGTGGGTTTGGTCAAAGCAATGGGAAATGCAAAAATAACAGTAAATGGTCCTACAGGGAACATTGAAGCAAGTGGTGGAAATATATCTATTATGGGTAATTCTTCACCTATTATAATTGGTTCAGCCGGGACTGTTAGCGTAGGAGGAAATGCAAAGCCAATTCTTGCAGCAACTGCTACCGAAGTTAACGTAACAGCTGGAGTTGGAAGTAGCGCAGGGATAACTGTAACGGGAAGTGTTGGCAGCATTAATACAACAGGATCAGGTAGTATTGGCACAATAAGCATAGAGAGTGGGAACCCACTGGTCAATATTGGCGGTGAAACTCAAGTTGGAGTAATTGCCGTGGCAGGGTCAGCTGCACCGACAATTGGAGGGGCAGGAAGTACCGATAAACTTGTTAGTACCTCATCGGCGCTAATAACAGTTAGTGTAAGTACAAACACTGTAATAGCTCAAGACACTGGGAAAGTTTCCGCAAGTAACGCACAAACAATACAACCGGCAACTGTTACTCTAGACTCCATATCTTTGACATCAAAGCCTTCAAAACTGGTATATACAACAGATGCCACTGAGTTAGACACTAAGGGCTTGGTGGTAACCGGTAATTACATAGTTACTGGATTTGATGGAACAGTAAAGAAGGTATTGCCTGCGGAAGCTTATACCGTAACAGGATGGCCAACTGAAATAACTGCAGGAAACTATACAATAACAGTAACCGAAAATGCTTCCAACCAAAATGTGACCTTCCAAATAAGCATAGTAGCAAAAGCAGTTGAAAGTATTGCGATAAAATCATTACCTTACAATTTAGTTTATGAAGTTGGAGAAGAACTTGATTTGGAGGGTGGAAGTTTTATCGTATATTATACAAATAAGGCTCTTTATCCTAGTGAGCAATTTGACATGTCAGATGAAAGTGTAACAGTTTCCGGTTATTCTTCAACAGCAGGTATTAAGACTATAACCTTACAATACAGTGGAAAAACTGCAAAGTTCAATGTGACTGTGAAGGACTATGCGGCTGAAGTTCTTGAAAGGGCTAAGCTTGAAGCGGAAATTATACTCAGGCAGGTGGCAGGAAACCTTATAAAGAGTGGTAAATACAATGAAGCAGTTAAGACTACAATTGCAAATAAGAGAGACAGTGCTATATCAGAAATCAAAGCAACTACAAATTTGGATGACATAGAAATAATTTTGAAAGCTGCCATAGAAGAAATAATGAATATCCGTATAGTAGTTGGCAGTGTCGGTTACAGTGACTTGCAAACAGCTATTAATGCGGCCACAACCAAGCAAACGGTAGAAATAATAATGGAATATACTATAATGGAAACGGATGTAACGATACCGTCAGGCAAGAAGGTGGTTAACCGCGCGAAGCTTACTATTTCAGATGAGGCTACTTTAACGGTGAAAAGTGGAGCGGTATTCACAAATGAAGACAGTATAACCCTGTTTGGGAGCGAGCAATACAATCAGGAAAAAGACGAAATGGAAACATACGGTAGTTGTCTCTTGGTTGAAGCAGGAGGTACCATGAATCTGACAGCCGGAAGTGATATCATGACCTTCCATGGTGGCGATTACATAAAACTTGATGTAAAAGGAACGTTAAATGCCCAGAAAGGTACACTAATAATTGTATTGGGCGGAAGTGTTACAGGAATTGAGGGCATTGAAACAGGATTAGGTAATAATCCTAAGAACCCAGATGACGATGGAACAGGTGTATACGGATATAATGGGACTTCATGGAGCAGATTAAATACACCGGATTTGGATGGCTTTGATGTTTCAATAAAAGCAGATGGTAATATGGTTATACATTCTAAGGCTTTGCCGGAAACTATTGAGATTCAGGTGGATGATGGAGAAAGTGTGTATAGGGACCGGAATGGCGTCATTTATATGCTGGAAGGCAAGTATAATGACGGAAAGCCTCATAAAATTGTAATACGCGCAGAAGGAATGCGGGATCTTTTGGCATTTGCTATGTATATTACCGAGGGAAAATTCCCTGACCTTGCGGAAATACAGTTAGACTATAAATATCAGAGATTCTTCGAGGGCGGGAAATTCATAACTGTTGCCGGAGATGTGGATGTGTCAGGAGAAGTTTTCGAGATACCTGAAGCGGTGACTGTTGATGTCACAAATGGTGGAAGGATTGACCTTACAGGCAAGGAACTTAATGTCATGAATACCCATCAAATGTGGGCAATGGGAGGAAAATCCGAACTGATTGTGCGTTATGGTGGAAGTATTACCCTTGAAGACGGTAAAACTATTGGTGGCGGTAACGCTTCAGACGTGAAATTGGGAAATAACAATTACTTTATTATTGGTGTTAATGAACCGGAGTTTACCGATAATCCTGAAGAAGAGCCTGTAGCCACAAGGAAGTACGTAGCTGGAGGAATGGGAACAATTGAAATACCTGAAAATAAGTCATTTATACTTAATGCCGGAGGGAGAATGGAAGTAGAAAGTGATACCACATTGCTTGTAAATGGAGCATTAACTCCGGAAGATGGAGCAATACTGGTACTTAACAGTAATATGGAATATACTGCCAGTGTCGAAGGTTCAGGAGACGGAATAGACGGTATAGTTGGTGAGGGAGAATACATCTGGGCTGACGGCAAGTGGGAAATAAGCAAACGTTTTAAAGCAAATAGATTGGATGTTATAAAGGAAATATTCAAAAACTTCAAAGTTGGTTATGGGCTGCGAGCACCGAAAGAAGAGGATATAATTGCTTATTCAGGGCAGTATACCGACTGGAGTGATATTGAAGAAAGCGATATAGATGCTGTTGCCTTTATGATTAAAAACAAGATGCTTCAAGGCAATGAAGAGAGTGAACTGGATCTATATGGCAAAGTCAACAGGGCTGGCCTGATGGTTATAATTAACCGTTTGCTTGATTATATGGGAATAGAACTTGAAGGAGATAACCAGATTGAATTTACTGATGTGTCTGAGACTGATTATTTTTACGATGCTGTTATGACCATGGTAAAGGCACATGTTGTTAATGGTATGCCTAATGGACCGGAAAGTGATACCTTCTGCTTTATGCCATATGAAAGTGTCGGAATAGAGCCTTTAGACTTTGCAGGTGGCAGAAGTGAGCTTGAGATTGTACTTGAAAGATTTAAGGATGAAGTAAAACGAGTTGTTGTAAATCGCTTTGAGCTTATGAGAAGCTTGTATGATGAACTGAGAAGAGAAGAGTATCTCTTGGAGGGTGCTTCGCCGGAGGAAATTGAGGAATATGCTTCAAGATATGATGACTGGGATGAGCTCCATATTGATTGGTTTGATGATCACAAATTCAACAACAAGGAAGAACAGGATGCAGAATATGAAGCAATGGCAGCATTCTTTGTGAAATACGGCATTATAGATGAATTTAACTTTGGCGAAGAAAATCACCTTAATCTCTTTGAACCATTGACAAAAGCAGAAATAATGGCATTCTTAGATATGGTTTCCAAAGTAGTGATGAAGGATGATGAAGCTGTACTGCCGCCAGTAAAAGAGATAGATTTTGATGATGTTAGTGAAGCCGATTGGTTCTATGGTGGCGTTATGAATATGGCACGTGCCGGAGTTGCAGATGGAGCCATCGGTTCTGATCCTGAAACATTCAGATTTTATCCTTACAATCTTGTCAACAATAGAAATATTGGATGGGATCCGGATCAGGTTATTAGACTGGATAATTACTTCAGAGCTTTTGAAACTGTTATGCCAAAAGCTGAAGTTGAGGAAGAAATGAACTATACAGCTTTACACGAGAACAGCCCAATGATTAAAAACATCAGATTTAAAGAAGAGGTAACTGTTACCGGTGAACCGAATGGAAGAATTGACTTTGTAAATTGTGAATTTGAAAAAGGTCTCACCATAATAGCTGGTGAAAACCTTGAGGTATTTCTTGGCAGGTCTGTTGTTCAGGGTGTGAATGTCAACAGTGAAAATGAGATACTGATGTTTGACGATCACAAGGAAGTATTCATTAGAGATGTGGCATCAGGCACAAATGTATATGCTACCAACGCAAAAGTGGCTGTTGAATGCAGGGAAAGCGAAGGTTATTTCACCCTCAATGGAGCAGTTATCCGTGCCGGTATATTTGATGAAAATCCTATGGATTACAGTGATGATAATCTTTTCTATGCTGGTTTGCGCTGGAGATGCATAGGAGATCACGGAGGACACTATGAAGGAAACCATGAGGAGCATGTTGGAGAGAGCGTGCCTGGTGGTATTTACCAGCAGGCACCTGCACTTGAATTCCGTGGTGCAATTGAGCTCATTGAAATAGACGAGGAAGATGAGTTTATTGGATTTGATATGCAGGATAGCACAAGTGACATAGAACTGCAGTTTAATAAGTCAACCGCTGTAGCTGGTGGTGAAATCAATGTGGGTATACCAAACCAGAATGGCAATAATAAACTTATTATAACTGGTAATATATCCGAAAACGACCTGACCATAAGAGGCCTTATTGATGTTAGTGGGCTTATTATGGACGAAGGAAAACAGATACGGATAGGCACATGGGACGGGAATACTGATGTTACCATAGGAAGCAATACTGTCTATGTTGTGGGTGATGAATGCTTTGTGCCTATTAACGCAACAAACGGTGCAAAAATAGTAGTAAACGGTCGTGATATACAAATTAGCATAAACGAAGGTGCTCTTGATGTTGGGCAACCACATGTTTTCAGGGAAACCGTTAGCGGTATATACAAGATCCATTTGGGAATGGCAGACGCCACAGGATATGCATTTACACTAAAGCAGTATGGAGAACCACTGGATTTTGATATTGATGACCAGTATGCAGCCACAGATGAAAAACTTCATCTTATCCCGGACATTCCAATTGGAAATCCCGAGGGAATCGGCCTCGAAGTACAAAAGGACGGAATTACTGTAATATATGAGAACCTAGAGTTTAAAGAATAGTCTTAAGTAATAGTGAAAGGCTGCGTATACCAACTTTAAGCAGGTATACGCAGCCTTTTTCTATAATCTGAGTCTTAATTCATAAACCATGTTGTTTGCCTGAAATTTTTGCTGTGGCGGATTGTGGAAAAAACTTTATTCACTTCCAATCAGGTATCTTTTTTCTGTCAAGTATTTGGGAATCTTAGCCGATAAAATACAGGTATTCGAAATTTCGAGTATGGAGAAATGTCTTTTGGATTTCGTTAACATAATGCACAAGTTGGGGTGGAATTGTGAATAAGGTGTTCTTTGATGAGTTGTTTAGAGAAGTTAATATTTCAGCTTATGATATTCTGGAAAATACCATAGATGGAATAGTAGTAACTGACACTAATGGTACTATTCTTTATATGAATAGATTTGCAGGGGATATTGCCGGATGGAAACAAAAAGAGTCCGTCGGAAAAGATTTTGAGGAAGTATTCCGGCTATATAGAGGCAACACGGGTAATAGGGCTGTAAATCCCATTAAAAAAGCTGTCGAGACACAAAGTATTGTTGGACTCGAAAAAGACACTTTATTATTAACAAAAAATAATGAATATATTTATTTATCTGCTTCCATTTCAATTATCCGGGATTTGGAAGGAAGTGTCAAAGCGGTGACCTGTGTTCTCAGGGATGTATCAAGACTTAGAAAAAGGGAAATTGACGTTGAAGAAAATGAAAGAAAATATAGAGCACTGTTTAATAATACCTCGGATGCGATTCTTGTAACCTTGCTTACCTCGGAAAATAAACCGGGTAAAATTATTGAAGCAAATGAGACTGCTTGCCGAATGCTCGGATTTAGCAGGGAAGAATTGCTGGGTATGAGGATTAGTGATTTATCTCAGGATTTTGTAGTGGAATTAAACGAAAGATCAACAGATGAAATAATCAGTCAAGTGAAGGCAACGGGGGAGGCAACCCGAAAATGTGAGGGACACCTAAACGGAAACAGCGTATATTTTGAGATTATAACCCAATACTTTGTTCTGAATAATCAGTATGTTGCCCTTAATATTATTCATGATGTGACCAGTTTCAGACTTGCTCAGGAACAGATTCTTCAGGCAAAACAAGCAGCGGAAGAGGCAAATAAAACCAAAAGTATGTTTTTGGCGAATATGAGCCACGAAATACGAACACCTCTAAACGGTATTATTGGAATGAGTGATCTGTTGTTAAAGATCAAAATGACGCCCGAAGAGCAAGTAGAGACAACAAAGACAATTATTTCTTGTTCCCAAAATTTGTTGCACCTTCTAAATAATATTTTGGATTTATCTAAGATAGAGGCTGAAAAAGTTGAAGTAGTTAACAGAGTATTTGATGTTAAGGAAATGGCTGAGGAATCTGTAAACATGTACAGAATCAGGGCAAAAGAAAAGAACCTTGATATAAAAGCCAATATTAAGGAAGAGCTTGAAAACTTATGGATTGGCGATAAGATAAAAATACAACAGGTATTGAATAATCTGATAAACAATGCTGTTAAGTTTACTCTATCGGGTGAAATAATTGTTTCGGTTGATAAGCAAAGTGATGATGGGATAAGCTGTGAGCTACAGTTTTCCGTAAGTGATACAGGTATAGGCATAGAGGAAAAAGATTTAAACAAACTATTTATTGCCTTCAGTCAGGTGGATGGTTCATATACGAGACAATTTGGAGGTACCGGGCTTGGGCTCTCAATTGCCAAAAAGCTGGTTGAATTGATGGGCGGAAGGATTTGGGTGGAAAGCAAGCCTGGTTTTGGAAGTAAATTTATATTTGTACTCAGACTTAAAAAGTCAAATAACTTAAAAGCGGAGGATATAAAAATTCAAAATGCTTTACCTTGTAAACCATTAGTTGGGCTAAGGGGCAAGAAGGTGCTCCTTGTGGAAGATGAGAGAATTAATCAGCAATTATTTATGAAAATAGCTGATTTTTGCATGATTGATGTTGATATTGCAAATAATGGGGTTGAAGCGGTAGATGCAGTCAGACACAATTGCTATGATTTGATTTTGATGGACATCCAGATGCCTGTTATGGATGGTATTGAGGCAATGAAACAGATTCGTGAAATTCAGAAAACAAGAGGGACACATATAGCTATTATTGCTGTTACTTCTCATGCATTAGAGGGGGACAGGGAAAAATATCTTTCTCTCGGTATGGATGATTATCTTGCAAAGCCATATTGTGTTGAGGAGTTGCTGAAGGTAATTTCATGCAATGCTGGAATAGATACAGATATAAAGAGCGATATATCTCTTTCAGAGATGTTACTTGGTAATGTGGACGGACCAAATTACTCAAAAAGTATAAGTTGGAAAGCAGATGCTGCTAAAGAGCATTGCAGGAATTTACAAAAGGCAATACAAGCAAAAGATCAGCAAAATGCTGAAAAATACTCTCATCTTATTAAAGAGATGGCAACGGATTCTGGGAATATAGATATTAAATATGCTGCATTTGATATAGAAATAGAAGTCCGAAAGAAAAACTTCGCTCAAGCTGAAGTGTTGTTTGAGGAATTAGTAAAACTAATGCTGTGATTAATTGGTATTTTTGTTGGTTTATAAATCTAATTAAATCAGGAGGTTGGTTCTATGAGAATACTAATTGCAGAAGATGATTATGCAAGCAGGCAGTTTCTTTTCAAACTTTTGTCCCAATACGGTGATTGCGATATTGTGGTTGACGGAATGGAAGCCGTAGAGGCCTTTATGATGTCTATACGAAAAAAACAGCTATATGACCTGGTTTGTCTTGATATTATGATGCCGAAGGCTGATGGCAAACAGGTGTTAAAAGCCATCAGAGAAATGGAAAAACAAAATGACATTTTGCCTCAGGATGCCTCAAAGGTTGTTATGATATCAGCCTTAAATGAGACTGACATTGTATTTGAAACTTTTGACACCGGTAGCGAAGCATATGCTGCAAAACCGCTGAATACTGAGAAATTTATTAAATTACTGGAAAAGCTTGAGCTGATTTGAAGCAGTGTATTTCACCATTGCGGATACTGTACTTAAAAGTGAAAACAAATGAGCGGTAATAAACAGATGCATGGAAGTATTTATTACCGCTTTTTGCTATTCTACTATTCTATAGTATATTTTTGCAGTCAACGTGTAAACCAGTCCATATATAACCGCGAAGGCTATTACAGTTGCAACGGTACACCAGAAAAAAAGCGGAACATTTGTCAGGTTAAGCGTTGCAAGAAGTTTGGTAATCATTTTGAAAGCTGCAGCAATATGAACAATTGCCGCCGCAATAGGCAGAAAGAACACTTTCAGTACCTGGGAACGGATAGTCGTCTTAATTTCATCATGACTCATACCAACCTTTTGCATAATCTCAAAGCGATCCTTGTCATCGTAACCTTCCGATATCTGTTTGTAGTAGATAATTAGTGCTGTCGCCATCATAAATAATGTGCCGAGAAATAACCCGAGAAACAGAAACCCTCCGTAAAGTGCATAAAATTGTTTTGCTTTCTTTTGCCTTGATTCGGTATAGCTATTGAGGCGATAGTTATTGATATCCTCTGAGGTATGCTCATTGTATTTCATCATTTCAGCATCTATTGCATCTGCACAGATGATTTTTTCATCGTCGGTGCCGTCCAGATTGAGGGAAATCTCATACTCCGGCCAGCTTGCATCATCTCCATAAGCAGACAATTGTGCATCCTTTATTTGAGAAAAAAGTTCATCGCTGCTTATAACAATAATATGTCCATTTAATAAAAAGGTTGCGTAATTTCTCGGTATTGGAAAGCTGTCAAGTTGTTCCTTTACTGTATAGGTGCTGCCAAACAAGGAGAAAGAATCATCAAGCTGACGGCTGTTACTGTAGCTAAGCACACTATTCCCGCTGATATCTGCGTTTTTGCCTGTAAGTTGCTTATATTCATCTGCTGTGATGAAGAAAAGCACTTCAACACCTGAACTTCCGACAGTATTATATCTGCCGGTGTCAAATCTGCCCTCATTATATACCGCCGCAAAGGATAGATATTCGTATTCAGTCAATTTTGTAATCTTTCGCCCTTTGGCAGAGACTATATCAAGCACCGACTCAACAATTTTACTGCGGTTGCTGTTTGTGTGCTGAAAAGTTCTATGAATGGTTACATCGAAGGGATATCTATTATTTAGGGCATCTTCTGTGCCAAGATACAAGGATAATGTGCCTGCTACCATAATCAGAACCATTGTAGAGAGGATGCAAATACTGGCAAGGCCTGCAGCATTTTGTTTCATACGGTAAAGCATGCCTGACACCGATGTGAAATGCTTGGTTTGATAATAGTACTTCTTGTTTTTTCGGAGCATTTTTAAAATTGCAATACTTCCTGCACTAAAGAGAAGATAGGTACCAATAATTACAAGCACAACTGCTACAAAGAAAAGCAGTATGGCTTCTACAGGAGATTTGGTTGAAAGTGCGATATAATAACCGGTTCCAAGGCATAAAATACCTAATATCGCCATAATTCGCTTGGTTTTAGGTTCCTTTTCGCCTACATTTCCTCCACGCAAAAGTTCAATCGGTTTCGCCAGCTTGATTTGCCATAGGTTTGACAAAAGAATCAGCAAAAATATCAAGGAAAACAGGCATACAGACGTGTATACTCCCGATACAGATATGGAGAAGCCAAAGGGAACATTAAAGCTTAGCAGCTTAAAAAAGACCATGAAAATTAACTTGGACAGAAGTATTCCGGCAAAAAGGCCTGAAATTATGGAAGTAATCCCGGTAATGACAGTTTCACATAACATAACAATTGCAATGTGATGTTTTTCCATACCGAGAATATTATATAGTCCAAGTTCTTTTTTACGACGTTTAATAAGAAAGCTATTTGTGTAAAATAAAAAAATTATACTAAATATGGCAATGACAACACTTCCAGCACTCATCATTGCCCTGAGGGAATCGGCGCCAGGCATTTTGTTAATCCCCTCATTGGTTTTGATGAAACACATGATATAATACATTGCCACCGTACCGACACAGGTTAGAATGTATGGAAAGTAAAATTTACCGTTCTTTTTTATGTTGCTTATGGCAAGCTTTGGATAGAATGTCTTATTCATGACCTTCACCTCTTGAGACTTCAGAGCTTTGGGTTGCGAGTACCGTCAGGGTATCAGATATTTTACTGAACATTTCTTCCTTGGACATGTTTGCACGGTACAGCTGATGAAATACCTCCCCATCCTTTATGAACAAAACCCGCTTTGCGTGGCTGGCTGCTTTGACGCTGTGAGTTACCATGAGAATGGTCTGACCATCGTTATTTATTTCGTTAAAAAGGCGAAGCAATCCATCTGTGGCATGGGAATCAAGCGCACCGGTTGGTTCGTCTGCCAGAATTAACTGGGGATTGGTAATAAGAGCACGTGCAACTGCTGAACGTTGCTTTTGTCCGCCCGATACTTCGTAGGGATACTTTGAAAGTATGTCACTTATGCCAAGTTTTGCAGCGATTGGTTTTAAACGGCTATTCATTTCATCATAGGATTTCCTTGATAATACAAGGGGCAAAAATATGTTATCCTGCAAAGAAAAGGTGTCTAGAAGGTTAAAATCCTGGAATACAAAACCCAGGTTATTGCGTCGGAATGCAGAAATTTCCTTTTCTTTTATTGAAACAATGCTCTTACCGTTTAACAGTACCTCACCGCTTGTTGGTTTATCAAGAGATGCGATAATGTTGAGCAATGTGGTTTTGCCGGAACCTGATTCGCCCATAATTGCAACGTACTCACCTTTTTCAACCGAAAAGGACACATTGGTAAGTGCCTGAACATGATTACCGCCGAAACGTGAGGTATATACCTTCTTTAGATTGTTTACATTTAGTATTTCCATATGTTTAGACCTCCTTAAAAGAAGCTTTGGCTTCATATATATCATATTCATTTTACCAAACCGGGGAAATGTTAAGCCATTCATTCAGCTTACATTTCCCCTCTCAATCTTACATTTCTGTAAGGTGGGTGTATATTTTTATTCACATATACTACATGTACACCTTTATGGTTGGGGTTTTTACTCGAACATTATATTTACTGTATCCAGCCGGATTTTTACCAGAGTTCCTTTGCCAACCATTGATTCTATGGAGATTGTGTGCGACAGCTTTGTTAAAATCCGCCTGCAAAGGTATAAACCTATTCCTGTGGACTTTTTATCAGCTCTTCCGTTGTATCCTGTGAAGCCTTTTTCAAACACACGGGGCAAATCCTCAGCCTCAATACCTATTCCGGTGTCTTCAATAACAAGAGTCTTACTGCATTGAGGGTCCATATAAATGGATATTTTGCCTTTATTTGAGTATTTGAGCGCGTTGGACAGAATTTGCTCAATTACAAATACAAGCCATTTTTCATCTGTCAGAACCTCACAGTTAAGTTCAGAAAAATCAAGGCTGATTTTCTTGCGTATGAAAAGCTTGGCATATTTACGGACTGCCTGTTTAACAATGTTATCGAGGTTGTGCTTTTTCAACACAAAGTCAGTAGATGTGCTGTCGATGCGAAGATACTGAAGCACCATTTCAACATACTGTTCAATTTTAAAAAGTTCTGAAGAGAGTTCGGAGTTTTGAACATTGTCTTCTGACTGCAATAGTAAACGCATGGCAGCGATAGGAGTTTTAATCTGGTGTGCCCATAGTGTATAGTAATCTATCATTTCACTTCTTGCATTGTCAGCGTTAGATATAAGTCGCATCTTATCTTTATGAATGATTTCCAGAAGGCTTTGATAATCCTTCTCAAGCAAATTGTGTGGAGCAGGGAGTGTTTCTAAGGAAAGTGTAACGTTGGTTTCAAGTTTACGCAGTAAAGTGTGTTTCTCATAGTAACTGCCAAGGCTCGAAGCTGCAATCACTATTCCTGTGATTGCACACAGTAAAGCTGCATAGTATAAGGCCTCTAAGGGCAAATTATATAATAAAAATATAACTGCAAAGATGGCAAGAAATATAAAGAACAATAAGAAACTTTTACGCTTGCATTTTATATATTCAAATAATATTCTCATATAGCTACACCATATATCCTATACCTTTTTTTGTTGAGACAAAGTTATGAAGACCTACGTCCTCAAGTTTTTTGCGGAGGCGTGTGACATTAACTGTCAATGTGTTATCGTCAATGAAGCTATCGGTTTCCCAAAGTCTTGCCATAATAGTATCGCGTGATACTGCTCGCCCTTTGTTTTCAATGAGTATCTGCAGGATTTTGTACTCGTTTTTTGTCAGTTCAATTTTTTCTCCGTTAAATAATAGTGTCGTATCGCTTGTATTGAGTATTGCACCTTTGTGTTCAAGGAGATTGGTTTGTCCGGCAAAATCATAAGTCCGGCGAAGCATGGCCTGGACTTTTGCGGTTAATACGTTCAAATCAAAGGGTTTTGCTATGAAGTCATCTCCTCCCATATTTACTGCCATAACGATATTCATGTTATCTGAAGCGGATGATATGAATATAATCGGTACTTTTGACAGTTTGCGTATTTCGCTGCACCAGTGATAGCCGTTATAAAACGGCAGGGATATGTCAAGCAGAACAAGCTGGGGAGCATATGAAACAAACACTGGTATGATATCACGAAAGTCGGTTACACACATAGCATCATAATTCCATGCCTCAATATTTTTTTTAATTGCCTTTGCAATTACTGCATCATCTTCTATAATTAGTATCTTGTACATGAATTATTCATTTCCCCGTCTTTGGTTTATTAGTGGTAGGATTGATTTTATATTAATATACCACAAACCAGTAAAATATAAAATCTTATTCCTTTATTTAGGGTGTATATTATTCTTTACATTTATTACACGCACCCCTTTATTTACTGTGAGTTGTACTTATGAGTTTGCTGTGTTAACATATCAATTAATGACATATTAGTAAAAGGACAGAACTTTTGGAGGTGGATTGGTGAGCGCAAGCATTTTATTTGACTTTGATGGCACACTGGTGCAATCGGAAGATTTGCTTTTAACATTCTTTAATGAAATAAATAACGACGGAAAGTATAAAAAAATTACAAGAGAAGATCTGGAAGGTTTAAGGAATCTGTCCCTTAAAGGTAAGTGTAAAATGTTGGGTATACCGATCTATAGGATTCCGGCTTTGTATTTAAAGGCAAAGGAAATGAGCAGGGCTCACATGAATTCGGTGGCTTTAAAAGACGGGATAATAGAGTTGTTGCATGATTTAAAGATTAGGGGGTTCAAGCTCAATATTTTGTCATCTAATGATGAAGAAGTGATACGTGAATTTGTTAAGTCAAAAGGTATCGATTTGTTTGATCGGATATATTCATCAAATAACTTGTTCGGCAAACATCACACTATACGTAAATATATAGATAATCATGATTTGTCTGCTGATGATATATGGTATGTGGGAGATGAAGTAAGAGATATAGTTTCATGTAAGAAAGCCAAAGTTAAGGTAATCGCCGTAACCTGGGGATATGAGTCTGAACAGGTACTGGCGGAAGAAAAACCGGATTTTTTGGCACGAAACCCTTACGAGATTCTGGATATTGTATTGAATTATTTAAAAGCAAATTGACAAAGAATAAAAATATGTGTTATATTAATTTTGAAATGAGGCCACGAAGGTCTCGGTGTAGTTAAATTAACCAGTATATAATCAAGACCCATGAAGGGCGAGTGTTAAACTATCCTTTTGTGGGTTATTTTATTTTGTATAGGAGTAGATAATATGCATATGGCGGATGCTTTAATTTCACCAATTGTGGGTGGAACTATGATAGCTGTTGCTGCCGGAGCTGTAGCTTATTCAGTAAAAAAAATCCAGAACGAAATGGATGAAAAGAAAATTCCTCTGATGGGTGTTATGGGGGCATTTGTGTTTGCTGCACAGATGATAAATTTTACAATACCGGGTACCGGTTCAAGCGGACATATCGGAGGAGGAATGCTGCTTGCAATACTGCTCGGGCCATACGCCGGATTTCTAGCAATGGCTTCAATTTTGCTGATACAGGCGTTTTTCTTTGGAGATGGCGGATTGCTTGCATTGGGGTGTAATGTATTTAACCTGGGGTTTTATACCTGTTTTATTGCATATCCTTTTATTTATAAATGGTTAACACGAAAGCAGGTAAATTCGGTGAGGATTTTTGCTGCTTCAATGGCTTCCACTTTGATAGGCCTTCAGATGGGAGCGTTTAGCGTCGCAGTTCAAACATTTTTGTCTGGAAAGACTGAGTTGCCCTTTGAAGCATTTGTATTGCCTATGCAGTTGATACATCTTGCAATAGGCGTAATTGAAGGATTTGTAACCTATGCGGTTATTAGTTTTGTCTGGAAGGCGAGACCGGAACTTATTGAGAGAACAGCTGAAAATAAAATTACGGGTAACGTATCCATAAAGAAGGTGTTGACAGGTCTTTTGATTGCAGCACTTCTTATAGGAGGTGTATTCTCATGGTTTGCATCTTCCAATCCCGACGGTTTGGAATGGTCAATAGTAAAAACTACAGGAGAACCTGAAATTGAAGCAAAGGATGGAATTCACAAGATATTAGCTGATTTGCAAAGCAGAACAGCATTTTTACCTGACTATGGTTTCAGGTCAGAGAAAGATGGTGATGAACAAGCGGAAAGTTCACAAACTGGAGAGACTTGGCCTTCTGTTAATAGAGGTACAAGTGTTTCAGGTATTGTTGGTGGACTTTTGACCCTCGCACTGGCTGCATTAACCGGTACGCTTATTTTTATTATCAAAAGGATAAAGAGAAAGTTTAGAGCTCAAACGAATTAAAAGGCTGTAGAAATAATTTATTAAGGTGTAAGTAAGTTTAGGATGACTAAAATATAGATTCATACTCTGGATAACGAAAAAACTTGATTTGATAATGTTTTCAGAATATGAGAATAGGATGTTATTTTATCGTTATCCCTTACCTATTTATGTTAGGATTTGATTAGTATGTCGGATATTACAAACTCAATATATAATTTGAGTCTTCTAGATGAACTGGCTCGGAAGGAAAGCCCGGTGCACAGGCTTCATCCATTGGTGAAATTACTGACCACAGTTGCTTATTTGACTGTGGTTGTCTCATTTGATAGATATGAAATTGCGGGATTATTGGCGTATGTGTTTTATCCTGTCATTATTTTTGCGCTTGCGGAGCTACCGTTTATTCCAATTGTAAAGAGGATATTGTTAGTTGGGCCTCTAATAATCGGAATCGGCATATTAAACCCATTGTTTGATAATCATACGGTAGTTTTGGGCAGTATTGCCGTATCGAGGGGATGGGTCGCTTTTTTTTCTATCTTTATAAAAGGTGGGTTAACCGTTACGGCAGGTGTTTTACTTATTGCAACTACCGGCATTGATAAATTGGCAGCAGCATTACGTATGCTGAAAGTACCAAGGATTTTTGTCCTGCAGCTTTTATTGACCTACCGTTATATTTATGTATTGACAGAAGAGGTTTCCAGAATGGTAAGAGCCTACTCACTCAGGGCACCAGGACAAAAAGGCATACATCATGACAGTTGGGGATCCTTCTTGGGACAACTGCTGCTTAGAACCTTTGAAAGAGCTGAGAGAGTTTATGAATCAATGATTTTAAGAGGCTTTTCCGGTGAGTATGGTATCGGAATGAATAAAAAAGCAGGCTATCGGGATTTTGCTTTTCTGATGGGTTGGAGTGCGTTTTTTGTTATTGTTAGAATTTATGATATACCTGCTTTGTTAGGTGAATTATTTACAGGAGTGATTATATAGATGAGTCATCATAAACTTGAGGTAAGGAACCTGCATTTTGAATATCCGGATGGACAGGTGGCAATAAAAGATATGTCGTTTACAATTCACCATGGTGAATCAGTGGGAATTATTGGGGCAAATGGTGCCGGAAAATCAACTCTTTTGATGCTGATAATGGGTGTATTGTTTCCAAAGGCCGGAGAGGTTTTGGTCGGCGATGTTCATGTTACAAAGAAGACCCTGCCAATGATACGCCAGAGGCTGGGAATGGTTTTCCAGAATCCTGATGACCAGTTATTTATGACAACTGTTTACGATGATGTCGCATTTGGGCCACGAAATTACAAACTTGATGAAAAAGAAGTTGAAAACAGGGTAAAGGAGGCATTGGAACTAGTGGGAATACCTCACTTGAAAGATAGGGCACCATATAAACTGTCCGGAGGTGAAAAGAGGTCGGCAGCTATTGCTACTGTCTTGTCAATGCAACCGGATGTATTGATAATGGACGAACCAACGTCAGCCCTTGACCCCAAATCGAGACGCAGGGTAATAAACCTGCTTAATAGCTTTGAACACACCAAAATAATTACCAGTCATGACCTTGATATGGTGTTTGAAACCTGCAAGAGAATTATCATAATTAATGAGGGGATGGTGGCAGCAGATGGAACTGCAGCAGAGATTTTGCTCAATTCTGATCTGCTCATAAGGTCTGGGTTGGAAATGCCGCTTTCGCTTCAAAATTGTCCTGCATGTGGATCACCGAAAGCATGAACAGGAATATAGAGTTAATAATAGATTACTGGAATTAAATATTTCTTTAAGAATCAGCATTATGATGAAAATAGCTGTGGAATTCTATTCCATAGCTAGTGCTTTTGAACATACTATGATTTTGGCTGATTAAGGTGAATATTTATCTTCACATTTATTAAATGTACCCCCGGCTACTCCTGTTACTCTGCTTGAGCATAAAAGGAAAGTCTTAATTACCTGCCTGCATTACTATTTTACAATCAATCGTGTGGTATTGAAAGAGCCTATGACTAAATAAATTACCCTTTGCACACTCTAAGAACTATAGTAAAATAAATTAAGAAGAAATGTATATATGTGTACTAAAAAGAGGCAATTGCACCGATAATAATGTAACACTAAGTCAAACTTATGTACTTGGAGGCTATTATGGTTATAAGTAAAAGGGTTAATATAAAAAGATACCAGGAGATTATAACCGTTTTTGCAAAGCATGGTTTCGGGCTTATAATAGACCAACTTGGTATTTTTGAATACCTGAAGATGAGAAGACGGAGTCCGGAAGCTGAGGCAGCAAATTCAAAGCGCTCTATAGGAGAAAGACTTAGAATTTCTTTAGAAGAGCTTGGGCCGACTTTTGTAAAAGTAGGGCAAATATTGAGTACCAGAGCCGATATCGTTCCACATGATATAGTAGAAGAACTGAAAAAGCTTCAGAGTTCTGTTCAGCCCTTTTCCTTCAATGAGGTTAGAGCGTTAATAGAAAATGAATTTGAAGATGTTCTCGAAAATGTCTTTGTGGAATTTTCTGAGACACCCGTTGCATCGGCTTCTATATCCCAAGTTCACCATGCAGTTTTGAAAACAGGAGAAAAGGTCGCGGTAAAAGTCCAGAGACCGGGAATAGAAAGAATTATTAACCATGACCTGAATATTCTAAAGGATCTTGCTTATTTTGTTGATAATCACACAAGATTCGGAAAAATATATGATTTTACCAGTATGGTAGGTGATTTTGAACGGACGCTTAAAAATGAACTGGACTTTACAAAAGAAGCTGAAAATGCTGATACTTTCAGAGAGAATTTTATTAAAGATAAAAATATTAAAGTTCCTGAAGTAAAATGGAATTATACTTCCCGAAATATATTGACTATGGAGTTCATCGAAGGAATAGGTATAGATGACCATAATGCGCTGGAAAAAGCACTTTTAGACAAAAAAGAAATAGCCCGGAAGATTGCTGTATCCATTTGCAATCAGATATTAAGGGACGGTTTTTTTCATGCGGATCCTCATCCGGGAAACATCAAAGTTTTACACGATGGAACAATCATTTTTTTAGATCTGGGAATGGTTGGGCGAATAAGTGAATCGCGCAGAAAGACTATTTCGAAGTTATTTGTCGCTGTTGCAAACAAAGATCCGAGGATGGTTGCAAGAACTATTTTAGAGCTCGATGCAATGTCTGAAAAGAAGAATATCAGAAAGTTTGAGCAGGACGTGGATATAATGATTGACAAATATCTTACTTTGCCATGGAGCAGGATTAATGCAGGGGAACTGCTCTACGAGATATTTAGTATTGCATTTAAAAATGGAGTAAGATTGCCACGGGAATTTACCTTATTAGCCAAGTCGCTGGCAACTATCCAGAGCCTGCTCGAAAAACTTGCTCCGGAACTTAATACTCTTGAAGTGGCAAAACCTATTGCCAAAAGACTGGTGTTACAAGCCTATTCTGTAAAGAATATAAGCAATGTTTTCAGGAAAAATATTTTTGTATATAAGGATTTGCTTTCAGAACTCCCGTTTTACATTCAAAATCTATTGGAAAAAGCGGAAGATGGAGATTTAAGTATTCAGTTGCGTATAAAAGATATAAACAGAATACAAAGACGCTTGGATAGATCTATAAACAGAATATCTTTCAGCCTGATATTGCTTGCGGTAAGTATAATTATCACAGGTATTATTATTGGCTCAAGTCAAAATGCAAACGAAGGAAGTGAAATGTATCTACTTAATTTGACTGCTCTTAAAGTTGGCTTGGCTGTTGCATTTGCCATTATTTTAGGGCTTGTAATATCCATGTTCAGGTCGGATCGCTTGTAGATGAAAACTTAAAAACTTAATAAAAGGAGGTTTTTTATCTAAATTAGTTAACATTTGGGTGCTATATAGATTTAACTTTTGTGTTCGTCATCTATATAGGGATAACGAAAAAATAACTTCCTATTCTCATATTTTGAAAACATTATTAAATCAAGTTTTTTCGTTATCCAGAGTAGGCACTTATATTTTAGTCATACCATGGCAACTTGCTGAAAGGAAGGTAAATTTATGTGGTTTTCATGAATTCCTTTCTGCACTTGGGACAGGTTATCATTATCTTGCCTTTACCTTTAGGGAGGCGTAATGTTGCTTTGCAATCGGGACAGGAAAAATATCTGTGAGTTTTTGAATCCCTTATACGATTGGTGATTTTTTTATACTGTGATTGTGCCCAAGACGTAAACATAACAAACTTGTAGTTTTCCATTCTACGTTTGACTATATTTTTTGATAGTACTCTATAAATACCTAAAACCAATATTATAAAACTAATATATTTTAGAAATGTAAGTTTTGATAAGTCTGCGATTATTGCCAGTATCAGCGCAACTATAAGTAAAAATATAGAAAGCCGATCTGAACCGTTTCTTCCAAGCATAAATTTCCTGAGCCAGTTCACATAAATCACTCCATATATCCTATTTTTCCCAAAACACATTTTATATTATTTATATTGTTTTTCGAGAAATATATACATCTGATTACAAAAGATAAAAGGTTCTTAATATAAAATCCTTTGAATTTATATATTTGGTATGAGGGATTGTTACATTGTAAAATCTCACTTTTATTTGATTATTCTGAGATTTTACAATGTACTTCCTCTGTTTGTGCTCCGTAGACTATAAGTTTTGGTTTTACAGACTACGGTACCTATCATTATATTTACTATTTCTTAGTTGAACGAACTATCAGTTTTACTATTTCCACAATTGGTATAATTGATATTGCCAGTGCCATTGATATTATAAAGTTGGTGGCTGAAAGCGGAGTAAGTTTGAAGATTGTATTAACTCCGGGGATGTATATAACAAATATTGACAATATAAAGGACACTACCATTGCTCCGAACAAATACTTATTACGCGTTTTCAATTTGAAAATGGATTTTGTCATTGACCTTAAGTTCAGAGACTGAAAAACTTCGCATGTGGATAGGGTCAAAAACGCCATCGTCATACCTGTTATCTCTGAAACTTTGCTTCCTATAATAAATGCTATCAGTGTCAAAGCGGCAATGATTGCACCCTGATATATTACGTTAAAACCTAGTCCGTTTGCAAAAATACCTTCTTTTGTACTGCGTGGAGGCTTCATCATAATATCATCTTCTGCCTCCTCCATTCCTAAAGCAATTGCCGGCAAGGTATCGGTAATGAGGTTAATCCACAAAACATGTATTGGTGAAAAAAGCCTGAAATTCATTACAGTTGCAACAAAAAGGGCAACAACCTCGCTTAAATTTGAGGACAGGAGGAACTGTATGGCCTTTCGGATGTTATCGTATATCCTTCGTCCTTCTTCAACTGCATATACAATAGATGCGAAATTATCGTCAGCCAGTACCATATCGGAAACATTCTTGGTAACATCGGTACCGGTAATTCCCATACCGATTCCTATATCAGCCGATTTAAGAGCTGGAGCATCATTAACTCCATCACCGGTCATTGCGGTGATTTTGCCCTGCTTTTTCCATGCTTTTACTATACGAACTTTGTGTTCAGGCTGTACACGTGCATATACAGAGTAGTTGTTTATTTTCTTTTCAAACTCATGATCCGGTATTTCGGATAACTCTGCTCCTGTAATTGCCTGGTTTTCATTGGAGATGATGCCAAGTTCTTTAGCAATAGCTATTGCTGTATCTTTATGGTCTCCTGTAATCATTATAGGGCGAATACCTGCATGACGACATTTTTCGATTGCAACTTTTACCTCAGGACGAACAGGGTCAATCATTCCTGTGAGGCCAATGAAGGTTAAATTGCGCTCGAGACTTTCCGGAGATATTTTTTCCGGCATTGAATCTGTTTGCTTCAATGCTGATGCCAACACACGCAGAGCCTTGTTTGCCATTTTTTTGTTTTCCGCCATTATAGCTGAACGATGAGCATCGGTTAAAGGTACTGCACCGTCTTTTGTAAGTATATGTGTGCAGGCTTTTAAGAGTTCGTCAGGTGCTCCTTTGGTGTATTGGATGAATTTACCGCTTGGATCCCTGTGAACTGTGGACATCATCTTACGCACAGAGTCAAAGGGAGCTTCTGCAACACGGGGCATATTTTTTGCAAGGTCTGTTTTGTTTTTGCCTGAATCATATGCATATCTTACAAGGGCACTTTCCGTAGGCTCTCCTATTACTTCATTGCCATTTTCGGTAAGTGAAGCGTCATTACAAAGAGCCATCGATATCTGAAGCTGTTCAGCGTCGCCAACAGTGTAAGTTTCAACAACTGTCATTTTGTTCTGAGTCAAAGTACCTGTCTTATCGGAACATATTACCTGTGTACATCCTAAAGTTTCAACAGCTGTAAGCTTTCTTATTATTGAGTTCCTTTTGGACATCTTGGTAACACCGATGGATAAAACAACAGTAACAACTGCTACTAATCCTTCAGGTATTGCAGCAACTGCAAGACTGATTGCCATCAGGAAGGATTCAAGTACATGATCACCTGCAAAACCTCCGTTACGCAATACTCCGAATGCAAAGATGAATACACATATTCCAAGTACGCATATACTGAGAACTTTGCTTAGAGAAGATAACTTTTTCTGCAGAGGTGTTTTTTCTTCCCCAGTGTTCGAAATGATATTTGCTATTTTTCCCATCTCGGTTGACATACCGGTGCTGACTACAACACCTTCGCCACGGCCATAGACTACGTTTGTGCCCATATAAGCCATGTTGACGCGGTCACCAAGAGAAATATCCTTATTGCTTGTCGGAATAATCATATTTGTTTTCTCAGTCGGAACAGATTCTCCCGTAAGGGAAGCTTCCTCAATTTTGAAACTGGAAGCTTCAATAATTCTCATGTCGGCTGGAACAGAATCCCCAGCCTCTAAGAGGACAATGTCGCCAGGTACGATTTCATCGGATTTTACCTGCATTACCTGACCGTTTCTCCTGACTTTTGAAAATGGAGATGACATCTTTTGCAGAGCTTCAATTGCTTTTTCAGCTTTTCCTTCCTGTACAACACCCAGTATTGAATTAAGAACTACAACTACCAATATGATAACCGAATCTGCAATTTCCTTAACAGCTGCCGAAATAACAGCTGCTGCAATGAGTACAATAATCATAGGGTCTTTTAGTTGTTCAAGAAATCTCATTAATACAGATTTCTTTTTTCCCTCGTTTAGTTTGTTTCTACCGTATTTCTCAAGCCTCTGCTGTGCCTGAGCCGAATCAATACCGTTTTTAGAACTTTCCTGTGATTTTAAGACTGCTTCAATTTCCTCAAAGTAATGTTTCATTTGATAATTCCCTTCCATATTAATTTAGTATATTATAGCAAAATACCGGTTTGTAAACAATCAGATTAATGACAATACTCCTATTAATTAATAGTATGCTGTATTTACCATGTTACTATAGATAAAAAACTCTGAACTAAATTTATAGGATATTTTTCAACTAATTTAGATAACGTTTGGGTGCTATAGAGATCAAACTTTAGTGTTCGTTATCTATATTAATAAAATCGCATTGCCTCTAATCTTTACAAATAATTTAACATGTTGTAAGATGATTAAAAACCAATAATTAAGATAATGTGTCCTGATTTTACACATATGATTATAAATGGGGTATTTTTGGACAGATTTATGAAAGTGTCCGAATTAGGAGTGTTGGAAAATGTCAAAACCTGAACTTACAAAACAGCTTATTGCGCAAACTCTTAAGAGAATTATGATAAATGTACCGCTAGACAAAATAAGTGTTCAAGATATTGTAAAAGCATGTGGGCTTAACCGTAAAACGTTTTATTACCATTTTCAGGACAAACAGGCTCTTGTATGCTGGATTTTTGACTCCGAATTTGCGGCTCTTACCGATTTGAACCAGGACAACTCAGTTTTTGACGAGCTTGTAGAGCACTTATATAATAACAGAGATTTCTATGTTGTTGCTCTTTCTTCAGATGTGCAGAATAATTTGAGTGAACACTTTTTTAAAATTATATTTGATGCTAATATGAAAAAAATTGAAGAATTGCTTGGAACCCGCAAGATGGCGTCTGATGAAATAAATCTTATTGCCAACTTCTTTTCCAATGCAATTGTAGGTAGCATTACGCAATGGGCAAGAGATGGTATGAGATCTTTTCCGTACCAATACAGTGCAAAGCTTTATCCAATTACTGAAGAATGCATGGAGTTCATTATTGAAAGATATATTGAAAAATAGTGTTTTTTTAAGTTTACATGAAAAGGCATTATATAGTGGGGTAGATATTTTTGAGACTACAAACAAAAATCAATTTATTATTTTCTATAATAGTAGTAATTTTTGCAGTGGTGTTAAGTTATTTTATATATACATCGTCAACTAAGCTGATAACTGATTCTTTAGGCGATAAGGCCAGGAATATGGCAAAAATTGTAGCAGAAAATATAGATATGAACCAACTGCAAAAGGTAACCGAACGTACTCTTCAAATGAAAAATCAAAAGGGTGAGCAGGATGAAATACTAGCCATGTCTGAGTATAAAAGCTTAAGACAGTTGTTGTGGGAATTCAAAAGGGTTTATGGCTTAAAATACATATACATAATGGCAAAATCAAAATACGGCAGGACCATATATATTGTCGATGGATTTCCTATAGAATATACAGGTTCTGAGGTTTCAATGCCGGGTGATGAAGAGGTTAATACATATGAACTGTTGGAATTGTCATTTAAAGAAGGTAAGCCGTTTATTGGTGAACTCACGTACGATAAGGAGTGGGGAGCAAATATTGCTTCCTATGTACCTTTATTCAATGGGAATGGAGACACTATTGGTGTGCTGGGCATTGATATTGAGGCTCATGACATTTATGAACTCATTGAAAAGAACAGGAAAAAGATTATCATTATTACCGGCTTTGTGCTGATTATTACTTTGATAATCTCATGGATATCAAGCAGACTGGTAACCCGTCAATTAAAAAAGTTAACCGATAAAGTAAAGAAGGTTCGGGAAGGAGATTTTTCCGTTAAGTTTGAAAGCGGAATTGAAAATGATCTTGGAGAACTGGAGACGGCCTTTGATGATATGGTAAGCATATTTAACGACAGTAATATAAGCCTGTATAAGAGTCTTATGGATATCTCAAAATCCCATAAAATAGAAGAACTTGAACAGAAGATTACTGATAATATCAAGAATATAGTTCCGGTGGACAGCGTAAAAATCCTTGAGTTTGATGGAGCGCAGTTTGTAAAAGACACAGCTCAATTGAGTTTTTTGCAGAAGGAAACAGCGGATACTTTATTGAGTAATATTGGAAGCATAAAGATTGGTGATATGATTCATATTGGTGAAATATATCTGACGCTAATAGGAAAAGTTAATGAAAAGCATCGTTTGCTGCTAATTGACCCAAAAATTCTGGAATTAAGCCAGAGGGACAGACTGTCCATCAGGTTGCTTTCGAGGTATACTGCTATCTTTTATGAAAATCTTTCTTTAATTGAGGAATTGTCCAATAAATTAATGAATTTGCAGCGTGAAGGCAATACACCTACGTGGATGAACAAAATTTTTCTACAGATTTCGGAAAGGGAAAGAAAAAGGCTGGCATCCGATTTACATGACGAAGTACTTCAGGACATTATCAAAATGAAGAGGGAAATTAGCAATATGCTGGAAAATGTCTTTATGTTTAAGGATGATATTATAAAGCAAATAAGAAAACACGAGTTGGAGCTGGAAAATATAATATTATTGATCCGCGAAACATGCAATGAGCTTCTTCCGACTTTCCTGGCCGAAAAGGGTGTTGTTAGGGCTATCGAAGGGCTTATTGAGAGGATTCAGCTTAAATCTGATATTAATATAAATTTTGAAGCATTTAATGTTACCTCCTATTTGGAATATGAACACACATTGACAGTTTACAGAGTTGTTCAGGAATTGATTAATAATGCTGTTAGGCATTCTAAGGCCACAGAGGTTGATATAATGCTGCGGCAGAATGAGAATGCATTTATTATATATTACCATGACAATGGTATTGGAATGGATCTGAATGAGAAGGTTGATACCAGCAAGCATCTTGGCTTTCATGGGATTAAAGAGAGAATACGTTTATTAAACGGAAGCGTATCATATTCCTCTGATGTAGGGGATGGGCTGGAATTGTCATGCCACTTTCCCCTTAAAATGGCTCATTAAGCCCAAAGTCAGATTACGAACCATTTATCAGATTAAGTCTGACACCCTTACGAATAGCATATATGCGCGAAGTCACCTTAAGCTTTTTATATATATGACTTAAGTGATACTCAACATTTCGCTGAACCATTTGGAGGTTTTCCGCAATTTCTTTATTTGTTTTTCCGTTGGCAGCCATTTGGAGAATGCTTAGTTCTATTTCGGTCAGTGGTTCTTCCAGACTGTCATCATAATGCTGAGATGATGGTTTATCGAGATTGAGTTTTCTGATAAGTTCAAGGGGAAGCAACATCATCTTCTCCTTAGCCATTTTTATACCTGTTATCAATTGGCTGTCACTACATGATTTATCTAAGATTCCACTAACGCCCGATTTAATAAGAATATCAAAATTTTCGAATAGGTCTTCGCCGGACAATATGACAATAGTGGCATCAGGGTGTAGCTCCAAAGTCCTCTTGGTTAACTCTAACCCATTCATATCAGGCATCTTAAGGTCATAAATCATAACATCAAAAGTTTTTTGCTTTAAAATTTCTAAAGCTTCTATTCCTGAATGGCAAGCTGTTACTTTCATTTCATGACTTTCAAGCAACATTTTTGTACCTGCTAAAATCGCTTTATGGTCATCTACCATTAATACATTAGTCATTTAAATCTATCACTCCGAAAGGTTTTTTTGTTAATTGTAACATATAATTAGCTTTTAGACACCGAAAAAAAGCCGTAATGGATTCCGAAATAATACCGAAATAAAATAGTGTTGGATTTTATCGTTATATTGGTGAATTATTTCGGTGACTTATGGGATTAAATGTGTTATGCTTTAAATTGTAAAAAATTTGCATGTTAAATTTTATTGTATTTAGTAAGGATAAATTAAAGGAGATGTATAATTGATGGGTAGAATTAAGAAAATAACCGCTGCATTGACATCGGCAATAATGTTGTTCACTCTTCAAATGGCTGTATTTGCGGAAGAACAAGTTCTTTCTGCTGTTGATCAACCAAGTGAGTGGGCGGCAGATAGTGTGGAATGGTCCGAAATATATGGGCTTGTTTCGGGAGAAATGCTTGGTGACTATACTAAAGAAGTAACTCGTGAAGAATTATATAGTGTTTGTGTTAGTGTTTATGAAAGAATTACAGACCAAATAGTAATACCTGTTGAAAAAAATCCATATAGTGATACGGATAGTGTTGCAGTTCTGAAGGCATGTACCCTTGGTATTCTTGATGGTACCGGCAAATTTGAACCGGAGGAAGATGCAACAAGGTTGGATATGGTCAGGAGTACATATGAAGTAATTAAAGCGGCTCAACCGGACTTTGATTTTAAGACCTCTATGGAGCTTACTTTTAAAGATGCAGGAACAATACCTGAGGAATCGGTTGATATAGTGAAATATGCAGTTTCAAAAGGAATATTAAATGGAAGAAGCAGCACCATTTTAGATCTTGGTAGTACTTGCAACAGACAGGAACTCATGGTATTTGCAAGAAGAGCCTATGAGTTTGTGATATATGAAGCGGGAAAGGATTCTAAAGGTGCCTTCTGGAAGGTTAGTGATGAGGACAGCAGCGTTTATTTATTAGGTTCTATACATTTGGCAGACCGGTCAATGTACCCGCTTTCCAAAGATATTTTGAAGGCTTATGATGAGTCCGATTATCTGGCTGTTGAAGTCGATATATCAAAGCAGCAGGAAGTAGCAGCTTATATGCTTCAAAAAGCCTTTTATACAGACGATAATACACTTTACAAAAACGTACCTAAGGAAGTATATGACCGATTTGTAGAGGTTATTGAACCTATGGGAATTAGACCGGAATTTTATAATAAGTTTAAACCATGGTATGCAGCATTGATTGCGCAAAGTTTAATGTATACGGAAAATTCACTTTCAGCAGAGATAGGAATAGATATGTTTTTCGTAAACAAGGCTTCCGGGAAGAAAGAGATACTGGAAATAGAGGGTACCAAGTTTCAGGTTGACATGTTTGATTCCTTTTCAACTGAACTTCAGGTAGAGTTTCTGGCGTCATCACTGGGTGACGATGAAACTAATGAGGCATCAATGGATGAACTCAATGGTCTGATTAAATTATGGAAAATGGGCAATGTTGAGGAGTTAGGAAAGATGGTGAAGTCAGAAGAGGCTGAAACCGAAGCAATGAGAGAATTCAATGAAAAGCTTTGGTATTCAAGGGATACAAACATGGCAGAAAAAGTTCGTACATATCTTGCTGATCCTGAGGGAAAGACATACTTTGTAGTGGTTGGAGCAGGACACATGGTTGGTGAAAACGGAATTGTTGACCAACTGGATGATGAGTATGAAATAAAGCATATTAACTAAGGGATAACGAAAAAACAACTTTTCAATATATAGTCATTTTCGTGATTTATATAGAGTAGGAATTATATTTAAGTTGTACCTAATACTTTAATAGTAAGTTATCTGGTTTATATACTAAAATTAATATAGTATTTACATTACCAGTAGATTAGGTATATAAACCAGCATAACTTAATATATACATCGGGGCAGTTGCACAAGCTACATCTAAATTCGCAGTACAGTTTAAAGCACCGGAAACCAAGACAGTATTCAGCAATTAAAATTAATAGTGCAACAGTTCCGCCTCCTTCCAAACTTCAGGTGGAATAATAATCCCACCTGGAGTTGAAATTTTTAAGTTTTCTTGAGTAAAAGAGTTCGCACTTTCGTAAAGAAATTATTGCTGCCCTTGATACATGCAGAAGGAAAGTTAGAGCGGCGGCCTTACACTATCAATCACTTCATTAACGTCAAACAGATCCTCAAGTTTTTCAGCATGATGCTTGAATGAAAATCCATCTATATTTCTTCTGTCAATTAATGCGCAGGTTTCATATTTCTCGAAATATCCTCCGGCACCAACTCCGCATAGTATATTAAAACCTTGTTCAAGCAGATATTTTAACCCCGGATCCTTATAGGCAAAAGCGCTGCCATAGGGATATATATATATTTGGGTTGGTCCGACCAGCGTTTCAACTTCCTTTTTCCATCGCTCGGTATCCCTTACAAATCTATCATGGCTTACTTTTACAGCATCGAGATGTCCATAGCCGTGGCAGGCAAAGGTCCAGCCTGTTTCTTTCAGACGTTTGACTACCTTTAAGGCTTCAGTTTTTTCTTTTTCATAATCCGGTGAATCCAATTTGTGGGTTCTGTATCCCAGAATTCCCTCATAGCCTGTCGAGGCAATAATTCCTTTAGCACCGTTAAAAGAAAAATCACTATGTTCTTCTACAAATTTGTCCAGAATAGGTACAATCTCATTATCATAGGATATGACTTCCTTACCGTCCGGTGCCACAGAATAGGTGGCAACATTACCGTCTGCATCCAATATTAATTTATAAACATTTCCGTTTGCTAGCATATACTCATAGTAGTTCAGGTCATCAATAGACAGTATAAGGGGTTTCTTTCCGGGTGGAAGCTTTAGCTCCCTTTTTACGAGTAAAACTTTTCCGTCTTCATTTTTGTTCTCATAGATATCGTCATAATCTACTAGAATGAAGTTTTTCTCGTATAGTGAGTTAAGGATTTTTTTAAACTCTTCTACGGTTATCATCCAGTTATTATAACCCTCGCTCATGGAGTCATTGTCAAAAGCCCTCTCTGTGTAGGCAATCAGGGGATGAAAAAATATGTGCTGTACAGTTCCTTTATATGTAACAGGTTCAATAGTTGGTGTGGGCGACGGAACAGGCGAAGTAGCTGTTGGGGTAGATAAATTGACTGATGGGCTTGCAATATTCTCATTACTATCAAGTTCATAACTCGCAGCTTCTGTGCTCTTGTCCTTTAAGTTGCGGTCACTGCAACCGTAACAACAGGAAAGTGAAACTAAAAGAAAAGATAGTATTATTTTCTTTTTCCACGTACTTTTTTTTATCATTTGTATAATCCCTCCCAAGAAAAAACAACATTTTCATATATTCTTCTACCTAATTATACAACTTTTTTTGAAAATAGTGCTGATTAATAAATAGAATTTTTTTATTAATCAGCAAAAATCATAGGATGTGCATTTTGAATATAACTCTCTTCTAGAAGAGAGTTATATTCAAGAGCACTGGTATAACAAAAATAAAAAGAATGTAAATTAAGAAAGGACAGTTCGGGGTTTCTCCGATCTGTCCTTTTTATGAATTTATAGTAAAATTGTTTTTTACTCGCTAAAAACTTTTAAGGCGAGTGTTGCATTGTGGCCACCAAACCCAAAGGAGTTCGACAGTGCATAGGTTATTGCTGATTTTCTGCCGATATTCGGTACATAGTCCAGATCACATTCAGGATCAGGTGTCTTATAGTTTATAGTAGGAGGCAAAAAGCCTTCTTTAAGTGCCAATGCAGTGATGATGGCCTCTATTGCACCGGCACCACCTAAAAGATGGCCTGTCATTGACTTTGTAGAACTTACGGCGAGTTTATATGCATGTTCTCCAAATACTGTTTTTATAGCTGTGGTTTCGTTCTTGTCATTTAACTCTGTTGAAGTACCGTGAGCGTTTATGTATCCAATATCGGAGGGCTTTATACCTGCATCATTGAGTGCAAGCCTCATACACCTTGCGCCGCCATCTCCATCTTCAGCCGGTGCTGTAATATGATAAGCATCATTTGTACAGCCATATCCCACTATTTCAGCAATTATATCAGCACCTCTGTTAACAGCATGGTGATATTCTTCAAGTATTAAAATACCGGATCCTTCTCCCATAATAAAGCCATTTCTATCTAGATCGAAAGGCCTACAGCAAGTTAGGGGATCTTCGTTTGTTGACATTGCTTTGCTTGCGCAAAAACCTGCATAAGTCAATCGCGTAATCGGAGCTTCAGTACCTCCGGATATCATTACATCGGCATCGCCGCGCTGTATTACCTTAAAAGCATCTCCAACAGAATTGGTTGATGAAGCACATGCAGTAACGACACATTCAGTAAAACCCTTGGCACCAAATTTAATACTTATATTTCCTGAAGCCATATTAGGTATCATCATTGGAACAAAAAATGCACTTACTCTTCCGGGACCTTTTTCAAGCAATACATTATACTGGTTTTCCAGGGTCTCAATACCTCCTATTCCGGTACCTATTATTACACCCATACGTTCGTTATTTATTTTATTAAGATCAAGTTTTGCATTCTCCACTGCCAATTGTGCGGCTACCATGGCGTACTGAGAGAATTTATCCATACGTTTTGCTTCTTTTTTGTCAATGAAATCACTTGGGTTAAAGTCCTTGATTTCGGCACCGACTTTTGTGGGTATATCTGATACATCTATCCTTTCAACTTTGCTGATGCCGCATTTGCCGCTTTTTATAGATTGCCAGAATCCGTTTACTCCAATTCCGAGAGATGAAACAACTCCCATACCTGTAACAACTACTCGTCTTTGCATTTATATATCCTCCCTAAGATTGTATTGCAATAAAGCTGCACGTGTTAAAATGAAATTAAAAAAGCATGATTTGTATTAGATCTAATGTCTTTTGCAATGTTTACTTGAATAAAAATAACATATATAATAAATTAAAAATGAACAGGAATTGCTTTTTATAATGAAAAAAGGTGCTATAAATATGATGAATGCAAAGGAAATTATATCTCAGTGCGTGGACTATATTGAAAATAATATCTATACCAAGATTACTCTAGATGACATTTCACAGCATACAGGAATCTCAAAATACCATATGCACAGGATATTTAAGTCACTCACGGGCGAGCCGCTGATGGAATATGTTCAGTCACGGAAATTGACTTCAAGTATCAGAGAGCTTGTTAACACAAATATGAGGATAATTGATATAGCTTATGATTATGGATTTGAATATGAGCAATCCTATATCAGGGCTTTTCGGAAGAAATTTGGATATACTCCGCTTAGGGTAAGGTCTGACCAGATTTCTTTGTTTATTAAAGAAAAGATAAATGTAAACGATATTTTAGCATTGGACAGTTCAGTATCCTACAAGCCTTTCTTTGTATTTAAGAACAAGTTTAACCTGGTAGGAATACAGCATAAGATTTTAAGTAAATCCGGAGATAATATTGCCAACAAGTATGGACGCGATTTCTTTTATAACCATAGAGGTAAAGTAAAAAATCCGGTAAATCCCAATATATATTTTGGTTATACTGACTGGAGCGGGAATAATGAAGGGTATATTTACTATATGCCTTCGGTTCAGGTTTCCGATCTGACCTTCATACCTGATGGAATGACAGCAATTTCCATACCTGCCCATAAATATGTTGTATTCCGGCTTGCAGGTTTTTTCAGCCCGGAAGAGATAAAGGGAAGGCAAATTGGGCGTTTGCTGGTCAATCTCCATAAAAAGTGGATTTACAATTCCAACTTCAAATTTGCAGATACCTTCAGGTTTGAGTACATAGATATCGGACAGTCGTCAGATAACTATTGTGAGCTTGACATATATCAACCCATTATCGATTTGGTGGATGTAATGAATCGGGAGTAGCATTTGTAAAGGGTGTTTTTTTTAAAAGAATTATTAGCGTGAAATATGAAAAGAATTAGATTGAAAAATCAAGAAAACAAAAGAAAGATGGAAGAAAAATTTAAAATTCAATACATACGGAAGAAAGTAGATGAAAGTAATATTTGATAAAAATTTGGAAACGATTTATGATAATATTATGGTCAAAGAAGGTCAAAGTCAATTTAAGGTCAGGTAATAAATTTTCAGGGGATAATGGATAGAATGATAATATTTACGAAAGTCTGTCTGCTGACTATATATTATGATGAAGTATAAGATTTGTTAATGGTCAAAAAAATAATAGGAAATGGATTTAAATCATGGAAAGGTGTGATGCGGAATGCAGTACAGGGATTATTACAATATTCTTGGCATAGATAAGAATGCTTCTCAGGATGATATAAAAAAGGCTTACAGGAAGCTTGCAAAGAAGTATCACCCTGATGCCAATCAAAATAACAAAACGGCCGAAGAAAAATTTAAGGAAGTCAACGAGGCATATGAGGTATTAGGTGACGCAGAAAAGAGAAAGAAATACGATACTTTTGGAAGCAAAGTCAATTTCCAGAACGGATATGATTTTGATCCTTCACGCTATGGATTTGGAGATAATGTTCGATATGAGTACCGGGGAAGTTCAGGGGGAGATTATAGTGATTTCTTCAATATGTTCTTCGGAGATGGCGGATTCGATTTGGGAAGCATATTTGGAGGCATGGGAAGTAATAGAAGAGGTCAGAACTATTCTGTCAAGGGAGAGGATATTGAAGCTGTAATCGAGATATTACCTGAAGAAGGGTTTAGTGGTGTTGAGAAAAGTGTGAGTTTAAGAGGACGTACAGGAGATAAAAGTCTCTCTTTCAAAATACCAAAAGGCGTGAAGGACGGCGAGAAAATCAGACTTAAAGGTCAGGGAGAACCCGGGAGAAACGGTGGAGAAAGCGGTGATCTTTATCTGACAGTAAAATTCAGAAAGGGAAGCAGGTTTGAGATTGATGGAAAAGATCTGTTTACTACGCTTGATGTTTTGCCGTGGGATGCAGCATTAGGTGCTGAAAAGTCTGTTGATACATTAGATGGAAGAATATTGATCAAGGTGCCTGCGGGAATTCAAACTGACAGTAAGATTCGTGCGGCCGGCAAAGGATATACGGACAGAACCGGTATAAGAGGTGATTTGTATATTAAAATCAGGATTGTAAATCCAAAGGTTATGACGCCTGAGATCAGAGAACTCTATAATAAATTGAGGGAAGTGTCAAAAGCAAGCGCAACTTGATTAAGGAATGAGTAAGAAGTTGAGATTATTAGGTATGACTAAAATATAAGTTCCTACTCTGGATAACGAAAAAACTTGATTTAATAATATTTTCAAGGAAGTTATTTTTTCGTTATCCCTTAGTAATAACGATGTAATTGTACAGGAGGGATTAGCATGAATATTGATAAATTTACAGAAAAGGCTCAGGAAATCATTTCTTCTTCCCAGGAAATTGCCATCAGGTCAGGACACCAGCAAGTTGATGGAGAACATATACACCTTGCCATGCTCAATCAGAATAATGGATTAATACCAAAACTTATAAGTTATATGGGAATTGACACCTCAATTTATATAAATGATGTGGAGAGAGAACTTGAGAAATTGCCTAAAGTCTATGGAAGCGGTGCAACTAGTATGTATGCAACAAGAAGGTTTAATGAGATTCTTTTACGTGCCGAAGATGAGGCTAAGAAATTCAAGGACGATTATACCGGGGTTGAGCATATATATATTGCTTTGCTTAAAGAAAAAGGCACGTCTTCACAAAGCATATTCAAGCGTTATGGGATAAATCTCGAAAAGTTTATGTCAGCTTTGAGCAAAGTTAGAAGCAACCAGCGTATTACTTCAAAAAATCCCGAAGAGACCTATGATGCCTTAAAAAGATTCGGCAGGGATCTGGTAGAACTTGCAAGGCAGGGTAAGGTTGATCCTGTAATAGGCAGGGATTCTGAAATTCGCAGAGCAATACGTATACTGTCAAGAAGAACAAAGAACAATCCTGTATTGATTGGAGAGCCTGGAGTTGGAAAGACTGCCGTTGTTGAAGGGCTCGCTCAAAGAATACTTAAAGGTGATGTGCCTGAAGGTCTTAAGGATAAAACCATATTTGCGCTGGATCTGGGGGCATTAATAGCCGGAGCAAAATACAGGGGGGAATTCGAAGAACGTTTGAAAGCGGTACTAAATGACGTAAATAAATCAAACGGCAAAATAATACTGTTTATTGATGAACTTCATAATATAGTTGGTGCAGGCAAGGCAGAGGGAGCTATGGATGCCGGCAATATATTAAAACCCATGCTTGCAAGGGGAGAGCTTCACTGTATAGGAGCCACAACCCTTGATGAATACAGAAAATACATTGAAAAGGATGCGGCACTGGAGAGAAGATTTCAGCCGATTTTAGTTGATCAGCCGACGGTGGAGGATACCATATCCATTTTAAGGGGTTTGAAAGAGAGATTTGAAATACACCATGGTGTCAGGATTACGGATAATGCCTTAATCGCCTGTGCAGTGTTATCAAACCGTTATATAAGTGACAGGTTCCTGCCGGATAAGGCAATAGACCTGATGGATGAGGCGGCGGCAATGATAAGAACCGAAATAGACAGCATGCCTACCGAGCTTGATGAGATAAGCAGAAGAATAATGCAGTTGGAGATAGAACGTCAGGCTCTTAGAAAAGAAGAAGATGTTTCATCAAAGGAACGGCTTGGGGTTCTGGAAAAAGATATTGTATCCCTAAAGGACAGGGCAGATGCCATGAAAGCTCAGTGGGAGCTTGAAAAGCAGAATATAAAGAGGGAGAAAGACTTAAAACAGCAGATCGAAGATATAAAGAGACAGATAGAAGAGGCCGAAAGGAGTTATGATCTTGACAAGCTGGCGGTATTAAAGCATGGAAAGTTGCCAGACCTTGAAAAGCAGCTTGAAAATGAAAAGCAGAGGATAAAGTCAGAAGAGACAAACAGTCTGCTCAAAGAAGAGGTAACTGAAGAGGAAATAGCAGAAATTGTTTCGAGGTGGACAGGAATTCCGGTTACAAGGCTTGTAGAAAATGAAAAGGAAAAGCTGTTAAATCTTGAAGAAGTTCTTCACAAGCGTGTTATCGGTCAGGACGAAGCAGTAAGCTCGGTAAGTGATTCGGTTATACGTGCGAGATCAGGGCTTAAAGATTTGAGAAAGCCCATAGGTTCATTCATATTTTTAGGCCCGACAGGGGTGGGTAAAACAGAACTTGCCAAAGCTCTTTCCGAAGCTTTGTTTGATACAGAGGAAAATGTTGTTCGCATAGACATGTCAGAGTATATGGAAAAGCATTCGGTGGCAAGGTTAATTGGTGCTCCTCCGGGATACGTGGGATATGAAGAGGGTGGACAGCTTACTGAAGCTGTAAGGAGAAAGCCCTATTGTGTAATTCTCTTTGATGAAATAGAAAAGGCACATCCGGAGGTGTTTAATGTTCTTCTCCAGCTTCTTGATGATGGTCGGCTTACTGACAGCCAGGGGAGAACAGTAAATTTTAAGAATACCGTTGTAATTATGACTTCAAATATCGGAAGTCAGCATCTGCTAAACAGTATTTCTGATTCCGGGGAAATTGGTGACAAAGCAAGAAACGAGGTAATGAACGAACTTAACAGGCATTTTAAACCTGAATTTCTGAATCGTGTTGATGATACAGTGCTTTTCAAACCCTTAAGGAGGTCCGAAATAATAAAGATTATTGATCTTGCATTAGGTGACATTCAAAGGAGGCTTGATGACAGGAGAATAAGGCTTAATGTGACAGACAGGGCTAAAGAGCAAATGGCGGAAGCCGCCTATACTCCGGTTTATGGTGCAAGGCCTGTAAAAAGGTACCTCCAGAAATTTGTGGAGACAGAGATCGGTAAAATGATTATTAAAGGGCTTTTATCCGAGAGAATGGAAGTAAAAATTGATTTTGACGGCGAAAAACTTACACTTCAAGTTGTATAAGGAGTTATTCAATTCTTATTAAAAAGTTTTTCAGAGTATAGGAATTTATAAAAATCCTATTTTTGTAAATTTCTATACTGGGGTTTGGAAAGGGGATTCCCCTTTCCCGGTTTAAGGAGGGCTGGTC
>CAZLZR010000004.1:0-149963 GCA_964564015.1 uncultured Acetivibrio sp.
CATTTTCTTAGAAAATTTTTGGTATCAAATTACATCAAGTGCATAAGACCTGATGTATGTGTAAATAATGATACCGTACTAGGGTTTATGAGGATTGATCCTAATGGCACTTTTGCAAAATTTCCACTGCTGAGGGTAATTGCTGTAAATGAAAATCATAGAAACAAAGGAATAGGTAAAGCTATGATTGAATTTTATGAATTAATGGGGTTTGAAAAAGCAAATAAGGTTTTTCTGTTGGTAAGCGAATTTAACACTGATGCAAAGAGATTATATGAAAGACTTGGATATGTTGAGGTGGGAAAAATACCTGATTTATATCAGAAGGATACTGCAGAGTATTTTATGATGAAGAGAAATGGATGAAAGAAGGTAAGAAGGTGCGGTTAATTAAGTCCTTTCCAAGCCCTGGCATAGGAATTTGTAAAAATGGGATTTTTATAAATTCCTATGCTCGAACAAAGTGAAAGAGATTTAATAATAAAGCTTATGAATGCGTCTTATAAAGGACATTGCAGGATATTTTGAGTAGACAACATTGAGACTTTACACATTACGATTATGAAGTACTTCTATTATTTAAAAGCTTCTGCAAACGCTTGCTTCAAATCAGCAATTAAATCATTTGCATCTTCTAACCCAATTGAAAGTCTTACTGTTTCAGGAGCAATGTCTGCAGTTTTACGTTCATCAAAATTAAGTTCCCCATGAGTTACTCTTGGCGGATCAATAATGAGTGATCTTGCATCCCCGATATTGGCTTGATAACTAAAGAGTTTAACAGAATTCAAAAACTTTTCCAATTGCTTTTCAGATCCTTTGAACCCGAAGGTGAAATTTGAACCGGCTCCTTTGGGAAGATACTTTTTTACCAAAGCATTATAAGGGCTGGATTTTGCTAAAGGGTGGCTTACCCATGCTACATGTTCTACGCTTTCTAAGTATTGTATGATTTTTTCCGCGTTGGAAACCTGCTTCTGTACTCTTTCGGATAATGTCTCCAATCCTAATAAGACAAGGTATGCATCAAAAGGACTCAGGGCTGAGCCAAAGTAAGCAAGATAATGAAAACGCAATTTCGTAATGAAGGGGATTTGAGGGGCAGCTTCTAGAAAACTTCTTTCTACACCCTGGCTATTCCTTAGGAAATAGCTTTTTTCCTCAAATTGAGGATATTTCCCGTTCCCCCAGTTGAATTTGCCGCTTTCCAAAACAAGTCCCGCTATGACATTGCCATGGCCGCTAAGTGCTTTTGTTGCGGAGTATATGACTATGTCAGCACCGAATTTTATTGGATTTAGAAGATAGGGGGTTGCAAAGGTGTTATCTACAATCAGCGGAATATTATGGTCGTGTGCAATTTTTGCGATAGCGTCGATGTCTGCTACAATTGCATTGGGATTACTTATAGATTCTATAAATATTGCTTTTGTGTCTTCCTTGATTGCTTTTCTGAAAGCTTCAGGATCATTTGCATCGTCTACCTTGTCAATTTCTATACCAAATTTGGGATAGAGTTTTCTAAAACCATCAATAGTTCCACCATAAAGTTGTTCAGTTGTCAAAATCCTCCCACCGCCCTCAGCTACATTAAATAATGTCAAAGTGATTGCGGACATACCAGAGGACACGGCAAGGGCAGCAGCTGCGCCATCTAAGGCTGCTATCCTTTCTTCAAGAACTGAAGTTGTCGGATTTCCAAGTCTGGTATAAAAATATCCTGCTTCCTGAAAGGATCTGAGCCTTTCGAACCGATCAGTACCGCCTAGTTCAAAGGATGCGGTTTGGTAAATGGGAACTGCTACAGAATAATTATGATCCTTAGGATTGTAGCCTCCTCTAACCTTAAGAGTATCGAATCCGAAATTTTGTTCTGACATAAAATTACCTCCTGATAAATTGATTTTTAATAAAAAAGACCAAGTAATTTTTGTAGTTAATACAAAAACACTCAGTCTCCAGTTATCTGGTCAACAATATTGAATTATGTATTTATATGGATAAGAAAAAATACTATTCATATAGTTTTAGTATATTTTATTCTTCGTTTTGATTTGTGTCAACCCTTAATTTATATTTCTATAAAATTATTAGTATGTAGAAATATTTATTATCAGTGATAAACACACTATAATTTCTCGCGACAATATAAAGCGAAAACAATAAGTTTGTTGCAGTTTGTTCTTGACAGCAAAAAGATTAAGTGTTAACATGTAAAGCAATAAATACAAAGCGGAATACTAGGTTAAAATTAGTTGACTGGAAATCTAGAGACTAAGTTGTAAGCATTGAGTGGGTGCTGCAACTTAGTCTTTGTTTATTTGAGGCAGAATTAACTGGGGAAAAGCACATTGAAGCTTTTGCACGATAGTAGGGGGGATCATAATGGGAAGTTATGAATATGAGGATCAAATGACACCGAAGGAGAGATTGGCGGCCATAAAGGAAGGAAGGCAAGTTGACAGGCTTTCACTAAATGCGTTTATTGGTGAACATGCTGCATGGATTCAAGGATTAAGCATAGCAGAGTATCATCATTCTCCGGAAAAGATGGCTAAGGCCCAGATTGAAGCATATAGGACATATCATACAGATGGAATCAGCGTTGGAGTTGGGCTTACAGGTATAGCAGAAGCTTTGGGTAGTAAAATCGGATATCCTGTGGATAATACACCTTATGTGGCTGAGCATGTATTAAAGGATATACAGGATGTTGATAAATTAAAACTGACTGATAACAAAAAGGATGGAAGATTGCAAATAATACTTGATACCGTTAAAATATTAGTAGATGAAGTTGGGGATGAGGTCCCGATTACTGCAGGAGTCATAGGAGCCTTTAGTAATGCTGCCAATACCAGAGGGACCGAAAGCTTTTTAAGAGACATTATGTATGATCCTGAAAATGCTCACAAGCTTTTGAGACATGTAAACAAATGCACTATAGAATTTGTAAAAGAGGTTTCAAAGCTCGGTGTCAGTATAAGCATAGGTGACCCAACTGCTTCAGGAAGCCTGATTGGGCCAAAGCAGTTTAAGGAATTTGCTTATCCATATATAAAGGAATTATCGGACAAGATAAAAGAGTATGGTGCACTGGCACCACAATTGCACATTTGCGGCAACACCAAAAAGATTTGGGGACAGATGGCAGATACGGGCGTTGGAGGATTAAGCCTTGACGATGTTATTGATCTTGAGGAAGCAAAAAGAGAAGTTGGTGACAGGGTTTTACTGATTGGAAATGTAAGTCCTACCAAAACTATGTATTTAGGGACGCCTTCTGATGTAGAGGAAAATGTAAAGGACAATTTAAGAAAAGCTTATGATTCAAAGAAGGGATATGTCATATCCTTAGGCTGTGGTTTACCGATACGTACAAAGCCTTCCAATGTGCATGCTTTTGTAAAAGCGGCCAAGAAATATGGAAGATATCCTTTGAAATTAGAAAATTTCTCGTAAGGAGTGTATTAATTGAGCAACGTATCATTTGTAAGTGTAGAAGATAAACATGTAAAAAGGATAACTGAGATTTACAATTACTATATAAAAAACACTACTGTCACATACCATTATTTTGAGCACACGGAGGCTCAAATGAAGGAAATACTCTATTCAAAGGATCCGAGATTTAATTCCTTTGCAATCATAGATGACGATAACGGTGAAGTTGTAGGATATTGCCTGATATGCAAGTTTAAAAACAGAGAGGCATATGATATATGCGGTGAGGTTACCGTGTATCTTGAGAACAGCTATTTGGGCAGTGGGATTGGAAAACTGGCGTTGAATTTTCTTGAGGAGGAAGCCAGAAGGCAAAAGTTTCATGCTTTGGTAGCTTCAATTTCAAGTGACAATGAGCGTAGTATAAGGCTATTTGAAAGGGAAGGGTATTGTAAATGTGCTCATTTTAAAGAGGTTGGTATTAAGTTTGGTAAAGTTTTGGATCTTTTGTATTATGAAAAGATTTTAAATTAAAACCAGGTAAAAAATTATTGACAATATGATGCGTATGGAGTAAAATATATAAAAACGATAGGAATTGTATGAATAATTGTATAAAAGCTGACCTGAGTTACAGGAGGCTGGACGAATGTTATAATCTTCGGATTACACACATTTTTCCGGCTTTTTTTAGTGCTTGGGATGTCTAAAGTCATACTTATGAATATCTTTCAAAGTATTTGCAAAATAAAAGAAGCTAATGGGGAATTAATATGATCGAAGTTAAAAACTTGAGTAAAACATTTATAACTTCAAATTCAAAGATTCAGGCACTAGATAATATAAACCTTAAAATTGAGAAAGGTGATATTTTTGGTATAATCGGTTTTAGCGGAGCAGGAAAATCAACGCTCATAAGATGCTTAAACAGATTAGAAGAGCCTGATTCAGGCAGGATACTTATAGAAGGCAAAGATATTACCCGTATGGATAAAAAGGAACTAAAGAATGCTAGAAGAAAGATAGGCATGATATTTCAGCAATTTAACCTCCTAGACTCAAGAAGCGTATTTGAAAATATAGCATTTCCGCTGGAAATAGCAGGTTGCAGAAATCAAAAAATAAAGGAGAGGGTTGAAGAAATCCTTGAAATGGTAGGTCTGACAGATAAAGCTGATTCATATCCTTCACAGCTTAGCGGAGGGCAAAAGCAAAGGGTTGGCATAGCGAGAGCCCTTGCAAATGAACCGGATGTGCTTTTGAGTGATGAAGCAACGTCAGCACTTGATCCGATGACTACATTTTCAATATTGGAACTCCTGAAGGAAATTAACCAAAAGCTAAACCTTACAATAGTTTTGATCACCCATGAGCTGGATGTTTTGAATCATATATGTAAGAACATGGCTGTTGTTGAAAATGGCCGGATTGTCGAATCGGGTCCGGTTGAGAAGTTTTTTACAAACCCGGAAAGCAGTACATCAAAAAGCTTTGTTAATATATTAAACAGTTTCCAAAGAGGGAGGCTGTATATTGAAGGGGGTGCTATCTGATGGACAGCGATTTAATTCAACTATTAGGTACAGGTCTTGCGGAAACGCTGTATATGGTAGTGTTATCCACTTTAATTTCGTTGGCTATAGGTTTGCCGCTTGGTGTAATGCTTGCTGTTACAGAAAAAGGCAATATACTGGAGGCTCCAAGAGTTAACAAGGCGTTAGCTACATTTGTAAATATTGTAAGATCGTTTCCGTTCATTATACTTATTGTTATTTTGTTACCCTTATCCAGATTTATAGTCGGAACTACAATAGGCTCAACTGCAGCAGTTGTACCACTTTCCATAGGCTCAGCACCGTTTCTTGCAAGGATTATTGAAAATAGCTTAAAGGAAGTCCATACCGGTAAAATTGAGGCTTCACTGGCTATGGGAGCAGGTACTTTTACTATTATAAGAAGGGTTTTGATACCTGAAGCACTTCCATCCTTGGTTCGCGGTGTTACACTGGCCATTATCACTATAACCGGATTTACAGCTGCGGCCGGAGCAATAGGTGCCGGCGGGCTGGGGAGCCTGGCTATAAGGTTTGGATACATGCGTTTTAGAAATGATATTATGATTTTTACTGTTGTTTTATTGATTGTTCTGGTTCAAGGTGTGCAGTTTGGTGGTGATTTGATAGCAAAATGGATAAACAAAAAGAGGTTTAAGTTTGAGTAGATTAAAAAAAGAAGAGGAGAGATTATTATGTTTAAAAAATTAATTATTATGGCAGCGGCAATTGTTATACTTGGGGGAGCTTTTACAGGATGCTCGAAGAAGGAAGAACCAAAACCGGCATCAGCATCAAGTAATGATAAAGCAGAGCCTGCTAAGACTTCTGAGCAGGAAGTTACTCTCAAGGTTGGGGCAGCAGTTGTTCCTCATGCGGAAATATTAGAATTTGTAAAGCCAAAACTTAAAGAAAAGGGTGTAAACCTTGAAGTCAAAGTTTTGGATGATGAAGCACAATTAAATCCTGCGCTGGATCAAAAACAGATAGATGCAAACTACTTCCAGCATGTACCCTATTTAGACTCTGTGTCTAAGGAAAAAGGATATAAGTTTAAAGTAGCCGGCAAAATACATGTTGAGCCTATAGGGTTTTATTCGCAGAAAATAAAATCAAAGGACGAATTAAAGGAAGGTTCAACAATAGCTATTCCTGATAATGCTTCAAACGAATACAGAGCATTGGCACTTCTTCAGGCAAATGGACTAATTAAGCTAAAGGATGGGCTAGATAATTATTCGGCTACACCAAAAGACATTGCAGAAAATCCTAAGAAGCTGAAATTTGTGGAAGTTGAAGCACCTCAATTGGCAAGGGTTCTTCCTGATGTTGACGGTGCAGTTATTAATACAAACTATGTACTTGAGGCTAAGCTAGATCCGAAGTCTGCAATTTTTCGTGAAGATGCAAATTCTCCTTATGCAAATATAATCGTTGTGAGAGAAGGCGAAGAAAACCGTCCGGAAATAAAAAAACTTATAGAGGCTTTGCAATCTGAGGACGTGAAAGAGTTTATACAGGATAAATATGGAGTAGCTGTTGTACCTGCATTCTAAAGATATGGAACTGAAAAATTGATAATTTGATGAGCTGCTAATTGTCTAAAAATAAGCAAAGCGAATCATACCTTTGTCTTTACAGTTTCGAATAATAGAAGGTCATATATAAAAAATATGGTTTGTTTAGAATTTGATATTTCTTTTCTATTGACAATGGCAGCTTGATGGGATAGAATAAAGGAAAGTCGATAAAACATATTTAAATACTAGGTTAATAACTGGGTTGACTAGAAAGCTAGAGATCAAGTGGTATCATTCCACTTGGTCTTTTTTGATGTCTAAGAAATTGCATTGATTTCTGGCATCAAAAAAGTCTACTTCAAGGCTGTTTACTGCGGAGGAATACCCTGGTTTAAATCGGCGAAACCGACTTTATTATTTAGCCTCTTTGCATTGCATGAAAGAGGCTAAAGCTAGAGTGATAATTGCCCCGGAGATTTATATTTGTTCTAAGTAAGGGAGGTATACATTTGTCAAATCAAATAACACTTAGTCAAAATAAAATATTGGAAGAAAAAACTAAAAGCCATCCCTGCTATAGTGGCGGATGCCAAAATGCCAGGATTCATCTTCCTGTTGCTCCTGCATGCAATATATCTTGCAATTACTGCAATAGAAAATTTGATTGCATAAATGAGAGCAGGCCTGGCGTAACAAGTGAAGTGTTAAAACCTGAAGAGGCATTGGATAGATTTTTGAAGGTGAAAAGCAAATTCAATAATCTTAAGGTAGTAGGTATTGCAGGGCCTGGAGATGCCCTTGCAAATTTTGAAAATACCAAAAGAACTCTCAAGCTAATAAGAGAAAATGATCCTGATGTGACGTTTTGTCTGTCAACAAATGGTTTGATGCTGCCACATTATGCAGAAGCTTTGGTTGGGTTTGGAGTAACTCATGTTACAGTTACCATCAATACCATAGATCCTAAAATTGGTGCGAAAATATATAAGAGCATTAATTACCAGGGTGTAAGGCTCGATGGCGAAAAGGGAGCAGAAGTCCTTATAAATAATCAACTTGAAGGGGTAAGAAAATTAATAGAGTTGGGAATTATTACGAAGATAAATACCGTTATGATAAAAGGTATCAATGATAAGTATATTGAAGATGTTGTAAAAAAGGTAAAGGATATAGGAGTATTTATAAATAATATAATGCCGCTTATACCGGCTCCGGGAAGTGCTTTTGAGAATATGCCCCTGACTTCCAACAAGGAGCTAAATGAGTTGAGGTCTGCGTGTGAGGTTCACCTGAAGCAGATGTACCATTGTAAGCAATGCCGTGCGGATGCTATTGGCACTCTAGATAATGATTGTTCCATAGAATTCAGCAAAAGGGCGGAAGAGAAGACTAAGACCTTTGCAAAAGATGTTACATATACCTTTGCGGTAGCGACAAAAAATGGAGTTTATATTGATGAGCATTTTGGGCATGTAAAGGAATTTCATATTTATAGATATGAAAATGGCAAGTCGAACCTTCTTGAGAAAAGGTCAGTCGAAAAGTATTGTAGCGGTAAAAATGATTGTGATGATGAAGAAAGCAAATTCGAGAAAATCAGTACTGCGTTGGAAGATTGTGCTGCTGTTTTGGTTCAGAGGATAGGCTTCTTACCACAGAAAAAGCTTGAAGAAAAAGGTATAAAGGTAGTTCAAACTATTGGAAGAATAAATGAAGAAATAATAAAAGTTGTAGAAACTTTGGAAAACAGTTCAAAGGATTTGGTTTCGAATTTTTAAGTTTTTTAGTTCTCCCTCATGAAATTATATATAAACATGTTTTTAAGAATTTGGCTGTCGCATCAGCAGTTTAATAATTGCTGATGCGACAGCTTTTTTACGTTCTTGTGGCCCGTTCTCCATAAAAACTTCATAGAAAAGCCATCTTATTTTTGGGATAGGTACCGATGTTAAGTTTAAATTGGTATAATTATGGTAGATGTTTATGATTTGATTGGAATAGGATAACTAAATGATGGATAAAGAAATAGTAAAATCACTCACATCAAAAATAATGGAATTGCAGGATGAAAGCGGTTGTTGGAATGTTTTAAAAGAAAACGATAAATATTTTCCACAGCTCAATTATTATGTCCCAAATTATAAATCAACGCTTTGGACTCTTGTGCTTTTAGCAGACATGGAAGCTGATCCGAAGGATAACAGGTTTCTTGAACCTCTAAAAATTATTACCAACCATTTTTTTGATAAGCAGATTGGAATTTTTTCAATAGGAAAAAGCCACTTTCCAATGCCCTGCCTAAATGGGAATATGATATATTTGCATTCCTATTTTCAATTTGGAGAAGAGGAAATTATTAATAGAGTTGTCGATTTTTTTGTACAGTATCAAAGGTTTGATGATGGCGATTTTAAGACGCCTTCATCATTCCCGTATTGTTCTAACCGAAGTTGCTATGGGAAACATACTTGTTATTGGGGAGTCATTAAACTTCTCAAAGGATTATCCTTCATACCAACTGATAATCGTTCTGTGAAGGCACAAGATTTAATAAAAAGTGTATTGATTTTATTTTACTTCACGAAGTATGTTTCAGTTCACATAGCAAATCGGAATTTATTCACACAAGGATTAAACATTTAACATTTCCAAATATGTACGAGAGCGATTTCCTTGAAATTTTGTGGCTTCTGAAAAGAGAACAGGTAGTTTCTGAACCTTTGCAAAGGGCTCTTGATTTGCTTGAAAATAAAATGGATTCGGGGGCAAACTGGAAAATAGAACGGCAAATAAAGGATTTAATAATACCTATTGGTAAAAAGAAATATGGGAATGAATTTATCACAAAGAGGGCAAGAGAGGTAATTGGGTATTATAAAAATGAATTTAAATAAATTGTGGCTTGAAATGGGAAACTACCTTTCATAAAATTTTAGACAGCTTGTAAGAAAAATAATATGCCATATTGAGTGGGTTGGATAAGTCCTTCCTGTGGAACAGGTCTTTTCTTGAAAATGGTCTATCCTCAAGAAGGGATGGATTTTCCTGTTCGTATCGCTTTTTAAAACTACCCTTCTCAAAATCATATAATAACTGTGCCCAAATATCATCGGCTTCTCCTACGATTATGGTATCAGCATTAATTATTGCCTCATCAGGCCTCAATGTCACATGGGGGCCACCAAGAACCACAGGTATTCCCCTTTCTCTGAATTTTGCAGAAATATTATAAGCATGATTAGCACTTGGAGTATGAAAGGTTATTCCAACAAGGTCAACTTCCATATTGTAATCAATCTTTTCACATTCCTCGTCAATATGTGCTACAGTCCAGTGTGGTGGGGTAAGAGCGGCAAGATAAGGCATTGTAACTTGTTGAAAGCGAATTACCCTAGCCTTTCTAATATGTTTGATATTATCTGACGAGGCTGTTATTAATAAAAGTTTCAATTTAACCACCCATTAAAATGCTTTATTTTATATAAAAGTCATTAAAGCCTATTGTAATAAGTTATTCTAGCACATAGAAATGGGTTTTAACAATATGCTAAGGCGTATTAAATGAGTCTTTCTTGACTTTAAGTTTTTTTGGTTTAAAATAAACAAATATAATAGGAATAGTAGGGAATGTAATACCGTTTAGTTGACCATAACAATGGAGGCTAGGGAGATATTTTGATGATATCTGTCCTGGCTTTTTATTTTAGTAGATTGTATTTGAATTGAAAGAAAGTCAAAGGTGCTTAACTATAAGAAGAGAGGGCAGCTAAATAATAAAATGAACAATAGTGAAAAATATAAGAATAAAATCATAAAGTGTGCAGAAGAAATCGTAAGCGGCAGTGGTTTTGGCAGCTTGAGCATTACTGCTATTGCTAATACGTGTAAAATAAGTAAAAGCACCTTTTATAATTTTTTTAAATCCAAAGATGATTTGATACAGCTTTTGCAAAGCAATACAGGCATAGAACCTGATATTCAATCTACCAAGCAAAGAATTATAGATAAAGCTGCAGCACATTTTTCAAACAGCCATTATACTGAGATTGATCTTGAAACTATTGCTCAATCTGCAGGAATAAAGAGATCGTCACTTTATAGGTACTTTTCCAGCAAAGAAGAATTGCTCGAAGCTGTCATATTAAATGAACTCAAGAACAGGGAAAGTCTTGTTGAAAGCCTGAAAAAAGAACTGACCGACCCTCTTGAGTTTTTTACAAAGTATATAGAATATTTTGATTATTATGCAAACAATAACTATACAAGTCTGCTTTATGCAACTTCAATTTATTACTCTAAAAGTAATCCGAGAATAAAGGAATGTTTTGATAATCTGCGTAAATACACTGAAAATGTTTTTTTTGAAAGTTTGGAAATGGGCAAGAAGATCGGAGTTTTCAAAAGTGAATTCAACACCGGAGTTTACGCTAAAATGCTGTTTTCAGTTATGGCAGGAATAAACGTTCATTCTCCATCGGATTTTTCGTTAGTAGCAAAAAGCTATCTTGATTTACTTTATAAGGAGATAAAAATAATTTAATTCATACTAGTCCTATAGGATAAATATAAAAAATTTTCGTAATCTATTGACAAATGCTTCTTCTGATATTAGAATATATTTAATACTACACAAGACAAAATGTTGCGTGTAGTACAAATTATAAGTGTATTGGTGACCCCACATTGAGGAAATATTGGAGATGTGGGATAAAAAATACCCAATAACTTAGAAAATCGATATGTAAACTGATATTAGTTTGTTGTATAACTTAATATATTACTGGTTGACCAGAAATACTGGAGACTGGACCATCTTTCCAAATTGGAGGATAATGGTTCGGTCTTTTTTAGTGTCACAACAGGAGGAATAAAAATGACTGTAAAGATTGCTTCTATAATTGAAAAAGATTTAACTTTGGATGAAGTAGTTGAAAAATATCCCGATATACCTCGATTGATAGTAATAAAAATTGATGTACAAAGAAGAGGGGTTCATTACACAGAGAAAGCATTGGAAAAGCTTGACCCTTCCAGACACCAGATAAGGGGAGCAGCATTATTCGGTTCAAGAGACAACAAGCTAACACCTTTGCCAGAATCTCTGATATTGAGAGATGGAACTACGGTACTGACAGATCCATCGCCATTAGAACATAATCCATATGTTGTTGATTACGAGGATGACAGGTTGGTTCTGAAAGATAAAGAAAAGGTGATAGAAGAAGTTGAATTCTGGCCTAAACCTGATTTTTACGGTAAGAAGACTGCTTCAGGAAAGCCTATGGAGCATATTGTTACTGCACGTCCTCAGAGACTTCAGGTAATGCCTTCAAGTTACTGCCACTTCTGGGATAATGATCATGGCTGCAAATATTGTGACATAGTAAATCATCTCAAACATCAAAAAGCGGAGCTTGGGGTTCCGGCAAAACTTAATCCCAGAGAAGTTGGCGAGGTTATTGGCGAAGCATTAAAGCAACAGGGACGTTTTTCCAGCATATGCCTTACGGCAGGCTCAGATACAAGGGGCAGGGAACCTTTTGATGAAGAAGTCGAATACTACATAGAGTTGCTCAAAAGCATAGGTCTAAATTTCAAGACAAAGAAATTTCCAAGTCAGCTTATTGCCACAGCCTTTACAGAGAAACAGCTGAAAAGACTATACGACGAGACCGGGCTTACGGGATATACGGCTGATATAGAGGTGCTGAACGAAGACTTGTTCAACTGGATTTGTCCAGGCAAAGCAGAATGGATTGGTTATAAGGAATGGAAAAACAGATTGGTTAGAGCTGTAGATGTCTTTGGAAAAGGAAATGTAAATACAGGCATTGTTGCAGGAGTAGAACTTGCCAAACCCTATGGCTATATAAGTGAGGATGAGGCTTTGAAATATACTCTTGAAGAGGCAGAGGACTTGGCATCAAAAGGGGTTTCTACAATATATATGGTCTGGATACCAAGGCCTCAATCCTATTTCCATGATCAGAAAAATGCTTCGCTGGAATACTATGTAAGACTAGCAAAGGGACTGCACGAATTAAGAAGGAAATATTCATTGGGAATAGACTTTGACGATTATAGAAGATGCGGAAATCATCCTGACGGTGATTTAACAAGAATACTATAGAAAGCAACACTGAAGGGAGGGTAGTCAAATGAGTTCTGAAATTAATAAGGAAATAGAAGAGATAATAAATCACGAAGACACAAGTAAAGTTCTGGTAACCTTGAATGAAAACGGCTTGCCACATGCTGTCGTAAAACAGTCAATCAGAGTTTCCGATGAAGGAAAGTTAGTTTATCTGGAACTTTTGGAGTCTTCAAAAAGCTATAAGAACTTTACACGAAGTTTATGGTTCAACCAAAAAGTAGTTATATCAATTTCGGGTAAAAACGGTAAGAGTTATCAGATTAAAGGGATGCCGGAAAAGATACTAATAAGCGGTCCGATTTTTGAAAAGTATTATATAAATGTGAGGGAACAGCTTGGAGATGTTGATCTTGCAGCTGTATGCATAATAGATCCTGAAGAATTGACAGATGAGTCATATGCAACACGTTTTTCAGAGCAAGAATCCAAACAACCCATATTCAAGCATCTGGATAGGCTTGCAAGATAATATGATTCTTAAATGGAGGTATTGAATATGGGGTCTGATAGTGAAACAATAAAAATTCTGCCTGTTGAAGAAAAGGATATTCCTATAGCAATTGAACTCAGGAAGTTGCTATTCAAGGAAATGGGTGTTCCTGATGAAGCTCTGATTGATAATGCATACGATAATATTCTGCAATTATACAGGAATGAATTCAGTAAAGGCAGAATAAGGCATTTCATAGCATATAACAGTTATAAAGAACCTGTGGCAATCGCTGGAGCTCTTTTGAAAAACGATTTCCCATATTATTTGTTTAAGCCGGGGTATTATGGCTGGATTATTGATGTCTATACAAAGCCGCAATATCGAGGGAAAAAAATATCAACAAAATTACTTCAGCTGACACACGATTGGCTGAAGGAAAAGGGCGTCAATGAAGCAAAGCTTATTTGTGGAGGAAGTGATGCAAGAAAGCTGTATGAAAAGCTTGGTTACAGACCTACATGGGAAATGAGCCTCAATATTTCCGAAAACAGAACTTATAACGAAATTATAGACCAAAAAGTAAGTAAAAGTAGTTCATAATAGGGGTGAAGAAATGTCTCTTGAGCCGGATAATGCATTAAGCATAAAAAAAGCTGAAAAACAATCAAGCAGAAGCATACTTAACCAGGTTGCTTCAAATATCACAATAGAAAGAATTCTGACAATCTTTACATTCGCTGGATTATTGATAATCTGGCAGGTGATTACCAGCTTGAAGGTTGTATCCGATGTTATCATTCCTTCTCCGGGAAAAGTATACAGTACATTTATTGATATACTTAAAAACGGTTACAAAGATAATAGCCTGGTACGGCACTTAGGAGACAGCATGTTCAGATTGATAGGCTCTTTCCTGTTGGTTGTTGTTACTGCAATTCCCATAGGGCTTCTGAGTGGATATAACTCAAAAATCAGAGCAATTTTAGATCCACTTGTTGAATTCTACAGGCCATTGCCGCCTTTAGGATATTATACACTGCTTGTATTATGGATGGGAATTGAGAATTCTTCAAAAATTGCATTATTGTATCTGGCAGGTTTTGCTCCCGTTTATATATCCTGCGTGTCAGGAGTTAAGAAAATCAAACAGGATTATATTCACGGAGCATATACTCTCGGTGCAGGCAAAGGACAGGTTTTCCGGCATGTAATTCTTCCGGCATGTATGCCTGATATTTTTACAGGCATTCGTACCGGAATCGGAGTCGCATATACAACTCTTGTAGCAGCAGAAATGGTTGCAGCAGTAACCGGAATAGGGTGGATGGTGTTAGATGGCAGCAAGTTTCTTAGAAGTGATGTTATTTTTGTAGGCATTTTCATTATGGGAATCACGGGAATAATTATTGACAGGATCATAAGACTTATCGAAAGCAAGGTAGTACCTTGGAAAGGTAAAGAATAAATATTCAATATTTAAAAAAAAGGAGAAATAATTATGAAATTACGAATATGGAAAGTATTACTTGCAGTTACTTTGATATCAGCATTAACATTTCAGTTGACAGGCTGCGGAAAATCTGAAGATTCATCAACCACTACGAAAGAAACCAGTTCAATTCAGCCTTCATCTGGTCAGCAAAAAGAAAATAAGCCCGATGCGATAAATGTTGGCTTCCAGGTAATACCTAATGGTGAACTGCTGGCTAAAGCAAAGGGCTGGTACGAAAGTGAACTAGGAGTAAAAGTAAACTTCAAACAATTTGATTCAGGAAGGGATGTAAATACAGCTTTTGCATCAAACAGCATAGATTTCGGACTTGTAGGCTCAGCTCCAACTTCGGTAGGTATTTCTAAGGGAATAGCTTATGAAGTATTCTGGATACACGATGTTATTGGAGTAGCAGAGTCTCTTGCAGTTAAAAGCAGCTCAAATATTAATTCAGTAAAAGATCTTGCAGGTAAAAAGATAGCTACGCCATTTGCTTCCACTGCTCACTACAGTCTCCTCAATGCACTTAAGCTTGAAGGTGTAAATCCAGCGGATGTTAAAATTCTCGACATGCAGCCACCGGATATTCTTGCAGCATGGCAGAGAGGTGATATAGACGGTGCTTATGTTTGGCAGCCTACTTTAGGTAAATTACTTGCAGACGGAAAAGTAATAACAGATAGCAGCAAACTTGCTGAAAAAGGTATTATTACAGCTGATTTTGGCTTGGTCAGTAAGACTTTTGCAGAAAAATATCCGGATATTGTAGTAAAGTATATAAAGTTGCAGCAAAAGGCTTATGATTTGTATCGCAGTAATCCTGATGAAGCATCAGAGGCTTTAGGAAAAGGACTTAGCATTGATAAAACTGAAGCATTAAAACAATCAAAGGAATTGGTATGGTTGTCTGAAAAGGAGCAGCTATCAGACAAATACTTTGGTTCTAGCAGTAATATTGGTGATTTGGCTAAGACCTTGAAATCAACGGCTGATTTTCTTGTAGAACAGAAATCAATAGAAACAGCTCCTGATTTGGAAGCATTTAAGAAAGCAATAAATCCAAAATTTATTGAAGAAGCGTTGAAATAAGATTAGGTACTATCAAATAATTAACTGGTTATTTGGGCATTTCAAAAATCTGAATTAATAGTATTATACAAAAAATACTTGAACAATGTACTTTTTGAAATGACCTTATTAACAGAAATTTTCGGAGGTGGAGCCGATGTCGCAGTTTAATAATGGTTTTTTTTCCGATAGCTCTGAGGAAGTTATTTCAATTGAAAACCTTTCACTTACATACAAGTCAGGTAAAAATGTTGAAGTGAATGCTTTAGAAAATATCAACCTGAGTATTTCAGAAGGAGAGTTTGTATGCTTGCTTGGGCCATCAGGCTGCGGAAAAAGCACATTGTTGAAAATAATTGCAGGCTTCATTTCACCTACCGAGGGTACTGTAAAGATGGATAAGGAAGTCATAAAAGGGCCTGATTGGCACAGAGGGGTTGTCTTTCAACAGCCTCCTCTTTATCCATGGATGACAGTTGAACAAAATGTTGCTTTCGGGCCAAAGATGAGAAAAATAAATAAGGAATTTTACAACAAGGAAGTTAAGAGATATCTGGAAAAGGTTGGATTATCAGAATTTTCCCGGCAAAGACCATATGAGCTGTCAGGTGGGATGAAACAGCGTGTTTCCATAGCACGCGTGCTGGTGAACAATCCCAGGGTACTGCTCATGGATGAACCCTTTGGAGCATTGGATGCACTGACAAGAGAACAGATGCAGAATTTAGTCAGGAATATATGGTGGGAAACAGGAAAGACTGTTCTTTTTATTACCCATGATGTTGATGAGGCACTTTCTCTAGGAACCAGAGTCCTGGTAATGTCAAAAAGGCCTGGGAAAATCATAAAGGAATTCAGAATCACATTCACCAACTCAATTACCGGTGAAAACAGTAATAAGACACGTTACACAAAAGCTTTCCAGAATATTCGTGAAGAAATATTGAATCTGATCAATACCCAAAGTACCAGTTTTTCTATTTGAGTAATTTGATTTTCTGAAGGAGGTTAAAGGATGTCTGTCATAGAAACACTTTCAGATATTTTGAAGGCAAGAGGCTCGCAAAAATAGAAAGACCTCCTAAAGCTTCAGTAGAATATGTTTCAAATGAGAGTCTACTTATAAAACACTGGAAGTTTGTTAGAAGAGCACACATGCATCAAAAGGCGTTTTCATGTGTGCTTTGATACTTTTTTGAAAAGGACGGATACTATGGAATTTATAGTCGGCAACGAAACTCAATTGGAAGACTGTGCTAAGTGCCTAAGCAATTGTGTTCTTGGGAAAGATACTTTTATGATAGAGAACACATAATTGATTTTCTTAAGCCATGAATATATATCCTTTCATTTGGAAAGGATCCAGAAGTTTTAGAACCAATGCATATCCGAAAAGGGGTATTATAGAAATGAACTTCAATAAATTGTGATTTTAATGGGAAACTCCCTTTCATAAAATTTTAGACAGCTTGTAAGAAAAATAATATGCCATATTGAGTGGGAGTGTCCACCATAACCCGGCAGTAGAAGAGCTTAGACGTTTTGCAATGCTTCTTACAGAGTAAAAACGTTTGTTATTATTTTTTTATGATGTTGAATTATTTACAGCGTAGTGCTAGATTTATTTTATGGGTTTGGTATTTCGTATTATGAAAGGTAAATAGATGAATATATTTGTAATTGGAATAAATTATAAGCTTGCAACCGTTGAGATACGTGAAAAGCTTAAGTTTAGTGAAGATGAATATGCATCAGTTTTGCAAAAACTCAATAATCTTTCTCAGGTTTCTGAGTGCTCTATTATTTCAACATGTAACAGAACGGAGGTGTATATATATTCGAAAACTTGTGAGCTTGATAGCGACTGTATTGAGAAGCTCTTGTGCCAAATAAAAGGCTTGGATATTTATAGTATGAAGAAATACTTCTACTTTTATAAGAGGACTAAAGCATTGAAGCATATATTCAATGTTGCATGCGGTATGGATTCCATGGCTCGGTTTGAGGACCAAATACTTGGTCAATTCAAGAGCGCCCATGAAATCTCATTGAAAGCCGGAACTACATCGACTGTTCTAAATACGTTATTCAGGCAGGCTGTAACAACGGCGAAAAGGATAAAAACCCTTATGGGAAGCCTTCGGGATTGTACTTCCATAGCAGATGTTGCAATTAAAACAATTGAAAAAATATTTAAGCCTTCACATAAGGACAGATGTGCTATGGTAATCGGCACCGGAAGGATAGGTGCTGCTGTTGTGGACAAGCTTATTGAAAGTGGAATAGGGAAAATTTATGTGACGAAAAGAACACATTCGAAAATGGTTTGTTTTCCAGAATGCGAAAAAAATATAGCTGTTATTGATTACAGCAGCAGATATTCATTTGTTGACGAATGTGATATTATCATTAGTTCTACTTCGAGTCCTCACTATACAATAACCAGGGACATGCTGGAAAACTCAATCAAGAATCCGGATAAAGTGAGGTTATTTATCGATCTTGCTGTTCCAAGGGATTTTGACGCAGCAATACAACAACTGGCCTTTGTAAGATATTATAATATTGATGACATGAAAACTGATGGTTATAAATGTGTTGGTGAGGACGATGTGGTCTCTGTTGTGGAAGAAATGCTTAGTGAGGGTGTGTTGGAATTTAAGAAATGGTATGAGTTCAGGTGTGTCCTCCCTGTTGTTAAAGATATGCAAAGGTTTGCGGATGGAATTGTTCAGGAAAAGACTGACTATGCCTTGGCAAAACTTAAGCTACTTACTGAAGGCGAAAAAGAGGTTGTAAAAGCATCGATTTCAAGTGCTGTTAACAGTATAATGGATAGACTTGTTTATGGTGCACGCGAATTCGACAATAGCCAGGAAAGAGAGATATATTTACGGTATTTAAGGGATATTATAGTGAACAATCAATGAATACTGCGTATGTCGGCATTATTAAATACAGGAGGTGGATGTATGGCGGTATTTCCGGTTTTTATTGAATTAAAGGATAAAAAATGTGTTGTTGTAGGTGGAGGGACTGTTGCTGAAAGGAAAATAGAAGCACTGCTTGAGTTTGTTTCAAAAATTGTTGTAATAAGCTTGTCGGTTAATGAGAAAATCCGTGACTTTGAGAGAAATGGCAGGATTGAAATTAAAGCAAAGAAATACTCAAGCGGAGATTTGGACGGTGCATTCCTTGTAATTGCGGCTACAAATAATCCTGAAGCCAATGAAGAGGTATATAATGATGCTTTGAAAAAAGGACTTTTTATAAACGTAGTGGATTGTCCGGAAAGGTGCAATTTTATTTTCCCGGCAATTGTAAAAAGAGGTGACATGGTTTTGGGGATTTCAACCTCCGGTGGATATCCTGCATTATCGAAGCACATTAGACAAAAACTGGAGAAGCTGTTCCCTGATGAATTTGAGGCTATGCTTGAAATTCTTAAGGAATTTCGTATCAAAGCCAGAAGAATGATAGTCGATAAGGAGAAACGTATAGAATTATTAACGAGAATTTTAGACGATGTTCTCGATCAGAATATTGCCACAGTAGAGGAATTTAAAGACAAAGCCAATGGCATTTTCAAGGAGTATCTTGATGAAAAAAATTATTAGAGTTGGAACAAGGGAAAGCAAGCTTGCAATGGCACAGGCCAGGATAGTAGTTGATTGTATAAAGAACAGGCATCCGGAGATTGAATTTGAGATACTGGGCTTAAGTACAAGCGGTGATAAAATGCTTGATAGAAGACTTGATACTATTGGTGGTAAAGGCTTATTTGTAAAAGAACTGGAAAACGCACTTCTTGATAATAGAATAGATATAGCAGTACATAGTATGAAGGATGTCCCTGTGTTTTTAGCTGATGGCCTGAGAATTGCTGCTGTGTCCCGAAGGGAAGACGCCAGGGATGTATTAGTCACAGCTGATGGAACACATCTTAGGGATTTGAAGCAAGGTGCTGTTGTTGGCACAAGCAGCATAAGAAGAGAGCTGCAAGTACTGGAGAAAAGACCTGACCTGAAGGTAAAAACGCTTAGGGGAAATGTACTAACAAGATTGGACAAACTTCTAAATAATGAGTATGATGCTCTTATTCTTGCAGCAGCCGGTCTGAAAAGACTTGGACTTGAGGAAAAGTGTATAGATTACTTCAGTGTTGATGAAATGATTCCGGCAGTGGGTCAGGGGATTATTGCAATAGAGGCACGAGCCGGTGAGGATATATCTTACCTGATGGATAGTGTCCATTCAAGTGAATCGGCATTACAGCTTGATGCTGAACGTGAATTTATGATAACACTCAATGGCGGGTGCAGCACACCTATTGCAGCACATGCGGTTATTCAAGGAGAAAGTATGAGAGTATATGGAATGTATGCATCTATAGAAAAGCCATATATGTATAAGGAATTTGTAGAAGGCAGCAAGTATGACGCTGTTCAGCTCGGCGAAAGGCTGGCTGCTAAAATAATAGAACAGCTCGGAAGACAATGATAGCTTGTATTCCGATACGGAGGAGAGACAATGGCTGGTAAAGTTTATATAATAGGAGCTGGACCCGGAGATCATAAGCTTATTACTTTTAAAGCTGCCGAGTGTATAGGCAAAGCAGATGTAATCGTTTATGACAGGCTTGTAAACAAAAGGGTGCTGAAGTTTGCAAAAAAAGATGCAGAGCTTGTTTATGCGGGGAAGAGTGCCGGACTCCATTCAATGTCCCAGGACGAGATTAATGATATACTTGTCAAAAAAGCAAAGGAAGGAAAGATCGTAGCTAGGGTTAAAGGCGGAGATCCTTTTTTATTTGGTCGTGGTGGTGAAGAAGCTGAATGTAGCCGTGAAAACGGGATTGAATTCGAAGTGGTTCCCGGCATCACTTCTGCTGTTGCTGTCCCGGCATATGCAGGTATTCCGGTGACCCACAGGGATTATTGCTCGTCATTACATATTATTACAGGACATGAGACGCCTGATAAAGACGGCAGCAAGCTTGATTATGAAGTGCTTGCAAAGCTTGAAGGGACTTTAGTATTCCTTATGGGGTTGAAAAATCTTAAAAAAATATCGGAAAGCCTTATTAAGTATGGGAAGGATAAAAATAACCCTGTTGCGGTAATAGAAAAAGGTACTACTACTGAACAAAAGATTGTGGAAGGTACATTAGAGACAATAGTGCAAAACTGTGAAAGTGCAGAAATATCCTCTCCTGCAGTCATAGTTATAGGTGCTGTTGCTGACCTTAAGGAGAAATTGGGTTGGTTTCCGAAGGGCAAGCTTGCAGGGAAAAAAGTTCTGGTGACACGGCCTGAGGAACAGGCGGACAGCTTTGTACAGAAAATAGAAGAACTTGGAGGAAATGCCCTGGAAGTCCCGGTTATAACTATTGATGAATATGATGATTACACTGAATTGGACAAAGCACTGGATAATATCAAGGATTATAGCTGGTTGGCTTTTACAAGCAGCAATGGAGTCAGAGTATTTTTCAAAAGATTGAAAGAAAGAAGGTTGGATATAAGGATTTTACACAATATTAAGATATGTGCAATAGGAACTTCAACTGCTTCAGAGCTATATAATCTTGGGTTGAATGTAGAGTATATACCGGATGAATACACAACCGCAGCACTTCTTGAAGGGTTGAGAAAACTCTTGAAACAAGGAGAAAAATTATTGCTCGCAAGGGCATATGTTGAAGATGATGAATTTGTAAAAGGGCTAAATGAACTCAAAATAGAATATAAAAATGTACCCGTTTATAGAGCTGTGACTAATTGGGCTGCTAAGGATGAAATGCTGCAGATATTAAAGGAAAGGGACTTAGATTTTATTACTTTTACCAGCCCGTCAACAGTAAGGAGTTTTGTAGAAATTATGGGAAATGGGAATATTGATATACTTAAAGAAGCAAAAGTTGTATGCATTGGACCTGTGACTGCAAAGGCTGCCGGCGAACATGGGTTTAAAATCGATGGTGTTGCTGATGTACATACTATTGATGGTTTGCTGGACAAGATGGTCCAAATAGTGGAGGGATAGAGATGGAAATGGCAAAAAGACATAGAATACTTAGAGCCAATGAAGGTATCAGGAGGCTTGTCAGGGAGACCAAGGTTTCTGTTGAGGATCTGGTGTATCCGATGTTTATAACTGAAGGAACAGGAATAAAGGATGAAATTCCATCCATGCCGGGTATTTACAGAATTTCGGTGGATAATTATTTAAAGGAACTGGAACAAGTGCAGGACTTGGGGTTAACAAGTGTTTTGTTGTTTGGAATTCCGGATAAAAAGGACGAAATCGGGTCTGAGGCTTACAGTGAAACAGGAGTAATTCAAAAGGCCTTGAGGGAAGGTAAAAAGAATTTTCCTGAACTTCTGCTGATTACGGATGTATGTCTTTGTGAGTACACAAGTCATGGTCACTGCGGCATTATACAAGACGGGAAAGTTAATAATAATAAATCGGTGGAAATTATAGCAAAAACAGCTCTTAGCCATGTTCAAGCCGGTGCCGATATTGTTGCTCCTTCTGATATGATGGATGGCAGAGTGGCTGCAATAAGAAGAATTTTTGAACTGAATAATTATACAGATAAGGCTATAATGGCATATAGTGCTAAGTATGCTTCTGCTTTCTATGGACCTTTCAGAGAGGCAGCGGGCTCAAAGCCTGCCTTCGGTGACAGGAAGACCTATCAGATGGACTATGGCAATATCAAGGAAGCACTAAGTGAAGTCGAACAGGATATTACCGAGGGGGCGGACATAATTATGGTAAAACCGGCTCTTGCCTATCTTGACGTTGTACGGGAGGTATATAACAGGTTTAATGTGCCGGTTGCTGCATATAACGTCAGCGGTGAATATTCAATGATAAAGGCGGCTGCCCAAAACGGCTGGATTGATGAAAAGGCTGCTGTGCTTGAATCGGTGACTTCAATCAAGCGTGCCGGAGCTAAAATAATAATAACATATTTCGCTAAGCAGCTTGCTGCCTGGCTAAAAGCTTGATGACACTTTATCAGGGTGCATGTAATAAATGTGAAGATGTTTCTTCCATATTTCTCTTCAACTAAATAATATGCACCCCTTATATCAAATTGACGATTGAGGCGGAAAGACATTATGAAAAATCAGAATTCTTTTGAGTTGTTTGAAAAAGCTAAAAATATCATACCGGGTGGTGTTAACAGCCCTGTCAGAGCTTTTAAAGCTGTAGGACTAAACCCGCCATTCATTAAAAGGGCAAAGGGTTCAAGGATTATGGATGAAGACGGTAATGAGTTTATCGACTATGTATGTTCATGGGGACCTGCGATCTTAGGACATGCTCATGAAGCCGTAATAGAGGAAATTAAAAGGGCGGCGGAAGATGGAACCAGCTATGGAGCACCTACCAGAAGAGAGCTGGAGCTGGCAGAAATAATATGTAATGCTTTGCCTTCGGTTGAGATGGTAAGGATGGTTAATTCAGGCACAGAAGCGGTTATGAGTGCTGTCAGGCTTGCCAGAGGTTTTACAGGGCGGGATATGATTCTGAAATTTGAGGGGTGCTACCATGGTCATTCCGATGGTCTACTGGTAAAAGCAGGTTCAGGTGCATTAACCTCCGGTATTCCTGATAGTGCCGGTGTGCCTTTGGATTATGCAAGAAATACAATAACCGCTCAGTACAATGATATTGACGGCATAAGAGAAGTATTTAAAACCTACGGAAGTGACCTGGCGGCAGTTATTGTAGAACCTGTTGCTGCAAATATGGGAGTTGTTGTACCTGAGATTGAGTTCCTAAAGGTGCTAAGAGAGTTATGCGATACTTATGGAACAATACTTATCTTTGATGAGGTTATTACCGGTTTCAGAATTTCATATAACGGGGCACAGGGGTATTACGGCATAGTTCCTGATCTGACAGTACTGGGCAAGATAATAGGGGGCGGTATGCCCGTTGGTGCCTATGGTGGTAAAAAGGAAATAATGAGTTTGGTTTCACCTTCAGGACCGGTATACCAGGCAGGAACATTGTCAGGCAATCCGATAGCAATGGCGGCAGGACTCAAAACATTGCAGATTTTGCGTGACAATCCCTTTTTGTATAAAGAACTTGAAAATAAAGCTGCATTGATTGAAGAGGCATTTCTAACGGCAGCGGGTAATTACAATATTCCAATAGCATTGAACAGGGTTGGTTCTATCATGAGTGTATTTTTCACGGGAGAAAAAGTAATGGGATTTAAAGCTGCAGCAGGGTCAGATGTTAACCGGTTTGCAAAATTCTTTTCTAAGATGCTTGACAGCGGAATTTACATTGCTCCTTCACAGTTTGAGGCAATATTTGTTTCATGTGCCCACAATGACGAGGATATTGGAATTACAACTGAATGTATCGATGCTGCTTTTTCAAGTTTACTATAATTATGCGAAGAAAAATGTTCTAAAAAAGTATTGACAAAGATTTCTTGAGGAATTAATATGTATAATATAATATAAAATAGATTGGTTTACTTGGGTATCTTTAGCCCTCATCTTTATTGCAAAAATTTGATGAGGGTTCTATTAGAAAATAAATCCTAGTAAACATATATGTAAGATGTTATATAGGAAGATGGGACATGAAGAATGGTATTTTGAAGAGGGCAGTTGCATTAGGAATTATTTTTGTTTTAAGCTTAGTTAGTCTTGTTGCATGATTTTCACAGAAAGGCAGCAAAAACGTGACAAAGAGGGTGGCATTTTTTCTGAATATACCTCATTCACAAGCACTTGTTGGGAAAGCCGAAGGTCAGTTTCAAAAGGCTTTTGGTGAAGCTAACAAGACGGTAAAAGGATTTAAGGTACTAAAGGAAAAAGGCTTAAATGAAATAAAATAGAATATGAAACGAATGCAAAATCAGTATCGTGATTCTATTTTTATGGACACTTATTTCAATTGTGGTAAAAAGTATTTGTGATTTATGAGCACTATATAAAAAAATGAGGTGTCAATGTTAAATGGTGGAATTTAGCAATGTATTTGAAAGTCTAAATTATGAGGCAAAAAAGATATTTAGTGTCATACAAAAAAATGGGCCTATAACAAAGTATGATATTTCTCTTATCACCAATTTGAAATTAACTACCCTCATTCGTATAATGCAGCCTTTAGTAGATTCAGGCCTTGTTGTTGAATCAAAAATCGGGGAATCTACAGGTGGGAGGAAACCTGTCTTATATGACGTAAATACTAATAGGTTTTGTATAATCGGAATAGACATTTCGAGAACATATATCCAAATCGTCATTACCAATTTAAAAATGCAAATTTTACACAAGCACAGGTTTGAAATGGAATTATCGTGTTCACCTGAGATAACATTAAGCAAAATAGAAGAAGCTGTACAAACTTTTCGAAAAAGGTTTGATTTTGACAAAAATATTTTACTTGGGGCTGGAGTTGGGACTGTTGGACCACTAGACAGGGAGAAGGGAATTGTTGTAAATCCTGTAAATTTTGAAGCACCTGGTTGGGTAAATGTGCCTTTGAAATCAATGGTTGAAGGAAAACTTAATTGTCCTGCTATTTTAGATAACGGTGCAAATGCAGCAGTTTTGGCTGAGACGTATTTTGGTGCAGGTAAAGGATTACGGAATGTTGTCTACTTTAATTGCGGAGTGGGAATTAGAACGGGGGCTATATCATCAGGTACTATTATTAGGACGCTGAATGATTCTGAAGATGTATTCGGGCATATGGTTATAGACGTTGACGGAGAGGAGTGCAGCTGTGGAAATTTCGGATGTATAGAGTGTTATGCTTCCATTCCTGCTATTACAAAACGATTTGTTTCCGAAGTTAAGAAGGGAAGAATGACCTCCGTAGCAAAACCACTTAATCAAATCAATTATATTGATATATGTAATGGAGCTAAGGACAATGATCTGTTAGCTATGGAGGTATTACAGGGTGCCGCAGTTATAATGGGAACCGGGTTAGCTAATTTTATAAACCTATTGAACCCTGGTCTTGTGATTTTAAGTGGACCATTGGTAAATCATTCTGAAATTTTTTACAATACATGCATTGATATAGCTTCTAAGAAATCCTACTTGAATAAAGAAAATACTGTTTTGTTCAGTAGGGGCGGTATTTTTGAAGAAAATGCCATTTCTGTAGGTTCGGCTGCTTTAGTGGTTGAAGGCTTTTTGGGTAACCGCAATTTAACTTAGCCATGAGAGGTAAATATAAGGGATAAATGGGGGATTAATAGAAGTTGACAATTAAAATGGAATGTTGATAATTAAATAAAAAATAAGGAATTTAGAAAGAGGGGCCTAAGCAATGTCAAAAGTCGATTATAAGGATTTGAAAAACAATTGTTTTATGAGGCAGGTAGAAAAGGATAAATTTTCACTCAGGCTGCGTATTGCAGGAGGGAATATTGAAACAAAACATTTACAAAAAGTATATGAAATAGCTGATAAATATGGAAAAGGTTATATACACCTGACTTCAAGACAATGTATAGAAATACCCAATATTAAGCTGGAAGATATCGAAAAGGTAAAGGAAGAGATGCTTGAAGCTGGCTTACGGCAGGGTGTTTGTGGAGCGAGAGTCAGGACCATCACAGCTTGTCAGGGAGCTTCTATATGCCAAAGTGGCCTGATTGATACAAAAGTTTTAGCTGAAGAGCTTGACAGGCGTTACTATGCAAGCGAAGTTCCTCACAAATTTAAGTTTGGGATAACAGGGTGTAGAAATAACTGCTTGAAGGCTGAAGAAAATGACTTTGGTGTTAAGGGTGCGATGAAGCCGACGTGGTATAAAGAAAAGTGTAATTATTGCGGACTTTGTGAGACAGTTTGCCCTTCCGGCTCCATTCAAGTTGATAAAACGAATAAGACATTAACATATAACGAAAGTCAATGCTTATTATGTGGACGATGCGTAAAAAAATGTCCTTCACAAGCTTGGGAAGGGGAATCAGGATTTGTTGTTTATTTCGGGGGGCTTTTCGGAAATCGTATTCAGATTGGACAGCAACTGCTACCAGCAATTTTTTCAACTGAAAAGCTGCATTTAGTAATAGAAAAGACAATTGAATTTTTCAGGGAACACGGCAGAAAAGGTGAAAGATTTGGAAATACACTTAACAGGGTAGGATGGGATGTTTTTAAAAAGTCTTTAGAAGAGGTATTGCACTAAGCAGAATATGCTCGATAACTGTTTGAGTTTTGTTGTGTAAAAGCGGCAGAGGAAGTGTGTTTTGTAAATACAAAAGACTAGAAAATCAGTAATGTTAAAAAGCACTGGTGGAATAACCTGAGTATTTTAAGGAGGTAGAGTCGTGAGTAAATTAAACATTGAACTTTTAAACAAAGAGTATGAAGATAAGTTTGCCGAGGAATCTGTAAAGTATATTTTAGAGGTATTGGGAAAAGAAAAAGTGATTCTTGCTTCTAGTATGTCAATTGAAGACCAGGTCCTTACTGATATTCTTTTAAGAATTAATCCGGAAGCTAGAATTTTCTTTTTAGATACAGGTCGGCACTTTCAGAAAACCTATGATCTCATGGAAGAAACTATGCAAAGGTATAAGTTTAACTATGAGGTTTATGCCCCTGATACCGGTGAGTTAGAAACGGTGCTTTCAAAATATGGTCCTAATTTCTTTTATGAAAGTATAGAACTCAGAAAAAAATGCTGTGAAATAAGAAAGGTTAATCCGCTAAAAAGAGTTTTGAGTACTGTCGATGCTTGGATATGCGGCTTGAGACGGGAGCAGTCACTAACCCGTCAGGAGATAGAAATTTTTGAATGGGATAGTAGTCATTCAATTTATAAAATAAATCCTATTGCATTTTGGACTGAAGATATGGTGTGGGAGTACATTAAAAAGTACAACGTTCCTTATAATCCTCTGTATAATGACGGTTTCTTAAGTATCGGCTGTCAGCCATGTACCAGGGCAGTAAAGCCCGGTGAGGATGTACGAAGCGGGAGATGGTGGTGGGAAGACCCGGATAAAAAGGAATGCGGACTTCATATAAGAACGGAGGGAAAAGTATGAATCATTTAGACAAATTGGAAGCTCAAAGCGTTCATATACTTAGGGAAGCATACAGGGAATTTAAAAATATATGTATGCTCTGGTCTATCGGAAAGGATAGTACAGTGCTTCTTTGGCTGGCTAGAAAGGCGTTCTTTGGGCATGTGCCTATTCCACTTGTTCATATAGATACGCATTATAAAATACCGGAAATGATAAAGTACAGGGATGATCTTGCACTCATGTGGAAATTAACAATGGTTTATGGTGAAAATAGTAAAGCATTGGCTGAGAAAAATACCTTTCCTGATGGAAAGACTGATCGTATAAGCTGCTGCCAGGCATTGAAATCTGAAGCTTTAAAAAATACCCTGTCAGGTGAGTGGGATAGGTATGTTATGGATCATAATTCAGGTAGATATGTACCTGATAAAAACAAGGAAAAGTATACGGGCGTAATAGTAGGTGTAAGAGCTGACGAAGAGGGAAGCCGTTCAAAAGAACGTTATTTCTCACCGAGAGATAAGGAAAATGACTGGGATGTCGGAGATCAACCTCCTGAGTTCTGGAATCAGTTCAAAACAGATTTTGCACCGGGGACACATATCAGGATTCACCCGCTGCTTGACTGGACGGAATTGAATATATGGGAGTATATAGAAAGAGAAAACATACCTATAACTTCATTGTATTTCGACCAGGGGGACGGTAAGCGGTATAGATCGCTAGGATGCTACCCGTGTACTTTACCGGTAGATTCAACTGCTAAAAATGTAAGTGAAATTATAGAAGAGCTTAAAAGCGGCAAATTTGCAAACATAGCTGAGAGATCTGGCCGTGCACAGGATAAGGATGATGGTGGAGGGCTTGAGACATTACGCAAGGGAGGGTATATGTAATATGGAAACCAGAGAGCAGATGAATATTGTTATAGTTGGGCATGTAGATCATGGCAAAAGTACTGTAATCGGTAGACTACTTGCAGATACCGGTTCCCTTCCTGAAGGAAAGCTGGAATTTGTGAAAGAATATTGCAGAAAGAATTCAAGACCCTTTGAATATGCTTTTCTTCTCGATGCTTTAAAGGATGAGCAAGCACAGGGTATTACCATTGATACAGCAAGATGCTTTTTTAAAACAAGAAAAAGAGATTACATTATCATTGACGCACCCGGTCATATAGAGTTTTTGAAAAACATGGTTACAGGTGCATCAAGGGCTGAGGCAGCACTTCTTGTAATAGATGCCAAGGAAGGTATAAAGGAAAATTCCAAAAGGCATGGACATATTGTTTCAATGTTGGGTATACGTCAGGTTGTTGTACTGGTAAACAAAATGGATCTGGTTGATTTTGATAAGGATGTATTTAATTCTATTACTTCAGAATTTACTGAATTCTTAAATAAGGTAAATATCAAACCAATCAACTTTATACCCATCAGTGCTTTTAATGGAGACAACATAGCAACAAGGTCAGCTAATACCTTATGGTATGATGGACCAACTGTGCTCGAGCAGCTAGACGGATTTGTCAACAAAAAGGAAAATAGGGAACTACCCTTCCGTATGCCTGTACAGGATATATACAAATTCACTGAAGAAGGTGATGACAGGAGGATTGTAGCCGGAACAGTTTTAAGCGGTTCAATCAGTTCAGGGGATGAAATTGTTTTTCTGCCATCACAAAAGAGAAGTGTTATTAAAAGCATTGAGGGCTTTAATACAGCCCCGAAGAATACTGCTTATGCTGATGAGGCAACGGGAATGACACTAACTACCCAGATATACATAAAGCCTGGGGAATTGATGGTTAAGGCAAGCGAAAAACAACCCATTGTAAGTTCTCGTTTTAAGGTAAATATCTTTTGGGTAGGGAAGGCTCCGTTGATAAAAAATAAAAACTATAAACTTAAAATCGGAACAATGAGAATAGCTGTAAAGTTGGTAGAAATATTAAGTATTATTGATGCTGCAGAGTTGAATATTGATACTTTTAAGGATCAGGTTGAACGCCACGATGTAGCAGAGTGTATTTTAGAAACGGCAAAACCCATAGCCTTTGACCCGATTTCTGAAATTGAACTGACCGGAAGGTTTGTTATAGTGGATAACTATGAAATTTCAGGTGGAGGGATTATACTTGAGGGTGTGCCGGATTCCGACAGTACACTGCTGGAACATATCAAAGACAGGGAATTCCTATGGGAAAAAGGGAGTATATCGTCTGAAAAGAGAATTGAAGCATATGGACACAAGTCAAAGTTTATAGTGATTACTTCTGGTAGCGAGGGAAATGAAAAGGTTATACAGGATATAGGAAAGGAATTGGAGTATAAACTTTTCCAGGTGAAATACAAAGCATACTATTTGGGAGTTTCAAGCCTTATTCATGGGCTTGCCTCAGATGGAGCAACAGATTATGAAGGAAGAGACGAGCATATAAGGCAGATAGGAGAGCTTGCGAGGATTTTTACAGACTCAGGACAAATTTTTATTACTTCGATATTTAACCTCGATGACTATGAAGCAGAGAAACTTAAGCTGTTGAATCAACCCAATGAGATACTGGTTGTAAACATAGGGGAATCGCCCTTCAATAGCTTCAAAGCGGATGCAAAAATTAACGCTGAAGGGGCTGCTGATGAAGTGTGTGAGTTACTAAAAAAGCAAGAGATTATTATTGATTATTATTTGTAAAGTATAACCACCTTGAACAATAATCAATTCCAATTTTGCTTTTCAAAATTATAATAAAGAAAATTATCAAGTGCCCATTATCAGGATAGGCTCATATTAAAAGGCTGGAAACCTGTAGCAGTTAGCGAAAGCGATAAGCTCCTTTTTGGATTTGTGGGGCTGGCATTTGCATAAGTGAGGTATAATATAATTTTAGCTAAATGATTGACAATGAGTGATAGTTGCATTATAATTTTACTAAATGAATAGGTTTACTTGTATTTAGTTTTCAACTGACTATGAAAATAGAGGCTGGATAATTTTATCTAGTCTCTTTTGTTTTTGCCTCTTTCGGACGAAGTGAAAGAGGCAAAAACGGAGAGATTCGATATCCTGTAGTTTTTGTTTTGTAATGAATTTATTGATTGATCGTGAAAGAACTTTTACACAATGCGGAGTAAGATTGCCTGTTATAGATAGGTTGATTTTGAATAAAACCTTTGTAGGTTACACAGGAGAATTGAATCTGGTAGAGGATATCTATTCAAAGGCTCTCTTAAGGCAAAGAGAGTATTAGCAAAAGCTATTGAAAAATAAGAAAACATGTATATAATTACAAATATAACAAAATTAATAAGGAGGCAAGATGATTATGAGTGAGGTAGTTAAATTTCTTTCAGATGCAGAGACATTTTATATTGCAACGGTTGACGGTGATAAGCCAAAGGTAAGACCATTCGGGATAGCGATAGAACATGAAAACAAGGTGTATTTTGTTACGGGTAATCAAAAGGATGTTTACAAACAGCTTAAGGCAAATCCAAACTTTGAAGTCAGTGCAACAGCAAAAGATAGAAGTTGGATTAGACTAAAAGGTAAAGCTGTATTTGAAAATAATCTTGAGGTTAAGAAAAAAGCTTTTGAAATTTTACCTGCTCTTTCATATATCTATAAAACGCCGGATAGTCCTGAATTTGAGGTGTTCTATATATCTGACGGAGAAGCTTCAATATACTCATTTACTGAGGAACCAAAAACTTTAAAGGTATAAGCATAAATGAGGTTTTAATTTTCATGTGACGCAAAGTCCTAAAAAATAACAGGTCAATTGCCATTTTAAAAAATTTGATTTTAAGGGCTTTGTGACTTAAATATTGTATAGGTTATTTTTTGAAATGGAATATAGGAGGAATAATAGAATGGGGTTTGTAGAAGTAAACATAGATGAGTTTGAATTGAAGCCATTTGAGTTTTGGGAAAAAAATTGGGCATTGGTTACTGCCGGTACAAAAGATAATGTTAATACGATGACTGTTGGGTGGGGAAGTGTAGGAGTGTTGTGGCAGAAAAAGGTGGTTAGCATCTATATACGTCCTCAAAGGTATACAAAAGAATTTGTAGATAAAAATGATAAATTTTCAATTACTTCTTTTGGAGAAGAAAGAAGGAATGAACTTGCGTATTTAGGGAAAGTCTCCGGGAAGCAAGAAGATAAAATTAGTAAAGCGGGGTTAACAGTTGCATTTGACGATGGAGTACCCTATATTAGCGAAGGAAACATAATTTTAATATGCAAAAAGTTATATGAGACCGAAATCAATCCTGTGCTTTTTACAGATAAAAGCATCGATAATTTTTATCCTGAAAAAGACTATCATACTCAGTACATAGCAGAAGTTGAAAAAATTCTGATCAGGGAATAAAGGTGTTTTACGACAGCCCTTTAGGCATTATGAAAAAATAACTCTCGCTACAATTTTGCTATAACACGCCTGCTTTGCATGGGTGTCCTTCAAAAAAGCGTAAGTTATTTTTCATTTATGCCTTAATGCGTAAAAATTATAATGGTTTACTTTTTACACCGGTCAAATCCTTTATTACCTCGCCAGCTATAATAAGACCTACAACTGATGGGACAAAGGCATTACTGCCAGGTACCTGCCTTCTTTGAGTACATTTGCGGGCTGTTCCCGGTGGGCAGATGCAGCTTGTATGGCAGCTTATAGACATATCATCTATAGGGGTCATTGCTGGCTCTTTTGAGTAAACAACTTTGAGGCTATTTACATTGCGGCTGCGGAGTTCTTTTCTCATGGCCTTTGCAAGGGGACAAATAGAGGTCTCATATATATCTGCCACTTCAAAAGCTGTCGGGTCAAGTTTGTTTCCGGCACCCATTGAACTTATAATAGGCACGTTAACCTCTTTTGCCTTCATAATCATTTCTATTTTGCCAGTGACTGTATCAATTGCATCTACCACATAATCATACTGGGAAAAGTCAAACTGTCCGGATGTATCCGGCATATAAAAAGTTTTATAGGTGTTGACATTTATATCAGGGTTGATGTCTAGAAGTCTTTCCTTTGCAACATCGACTTTGTATTGGCCTACAGTCTTTCTTGTAGCATAAATTTGACGGTTGATATTGGTCAGACAGACTTTATCGTCATCAATCAAGTCGAGTGCTCCGATTCCGCTTCGTGCAAGTGCTTCAACTGTATATCCGCCGACACCGCCAATTCCAAAGACTGCTATACGTGAATTCGAAAGCTTTTCCATTGCTTCCTTGCCAAATAATAATTCTGTTCTTGAAAACTGATTTAACATAAAAAACATCCTTTAATTTTGTGATTTTTGACACTATTAAATATATAGAAATACTTTTGAATAGTCAACGGGTTAGTTCTAATTATTTTATTGACAGATGGAGCAATAAATAATATAATGAATAGCAACAAAACATATAAGAATACTTGGCTAAAGTATTTTATATAAGTTGACTAGAAATCTAGAGGCTTGAACATTTTTTGTTCAAGCCTTTAATATTGCGGTTTTATTTTGAGGGGTGATGGGTTTGGAAGAGAATTTTGAAACAGGAAAGGTATATACTCTTAAAAACATTCTGTTAAAATCTTCAGGAGTATTTATATTCCTTGTTCTGTGGGAGATAAGCCCAAGAATCGGTTGGGCAGATAAGCAATTTGTTCCGCCCTTTTCAACAGTTATTAATGAGCTTATAAAGCTTTCCGCAAGCGGAGCACTTACAATGCATATAATGGTAAGCCTTTGGAGAGTTTTGGCAGGACTTATTGTTGCTGCTTTAATTGCAATACCTTTAGGCTTTATTCTCTCAAAAAGCTATCCTTTGCTCATTGAAATGTTAAACCCAATGCTCAGGTTTCTTTCTCAGGCAAACCCTTTTACACTAGGTCCCATATTCATTTTATTCTTTGGAGTTGGAGAGTTGGTGAAAATTTCAATGATAGCCTGGGCTTGCATATGGCCAATTCTTTTTAATCTCATAACCGGAATCAAAGTTGTGGATCCTTTATTAGAGAAGTCGGCTAAATCACTGAATATTTCGCCTTTTCAAAAATTCATAAAAGTATTGCTACCTTCTGTAGGTCCTTGGATATTTACCGGACTTTCCACAGGAGTTGAAATTTCGTTTTTTATGGTGGTTGCAGCTGAAATGATAGGGACCAGTGCCGGATTAGGATGGCTTGTACATAATGCGGGAATGAATAACAAGATTGTCTGGATATACTCTGCAGCGGTTCTGATAATTGCGTTGGGAGTGCTTATAAAATGGTTTTTGGGATATACATACGATAGACTTTTTTTCTGGAAAACAGCTGTTGATTTTTACTCGGAAGGTAGAGTGCACAAAAGATTTGATAAATCGGAAGTTGTATTCATAATTTTCATGCTGGTTGTAATTCTTGGGTTTGGTGCCCAGCAGGTAAAAAAAGCAGATTATCAATCCAAAAATATGGAATCACACGATCATTTGGAGCTTTATAAGGGGTCAGGTGATTTTCAGTGATACAAGGAGACTATATGAGCAGAAAGTTAAATAATGTCTATAAAATAATTGTCGTATTAGTGTTCTTTGGAATATGGGAATTTATAAGCCGGACAGAAATATTGAATCCTGTATTGGTTCCTGCATTTACGGATGTGGTTAAAAATATATGGGATATGTTTTTGGCCGGTAATTTTACAAAGCATCTCGTCATAAGTTTAAAAAGAGCCGGGATTGGATTTGCTTTAGCCGTTGTTACAGGCATTCCTTTAGGACTTTTGCTGGGTGGTTGGTTTAAAACTGTACAGAAGTCATTAGAATGGCTAATGATAATATTCTCACAGGTAAATCCCTTTGTAATGTTCCATATAATCATTTTAGTTCTTGGTATCGGTGAAAAGCCAAAAGTTATTATTATAATGTGGGCTTGCCTATGGCCTATTATTACAAATACAATTTCAGGTATTCAGAATGTCAATGATACGATTTTAAAAGCGGCAAGAGGTTTTGGACTAGGTAGAGTCGCCATATTTATAAAGGTTGTTTTTCCTGCATCGTTGCCGTCCATTTTTACCGGGCTTCGTTTAAGTGCGGGGTATTCTGTATTTATGCTAGTAGCAGCAGAAATGATGGGTGCAAGTTCAGGCCTTGGCTGGCTTATTAAAAGCAGTGAGGAAACCTATCAAATCTTAAATATTTATGGAGGAGCACTGGTGATTGCTTTGCTAGGGGTCTTGATAGATGGGCTTATGCAGCTTTTGGAAAAAAGATTTACAGGTAGAATAAAGGCGGATTATTTAAACAGTGAAATATGAGGTGGAAGATATGTTTTTTTATAAAAGGAAGCTTATGTTTCTGATTCTGACAACTTTCGTAATGCTTTTACTTTGGGGATGCAGCCGTGAACAGAGCAATACTGTGGTGAAAATAGCATATCAGGGGGAGATTCAAGAGGCTCCTTTATTAATAGCTCATGAAAAGGAGTTTTTTAAAAAGGAGGGTGTTGATGTAGAACTTGTTAAGCTGGATTTTGAAGGCATAAAAGCTGGAATTGCAAGTGGTATGATTCAAGGTGCAACATTTGATTACAGAGTATTTGAGGCAGTTGATAGAGGAGAGAATATAAAGCTTGTTGCAGGGCTTCACAGCGGATGTACACAGATAATTGTAAACGAGAGTTCAGGTATAAACTCTATAATTGATTTAAAGGATAAGACCATTGGGGTTACAAAGCTTGGAAATGGCTCAATGGTGGTAACTGCTGATTTGTTAAAAGCCCAAAAAATTGATCAAAGTATAAAATGGGTAGCTGATGATGAGGAAAACTTAAAAAAGCTTATACAAAAGCATGAGGTTGACGCCATAAGCATATTTGAACATCCTGATCCTTCAAAAAGGACATTAAATTCCGGAGAGAAGATACTGTACAGCAGTTCGAATAAGGACAATAAAGGTAAATCCTATAAACATTTTTATGAAAGCTTTATAGGCTTTGATGGGGATTTCATAGATAAAAACCGAAAAGCTGCATTCAATACTTCGATAGCATGGCTAAAGGCAGCTCAATGGGTGGATGACAACCAGAATGAAGCATACAATACTTTGATTGATAAAGGTTATGTGGATAGTGATTTTGAATCAATTAAAAATGAAGCAGCATTTTTTATGTGGATGCCGGGAGTAAAATATGCAAAGGCTCATATTGAGATTTATGCTAATGGTCAAAAAAGTCAAAAGCTTCTTAAATCAGGTTTCTCAGAGAAGGAATTTCTAAAGAAGATATTTGAACCACTGATTCCGGAGTTGAACGGTAGATAATTTTTATGACTGAATAAAATATTTCATGATTTAATGAAATAAATATATAAATCCTATTGACAAAGTAAGGTTTGTCGTTTAAAATGTATATAACAAAGTAAAACTATAGGTTAAATAATATTAGAAAATTCAAAATTTAAGGGATAAAAATTGTCCGACTAGTATTCTAGAGGTATCTATCAGCAGTATGTTGATTGAGCCTCTTTTTTAATACCCAAGAAATGCATTTCTTTCTGACATCAAAAATGTCAACCTTAAGGCTAAGCATTAATACTATAGAATTCGTTATTTTGCGAGAATATTGTTTGGAAGGAGAATTAAAATGGGAGATAGTCAAAAAAAGATTAAGCCGTTTATTTTGGGGGCGATAGGGCTTTTTGTAATAGGAGGGATAGCCTATGGAGCATATAAAGGCAGAACTCAGGATTCAACACCGTCACAGGTAAAACCAGGAGCAGGAGTACAGGTCGCTTCTAATAGTGAAGACGACGAAAATTTGATAGAGGTTAGGACTTGGACCAGAAAGGATTGTTCTTTAGCACCATGGTTAATAACTGATAAGTTGGGATACTTTAAAGAGGAAGGAATAAAGCTTGTTTTTACAGGCGAAATTCAGGCAAATCAGCAGATACCTTCCATAATAAATGGTGACAATGACGTATCATCTGCACACCCAAATACTATACTGGTTGCCAACAATGGGGGGGCGGATCTGTTGGGGGTTGTAAGGGGAGGAATAGATCCGGGGCCTGAGGCTGATGGAAAATTCTTACATATGTGGTGGTATATAAACCCTGAAAAATATCCCGATGTAAAAACTATAGAGGACCTAAAAGATATTCCGGGAAAACTGAAATTCTCAACAATAACAACAAATATTTGTACAGATTTTTTGACAAACACTTTATTTGACAAGTATGGTATACCAACTGACAAAATAGAATGGGTTACAATGCCTGATATACAAGCGATACAGGCATTGAAACAGGGTCTGACAGATGTTGGTTCGGTGCATCCGCCTTTTTATAAAGGCATGGACGATGCCGGTATGAGAAAGATATCTGATACAAGAGAAACAGGATTGGGAGCGTCGGCAGGTGTGGGTTATTATTACTTTACAAGAGAGTTTGTAGAAAAAAATCCGGACACTGTAGTGCGTTTTATAAGAGCTATCAAAAAAGGGCAAAGGTGGTGCAATGCACACCCGGAAGAAACTGCACAATGGACATCTGAGGCCATTGGTGTGCCGGTAACAGGAAATCATTATTATGCTGAGGATGCAACAATAATTGAGAGCGAAATTGAGCCCTGGCTTGAGCAGCTTGAAAAGAATAAGGTTATACCTGCAGGAAAATTCAAGCCGGGAGATATAATAACCCATGATTTTGAGAAATATGCCAATTAGTTTTGGTGGATAAATGCAATAGACTAACAAATTGACTAGAAATTAGTAATATTAAAAAGCACTAGACTTGGATTAAATAATTATGTTGACCAGTAAATGGAGACAAAATTTTTCAAGCTTGATGGAAAGTTTTGTCTCCATTAAATTTTATCAAGGATTGAGGTTATGAGAATGAGACAGATAGCTATTTATGGAAAAGGTGGAATTGGAAAATCCACTACAACACAGAATTTAACAGTAGGATTGGGAGAAAAAGGCAAAAAGGTAATGATAGTTGGATGCGATCCGAAAGCAGATTCAACAAGGCTCATTTTGGGGGGATTGGCTCAAAGAAGTGTTTTGGACACCATAAGAGAAGAAGGGGAGGAAGTTGATCTTGAAAACATATTAAAGACGGGTGTGTTTGGAATAAGGTGTGTTGAATCCGGTGGACCTGAGCCTGGTGTTGGATGTGCCGGAAGGGGGATTATTACTTCCATAAATATGTTGGAGGAACTGGGAGCATATACGGAAGATCTGGATTATGTTTTCTATGATGTATTGGGTGATGTTGTTTGTGGTGGTTTTGCAATGCCGATAAGGGAAGGCAAAGCCCAGGAGATTTATATAGTTGCCAGTGGTGAAATGATGGCATTGTATGCGGCAAATAACATCTGCAAAGGCATTCAGAAATATGCTACTTCCGGGGGAACAAGACTGGGAGGCATAATATGCAACAGTAGGAAGGTAGACGGAGAGAAAGAACTTTTGGAGGCCTTTGCAAAAGAGCTGGGAAGCCAGTTGATATACTTTGTTCCAAGGGACAACGTAGTTCAAAGAGCTGAAATTAACAAAAAAACTGTTATAGATTTCGATCCCTCGCATATTCAGGCAGATGCTTATAGAGGCTTGGCAACTGCGGTTGATGAAAATGGAATGTTTGTTATTCCAAAACCAATGAAACAGGAAAGGCTGGAAGAAATTCTTATGGAGCATGGAATACTGGATATATAAGGTAAATGATTGATGGATGTTAAAAGGAGGAAAATAAGATGGCTATTAATTTAAGGCGTTCGGAAGCGGTTATTAGGGAAAAAAGATTGAAGTCAGTAGTCGGGTATCAGGGAACTGTAAAAGATCTGGCCAATAAAGCACAATCAGGCTGCTTGAAAAATGCCCAGAGAGGCTTCAGCCAGGCTATAAATTGCAGTTCTGGTTGTGCACAGGGGCATTTGTCCACAATACTTGATGCGGCAATAGTTAATCATGCACCTATTGGTTGTGCTGCCGATGTTGCAGGTGCGAACAGTGGCTTCAAATGGGGACAGAATATAAGGAATTGGGAAAAAAGAAATGTAAAGATTATAAACACAAACATGACAGAGGGTGCAACAGTATTTGGAGGAGGTAAGCTTCTTCGGGAAGGTATACGTGAGGCATACAGGAGATTTAGTCCTAAAGCTATTTTTGTTACCACCTCATGTGCCTCCGGAATAATTGGTGATGACGTGGAAAGTATTTTAAGAGAAGAGGAAGAAGATTTGGGAATCCCTGTTGTACCGGTATTTTGTGAGGGATTCAGGTCACAAATCTGGGCAACTGGTTTTGATGCGGCATTTCATGCACTACTTACTCGAATTGTTAAACCACCGGAGAAAAAACGCCCTGAATTGGTAAATGTAATTAATTTTACAGCCAGTGCAAGGGAATATGTTAAGGAAATTTTTGGGGAGCTTGGTCTTGTACCTCAGTTTGGCATTCCCTATAGTACCATTGATCAAATATCGAGAATGTCGGAGGCAGGTGCAACAATCAGCATTTGTGGAACTTTAGGGGGATACTTTGGTAATGGATTGGAGCAAAAATTCGGAGTACCATATGTAACAGCTCTTCAGCCACATGGAATTTCCGGTATTGATAATTGGCTGAGGAATCTTGGAAAGGTTTTGGGAAAAGAAAAAGAAGTAGAGGAGTATTTAGCTGAGCAGAAGATAATAACCCAGCCTGAGCTTGATGAAATAAAATCAAAGCTTAAGGGAAAGAGAGTTGTTGTTGGTATGGGACCAAGCTTTTCCCATAATTATATCAGGCTTTTAGAGGATTTCGGCATGGAAGTTGTATGGGGATTGGCCTGGCATTTCGACTCCAAGCATGACCATGGCGGTTTGCCTCATTGTACAATGGAGCTTACCAAAAAAGAAAGAGATATACCGATAAGTGTCAGTGACCAGCAAAACCATGAGGTACTGAATTTGCTTAACAAAATAAGACCTGATATTTACATTGGAAGACACCCTGGATTATCTGTCTGGGCTACAAAAATGGGGATTCCAACCATAATGATAAGTGATGAATACAGTGCATTCGGATATAAGGGAACTATAGATTTCGGATACCGGATTATTGATGCACTGACCAATAACAGTCTTGCCCGTAATCTTTCCAAAAGGATAAAGCTTCCATATACCGATTGGTGGTTTGAGCAGCAGCCTTTTGAGTTTTTAGAGGATGAGGAGTTGAAGAAAAATGCCGCAAGTAGTTGAGCAAATAAGACATGTGTGCACATTGGGAGCATTCGAGTCCGTACTGGCAATAAAAAGAGCAGTGCCAATAATGCATGCAGGACCTGGCTGCGGAGCAAAGCTTTGGACTACTTTGGGAATGCAAAACGGCTGCCAGGGTTCAGGATATGTCGGGGGGCATGCCATACCATGCACAAATGCTTCAGAGCAGGAGGTTGTCTTTGGTGGAACCGATCGTTTGCGTGAGGTTATAAGCAATACCTTTAATGTTATTGACGGAGACTTGTTTGTGGTAATGACGGGATGTACATCAGATATTGTAGGAGATGATGTGGGTGAAGTGACAAGGAAATTTAAAAAGCAGGGAAAGCCCATTGTCTATGTTGAAACCGGTGGGTTTAAGGGCAGCAATCTCCAGGGACATGAACTGCTTATAGATGCCATAATTGATCAATATTTAGAGCCGACAAAAGAGGTTGAAACAGGGCTTGTAAATATATGGTCTGTTGTTCCTTATCAAAACACCTTCTGGTCTGGCGATATTGAGCAGTTAAAAGCACTTGTTTCATCCGTTGGGCTAAAGCCGAATGTAATATTCGGCCCTGATGGTGGGGTAGATGCCTTGAATAAGGTGCCAAGGGCTCAATTTAATTTACTTGTATCTCCATGGGTAGGGCTTAAAAATGTAAAAAGCCTTAAAGAAAAGTTTGATACTCCTTATTTGCACTATCCGGCTTTGCCGATAGGTCCTACTGAGACAACAAAGTTTTTAAGGACTGTTGCAGAGTTCGCAGGGATATCATCAGCAGTGGTTGAAGAAGTAATCCAAAAGCAGGAGGAAAGATATTATTATTATCTTGAAAGGGCAGCAGATAATATATTGGAAACAAGGCTTTTGCCAAGAAGATTTGTAACAATTGCAGACAGTCTTTATGCCTTGGGCATTTCCAGATTTTTAACAAATGATTTGGGACTGATTCCTGAAAAACAGTTTATAACCGACAGTACTCCAATAGAGTATCAAAACCTTGTATCAGCGGAATTTGAAAATTTTACTGATAATATTGTTGCAGAAACTGTATTTTCAAACGATGGTGGTTTTGTTGAAGATGAGCTTAGAAAGATTAAATTCAGGAGCAGACCGTTGATTTTAGGAAGTGCCTGGGACAGGGTTGTAGCAAAAGAACTTAAGGCATACCAGTTGTCAGTTGCCACACCTATGAGCGATCATATGGTGTTAAGCAAGTCATATGTTGGGTATGATGGAGGTTTGCACCTGACAGAAGATGTTTATTCCGTGGTGCTGGATGATTTTCAATAAATTTTTTAGCACAAAGACTTGCTAAGTATGTTTATTATACAGTAAGCTATGAGTATAGTTAAATTGTAGAGAGGAGATTGCCATGAGTTTTATTAATCTAGCTGAAGAAAGGTATTCTTTACGGTCAATTAGCAGCAAACCTGTTGAAAAAGAAAAGCTTGACCTGGCGCTAAAAGCAGGTCAACTTTCACCAACTGCATGCAATAACCAGCCTCAGCGAATACTTGTTATTGAAAATGAGGAAGCTTTAGAAAAATTAAAAAAGTGTACGGCATATCATTTTAATGCACCGATAGCTTTGCTTGTATGCTATGATAAAAATGACAGTTGGAAACGGAAATTTGATGGGGATGACAGCGGAGTTGTGGATGCAAGTATAGTAACTACTCATATGATGTTTCAAGCTGCTGAGCTTGGGCTTGGAACTACATGGGTAGGATATTTTGATCCGGCTTTAATTGTTAAAGAATTCGGTTTGCCTGAGAATGTTGTACCGGTAGCTCTGCTTCCAATGGGATATCCGTCAGAAGATGCAAAACCAAACCCGGCACATTACCAAAGAAAACCTATTGATGAAAATGTATTCTATAATAAGTTTTAATGAATTGAGGTAGTATGCTACGAAATAATTAAGTTTTAATTAATGCAAGCTATATGAAAAGGCCAATTAAGCAGAGCAAATTGATGCTCTGCTTAAAAAATATGAATTGAATGCAAATTTAAAACACTAATCGTAGATATTGACAAAGTACACATTAAATTTTATAATTATATTAAACCAATATGATAACATGGGATTAATTACAGTAAGTATAAACACAGAAAAAATTGTATAGGCTGACTATAAGATAGAGGCCGGTTTGGATTACTCATTATTTAAAGTAATCTTAACCAGGCCTTATTTTATTTGAATTGGAGGGGAACAAAATGATTACTATCAAGTCACCGGAACGGTATATCAATCAGGCAGACATTCTTAAGTCTTCGGGAGAGAATATCAAAAAACTGGGTAAACGTGCATTGGTTATAGGCGGGAAAACTGCACTTTCAGTTGTACAAAGTGACCTGTTTCCAAGTCTTGATTTAGAAGGCTTATCCTATGAAGTTAGAGAGTTTAAAGGATTTGTTACTAAGGCTGCTATAAAAAAATTTCAAGCAGATGCAGATGAGATTGGAGCAGACTTGATTATTGGAATAGGAGGCGGCAAGGTTCTTGACTTATCAAAAGCCGTTGGAAATGAAAAACGTATTCCGGTTGTTGCAGTTCCTACCATTCCGTCAACCTGTGCTGCATGGTCTGCACTATCAAATATTTATGGGGAGGACGGAAAATTTGAAAGTGGGCTAATATTGGACGCTTCTCCCAAGCTTGTCCTGGCAGATACCAAAATTCTAGCTGCTGCTCCTTATAGATACTTGATTTCCGGAATTGGTGACACTTTAGCCAAATGGTATGAAGCTGTGCCTTACTTTCGTGAGGAAGAGAATGACATATCGTTGAAATTAGGACTGTCAACTGCAAAACTGGCACTAAAAATATTGAATGAACATTCCCTGGAAGTTATTAAGAAAATTCAAGATGGGAAAATATCAAGCTGGTTCAGTGAGATAGTTGATGCAATAATTCTTCTTGCGGGCTGTGTGGGAGGAGTAAACGGAGGAAGCCAACGGGCTGCCATTGGGCATGCTTTTTATAATGCTCTGTCTGCTTACCCTGAAACAAATGAAAGTTTGCATGGTGAAAAGGTAAGCTTTGGGCTGATTGTACAGTTTGTATTGGAAAGAAAAACAAAAAATGAAATCATTGAAAATATTCGCTTTTTCAATTCATTAGGTTTGCCTGTAACATTAAATCAACTGGGATTGAGTGATAATGATCCTATAAAGATATCCAAAATCGCAAGTGAAATAAATACTTCCGATGAAGCTCAAAGCAAGCTCAATTTTAAATTTGATCAAAATGCTATTGAGAAGGCAATTATTACTGCTGATGCATTCGGGGAGGAAGTTATCCGATATTATTGATTGGAGGGTATGGCAGGTCTGCAAATATTGTAGTTGAAAATAGGGAAGAACAGCTGCATACTTAGGGCTTGAAGACCTTGAAAAAATAACCTCTGCAGCAGCTACAACAATAGTATGCCATGTGCATGGAGAACTCTTGCTCAAGAGTTAGGACTTGTTATGAATAGAGCATATGCAGGTTATAGAGGCAGCATTACTTTGGTGGAGGATTTGTTCAAGCCGAGATAGAGGAACAGGATCGGTTGATCTTTTCTATATTTTTTACTAAAGGGATTGACAAATAGATTAGTTAATGGTAAATTATCATAAAAGGAACTTTCAAAACATATATGAATACTAGGAATTATTGATTGACTGAAAAATCAGAGATCAAGCAAGTATTTAACGGTTTATGCCGCAAATACCAGCTTGATTTTTTTTATATATGAAAATAGACAGCTGGTTTTTTTGTGTTGTTTTTATGAAAGGGGAATGTAAAGTGAAAAAGAGGGTTATTTTTGGAGCAATTGTTACCATACTCGGTTTTCTGTTGGCTGTGGGACCGTGGTACATATTCAAGGTATGCGGAAGCACGATGAAATGTTTCTGGTCTGGAAGGGCTGAGTTGGGAATCGGGATATTGGTTATTATACTTGGCATCCTGAATATGGCTGTATCATCAATACAAGTAAGATTGGGCTTGAATTTGGCCCTGATATTTGTCGGAATACAGTCAGCTTTGATTCCGACCTGGCTGATTGGAGTTTGCAGTATGCCGAAGATGAGCTGTCATGCGGTCGCATCTCCGTCAATTCTGGCAATAAGTATTCTGGTCACATTGCTGGCCCTTGTGAACGTGTTTTACCTCTCGAGTTTGGGAAAGAAAAGGAGGGACAATTATGAAACCTCGGAAACTGGGAATAACAGCAATTTCAATACAGAATTTGAAAAGCAGAAGCTTTAGGTCAATTTGTCTTTGCTGCCTTGTAGCGGTTCTCTCCTTCACCGTCTTTTCAGGACTCATTCTTACATACAGTCTTAAAAATGGCTTGAAGAGCATAGAACAGCGATTAGGAGCAGATCTGATGATAGTACCGGATGGAAATAAGACGGATATAGAAGGTGCTTTGCTGCGAGGCGAACCCGGTGCATTTTACTTTGAAAAGAAGACAGAAGACATTATATCCGGTGTTGAAGGCGTTTCAAAAATTTCATCACAGTTTTTTATATCATCCCTTTCCACAGGCTGCTGTTCCTTTCCAATTCAATTGATTGGATATGATCCGAAAACTGATTTTGTAATAGCACCGTGGATTTCCAGACAGCTAAAGGGCAAGTTAGAGGATGGGCAGTTGGTGGTGGGAAGCCAGATTGATGCAGCAGCAGGAGGAGCACTAAAGTTTTTTGGCCATAAGTATCGGGTTGTTACCAAGATTGAAGAGACAGGAATGGGTTTTGATACTTCTGTTTTTATGAATTATGCCACAGCTAGGCAGATTCTTGACAGTGCAAGGCAGATAGGAGTCAGATTTAAATTTGAGGGCAGTGACCTTATCTCTGCAGTTATGATAAAGACTGACAGAGGCGTTGAACCCGCTGATTTAGGTGATAAAATCCTTGACAGGTTGGAATTGGAGGGGATTAAAGCAGATGTAGTTATACCGCAAAATATAACGAGTTCTGCGGCGGAAAGCATAAGGAAATTTATAATATATATCAGGATTTTTTCCGTTACTCTGTGGTTATTGGCCTTAATTTTATTGACTGTGGTTTTTACATTTTCCATTCATGAAAGGAAAAAGGAAATCGCTGTATTGAGAATTCTAGGAGCAACAAGAAAAAAGCTTCTGCAGCTTATTTTCGGCGAAGCTGCCATGATCAGTGCCGGGGGAGCAATTTCAGGAGTCCTTCTTGCAGGTGTTGTGATATTTCTCTATAACACATATATCGGAATGAAACTGGGAATGCCGTATATGCTGCCACAGCCGGAAATAATTGCCTTAATAGCGGCTGCAAGCCTTCTGCTTACTTTTGGAATAGGACCTGTTGCTTCTTCATATTCGGCATACACGATAGGTAGAAATGAAATACATGTTACCATGAGAGAGGGGGAATAGGGAATGCTGCTCGAGGTGAATGGTTTAACCAAAGTATATAAAAGGGGCTCAACTTTCTTTAAGGCAATTGACCAAGTCAACTTCTCCATGGATCGTAAGGAATTTGTTAGTATTGTCGGTAGGTCGGGAAGCGGGAAAAGCACTTTGTTGAATATGATTGCGGGTCTTATAAAGCCTTCGGAAGGGAGTGTTTTATTAGAGGGGAAGGAGACGCTCAATTGCAATGATACTGAAGGCTCTTACCTTCGAAATGCAAAGATAGGCTTTATTCCACAGGGGCAAAGTATCCTGTCCAATTTCAATGTGATAGATAATGTGAGGCTGCCGTTTTTTCTAAGTAAAAGAACCGGCGATCCAACAGAAAGAGCGTTTTCATTGTTAGAGAGGGTTGGCATTTCACATCTTGCATGCAGTTATCCTTCCCAGCTTTCGGGTGGCGAAATGAAAAGAGTGGATATTGCAAGAGCACTTATAAATTCCCCGGATCTTCTGATCGCTGACGAGCCGACCGGGAATCTGGATTTGCAGACCACACGAGAGACTATGCAGTTGTTTGACTCCTTATCTGAAGAAGGTGCTTCGATTTTACTGGTGACACATGAACCGGAGGTTTCTGCTTACTGTAAAAGGACGCTTATTATGAAAGACGGAAAATTATATGAAGAAAAATAACAGACTAGAAAATATATAACTTATACATATATTTTGAAATTAAAATTTTATTAAAAAGGAGTGCGTTTAACATGAAAAGGAAAATGATAAAAAATGCTCTAAGAGCAGCTATGATTACCGTGTCGTTAATAATTGCATTGACGGCCTGCGGTACGAAAAATGGCTTGGGAGAAAAGGTTTCTTCCGATGCAGGTAATGATGTATATAAATACGGTAAGATTGACATTCCCGGCAAAGATGGAGCTCTTTGCGGAGCACCAATTTATATTGCATACGAAAAAGGCTTCTTTAAGGAGGAAGGCTTTGATGTAAACTTGATTTCAGCCGATGCTGAAACGAGAAAAATCGGACTGAACAATGGAAATATTCCCATTGTGAACGGCGACTTCCAGTTTTTTCCTTCCATTGAGGAGGGTGTAAAGGTAAAGGTCGTAGATGGTCTGCATAACGGATGCATTAAGTTCATTGTAGGGAAGGATTCTCCCATTAATGGTGTTAACGATTTAAAAGGTAAGAAGATTGCAATCGACGAAGTTGGCGGAACACCGCATCAGGTAGCGAGTGTGTGGCTTGAAAAAGCGGGTATTTCAGCAAAGCAGGAGGATAAGGAAGTTACTTTTGTTCCCTATACCGACGGAAATCTGGAAATTGAGGCGGTAAAGAATGGTGATGTTGATGTTGCAGCTTTATGGGATCCCCTTGGATCTGTTGCAGAAAAAAGCGGAGAATTTAAGGTGATTTTTGACCTTTCAACAGAACCGACCTTTGCCGGTAAGTACTGCTGCTTCCTATACGCTTCCGAGAAGGTACTAAAGGATGATCCTGAAAAGGTTACGGCAATTCTTAAGGCATACAACAAGGCACAGGCGTGGATTGCAGCAAATCCTGAGGAAGCAGTCAATATCATATCTGATAAAAAGTATTCCGCCATTGAGGATAAAGAACTTGCAGTGAAACTTATCAAGAGTTACGAGTATCCTTCTGCTGAGCAGCAGGCTGCCGGTAACCATGTGAAAGATGATGTGCTCTATTTCGTGAAGGAACTGAAAAGTATAGGATATCTAAAGACAGATGATGCTTCTGCATTTGCTGATCAAATTTACTATGACGTTAAATCAGAAGTGAGCTCTGGAAAATAGAAGTATACTAGGAGGGGTATTTGGTGGACATTAAATTATCAACGGCTACCGGGAATATGCTGTCAAAGGAGAAAGAGAGGCAGCACCTGGCTAAAAACATTGTATCGGATAAAAAATTCTTATTGCGTGCTCTTTTTTCCATTACCGGATTGATTGCTGCGATATTTGTAAATCATTTTTTTCCGCAAATAGCTGATGTTAAAATCAAAACATATAATGTAAATTTACTTGGCCTTTTTCCTGTAAAATTGAATATTACTAAGGCATACAGCATAGTCCTTATTACAATTATTCTGATCTATGCAGGAATTGGAATCTATTCCTGGTTTGATAACGATCGACGCAAAAAATACATAAATCGTGCTCCCTTCAGGTTTGCGTGCGGCATTGCACTTTCGGTGTGGGATATACTCGGTACAAAAACCCTCCTACTTCCACAGCCTTTTTTCCCGGGACCTTCCAGAATACTGGAAGCCCCCCTGATGGAAGGCGGCTATATATTCGAAAACATTCTTTACTCGTTGCGCCTTTTTACTGCCGGTTTTGTTTCAGGGGTTGTACTTGGCATCGTTACTGGTGTTTTGATTGGGTGGTTCCCAAAGGTATATTACTGGGTATCTCCGGTTTTAAGAATTACCGGAGTAATTCCGGCAGTAGCGTGGATGCCTTTTGCACTGACACTATTTCCTACTCCGTTTTTAGCTGCAGTATTTTTGATTGTGATATGTGCGTGGTTTCCGGTTGCATTTTTAACAGCACAGGGTATTTCAGGCACGCAGAAGGTGTATTATGAGGTTGCCAAAACCTTGGGAGCACGGACACCGTACCTTGTTTTCAGGGTAGCAATTCCGAATGCCCTCCCCCAAATTTTTACTGGTATCTCAACGGCAAATGCATTTGCGTTTACCACGCTGGTCATTTCCGAAATGATGGGTCAACCTGGTGGTCTTGGTTACTATATCAATGCCTCTAGGGTTTGGTCAGCTTATTACAAGGTGTTTGCCGCTATAATTATTATGGCCATCCTATTTTCTCTTATCATGCTCGCAATAGGTGCCATACAGAACTGGATGTTAAGATGGCAAAGGGGGATTGTAAAATGAGTGAACCTGCTTTGATTGAAATCAGGAATGTGTTTCGGAACTATATTGATACTTATGATAATAAAGTAGAAGCACTAAGCGATGTAAGTCTTTCGGTACGCAAAGGAGAATTTGTAAGCATTATTGGTTCGTCAGGTTGTGGGAAAACAACACTTCTTCGGTTATTGGCGGGATTGGACGTACCAAACTTCGGGAGCCTTACCATAGACGGACATGAGATCAAAAATCCTGATCCGGAACGTGGATATGTGTTTCAACAGGGGAGCCTGTTCCCGTGGCTTACGGTGGAGAAAAACATTGCGGCCGGACTAAAGGCCAGAGGGGTTTACAAAAAACAGAAGGCGGATGTGGCAAAGTATATCGACCTGATTGGACTTAATGGCTTTGAAAAGTCATACCCGCATCAAATCTCCGGGGGTATGGCTCAGCGTGTGGCTATTGCACGCGCACTTATAAACCGGCCAACTGCACTGCTTTTAGACGAACCCATGGGCGCTCTTGATTCATTTACCAGGGCTGATTTACAGGATAAACTTCTTGAGCTTTGGAAAAGGGATAGGACAACAATGGTTCTGGTTACTCATGATGTGGATGAAGCTATTTATTTAAGTGACCGTATAGTTATTATGACTCCGCGCCCCGGTAAAATCAGTGAAATTCTTGAGGTCAAACTACCAAGACCAAGAGACAGGGCAGATGCAGAATTTAATATGCTCCGAAGTAAAATTCTTGAAAAACTGCATCTTGCAAGCACAAAGCAAGTTCCGGAATACCAGATATAGATATGGAATTTCTGAAATATTTACTCAACGCAGATATTTTTTATTTATCTGTATCAAGGCCTTATAATAGGAGGTACTGCTCTTATAACAGTACCTCCATTAGGGTTGTTTATATGTAAGTTGGTAGGAGTATCAAAAGATTTTGAAATTTGTTCAGAGAAAAGCCCTGCCTGCTTCCATGAATATTTCTGCTTAGGTTATGACTAAAAAAGAGAAGATAGAGTATTGGAAGACGGAGAGATAATTGGAGGGTGGTAATGTTTAACAAAATATTGTATTTAGTTGCATCTTTATTGCTGATTTTGTCTTTTATAAAAGATAAAAATAAAACCAAAACGGCTTTGGAAAAAGCATGGAAGGCTTTTGAAAATATACTTCCGCAGTTTCTTTCTATTTTGATAATTATTGGTATAATGCTTTCAATAATTACACCTGAGACAATATCCAGGCTTATAGGTGAAAAGTCAGGCTGGACAGGGATGTTGATTGCTGGTGCTATTGGATCTATTACTTTAATTCCTGCGTTTATAGCATTCCCATTAGCGGCAGCTCTCATAAAAAGCGGAGCTGGAACCATGCAAATAGCTGTGCTTATTTCTACACTAATGATGGTTGGAATTGTGACAATGCCTGTAGAGATAAAGTACTTTGGAAGAAAAGCAACAATTTTAAGAAATAGTATGGCTTTTATATTTTCATTTATTGCAGCTATAGTGATAGGGTGGGTTTTATGATGATGAACATATTAAAAAGATATAGGATGTTTTTGTTTTTGCTAATAGTAAATGCTTTGATAATTGTATTTATACCAGATGTAGGATTAAAAACAATAAATATTACATGGAATAATACTTTGGAAATGCTATCGCTTATTCCCCCGATATTTATAATGCTGGGGCTTCTAGACGTGTGGGTACAAAGGGAAACATTGGTTAGATTTATGGGCGAGAAATCTGGAATTGTCGGAATTGTAATTGCATTTTTAATGGGATCAGCAGCAGCGGGACCATTGTATGGTGCTTTTCCAGTAGCTGGTGTGTTGCTTAAAAAAGGTGCCAAATTATCAAATATACTTATTTTTATTGGAGCCTGGTCAACAACAAAAATACCTTTGCTATTATTTGAAGCTTCATCAGTGGGCTGGAAGTTTATGTTAACAAGGTTTCTAATTGATATTCCAGGTATTATAATAATTGCATTTGTGATTGAAAAGCTTATGAATAAGGATGAAAAAGCTTTGATTTATGAAAATGCATTATCACTTTAGGAATTGTTAAAAGCAAGAAGCCTACACTTAATTTATTCCATGTCAATTGGAAAGAATGAATTTATTTTACTTCTTTTCTAATTTTTAATTTCACACCCAAACTGTCTGCGATTTTTTTACAATCCTCAATTACGTCCGTTGGAAGGCAGTCAACGACAGACAACTGAACCTCAGGAACATATTTTTTTGCTTTTTGAGTAAAATTAAGCATTGAGGAAAAGGCTTTTTTGCCAAAAATGCTGTGACAAATACTATCATATTCATCTTCATTCCTTGCATTCAGGCTGATGGAAAGACTGTCAATCAAGGATTTGAACTTAGGTGTTACATCATAATTGTGAATTAAGTTTGCTTGTCCATTGGTATTTATCCTTACTTTAAGACTTGTCTTAGCCTTTATTTCCTTTGCCACATTAAGCACTTCATTTAGTCTTTCTAAGGGTTCACCAAAGCCGCAAAAAACGAGTTCAGTGTAAAGACTCAAATCTCTTTTAAAGATATCCCCAATTATTTCCTCAAGGGATGGCTCCTTTTCCAGCCACAAACTGTGCGAGAAGGCATTTTCTACATTCCTTACGCAAAAATCACATGAATTTGAACATTTATTGGTTAAATTCACATAAAGGTTATTTCCAATTTCATAGGTAATTATCATAGTACTGCACTTCCTTTAAATTAGTTCTTCTTAAATGTTATCAGCTCAATAAAACCTCCTATACTCCAAACTTGTAGCCTATGCCATGGACAGTTGATATATACTTTGGAGACTTAGGATCATCTTCTATTTTTCTTCGGAGGTTTTTAATATGAGAATCAACAGTTCTGTCAAATATCTCATGATTACCTCCTAGGACAATAGTCACAAGCTCTTCCCTTGTGAAAATTTTTGAGGGATATTTTATTAATGTTATAAGTATATCATATTCGATAGGTGTAAGATCAATTACTTTTCCCTTCTTTCTGACCTCATAATTTAGGTCGTTTACGGTGAGATCACCATCATTGAACGATAAAATTCTAGATAAAGGAACAGGATCATCATCAGTTCTGCGTATATTTGCTTTTATTCTTGCAACCAATTGCCTTGGACTGAAGGGCTTGGTAACATAGTCATCTGCACCAATTTCAAACCCATTTATCATGTCGTTTTCGCAGGTTTTAGCTGTAAGCATTATGATAGGAACTCTTGACTTTGTTCTTACTATATTACATACTTGTTCACCGGATATATCCGGAAGCATTAGGTCAAGAATTATAAGTGATGGTCCTATTTTATCAAATAAATTAATAGCATCTTTACCGTTATGAGCAGTGTAAACTATAAATTCTTCGTTTTCAAGGTATGATTTGATTACATCAGTTATATTTACCTCGTCATCAACAACAAGTATTTGCTTTTTTGTTTTGTACATAAAACCTCCATAGACTACTAAACCTATCGTAATTATATGATATTACTGAAAGTGAGCTGTGTCAATAAATTTTTTCCAAAATTCCGAGTATTCATATTGACTTTGTATAATTATAATGGTATATTATAAAAAACAAAACAAATCCTAGAGGAAAACTTAGAATAAATATAAATATTCCAAAAATACTAAATAGTAGTTGTAATTTTTGCTTACCAGAAAACTGGAGGTCATATTCAAGATAGAATGTGATCTTTTTTATTTCACCTCTTTCGAACTAAGTGAAAGTGGGAAAAGCGAAGAGGGCTCGATGCTCTGGTGCTTTTATTTAGCTCTTTTAGGTGTAATAAAAAATAAAAAGCAATCTGGTTAAATGCTGCAGAACTTTAAAAAATATTATAATAATTTAATTGAATGGAGGATTATTTATGTCAGAAAAAATAGGTGGAATCAATAATAAGGCTATTTCAGAAGTGGAACTTAAGAGACTTATTGAGCTTTTGAACAGCATAAGTTATGGGTCAGTAACGCTGATAATTCAAGAAGGAAAGATTGTTCAGATGGAAAAGAATGAAAAACTCAGGTTGAAATGATTTTAATGATTTTGTGAAAAGGAGATGAATTTACGTGAGAAAGAAATTCAATGAATTTAACAAAAAAATGCTTGGGTTTTACGGGTTTGCTGCATTTTTTATCATTTGGCAGTTTGCACCAGTATTTAACCTCATTGACACCCAATTTATAGCTACACCCACAATGATAATAGTCGCAGCTGCAAAAATACCTATCGATCTACTAATACATATTTCTACCAGTGTTCAAAGGGTGGTGCTGGGATATATTGCGGCAATACTGACAGCAGTGCCGTTGGGGTTTCTTTTAGGAGGATGGTTTCCACGAATCAATAAATTCTTTAGTCCATTATTTCAGCTTCTTGGTCAAATAAATGCGTTCTCCCTTTTTCCACTGTTTATACTTTTTTTTGGAACCAAAGAACTGTCTAAATTTTTTATAATCTACTGGTCTTGTATATGGCCAATCCTGTTTATGACAACACTGGGGGTGAAAAATGTTGATCCTTTGCTTATAAAAAGCGCCAAATCTATAGGTGCCAGCAATTTAGTGATTTTTAAAGACGTAATTCTCCCGGGTGCTGCCAAGCCAATTTTTTCTGGGTTAAGTGTTGGAGCTTCAAGAGCCTTTTTGATGATTATAGCAGCTGAGATGTTAGGTTCAAGTGCTGGTTTGGGCTGGTTTATAAACAATTCCAACCATAATAATATTATACCTAGAGTTTATGTAGGTGTGCTTATTATAGCAATATTGAGTTATGCGTTTAATTATCTTATAAAGTACATTGAAGCAAATGTGATAACCTGGAAGGAAGATGTAAATGTTTAAGACTAATTGTTAGGAGGAAAATTATGGCTGCTAAGAATAAAAGTATTTTGGAAGGGATAAAAGATGTTTTTTTTAACAGTCTTTCTGTTATATTGTTCTTTGTTGTTTGGGAGGTGGGTCCGAGACTTGGTTTATTGAAAAGTACCCTCGTGTCACCGCCATCAGAAATTTTAGTGTGTTTTATAAAACTTATCACTGATGAGAAGCTGTTTTCGCATATAGAAGTAAGTCTCTTCAGATCGGTTATTGGATTCATTATTGCAATAATAATAGGCATACCGTTGGGATTTCTTCTAGGAGGTTGGTTTAAGACCTTTGAGAAACTTGTTGAGCCATTGTTGAAGTTTTTAGGTCAGTTTAATCCTTTTTCACTATTTCCAATTTTTATACTGATATTAGGAATAGGAGAGGTCTCAAAAATAGCCATGATTTTTTGGGTATGTCTATGGCCTGTGGTTTTTAACACAACCACAGGTGTTAAAGAACTTGACCCTCTGTTGATCAAATCAGGAAGAGCAATGGGGCTGGGAAAGTTCAAACTACTGACTAAGATTGTTTTGCCTGGAGCAACTCCATATATATTCAATGGTTTTAAATTGGCATCAAGCACTGCATTTTTTATGCTGATTGCAGCTGAAATGATGGGTGCAAGCAAGGGATTGGGATGGCTTGTATGGAATGCACAGGTAAATTTTCAGATTCCAAAGCTATATGCAGGAACTGTTTTGATATCGGTATTAGGGCTGATAATTAATTGGCTGTTTAAAATATGGGAAAAACGAATACTGGTATGGAAGGAACATGCAATTAATTAGTAACTCAAATCATTTTACAGTCACCTTATATTGAAAGGAGCGGTTTTATGGCTAAAGTTGCAGTTGCAACGACAGATGGTGCTACAATAAATGAGCACTTTGGAAGGGCGTCAGAATTTAGTGTTTACGAAGTAAATGCTGACGGTAGTTACACACAAGTTAGAAAAATAGTAGTAAAAGAGAAACGGGGAGAAGACTCACATGAGTCGTTGGAAGATACTGCGAAGCTTCTTGAGGGAGTTGAGACTGTTTTGGCTGTGCAGATTGGACCAAAGGCAATAAAAGCACTTCAAGAAAAGGGAATATTAGGTTTTGGGATAGGAGGTTCTATTGACAAGGCATTGAAGTCCTACGCAAAACGAAGCGGTTTAGTAAAGAATATTGCGTCCATTTCTGGAAATGGGTGTTCTTCATCTTCAGGGTGCGATTGTAGCGGTGGAGGTTGTAAGTAGTTTTAATTGAGCAAGTAATATTTAGTAGGAAACCAGTTGACAAAATGTTAGCTGATTAAATTGATTTTGATAGATAACAAGGCATTTAGGAGGGAGCATAAATGAGTAAATTTGTAGAAAGACCCAGATATCTATGTGCACTTGGTGGTGCTATTGCAACACTAAAAGCACTGCCAAGAACTATTGCAGTACTTCACTCGGCTACCGGCTGCGGCGGCAATATTGCAAATGCAATAAACAATGGGGCAGGATATCTTGGAAGCGGTTATTGTTCAGGGCAAGCATTACCTAGTTCAAATGTTACTGAAAAGGATATAGTTTTTGGTGGAGAAGAGCGTTTGACTGAGCAAATTGAAAATACAATAAAGCTTGTAGATGGTGATTTATACTTTGTTCTTACAGGCTGTATGGTTGAAATGATAGGTGATGACATAAATAATGTACTCAAAAAGTTCCAGGACAGAAAAATAAAAGTCATTGGAGCTGAAACAGGGGGATTTAGGGGAAATTCTTACAAGGGCTATGAAACGGTTTTAGAAACTCTTTTCAGAGATTTTGTTGAACCCAAAGATGAAACAAATCCAAAGCTTGTAAACCTCTTTGGAGTGGTACCGATTCAGGATGTATTTTGGAAGGGAAACCTTACAGCATTAAAAGCTCTCCTGAATAAATTGGGGTATGAAGTAAACACGTTTTTTGGAGAGGGAGAAACGCTGGATAATTTAAGGAATTCTGCCTCTGCTGCACTAAACATAGTAGTATCGGAAACATTTGGTGTGGAAGCTGCAAAGGTTTTTGAAGAAGTACATAAAGTACCGTATATTAAAGTTCCATTTCCAATAGGGGACAGGGGAACGGAAAATTTCTTAAGGACTGTCGGTAATGCCCTTGGGGAGGAAAAAGCTTTTGTTGATAGAGTGATTAAGGAAGAACAGACTCGTTACTACAGCTATTTTGAGAGAATAGCGGATGTGTATCATGACCTTGATTTACAACGTTATGCTGTTGTTGTTGGTGATTCAAATTATACTCAGGCACTTACCAAGTTTTTAGCAGATGATTTAGGATGGCTTCCGGAACTGGTTGTAATAACTGACTTTTTGACGGACGAACAGAAGGAAACAGTGTCGAAAGGCTTCAGCGGATACGAGTCGGGGTTAACTCCAAGGGTGGTATTTGATACTGACGCATCAAGTGTTGGGGGGTATATAAGTGAGCATTGGGGCCAGAACACCGGAGAGAAATATTTTGAAGGCTTTAATCCGGGTTTTATTGTAGGAAGTGCTTTTGAAAGAGATGTAGCAGAGAGCTTTGGAGTACCGCAGCTGACAGTAACTTATCCAATTACAAACAGAATAGTTATGGATAGGGCATATGCGGGATATTCAGGAGGATTAAGGCTTACAGAGGATTTGATTGGAACATTGGTTGGAAGTCGATAAATTTTAGTTTGGAGGGAGAAAGACTATGGATTATATTAAGGAGAAAGCACCACCCATTCGTGAAGACCGCCTTGCTGCATGTCAGGCTTATGGGGGATCTTGTTGTGATTTAAACAGCAAATCAAAAAAAGGATGCCTTTATGGCTCAAAAAGAACATTTTCACAAAGCCAGGGGTGCCAGTTAAACTTAAGCCTTGCAATTTTAAACACAATAAGAGATTCGGTTATTATTGTGCACAGTCCGATTGGCTGCGGCGGTGGGCTTGTAGCCAATGCCGGCGTATCTAAGAACTTTCAGAAGTTAAGGGATTCAAATGCTTTCGGACTTCGCTGGATAAATACAAATCTCGATGAAAATGATGTTGTAAACGGTGGGGAACAAAAGCTAAAGGAAGCAGTGCTATATGCTGACAAGGAATACCGTCCCAGTGCAATAATTGTTATGAATAGTTGTGTGCCTGCACTGATAGGTGATGATATTGACAGCCTGTTGGAAGAACTTCAAAATCAGGTTGCAGCAAAAATAGTGCCTATTCACTGTGAGGGCTTTAAAACCAAAATAATGGCTACAGCTTATGACGCAGTTTATCACGGTATACTGAGAAATCTGGTAGATCAAAATGGTAATAGTCAAAATGAAGAAATTATTACCGATGAATTTGAGGAATTAAAGAAGAAATATCGTATAAGCCGCACTGTAAACTTGCTGAATGTTTCTTCAATGAGCCGTGTGGATGAAGTTGAACTGGTAAGATTACTTAAGGCGTTAGACTTAAATGTGAGAATTCTTCCGTGCTATGCACATCCTGATGATTTTGAAGACTCCTATGAGGCTGCCTTAAACGTAAGTATTTGTGCCACTCACGATGATTATTTTGTAGAACATTTAAAATCCAGGTACAATATACCTTTTATATTGAGGACCATACCTATTGGAATTTCCAATACTAATAAGTGGCTTCTTGATATAGCAAGGTTCTTCGATTTGGAAGATCAAGCTAGAAAGCTTATAGAAAATGAAACAAGAGAATTGGAAAAGGTTTTAGGACCATATCGTGAAGAACTTAAAGGAAAAACAGCATTTGTTGCAGGCGGAGAAATAAGGATAATTACCACTGCTGAGTTATTGCACAGCCTTGGGTTGGAAATATTGGGGCTCAGAGGATATCACTTTGATGTCTATGGTGAAAATCTACTGGAAGAATACTTAAATGAAGTTCCGGAAAGTGATAAGACTATAATAAATATTGGAACGGGCCAGCCTTTCGAACAGGCAAATCTTTTGGCAAAGCTTAAGCCTGATGTATATGTCGGTCATCCGGGCGGCAATGGGTGGGCTGCAAAACAAGGGGTTCCGGTATTCCCTCTCTTTGGTCAGCAATATGATTACATGGGGTATTTAGGAGTTTTCGAAGTTGCCAGAAGACTTGCAAGGACTCTAAGGAATACAAGCTATAGTAGAAATGTTTCCAGACATGCAAAGCTTCCATACCACAGTGATTGGTATTCACAAGATCCATTTTCATATATAGATGAGAATATTCCGGAGGACATTGCGCTGTAAAGGAATAAATGAAACAAATAAAGGAGGTTGATTCCATGCCTAATGCAGTGCAGAAATTTGAGAGAGTATCAAAAGATACGAAGAAAATCGAAATAAAGGGTATAAGTCGTGTGTTTAACATTAGAAGAAATAATAGCCAGGAAAAGAGTGAATTTACAGCAATAAAGGATGTAAATCTGACTATCGATAAAGGAGAATTTATTTCAATAGTTGGACCTAGCGGATGTGGTAAATCGACTTTGCTTGACATAATAGCAGGTCTTGCCAAACCCAATGAAGGCGAAATATATATTGACAATAAATTAATTACTGGGCCCGCTTTAGACAGGGGAATCGTTCTTCAAGGATATGCCTTGTTCCCTTGGAGAACTGTAAGGCATAATGTTGAATTTGGCCTTGAAATAAAAGGAGTTCCGAAATCAATGAGAAAGGATATAAGCCAGAAATTTATCGAATTGGTTGGGTTAAAAGGCTTCGAGGACAGATTCCCCTATGAACTTTCAGGTGGTATGAAGCAAAGAGTGGCTATCGCAAGAGCCCTGGCATATGATCCGGAGGTATTACTTATGGATGAGCCTTTTGCAGCTGTGGATGCTCAGACAAGAGAGACTTTGCAGGATGAGTTGCTTAGGATATGGGAGGAAACCCACAAGACAATAATTTTTGTAACGCATAGTATTGAGGAAGCGGTATTACTGTCCGACAGGGTTGCTGTCATGTCGGCAAATCCCGGAGCTGTCAGGGAAATAGTTAATATCAACCTTCCAAGACCAAGGCGTGCAGGAGATGTAAGGACTTCAGCCGACTTTGCATGGACAACACACAAGGTATGGGAGCTCCTTCATTATGGTGAGATTGAAGAGAGAAAGGTAACAGCGTCAAATGTAAATTTGGCCGAAGCGATTTCTTCTTCAGCGGCTTTATAAGTGTAAAAGTATTTAAAATAATAAATCTGGGGGAATACATATGTGTAAGTGCTGTAACACAAAACATACAGATGATTTGGAAAAAGTAAAATCTTATATCAAAAACACTAAATTTGCAACTTTAGGCTATGTGTCAACAACAGGAGTGCCGACATTAAGGGCTATGGGGTCTTTTAACATTGATGAACTAGACCTGTATTTTTCATCTACTAAAGCTGCTGCAAAAGTATCCAATATAGCTGTTAACCCTACAGTGAGCTTTTTATTTCAGCATGAAGGACAGGAATTGGCTACTTTTAAGAATGTTACGTATGTTGGAAAAGCTAAAGAAATAAAGTGTGAAACCGAATATGATAAGGCTGTTAAAATTTTAAGCGAGAAAAGCCCAAGATTTAAGGAGCGGGCTGAAAAAGGTCAGTTAGGGGATACTGCTTTATTTAAGGTGGTTCCGGAAAGTATCAATTATCTTGATTATACAAATGGTATAGGGCCTGATTCTGTCAGAGAAATTAAATTGTAAAGAAAAACCAACAAAACATATTTGTAATATAATTTGGAAAATGTATAAGGGGGTTTGCTTATGGCTTATTTAAATAGGAAATCAAACAATAAAAAAGACATTCAACTTGAGACAATAATTTTAAAGCTCGCAGAAGGAATCCAAAATGGAACTTTGACAGTTATTAAGCAGGACAGTGTAGTGATCCAGATTAATACATCTGAAAAAATTATATTGAACGGCGAATATCTGGCTGTAGGTTAAATATAACTGTGTATTATAGATGAACAACTTTAGAATTAAAATTCTGAATGAAGTTGTTCATCTAACTTAGATAACGTTTAAGTACTAAAAAAATGTAACTTTAGTGTGTGTTATCTATACATTCAAAAGGTATGACGATTATTATTCATATAATTTATACCTATTAAATTGCTTGACATAGTAGGAATTATGGTGTAAAATAAATAAAAACGATAGGAATAATAGGAATGGTAGTTGACCAGAGAACTGGAGGCTAACTTTTTAAGTATCTTTTTTTAGATTCTTAAGGTTGGCCTTTTTGTTTTTACCTCTTTCGAACGAAGTGAAAGAGGCAAAAACGGAGGGACTCGATGCCCTAAAGTTTTTAATTTTTTTGAAAGGAGTACAGGTTTATGAGTACAAAAGCTAGCAGCCTTACTGATGATGATATCAAGAACTTGTTGAAGGAATACTATTATAGCTTCAAAGCTGATAAAAAACATATAAGTCTTTGTTTGCCGGTTTGTCCTGAATGTAATATGCATTGCAGCTACTGTAAAAAAAACTTTGACAAGCGAAAGGACTTGATTTTGAAACCATCTGAAGCATTAGAAGTTCTGGTTAGAGCTTTAAAGCTTTATACTGACATAACTTCTGTTGACATAATTGGTCCTGGAGATACATTGGCAACACATCATGCGTTTGAGACTTTTGAACTCATAAATGAAAAATATCCTTACTTGGATAAACATTTAACTACAAATGGACTTATGTTGAAAGAAAACGCAGAGAGAATTGCACGTATTGGCATAAAAACTGTGACAGTAAATGTAAATGCAGTAAACCCGGATATATTACAAAGCATTTGCAGCAAAATAATTTATAATGGGTTCCCGATTACCGACAAGGAAGCTGCACGCTGGCTGTTGCTTGCTCAGGCTGCAGGAATCAAAAGGCTGAATGATTTGGGGGTAAACATTAATATTAGTACAGTATTAATTCCGGGGATAAATAATGATCATATTGGAGAGGTAGCAAAGGTAACATCAAAACTTGGTGCATCAACTATAAGTATTATTCCAATATTTAATTCAGACAGCAATATAAAAATAAATAAAAAGATTATTAGTGATATTGAGAATGCTAAGAGGCAAGCAGGCAAGTATTTGAGAATAGCGTGATATCTATAAGTCATAAAGAAGCTATAAAGCTTTGATAATAAATAATAATCAAATAATTACTAATTATGGATAGGAGAAACAATATGGCTAAAAAACTAAAACAAATTGCAATTTATGGAAAAGGCGGAATAGGTAAATCGACAACAACCTCAAATATAAGTGCGGCCTTATCTACGGCAGGGTATAAGGTTATGCAGTTTGGTTGCGACCCTAAAAGTGATTCAACTAATACACTAAGAGGAGGAAAGTACATACCGACAGTGTTGGATACTTTGAGAGAAAAAAGTGTTGTCAAAGCTCACGAGGTAATATTCCAGGGCTTCAACGGAATATATTGCGTAGAAGCAGGAGGGCCAGCTCCTGGTGTTGGTTGTGCAGGACGTGGAATTATAACAGCTGTCCAATTATTTAAACAACAAAAGATATTTGAAGAACTTGACCTTGATTATGTAATATATGATGTATTGGGTGATGTTGTTTGCGGTGGATTTGCTGTACCTATTCGTGAAGGAATCGCAGAACATGTATTTACTGTGTCTTCTGCAGATTTTATGGCTATATATGCTGCAAACAATCTCTTTAAGGGAATTCAAAAGTATTCAAATTCGGGCGGGGCACTTTTAGGTGGTGTTATTGCAAACTCAATAAATGCACCGTATGCAAAGGAGATCATTGACGACTTTGTAAAGCAGACTAATACGCAGGTGGTTGAATATGTACCGAGATCAGTAACTGTTACTCAAAGTGAGCTTCAGGGAAAGACGACAATTGAAGCAGCTCCCGATTCAAAGCAGGCTGATGTCTACAGAAGTCTTGCTAAAAAAATTGCTGAGCATGATAATTCAAAGATTCCAACACCACTGGAGATATCAGATCTTAGGGAGTGGGCAAAAAAATGGGGTGATTATTTATTGGCATTAGAGACAGGAGAAGTTAGAAGTGAAGCCGTCGGAATTTAATAAACTGAAACATCATTCATACAGGTATCCGAATATGGATACCTTTTAGTTTTAGAATGAATTTAAAAATAAGTCAGACCAGAAATCTGGAGGCCTGATTTTCAATCCGAATGTGGAATGTTATAATTGGCCTTTTTATTACAAAGGACGGGATTTTATGACTATAAAAATAATATGCTGTGAGGTGATGAAAGAAGAGCTTCTTTCTGTAAAGCCGGAAATAGAGACGGAATTGGAGTTTATATCAATGGGTCTTCATTTGCATCCTGAAAAACTAAAAGTAGAATTACAAAATGTAATAAACAGGTCAAAGGGATATACAAAGATTATTTTGGGTTTTGGACTTTGCGGTGGAGCAGTCAGAGGCTTGCAGGCCTCTGAGTGTGAATTGATAATTCCTAAGGTTCATGATTGTATACCATTACTTTTAGGATCAAAGGAAGAGATGGAGTTCCAAAAAAGAAGGGAAAGCGGTACGTTTTATTTATCATGTGGGTGGATGCTGTCAGAAAAAAACATAATATCCGATTATCAACGCATTACAAAAAAGTTTGGAGAGAAAAAAGCATCAAAAGTGCTTTCGAGGATGTTTGACAGCTATAAAAGAATACTTTTTATACATACTGGCAGCAGTGGTGAAAGTAAACCATTAGGAAGTGCGAGAGAAATAGGCCGGCTTCTTGGGCTTAGGTTTGATGAAACCAAAGGAAGCAAGGACTATATTTATAAACTTGTAAATGGTCCCTGGGATGAGGAGAACTTTATAAGTATAAAGCCTCAAGAGACTATCAATGAGGAATTGTTTGGAATCAGCTGTATTACAATGTATTAGTGCTCCGTAACAGAGTTTTATTTTTAGAGCGTGCTTTGTACAGACTGAGGATGTGCATTTTCAACATTATGAAAGATTAGAAATTGGTAACGTTAATAAGCACTTGTAAAGAATGCATTTTAATATATTAATAAAGTAGGAGGGGTTATTATGACAGCTTTAAAAGAGGAGTTATTTGGAAAATTATCTGATGCTATAGTTGATATGGAGGAAGATGAGGTTGTAGCACTTTCAAATAAGGTTGTTGATGAAGGTATCGATGCCTATGAAGCTATTGATAAAGGCTTATCACACGGAATGGAAAGGGCAGGAAAGCTTTTTGATGAGGAAGAATACTTCATACCTGAGCTTTTAATGTGCTCGGATGCAATGTATGCAGGACTAGATGTGTTAAAGCCTCACATTAAAATTGATGATAAAGAAGAGAAGAAGAAGGTTGTAATAGGAGTTATAGAAGGGGATACCCACGATATAGGAAAGAATTTGGTAAAAATAATGCTGGAGACATCAGGGTTTGAAGTATATGATCTGGGTAGGGACATTCCGCCGAAGCTGTTCATAGAAAAGGCAAAAGAGGTTAAAGCTGATATTATTGCTTTATCTACATTAATGACTACTACGATGGATGGAATGGCCAATGTTATAAATTCTTTAAAGGAAGAAAACATAAGGAACAACTTTAAAGTAATTATTGGTGGTGGACCTATTTCGCAAAGTTTCGCAGATAAGATCGGGGCAGATGGGTATTCGGTAAATGCAGCCGAAGCAGTTAGGCTTGTAAATAGGCTTGTGACTGTAAATGTATAAAAATTAAAGAGCTTTTTTAAGGAGGAAAAATAAATGAGTAATGTATTGGTAAAGCTAGAAGTTACTTCTTTGGAAAGAGTAGCTTTAGCATTGCAATTCAAGAAGGCAGACAGAGTACCCGCAGCTCCACTGTTTTGTGGTGCTTCACATAGAGTATTGGGAATAACCTATGACAAATGGTCTACAGACTCTGAACTGGCGGTAAAAAGCTTGCTTGCCTCGCAAAAGCTTATTGGGTTTGATGCATTTGTCACTTTGGTGGATTTATCTGTAGAGGCTGCAGATTTTGGACAGGAAGTTATCTTTCCTAAAAACAGTACAGCTTACCCTAATTTTAATAATCAATATATAAAAACTGCTGATGAATACGATAAAATTAAAAAGATAAATCCCAGAGAAACTAAGAGAATGAAATCAGTTATAGATATTTGTAGTGGGCTTGCAAAGGCTAAAGGAAATGAAGTGGCAATTCTGGGGTTCCTTTATGGTCCTTTAGGCGTCTTGTCACAAATAAGAGGACACAAGGAATTATTTAAAGACCTTATACGCCATCCGAAGGAAGTATTGCAGGCTATAGAAATAATTACAGAGGTTCTTATAGAGTATGCTGTAGCTCAGATTGAAGCTGGTGCTCATTCTGTTTGCATAGATCCGCTTTACTCATCACCGACGGTGCTTAGCAAAAGTGGTAATGGAGTGTACTTTGAGGAAGTAATAAAGTGGATAAACCCTGTAGCAATATCAGTGGCCCATCCTGCATATGGCTGCAAATCTTGGGAAGAGCATGAGCAAAAGTGGGGTAAAAAGATAGTTACAATTGGATATTCCCATCCTTCCAATACTGGATTGATATGGAGTGAAGATGAGATAATTGAAGATTGCAGAAAGCAGATTGAGTTATTTAAGAATAATGATTCAGGTTTCATCCTCTCTACAGGTTGCGAGTTTCCGCCCAATGGAAATTTGATAAGTGCAGCTGCAATGGTAAAAGCTGCAAAAATTTATGGAGCATATAATGTTTAGGAATGCACAGTTAGGGGTATTTGTGTTTTTTGTCATACATACGAATAGTTTGACGGCTGGATAAAAATTATATACGCATTTATGATATTTAAGATCAGAGGATTTGTTCTTCTGGTCTTATTATTTTATCTCGTTCCAACGAAGTGTTCATAATTTGTTCACAATTTCTCCATGAATTCTGCATATTTAGCTATTGACAAGTGGAGTGTAAAAGAATATAATTTAAAACATAGTAAATATATAGGATAACTTATGAATTCGGTTGACTAGTGAACTGGAGACCAGACTTTACATGGAAAGAGTAAAGTCTGGTCTTTTTAATATTAAAAATAGGGGGTATAGAAATGGGACTAAAATGTGTAAGTTTTAGAAGGACAGCTATTTCAATAATCGCTTTTAGTTTAGGAGGGCTAATCATTATTGGTGCCGGAAACTATAGGAAAACTCTGATAGATGAAGCACCTAGCTTTAGTGCAAGCTTTGAAAAGGGAAATGAGACCTTTAAGGAGTTTGTATATGATATCAATAACCAGGGCATTCCGAAAAGGCTGGTTCAGCCGGGAAAGATATCAGTGTCCACGGGACATGGCGGCGGGATAGTAAATAAGACTGATAAAGCAATATTAGTTAATGTTAGAACAGAGGGGCTAGCGGGGAAATCAGAGCTTGAGTCGACTAATCCGGCTTTTGATAAAAAGAGTAAGAAATTTGTAAAGCCAATAAAACCAGGAGAAGCTCTAAGTCTTGAAGTGGATTTGGAAATTCCAAGAAGTCTATTGAGCAAAAATCGTATTGTAAGCCAGGGAAGTGTCATTTTTGAAAATGCCAATGACGGTACAATACTTGGTACTTTACCGGTTAAGATCATCAATTCGGCTATTAGGGATTAGTCGGAGCAATTAAATACAAAAAGGCGGGTTGGGAATATGAAAAATGTGAAAAAAACATTACTAAAAAGAGGAATATGGTATCTTATAGGTTTTGGTCTCTTATATGCTCCTTTTGGGCTGCTTCAGATATTTTTGACCAATGCATTAAAATTGACTGGAAGATCAGACATACACGGTTCATGTTTTCGGATGGCAGTAGCTAATCTTGTTAAGGGTAAAGGACTTAGTCTTGTAACGACTTCAGGGGTTATAACATTTGTAATTCTTGTTGCTGCGATTTTCTTTGGGCCTCAATTTTGCGGAAAGCTATGTATTGCAGGTGCTTTACCTGAGTATGCAAGCAGGCTTGTTCCGGATAAGCTAAAAATTGATTGGCAAAAATATATTCCTTCCGCACCAGTAAGATACGGTGCTCTTATAGCATTTTTAGCAGCTCCGGCTCTGGGGATTTCTGTAACTTGTGCATATTGCAACTATTCTCTTATGGAAAAGCTTGTGCTTGGAGGCATCAGTTGGGACTTGGCTATTTTGAGTTCAGCAGCAATATTAACAGGATTTGTATGGCTTTTTGTGCTGGGGATATTTACTAAAGGCGGAAGAGGTTATTGTACTTACTTGTGCCCGATTGGAGCAGTTCAAAGCATACTACATAGAATAGGAATTTTTCTGCCCTTTACATATAAATTAAAGCTCAGTAAAGAAAACTGCATAACATGCGGATTATGTGCGAAGGAGTGTCCGACGAGAGCCATTACTTTAAAGGATAATTTGCTTTCGTATAATGTTCACAATTGTATAGCATGTTCCCAATGTGTAGGCACATGCCCTAAAAAGGCCATTACTTTTGGCAGGGGCAAGGATAGTTGGGCTGGCAATAAACATGAACAATATGTCAAGGATACCGAAGGAGTGATGTTATGAGTAGATTTAAGGCCTTCATGATAGGAGCAGGTGTTGCTGGGGTTAATTTACTGACCTCAGCAATTACAATAATTAGGCCTGAAAGGTGTGCGGGCAGTTGTGGAAGCTGTAACTATGCGTGTGTACCCACAGCCTTTGCATTGGTTGGAGTAGGTGGTTTGGTAGTAGCGTACAGAAGATTGAGAGTCAGGTTTCTAAAAAGGAGGAATGGGGTATAGAAATGGATTATTGCAGCTTTTTTGAATTTATTAAAAATCTGTTCATGCTTAAATATCTTCCGGAAATCAGTAATGATACGGGGTTGGGAATTTTGTTTGTTTTGGGGCTTTTGACTTCGCTGCATTGCCTCGGTATGTGCGGGGGAATTGCAATTTCCCAGACGATAAAAAGTTCTGAGGAAGGATGGGCAACCTCAAAACGCCAATGGATAATGCCGTCTGTTTTGTATAATGGCGGTAGAGTTATAGGATATACTGTAGTAGGTGCAGTTATTGGGGGCTTTGGGAAAGTTATTGGATTTAATGGATTCTTAAAAGGATTAGTACCCTTGGTGGGTGGAATCTTTATGATCATAATGGGAATAAATTTGCTTGGTATTTTACCGTTCCTAAGGAAGTTCAATATAAGGATGCCGTATTTCATAGCAAGAAAGCTTACCGGAAAACATAACTACGGACCCTTTGTTGTTGGGATGCTTACGTCTTTGATGCCTTGTGGCCCCTTGCAGATAGTACAGCTTTACGCTCTGGGAACCAGAAGTGTTATAGGCGGTGCGTCGGCTATGCTTGTATTTTCATTGGGAACATTACCACTGCTGTTTTTATTTGGGATTGTGAATTCACTGATAAACAAAAAGCATACAAATGCGATTTTAAAGCTTAGTGCGGTTATCGTGATTGTTTTGGGTTTTGTAATGGTTGGAAGGGGACTTTCTCTTTCAGGATATTCGGTAGATGTATCACACTTTACAAATAGTAATTCGGCAGTTGATGAGGGTATTGCAAAAATTGACGGCAATATTCAGAAAGTAACTACATCAATAGAGTCAGGACGCTTCCCTGAAATCACAGTGCAAAAAGGAATTCCTGTCAGATGGATAATTAAAGCCAGTGAAGAAGAGCTAAACGGTTGTAACAATGCTATCATAATTCCAAAGCTTAATCTCGAAGTTTCATTTCAGGTTGGAGATAATATTGTTGAGTTTACGGCCGATGAAGCAGGAGAAATTACGTATACATGCTGGATGGGGATGATAAAAAGCAAGATTAATGTTGTTGATAAGCTAAAGGAATAAATGTTTATATGTCGCATTTCAATGACTTGGCATGTTTTAAATTCTGTGTTCGTATAGGCGTTAGATGCTTATATGCTGCCATTTCCCATACTTGTAACGAAAGTATATTACCAAGGCTCTTACAAATTGGTCTATAGCAACAGCAAGCCATGCACCGATTAATCCCCAGGCAAAAACCTTTACGAATACTGCCCCGAGTATCATTCTGATTCCTATAGTGCCGCATGTGGTAGAAATAAGAGGCCATTTTGTGTCCCCTGCACCTCTTAAACTTCCGGTTATGGTAAGTTGTGAACTTTGGGCAGGCATTATTATTGCAATTATTTTTACTATTCCGGTTGTTAATTCTATCACATAAGGATCGTTGGTATATAGGGATGCAATCCGGTTTGAAAAAACAAATATTATAGTTGAAATGATAATAGATACTGCAAATCCAATTTTTCTTATTTTAGCAGTATATTTTTCTGCCATTTCATAGTTACCGGAACCAAGACTCCTGCCTACAAAAGAAGCAGAAGCTATTCCGAAGGGCTGGCTTATATTATAAGTAAATCCAATTATGTTGATGCCTATCTGATGTGCTGCAAAAGGGATAGTTCCAAGGCTGGTCACAATCATTGTAAATACCAAAATACCTACACGCATGATAAGCTGTTCTCCGGCTGCACCAAGGCCAACTCTTAAAATTCGTTTTATCATGCCGGTATTAATTATAAGCAATTCCTTAAGGGTGATTTTTAGTGTATGCTTCCGGCAGAATATTGTATATATGGACATTATACAGGCTACCATTTTGGCTATCGTAGATGCGATAGCTGCGCCTTGGACACCTAGCTCAGGGATTTGCCATACACCATAGATTAATACATATCCCAAAACAGCATTTACAATATTGGAGATTATATTATAGTACATGGAAGGTCTACTGGAGCCGGCGCCTCTTAAAAGTGCTGAAACAGCTGTAGGTATGGATTGAAATATTACTCCGATCGCCATATACTTCATGTATAAATCAGCATGATAAATTGTATCCTCCTGTGCACCCATAGCACATACTATGAAACGGGAAAAGAAAAAACCTAAAAGACTCAACGTTATTCCGGATACTATTGAAATAATAAGGGTTTGAGATACTACTCCTTTAGCGCTATTATAATCTTTTGCACCAACAAATCTGGAAACCAGGGCAGTACTTCCGATATTCAGGGCTTGGTATGCAGCTATGCATATAAATACCGGCTGAGTTGTTATACCAACTGCGGAAATTGCATATGCACCCAAGTGGCCAACCATTATGAGATTCACAATAGATACCATGGATATAAGAAACAGTTCAAGCATACAAGGCCATATGAAAGAAAAAATCTTTTTTTGCATTTTAGAATTGCAATCCCGAAGAGCCTCATTGTCGGTCTTAAATTCAGGAGTTTTGTAGCTTCCAATTTCTAATGGAAAATCGCTTTCATTTAGAACAATTTCCAGATCATTTAATTCTTCTGATATGTTATTTATGTTTTTGCAGTCTTCTTTGTTCATTTAATAACCTACTTTGATAAAAAATAATAAAAAATAATAAAAAATAAGAAGCCAGATTGTTGTTAACAATTTGGCTTCCGGATTTCCAGTCAGCAAATATAATATTTATTCAATAACCTAATTTTATGACTTCTATAAAGCAATGTCAATTGGTTTTTACGATTTTAATAGATTTTAAACGCATAGTGCTTGTTTGGGCTTCATAGATATTAATTTATACATAGATATCAATACTAAAAAACCTATTGACAAATATAAAATTTGTTAGTAAACTTAAAACCAAGTAAATAACTTGGAAAACTAAGATAAACTTTTGCTGATAGGGGGTATAAAATGTCACATCAAACTCAAAATACAGCTCAAGAATCTGTGGAATTGTTTAAAAAAGGGCTTTATTGCTCAGAAGCAATTTTACAGGTGTTCAATAAACACTTGAAATTAGGCTTAAACGAAGGTGCAATAAAAATGTCAACTGCTTTTGGAGCAGGACTTGGAGCATCGAAATGTACCTGTGGTTCATTGACAGGAGCGGTTCTTGTACTGAGTGCTTTGAAAGGCAGAACAAGCCCAGAGGAAAGTGTAGATGAGATTTTTGCCTTGACATATGAACTACATAATAGGTTTAAAGAGAAGTATAAATCTACCTGCTGCCGTGTTCTCACAAAAGACCTGGTTTGGGGAGAGCCTTCACACTATCAGCATTGCGAACAGCTTGTATACGGAGCAGCAGAAATTTTAAACGAATTAATTGAAAACAAAATTAAAGGCAGCGAGAAGTAAAATCATAGTTATTTTATTATTTGATGTCTATAAATAACTTCAGTGCTGACTGGAAAACCAGAGGCTGAATTAGTCCTTTACTATAGGGCTAATTCAGCCTTTTTTGAATTAAGGAGGCAAATATGACGGTAAATTTTAAAAGTAATGAGGCGGATACAAGAGAAAACAGACTCGGGTCCATAACCGGCTATTATGGGACCCTTAGAGACCTTGGCAAGCAATCCGGCTGTGGAGGCTTGCAAGATAAAGACAGATGTTATAGTCAGGCAAGTCTTTGCAATGCAGCATGTGCCTTAAGTCAGTTAAGCTTTATAACAGATGCAGCAATAGTACATCATTCACCGGCAGGTTGTGCAGTTACAGCTATGACGGTCAGTAATTCAAAGGATCAGCTTGCTGGAAAATTAAAGCTGGATAATTCCAGATCCGGTTATGTTTCAACAGACATGAATGAGTCGGATACGGTGTTCGGAGCAACAGATAATTTAAGGGATGTGATACGGGAAACCTATAACAGGTATAGACCAAGTGCAATATTTATTGGAGCTTCCTGCGTAAGCGGAGTAATAGGTGAGGATTTGGAAAGTATTGCAGTTGAAATGAAGGAAGAATTGAATATTCCCATAGCACCTGTTCATTGTGAAGGCTTTAAAACAAAAATATGGGCATCAGGTTTTGATGCGGCGTTTCATGCAATATTGACAAATATAGTAAAGCCACCTGAGAAAAAGAGCAATATAGTAAATGTTATAAACTTTTTCGGAAGTGCAAGAAAGGAAATTACGGAAATATTTAAGGAGCTTGGTGTTGAGCCGCTGTTTTTGATTTCAAATACTTCAATAGAACAGCTGTCTAAACTTTCAGAGTCTGTTGCTACAGTAAGCACCTGCGGGACACTGGGTACATATCTTGGAAACGGTCTTTGGGACCAATACAAGGTACCCTATGTGAAGTCCTTACAGCCACACGGTATAGCTGGATTTGAAAGCTGGCTCAGAGGCTTGGGAAAAGCTATAAATAGGGAAGCGGAAGTAGAAAGCTATTTAGAAAGAGAAAAAGCAAAATATTTACCCAAAATTCAAGAGATAAAGGAAAAGCTAAAAGGCTTAAGAGCGGTTGTTGGAATGGGGCCGGGCTTTAATTTTAACACCACAAGGGCTCTTCAGGAATTGGGTATAGAGATTGTATATTCTGCTGCCTGGCATTTTGATAAGCAGTATGATGACGGCCAGGCCCCGGATGCTTTTAAATACCTTGTAGATAATTCACCAAATGACTACAAGCTGTCAGTCAGTGATTTACAGAATCATGAAATATTGAATATCCTAAACGAGGTGAAGCCTGATATTTTCTTTTCAAGACATACCGGCTCTACTGTGTGGGCTATGAAGCTTGGAATTCCTGCACTTTGTGTTTTTGATGAATATGCGATTTTTGGATATAGAGGCCTCTTAAACTTTGCTTATTCTATTTATGACGTAGTAACAAACAGAAGTTATACGGAAAACCTGTCAAAGAGAGTAAAGCTTCCATACACCGATTGGTGGTTTAAACAAAACAACAATCATTTCTTAAGCAAGGGGGAGAACGAAGATGCCTAAAATATTGGATCAACCGAGGTATGTATGTGCGCTTGGAGCCATGCAGACTGTTCAGGGAATTTACAGAGGAGTACCTATCCTTCATGCAGGGCCTGGTTGTGCTTCAAAGCTTGCAGGCGGTATTGCAGGAAGTAATGGGGATTCAGGTTACATATCTCCGCAGATATATCCATGCTCAAATGTTTCGGAGAAAGAGATAGTATTTGGCGGAGATGACCGTCTGAAAGAAACTATAGAAAATGCTTTAAAGGTGGTTGATGGAGACATATTTGTGGTACTTTCGGGCTGCACAACAGAGATAGTAGGAGATGACATTGCAAAGGTTTCAAGCTATTTTTCAAATGGGAACAAACCGGTTATATATGTTGAAACAGCAGGGTTTAAAGGTAATAACCTGCAAGGCCATGAATGGGTTATAAATGCCATAATCGAGCAATATCTCGCCAAAAAGCCAATTATGGAGAGAGAAAAGGGCTTGGTAAATATTTGGGGACCTGTACCATCTTATGATCCGTTCTGGGTCGGTAATATCAGAGAATTGGAAGCACTTATAAGAGAGCTTGGGCTTATACCAAATACAATATTTGGTGAGTACAGGGGGATAGAAAATATCGATAAAATTCCCCAGGCTGAGTTTAATCTTCTTGTTTCCCCATGGCTTGGTTTAAGCAATGTAAAATTGCTGGAAGAAAAGTTCGGTACGCCATACCTTCACTACCCCACGCTTCCAATAGGTGCATATGAGACCAGCAGATTTTTAAGAAGCATTGGAGAATACGCCGGGGTAGATAGTGCCAAGATTGACGAGATAATTGGAAGACATGAAAGAGAATACTATTACCATATTGAGAGAACCTCGGATGTTTTCTTAGAGAACCGTACCATGTCAAGGCGTTTTTCAACTGTAACAAATGCCGCAGATGCATTAGCTATTTCAAAGTTTTTAGTAAATGATTTTGGACTTGTTCCCGGAAAGCAATACATAACCGATTCCACCCCGGAAGAGTATAGGGAAGAGGTGGCAAGCTACTTCAAGGAATTCAAGTATGGTATAGAAGCAGAAGTTGCTTTTTCTACCGACGGTTTTGAAATACATGAAGAAATCCGTAATACTGATTATTTTGGAGCACCGCTGATTATTGGAAGCATTTTCGAAAAGAAACTGGCTGAAGAGTTAAATGGCAATTTTCTTGCAGTATCGGTTCCAATTAAGGAAAGATTGATACTCAGCAGTTCGTATTTAGGTTATCATGGAGGTCTTAAACTTTTAGAAGACATTTATACATATGTGTTAAAGCAGTTTAATTGAGATACGAACTGTAAAGATAAACATATGATTCGCTCATCTAATTTGTTACAAATTGCTGGCTCATCAAGTTTATCTAGTATTACAGTTCGATCTCTATGATTTGGTTGCAGGGGAGCTGAAATATATGGAGAATGCAACTTTTAAAGTATATGGCATGACTTGTGCTCTTTGTTCTATTACTATTGAGTCAGGGCTTTTGAAGATGGATGGAGTGAAAAAGGTAAATGTAAACTTTGCAGCTGAAAAGGCTCGGATTGAATATGACAGTACAAAAGTTGACCTTGAAGATATAAAAAGAAAAGTTAAGTCATTAGGCTTTAAGTTGGATGACTCCAAAGTGTTGAATGATGGCTTGGATAGAGGAGAAATAGAGAGAAGGAAGTTAAAAATTACATTAATCGCATCAGCATTATTGTGTTTGCCTTTGATACTTGCAATGGTACTTGGGGGATTAGGCTTCTGTCACGATTATTTTGATGCTGTGTCCCAGTCAAAGTGGGGGACATTTATAGAATACTTAAGGACTAAAACAAGCTCTCTCCATGACTGGCGCTTGCAGCTGGCATTGGCAACTCCGGTGCAGTTTATTATCGGCTACAGATTTTACAGAAACTCTTTTCATGCTTTAAAAGCTGCAAGACCAAATATGGATTTGCTTGTTGCTATAGGCACGACAGTTACTTATTTTTACAGCGTTTATACTTCCATTTATGACAACAGTGCCCTTTACTTTGGAATGAAAAACATATATTTTGAGGCTTCCGGAACTATAATCACACTTGTACTTTTAGGGAAATACCTTGAGCAAATAGCAAGAGGAAAGACATCAAAAGCAATACAGACTCTGATCCGGTTAAAGCCAAAGAATGCCAGGGTTATAAGAGATGGACAGGAACTGGATATAGCTGTCGAGGAAGTTATAAAAGATGAATTGATTATTGTAAGACCTGGAGAGAAAATTCCAGTAGATGGAGTGTTGATAGATGGGTATTCTGCTGTTGATGAATCAATGCTTACCGGGGAGAGTGTTCCGGTTGATAAAAGAGCGGGAGATTTTATTGCAGGAGGTTCTATAAATAAGCTTGGAGCCTTTACATTCAAGGCTACAAAAGTTGGAAATGAAACAGTATTAGCAGGTATTATAAAAATGGTTGAAGATGCCCAGGGAAGTAAGGCCCCCATTCAAAAGACAGTAGATAGAGTATGTGGCTTTTTTGTTCCAACTGTTTTGGCCATATCTTTGCTTACATTTATAGTTTGGTTTTTTGGAGTCTTTGAGGGAACTTTTTTCTTAATTGATAAGCCATTAGTTCATGCTGTAGCAGTTTTAGTGGTTTCATGTCCATGCGCTTTAGGACTTGCAACACCTACAGCTATAATGGTAGGTATGGGAAAGGGTGCGCAAAGTGGAATTCTGATTAAAAATGGCGAAGAACTGGAGTCAGCATGTAAAATTGATACAGTTGTTCTCGATAAGACCGGAACACTTACTTCTGGAAAACTTGAAGTAACAGATATAATTAATTTTAATGACAGTTTAGATGAAAATGATCTTCTGAAAATTGCTGCTGTATGTGAAAAAAGGTCTGAGCATCCTTTGGGACAGGCGATTTATGAGAAAGCGAAGGAGGCCTTTGGAGACTTGCAAGAGCCGGAAGACTTTGAAAGCTATCCTGGAAAAGGTATTCGTGCTGTAGTTCAGAATAAGACAATTTTTATAGGAACATATAGTTTGATGACAGAAAACGGAATTGAAATAAGTGATGTGCAAGATCCCCTTTTACCTTTCCAAAGACAGGGGAAAACAACTGTTTTACTTGCTGTGGATGGTGTTTTAAATTGTGCAATAACTTTGGCAGATAGTATAAAAGAAAGCTCTAAAAAGGTGGTAAAGGTTTTAAAAGATATGGACATTGAAGTATATATGCTTACCGGTGACAATAAAAATACTGCAAACTGGGTGGCATCAAAAATTGGAATCAATAACGTAATTTCAGAGGTTTTGCCTGAGAATAAAGCAAGCAAAGTTGCACAGCTAATGAAGGAAGGAAAGGTGGTAGCTATGGTTGGTGACGGTATAAATGACGCACCTGCATTGGCTACTGCAAATATTGGTTTTGCAATCGGAACGGGTACGGATGTTGCTATAGAAACGGGAGATATAGTCTTATTGAAGGACGATTTAATGGGAATTCCTAACGCTGTAAGGTTATCAAGAAAGACAATGACAAAGATCAAGCAAAATTTATTTTGGGCATTTATTTATAACATTATAGGAATTCCAATTGCAGCGTTTGGGCTCCTGAATCCTGTTGTAGCGGCTGCAGCAATGGCGCTTAGTTCCATATCGGTGCTGCTAAATTCCTTGAGCCTTAAAAGATTCAAATTATACAGATAGTGTGCTAAAGCTTGCAAACATTGATTTTTGCAGGCTTTTTTCCATTAAGAAATATTAAATAATATAAAATTGATAGGAATAATATTTTTTTGTTAGAAGGTATTGACAAATTGATATTAAGAGAATAAAATAAAATCAATAAAACATATAAGATTACTTGGGAATAAAAATGTGGAGGCGATAGAAAATGTCAAAAATTGCAAAGAATCTTACAGATCTTATTGGAAATACACCTTTACTTGAGTTATCAAATTATAACGAGGCGAGTAAATTGGAATCCAAGCTGATTGCAAAGCTTGAATACTTTAATCCGGCATCCAGTGTTAAGGATAGAATAGGCTATGCAATGATAAAGGATGCGGAAGAAAAGGGCTTGATAAACAAAGATACAGTTATAATTGAGCCTACAAGCGGAAATACCGGTATTGCATTAGCGTTTGTTGCGGCTGCAAAGGGATACAGATTAATAATTACTCTGCCTGATACATTCAGTATAGAAAGAAGAAACCTGCTAAAAGCCTTAGGGGCTGAGTTGGTTCTTACTCCCGGAAGTGAAGGTATGGCGGGAGCAATAAGAAAGGCTGACGAAATAGCAGCACAGACTCCTAATTCCTATGTTCCACAACAGTTCAAAAACCCTGCAAACCCTGAAATTCATAGGAGAACAACAGCAGAAGAAATCTGGAGAGACACTGATGGACAGGTGGATATATTCGTAGGAGGAGTTGGAACTGGTGGTACAATTACAGGGGTAGGTGAAGTGTTAAAGCAACGTAAGCCTGATGTTAAGATTGTTGCAGTTGAGCCTTTTGATTCCCCGGTTTTATCGGGTGGTACTAAAGGACCTCATAAAATACAGGGAATAGGTGCAGGATTTGTACCTGATAATTTTAACAAAGAGGTTGTAGACGAAATTTATAAGGTAAAGAATGAAGAAGCTTTTGAGACAGCGAGAAAGCTTGCAAGTACAGAGGGTCTATTAGTCGGTATATCTTCAGGTGCAGCAGCTTTTGCTGCAACACAGATTGCAAAAAGGCCTGAAAATAAAGGTAAAGTTATAGTGGCATTGTTGCCGGATACAGGCGAGAGATATTTGTCTACTGCTTTGTTCCAGGATGCGTAAAGCAAAGATAATATAAGTTGGTAATAAAGAGGAGCATATCCTCTTTATTATTACAATTAAAACATACTATACATATAAGAATACTATTAATATAAAAATTTTACTAGGAGAGGATTTTGAAAATTATGAAAAGAATATTGCCTATATTATTGATATTGACTCTTTTATTAGCATTTACAGCTTGCGCAAAAAAGACTGAACCAGTTTCAGATGTTCCATCTTCAGTCGGAAATGAAGTTAAAGAGTTGAAGGTAGGGTTTTGCCCAGGTCCATATAGTGACTTATGGAAGAAAGCCATTGCTCCTCAGCTTGAGAAAAAAGGATATAGCATTAGCTATGTTGAATTCAGCGACTATGTTCAGCCGAATCTTGCTCTTTCAAATAAAGAAATCAATGTAAATATGTTTCAACACTCTACATATCTCAAAAACTTTTCTAAAGAGCATAACCTTTCGTTAAGTCTTGTAACAGAGATACCTACGGTTGCAATGGGTATATGGTCTAAAACAACCCCAAAAATTACTGAGGCTAAAAAGGGTGCAGTTGTTACTATTCCAAACGATGAAACAAATATGGCACGAGGACTACGTGTACTTGAAGCTGCAGGACTTATAAAGCTTAAGGATGGAATTGATAAATCCAAAGCTACACTTGACGATATCGGTGAAAATTCGCTAGAGCTTAAAATTGTGCCTACCGAAGCAGCACAGATTCCACGTACGCTTGACAGTGCAGACCTTGCGGTTGTAAACGGTAATTTTGCTATAAGTGCGGGGCTTGACCCGGCAGATTCTCTATACAACGAAGTGCTCGGTGAGGGTTATGTCAATGTCATTGCCGTAAGGACAGAGGATTTGGAAAAGCAATTTGTCAAGGATATAAAAGAAGCTGCAACAAACAAAGAGTTTAAAGCAATTGTTGATGACCCTGAAAATGGGTTCAGCGGTTTCCAGAAACCTGCCGGATGGTAATGAGTTTGATGAGAAAGTTTTAAACTCCTTTATTCCGAATCTTTCGAATGAAGTTATAGAGCCAAAAACACAGGGGAAGAGGTGCCCCGGGGTTTTTATTAACTGATGATTGGAATGAAATATATGATACGATTTGAAAATTTAAGCGTTAGTTTCGCACAAAAAACAGGCCAATTACATGCAGTGAATAACGTCAGCCTGAATATTGGAAAAGGTCAGATTTATGGACTCGTAGGAGCAAGCGGTGCAGGGAAAAGTACTCTTTTACGTACCATTAACCTTCTTGAACGCCCGACTTCCGGTAAAGTCTTTGTAAATGGAAATCTTATTAACGGGCTAAAAGGTGAAGAACTTAGAAAGTACCGTCGCAATATCGGAATTATTTTTCAGCACTTTAATCTGGCTTCCAGTAAAACAGTACGGGAGAATGTTGAATTTCCGCTGAAGGCGGCAAATGTTCCGAAAGTACAAATCAGGCAAAGGGTTGAGGAGCTTTTAGAGCTTGTTGGTTTAAGTGACAAGAGTGAAGTTTATCCTTCGAAATTAAGCGGTGGTCAAAAGCAGCGTGTCGGCATCGCCCGAGCTCTTGCCAATAATGCCAGTATTTTATTGTGCGACGAGGCTACCAGTGCTCTTGATCCTGAAACAACAACATCTATTCTCAATCTTCTGGAGGATATAAATAAAAAATACGGCATTACAATTATTATAATTACGCATGAACTTGATGTTGTAAAAGCCATTTGTACCGAGATGGCAGTTATGAATTCAGGACATGTGGTTGAGCAGGGCAGGGTTATTGATATTATTTCAAATCCACAAGATCCTTTTACAAAAAAGCTGATTTCTCATACTGAGAACTTTAATTTACCGGAGTATGTGGTAAAGCAGTTCGGCAGTGACAGTATTTTGCGAATCACTTATTTGGGTGCAGATGCCACAAATCCGGTACTTTCTGAAGCATCTAAGGCCTACGATGTTAATATCAGTATTCTTCATGGAAAAATTGATTACATAAGTCATACGCCTGTCGGAACATTGATTGTCAGTATAAAAGGTGATCAAGAAGACGTACAGAAGGCCATTGACTATATCAAAAACAAAACACTTAGAGTGGAGGTGGGCGCAAATGAACTTTAATTTACAGGAAGCGCTAAAAACTTCACTGTTCGAAACCTTTTACATGGTTGGCCTTTCATTGGTAATATCGGTGGTTGTAGGAGGAATCCTTGGTTTGTTTTTATATCTGACAACATCAAAATTGTTTTTTAAAAATGTTATTGTAAATCAGACTTTTGGTGTTGTAGTTAATATTCTTCGTTCCATTCCTTTTATTATCCTTCTTGTACTTCTGCTTCCGATCACCAAAGCAATTGTCGGAACCACCATTGGTGCAAAATCAGTAGTTGTTCCTTTAACTGTAACTGCTATAGCTTTTTACGCCAGGCTTGCTCAAGCTGCATTCTCCGAGGTTGATAAAGGGGTAATTGAAGCAGCCAACGCATGTGGAGCTCACCCTGTGAAGATAATTTTCGGGATATTGATTCCTGAGGCACTGGTAGGACTTGTTAATGGCATTACTGTAACCACAATATCACTTATTGGTTATTCAGCGATGGCTGGAACGGTTGGGGGTGGCGGTATAGGTGATCTTGCAATCCGATATGGCTACCAGCGTTATGAAACGGAAGTTATGTTTGTTTGCGTTGCGATTCTGGTTGTAATTGTTCAACTTATCCAGCTTACAGGTGATTCAGCAGCAAAGAAAGTGAAAAGGAATAGCTGAAATATTACTTCGGATTTTTCACGTGGCCTATTTGGGTCAAATAAGGCCTGAAGTGAAATTATAGCCGAAGTTATATTATCAGCATTCCAAAAGGTAATTGAAAATATGAAGAAGAAAGACTATGGAGGTTTTAGATATGATTTTAGTGCGATGGCACGGAAGAGGGGGTCAGGGTGCATTCACAGCGGCAAAGCTGCTAGGTGCAGCATATGCCTCCGGCGATAACAGACATGCACTTGCTTTCCCGTCCTTTGGCCCTGAAAGACGCGGGGCTCCGGTCAGAGCTTTTACAAAGCTTGATAGTAAACCTATAAGGGATCGAAGTGAAAGTAAAAAATGCGATTTTGTTGTTATTCTTGATGATACTCTTTTTGACAACTCTTATCTGGATGACTTAAATGAAAACGGAAAGGTGATTATAAACTCCAAACTTAAGTTCAACGACAATCGAATCCTGAGCCTTGATGCACTTTCAATTGCAGAAGAAGAGCTGAAAGCACCCATTACCAATACGGCGATGCTTGGTGCGTTGCTGGGGGTATTGAAGGATATTACGGAAGAACAAATTTTGAAAGCGGTTGAAGATTACATGCCTAAAAAGATTGTTGAAAAAAATAAAAAAGTTATCCTCCGTTCAACAGTTGAAATAAGGAAAAAGGGGGATGACCTATGAAACCGACATTAAAAACCTTTAATAAACCCACACATATCGGAGAACTGCCTAACGGTACCTACTTCGAGGCGGGGCATCTTGTGAGCAAAAATGCGGGCTGGCGTACAAAGCGCCCTGTAATTGATAAAAATAAGTGTAAGGGATGTCTTGAATGTTATCTTTACTGCCCTGATGGTGTAATCGGAAAGGCAGACGGAAAAGTAGCTATAGATTATGATTTTTGTAAGGGCTGCGGTATATGCGTGAAGAGTTGCAAATTTAATGCGATTAAAATGGAGGGAGAACGATAATGACGAAACACTTTTTATCCGGCAATGAAGCTTTTGCTTATGGAGTAAGTCTTGCAAAGCCGGATGTAATATCTGCATACCCCATTACACCGCAGACCATTGTTGTGGAAAGACTTGCTGAAATGGTTGAAGACGGATCCTTAAAGAGTGAGTTTATTCATGTGGAATCCGAGCACTCGGCATTATCCTGTGCGATAGGTGCAAGTGCAGCCGGTGCAAGGGCATTTACTGCAACATCGTCCCAGGGTCTTTTATACATGGCTGAATGTTTGCCCTATGCTTCCGGAGGAAGGTTCCCTATTGTGATGATGAATGCAAACCGTTCAACTGCACTTCCATGGAATATTTACGGAGATCAGAGGGATTCCGTTTTAATGATGGATTCGGGTTGGATTCAGGTATACGCCGAAACAGCACAGGAAAGCCTTGATCTTGCCTTGATGGCTTTTTACATAGCTGAAGACAGACGTGTTATGACGCCGGTTATGGTTAATCTCGATGGATTTGTTCTGACACACACATATGAAGTGGTTGATGTACCGTCACAAGAGTTGGTGGAAAAGTATCTGCCTCCTTATGAGACAGAGAACAAACTTGATATGGATTCTCCGAAAAACCTGGGTTACTCGGTCGGTCCCGATTACAACTTGGAGTTTAAGTATTTGGAGCACATTGGTGTTCAAAATGCGGCAGATGTAATTGTTGAGGCTGAAAATCGGTTTGCTGAGGTGTTTGGGAGAAGTTATCCCGGCCTTGTGGATGCCTACCTTTGTGAGGATGCCGATTATGTAATAATCACTCTTGGTACCATTGCAGGACTATGCAGGGAAACAGCCGACTTACTCAGAACAAATGGTATAAAAGCGGGAGTTCTGCGTTTAAGATATATACGACCGTTTCCAAATTACGAGATTGCGGAAATTTTGAAAAACACTAAGGCAGTTGGTGTCCTTGAAAAGGATATATCCTTTGGAAATGAGGGAACTATTTATACCAATGTTAATTCAGCGCTTTATAAGGCTGGTTTGAAGATGCCATCCTATAACTTTATTGGCGGACTGGGCGGACGTGATATTACGAAAGAAAATATACAAGAAGCTTATAAGCATATTATAGACGGTGGTAAAAAAGTAAATTTCATAGGCTTGGAGGTGAATGCAGATGAATAAATTAAATGCCAGAACACTTTCGGAAGATGAATTCTTCTATGGACATAAGGCTTGCGCCGGATGTGGAGGAAGTCTTGCAGTAAGAATAGCTCTTAAAGTACTGGGAAAAAGAGCAATAGCAGTGCTGCCAGCCGGATGTATGTCGGCAGTGGGTTTTAACTTTCCTCAATTATGTTTTGCTAACAATGCGATTATTTCCACATTTGCAGGTACAGCTTCCATGCTGACCGGAATTGAAGCCGGATTTCGTGCCAAAGGTATTAACGATTTTATTGCGGTTGGATTTGCCGGAGACGGAGGTACTTCTGACATTGGTATACAGGCTCTGCTTGGTGCAGTTGACAGGGGTGACGATGTTTTGTATATCTGCTATGACAACGAAGCATATATGAATACAGGCATTCAGAAGAGTTCTCTGACGCCCTTTGGAGCAAGAACTACCACTACACCTGCAGGTAAAAATATTCATGGAAATATAAGACACAAGAAAAATGTATTTGAAATTGTATCGGCGGCAGAGCCTTCCTATGCTGCAACAGCCAGTATAGGATATTTAAAGGATTTTATGGCTAAAGTACAAAAGGCATCGGAAAGGAAAGGTTTTAAATATATTCATGTTATTGCTCCATGTCCCACAGGCTGGGGAACTCAGACCGACGAGACCGTTGAAGTTGCTAAAGCCATAGTAGACAGTGGCCTTTGGTATTTGGCTGAATATGAAAATAATACATATTACATAAATCATAATCCAAAACAATTTTCTGATGTAGGAGAATATTTGAAAAGTCAGGGCAGATTCAGGCATCTGACAGAGGAAGATATATTACAAATTGTGACACAGCGGGATATAAAATGGCAATTAATCCGGGACAACTGGAAGGAAAGAAAAATATAGGGGAGGAAAAATGTATGAGTGAGAAAAAATACTGGAACGAGAAAATAGAAACAATGCCGAGAGAGGAGCTTGAAGCACTTCAGCTTGAAGAATTGAAAGAAATTGTGAAGTATTCCTATGAGACATCAACCTATTACAAAAGGGCTTTTGATGAAGCCGGTGTTAAACCGGAGGATATCCAGACACTCTCGGATATAGAAAAGTTTCCTTTTGTAGATAAGTTGACTGAACGCGAAACTCAGGGAGTAGGCAGTTTTCTTGGAGAAATGTGTTCGGTTCCTGAGGACGATGTGGTATTTGTGTCGGCATCAAGCGGTTCAACAGGGGTTCCTACTCTTAGTCCGTTTACCAAAAAGGATTTTGATGAGTGGCAGGATGTTGAAAGCCGTCTTTTCTACGCTGCAGGCATGAGAAAGTCAGATCGCTATGTCCATGCACTGAACTTTACTCTTTTTGTAGGCGGGCCTGATGTTATCGGGGCTCAAAACTTAGGTGCCCTCTGCATATGGGCAGGTACGGTTCCTTCTGAACGCCTGTTGTTTATTCTGAAGGAATTCAAACCGACAGTAATTTGGACTACACCGTCCTATGCATGGTATCTTGGAGAAACTGCAAAGAAAAGCGGCATTGATCCGGCTCGTGATCTTGCAATAAATAGAATCATTGTTGCAGGTGAAGCCGGCGGTTCTATCCAGGCTACCCGCGAGGCTATTGAAAAACTGTGGGATGCTGAATTATATGACTTCTTCGGAATTTCGGATATTTTCGGAGCCTGCGCAGGAATGTGCGAAGAACGAGATGGTTTACATTTAGCAGAGGATCACATCTTAGTTGAGGTTGTGGACCTTAAAACAGGAGAAATCCTGCCGCCGGGTGAACGCGGTGAATTGATCATGACAACCCTAAGGAAACATGCAAGACCTATGATTCGCTTCAGAACAGGTGATATAGGCTATATAAACAAGGATAAGTGCAAATGCGGCAGAACACATACCAGAATCAATATTGTGGGAAGAAAAGATGATATGTTTATTGTTTCGGGTGTGAATGTATTTCCAAGTGATATTGAGTATGTCATCCGTGGGTTGTCCGGCATAACAGGTGAATATGTTATTAGGGTATTTGAGAAGGATTTTACAGCTAAATATAGAATTCAAATTGAAAAGTCTCATGATAGCAGCGAAACGGATGAGGCACTTGCAGCTCGTGTTTCAGCAGCTATAAAAGCAAGAATCGGTGTTAAGCCTTATGAAGTCGAAGTCTTGAAGGACGGAGAACTGCCACGGGCAACACACAAGGCAAAACGCTTGATAGACGAAAGAAAATTAGAGTATTCAATTTGAACGGGGGAATAAATAATGCCGCAATTATCACAAAAAACAGCAGGTTTTACAGATTCGGTTATAAGACGTATGACCAGAATCTCCAATCAATATGGGGCAATTAATTTGTCTCAGGGCTTTCCGGATTTCGACCCGCCAAAAGAAATTCTTGACAGACTTTCAGAAATAGCACATACCGGGCCGCATCAGTATTCCATAACATGGGGAGCAGAAAATTTCAGAAAGGCTCTTGCCAAAAAGCAATCTCATTTTATGGGCAGAAAGCTTGATCCGGACAGTGAAATTCTTGTAACTTGCGGAAGCACCGAGGCAATGATGGCAGCTATGTTGACTGTTACCAATCCGGGCGACAAGGTAATCGTATTCTCGCCCTTTTATGAGAATTACGGGGCAGATACGATACTCTCCGGTGCGGAACCTATTTATGTACCCCTCTATCCTCCGGAATTTAAATTCCGGACAGAAGAATTGGAAGCAGCTTTTAGTCAGCACCCGAAGGCATTAATTCTGTGCAATCCATCCAATCCTTCAGGTAAGGTTTTTACAGAGGATGAGCTAAAGACAATCGCAGCACTTGCGGAAAAATATGATACCTTTGTCATCACCGATGAGGTGTATGAGCATATAGTATATGAGCCATACCACCATGTTTATTTCGCTTCTCTGCCCGGTATGTTTGAGCGTACCATATCCTGCAGTTCGCTTTCAAAGACCTACTCAATCACCGGATGGCGGCTTGGCTATATTATTGCCCCTGATTACATTGTTGACGGAGCAAAAAAAGTTCACGATTTTCTGACAGTAGGTGCGGCAGCTCCCCTTCAGGAAGCGGCCGTAGTTGGTTTGGAATTTGAACAATCATACTATAAGGATTTACAAGCAAAGTATTCAGAAAAGAGAGCCTTATTCACAAAAGGTCTCGATGATATCGGCATTTCACATACCAATCCGCAGGGAGCTTACTACATAATGCTTGATATATCGGAATTCCAATATGATAATGATATTGAATTTTGTGAAAAGCTTGCAAGAGATGTTGGTGTCGGTGCAGTTCCAGGTTCCAGCTTTTTTAAGGAAGATGTCAATCATCTGATCAGACTTCATTTCGCAAAGAAGAATGATACTTTATATGAAGCACTTAACAGGCTAGAGCACTTTAAAGTGAAAATGAAAAAATAAATTGTTTATTCTAAAATAAAACTCGAGGAAGCAACTTAAAAAAGCTCTACGCTGTTTTGTGTGTATATAAAATATCCAGCTATTCCACTAAAGATTGAGAAATTATAAAAATGAAGATTAAGAAATTATGAAACCTAAGATTAAGAAATTATGAAACCTATAATATGAAAAATCTATACTAAAGAAGCTATGACTATAAAACAGCGAAAAAACAACCTAATTAAGATGAAAGCCTGTTTTAGTGTCAAATGACGCAATTACTTGACCTGAGCATTAGAAGCTGTTGCCGAAAGCTTGATAATTTGAAGCAAAAATGCCACGGATGGCATTTTTAGCGTCTCGGGACAGGAGGTCCCGTAGACGCGGCGAAAAATTATTAAGCTGAGGCATACAGATTCTATGCGAAGGTCACGTAATGGAGGCGTTTGACACTAAAACAATAGGCACTCGCTTCATTCAATTTCCAAAAACATAATACAACCAAATTAAATCGCAGTACTACTAAATTAAGTGACAGAACCACCAAATTAAATCGCAATACCACCAAATTAAGTGGCAGTATCACCAAATTAATTGGTTGAGATGGAGGTGTTCAAAATGAGCATTCAAAAAAAACCAAGCAGTGATTTAACAGGTATTAATCCAAGGATAAATAACATGATTTTTGATGCAATATACAACATTCAGAATGGCTCTGTTACAATCATAAAGCAGGATAAAACAGTAATTCAGATCAATGTAAGTGAAAAAATAAATTTTGATAATCAAGTTTTGAGTAGGAATTTTGTCGAGGAGGCCATATTATGACTGACTTTAGAGAAAATGATAAAACAAAGATAGAAGCCTCGGATGAGGAATTTAAAAAAATAATCAAATACATCGAAAGTGTTCACTATGGTTCTATAACAATAGTTGTACAGGGCGGTAAAATCGTACAAATAGAAAAAAATGAAAAAATCAGAATTAAATAAGCTATATTATAAATACGACAAAACCGATAGGAATTGGGAAAATGTTAGCAAACCCTATTGACATACACAAGGGTATGAATTAAAATAAAAACGTACAAAACTTATATGAATAATAGGATATGTTGTTAAAAGGAGAGAAGACTTCTTTTAAAATAATTACGCCTCTTACAGATGATGTGAAAGAGGCAAAATAAAGGGGCTCGACGCGGTTCGATGCCCTAGAGTTTTTGTTTAAACCAAACTAAGACAATATGTATAATAGGGTAGGGGGTTGTAAAATGTCAGTTAGTAAGGAAGAACTGTTTAAGAAGCTTTCAGACGCAGTAGTCAATATGGAAGAAGAGGAAACTGTCATACTCTCAAATCAAGCCATTGTTGAAAAATATGATGCATATGAAGTAATAGATAAAGGCTTGACGGATGGTATGGAGAGGGCTGGAAAGTTATTTGAGGAGGAAGAATATTTTATTCCGGAGCTTTTAATGTGTTCCGATGCCATGTATGCGGGTATGGATGTCTTGAAGCCACACTTAAAGAAGGATGATGAAGGCGATAAGTATAAAGTTGTAATTGGCGTAGTTCAAGGAGATACTCATGACATAGGGAAAAACCTGGTGAAAATTATGCTTGAGACATCAGGCTTTGAGGTTGTAGACCTTGGCAGGGATATACCGCCATTACAATTTGTTGAAAAAGCAAAGGAAATCGATGCAAAAATTATTGCCCTTTCAACGCTGATGACTACAACCATGGACGGTATGGCAGAAGTAATAAATATATTAAACCAGCAGGAGATTAGAGAGAAATTCAAAGTGATGGTAGGCGGTGGACCTATTTCACAAGGTTTTGCCGAAAAAATCGGAGCTGACGGATACTCTCTGAATGCAGCGGAAGCTGTAAGACTTGCACGAAAGCTGGTTGGAGGTGCAGCTTAATGGTTCTTGAGCAGATGACTCCAATAGAAAGGTTAACTGCATATGGCAAAGGACAGCCGATTGACAGGCTGCCATGTGTTCCTATCGTTGGAAATACGGCAGCAAGGGTAATTGGTGCAAAGGTATCTGATTTTAAAGGCAATGGAAAATTAATTGCAAAAGCCCAGATTGAAGCCTATAAGCTTTTTCGATATGACATTATAAGAGTTTTTACCGATCTATACACCCAGGCAGAGGCAATGGGGGCTAAAATTTATTATCCTTATGACGAAACTGCTTATCTTGAAGCACCTGCAATTGAGGATGTTTCTGAAATTGATTCATTAAGTCCTGCAGATCCATACAAAGACGGTAATTTACCGCATCACCTTGAAGCTATGAAAATAGCTGTAGACGCAGTAGGAAAAGAAGTAACGGTAACAGGTGCGTTAACATGTCCATTTACAAATGCCTCATTTTTAGTGGGTGCTGAAAAGCTTGTAAGACTAACCCTTAAAGAACCTGAAAAAGTACATAAACTATGTGAGCTCTCTTTAGAAACCAATTTAAGATATGCGAAAGCAATTATTGATGCAGGTTGTACTCCTAGTCTGACAGATGCTATGTCGTCCTGTACAGTGATAAGTCCGAAGCAATTTAAGGAATTCTCATATCCATACTTAAAAAAGCTTATTGAATATATACATTCAAGAGGTAAAAGCGATACCCTACATATTTGCGGAAAGACGAACAGGATATGGGACTTAATGGTGGAAGCCGGTGCGGATTGTATTAGTATTGACAATGATGCTGACCTGTTGGAAGCAAAGAAAACTGTTGGAGCAAAAGTAAGGTTGATGGGTAACGTAAGGCCATCGGAGGTTATGCTTGAAGGAACTGAAGATACTGTCAGACATGCGACAATTGAATGCATCAAAAAGGCATACGACAACCCGAAGGGATATATTGTAGCATCAGGTTGCAGCCTTCCTACAGAAACTCCTTTTAAAAATATACATGCAATGATGGATACTGTGCGAGAAATAGGCTATCCGGTTAACAGCAGAATTCTGGAAAGTGGTGAAATGTAGTGAGTATTATTAGTCCAAAAGAGAGAATTATAAGGGTTCTTAATAAAGATAAAGTGGATCGTCCTCCAGTGGTTTGCCCAGGTGGAATGATGAACGCAGCAATTGTTGAGGTGATGAACAAAACAGGACACACACTACCTGATGCGCATCATGATGATAAGCTCATGGCTGAACTTTCGCATGATGTATATGAATATACAGGCTTCGAAAATTTCGGTATTCCGTTTTGTATGACTGTTGAAGCGGAGCTGTTAGGCAGCAGTATTAACTTTGGGACACTTGAGTGTGAACCAAAGATTGAGAAGGAAGTATTTCCATCAGTAACGGATGTTGAATACAGGAATATTCCTGAAATTCTTAAAAAGGGCAGAGTAGAAACGGTTATACAGGCAGGCTACCACCTGTCGAAAAAATATTCTGATGTACCTGTTATAGGAAACTTGACGGGTCCTATCAGTACAGCAGCATCCATAGTAGACCCAATGAGCTTTCTGAAAGAGCTTCGAAAAGACAGGGAAAATGCACACAAGGTAATTGATTATGTTACCGATTTTCTGATTGAGTATGCAAAACTTATGATAGATAACGGTATAGACCTGATATCAATAGGAGATCCCACGGCTACAGGTGAAATTCTAGGGCCGAAAATGTTTGAGGAGTACGCTGTAAGGTACATAAATAAACTGGTGGAAGGTATACATTCAGTAAAAGCCCCTGTAATAGTACATATTTGCGGAAATATGAATACAGTGAAAGGCCTTATCCCACAAATCAAATCTGATGCAATAAGTACAGATGCAATGGTAAATCTTCGTTTGTTGAAGGAAGAGTTTCCTTCACTTACGACAATGGGAAATTTAAGCACCTACCTCCTTGAATTTGGTACTCCTGAAAAAGTCTCAGGACAGACAGAACGCCTGCTAAGTGATGGGATTGACATTATTTCTCCAGCTTGCGGCTTAAGCACATCCTCTTCAATTGAAAACATTCAGTCTCTGACGAACACGGTAAAGGAGAGTGGTCAGTAATGGTAGAAGTGGTCTTTTACCAAGATAACAAAGCTGTAACCGTTGAAGAGGGAACTACCATACTTATGGCAGCCCGCAAAGCCGGAATTGTAGTTGAATCTCCGTGCAATGGCATAGGAACCTGCGGGAAGTGCAAGGTTAAGCTGGACAGAGCATCTTTAAAGAATGTTGTTTCAAAGGGTAAACATCACCTTTCTAAGGATGAAGAGGAGCAGGGTTATGTACTGGCTTGCAAAACGCAAGTTATTGGAAATATCACTGTAAATTCAATTCAAAATCAGAAAAACAATACACTGAAGATATTAAGCAAAGGACAAAGTTTTGATATAAGCCTTGAACCACTAATAAAAAAGGTATATTCACAGAAGGAGAACTATACCAGGGTATTTGCCGGAGAGAAAGAATTAGGAAGAGAGCTTGGTGATACCAGTGGAAAAAGCTATGGAGCAGTTGTGGATATAGGAACTACTACTTTAGTTGCAGCTATTGTAAATTTAAACGACGGTTCTGAACTTGGTACTGTGTCAGCCTTGAACCCTCAAGCTGTTTATGCACAGGATGTTCTGTCAAGAATTAAGTTTTCATCTGACGATAACGGACTTTCTACAATGTATTCAGAGGTAATAAAGGAAATTAACCGTATGATCCATGAAGTTTCTGATAATTGCGGTGTCAGCACAGAAAATATATATGAAATTATTTTCAGCGGCAATACATGCATGATCCATCTAGCTTCAAATACCAACCCTGAATCGTTAGGAAAGTATCCATACACGCCAAAGGTTAATGGTGGTATGTATTTAAACGCTTCAGAATACAAAATTGACATATCCAGCTTCGGTATCATATATCTTCCTCCGATTATTTCGGCATATGTTGGTGCGGATATTACTTCAGGAGTTCTTGCATCGCAGCTCCATGAAAAGAATGGTATTACATTATTTGTGGACATTGGCACTAATGGAGAAATGGTTATTGGTTTTGATGGGAGCCTTTCCGCCACATCAACTGCAGCAGGTCCTGCCTTTGAAGGCATGAACATAACCCACGGGATGAGGGCGGGACATGGTGCAATTGAGTATTTTGAAGTTTTAGAAGAGGGAATAAGTACTAAAGTGATTGGTGATACGAAAGCTTCAGGAATATGCGGAAGCGGACTTATAGATATAGTCGGCGAACTTGCAGATACCGGTGTGATAAATAAAACAGGTAAATTTGTTGACCCTGAATCAAGCAGCTTGCATCAAACCTTGAAAGAAAAGTTGATAAAACTGGATGGTAAATTGGTTTTTAAAATTACTGAAGATGTTTTTCTTTCGCAAAAAGACATAAGGCAGGTTCAGTTGGCAAAGGGTGCGGTACGGGCTGGAATAGAGTTTTTGCTTGCAAGTAAGGGTGTAAAAGCTGAGGATGTAGATAAAGTGCTTATAGCAGGTTCGTTCGGGTACCATCTCAGAGCAAAAAGTCTTATCAATATAGGGCTTCTGCCAAAGGAATTCGAAGGAAAAATAGAATTTATCGGCAATACATCAAAATCCGGTGGGCATGCATTCTTACTAAACAAAGCCTACAGAAATCAGATGGAGAAAGTGGTTAAAAACGTAGAGGTGTTGGAATTGGCAAATTATAAGGACTTTGACAAGGTATTTGTCAAGTGTCTGAATTTTTAATAGGAGATGATAGTATGAACAGTGACAGAAAAAGTTTGAGCTGTTCCGAATGCAGTGTATATAACTGTTACCGGAGAGACAAGAACTTTCCGGATTTTTGTTTGACTACAAAAACAGCCAATAAAGAGATTGAGAAAGTCAATGAACTCTATAGAAACGATGAATTGGTTTCAAAAATCTCTCATGCAGCTGCAGAAATTGAGGGAACCTACTATGGGAAACTGACAAGGGTAGAGGAAATAGTAGCCTTTGCCAAAAAAATCAATGCAAAAAAGATTGGAATTGCAACCTGTATTGGATTAATTAACGAAACGAAGATTTTTGCCAAAGTTCTTAAAGCTAAAGGGCTAGAGAGCTATAGTGTTATCTGCAAGGTTGGGTCCACTGACAAAACAGAAGTGGGAGTTAAAGAGGAGCTGAAAGTTCAACAAGGCTGCCACGAGTCACTTTGCAATCCGATTTTACAGGCAAAATTACTTAACAAGGAAAAAACAGACCTCAATGTAATTGTTGGTTTATGTGTTGGACACGATTCATTGTTTATAAAATACTCTAAAGCTTTGGTGACAACACTTATAACCAAGGACAGGGTGCTAGGCCATAATCCGGCAGCAGCACTTTATACAAGTGGTTTTTATTATAAAAAACTTTTTCAGGAAGGCGATATTTAAAATTTCGGGGGGTTAATTAAAATGAAAAAAAGAGTTTTAGTTGGTATTTTATTATTGATAGCTATTTTGAATGTTCTTTGTGGATGCAGTGGTGATAAACCAGTAAACAACACGAACAAAACCGAGGCAACATCAGGTTCTCAAAATACCAAGAAGGACTTAAAGAAAATCAATATTGGCTATCTGGCTTCGCCAGGACATGTGCTTTATTTTGTGGCAAAAGAAAAGGGTTTCTTTCAGGAGCAAGGCTTAGATGCTGAGCTGTTCTTGTTTACAAATTCAGGTGAAGGATTGAATGCCATTAATTCCGGAAAAATTGATGTTGGGTCTTTTGGTACAGCTGCACCATTAACTTTTATTGCAAAAGGTACAGACTTTACTATTTTTGGAGGACAGCAAACAGAAGGCCATGGTATAATTGCAACTCCTGAAAAAGCAAAAGAGTTGACTGATTTAAACAGTTTCAAGGGAAAAACTATTGCTACTGTGAGACTTGCTACTGGAGATGTTGTATTTAGGGGAGCGTTAAAAGAAGCGGGCATTGACTGGAATAAGGATTTGACAATTAACGAGTTGGATTCTCCGGCAGCAGTGCTTGAAGCAGTCAAAAAAGGAAGTGTTGATGCTGGAATTGTGTGGACTCCTTTCATTAAGCTTGCTGAAAAACAGGGGCTTCAAATAGTAAAATACTCTGGTGATTTGGTTAGTATGCATACTTGCTGCCGTCAAGTTGCCCAAACTTCAAAAATTAAAGAAAGTCCGGAGGTTTATGAAAAATTTGAGGCGGCGTTAATTAGAGCATATAAATTCTATATGGAAAATCAGGATGAAACTGTGGACATTATGTCTAAATATGTGAAAGTAGATAAAGACGTCCTGAAGGCAGAAACTTATGGTGGACATATTCATAGTATTCCTGATCCGGATAAGGCAGGAGTAGAAAAATTCTGGGACTTAATTAGACAGTCAGGCTATATTACTTCAGATTTAGATATTAATAACTATATTGATACAACAATTTATAAGAATGCACTTGATGATGTAATTAAACAATATCCTGAAGAAGGAGTTTATAAAAAGCTTAAGGCGGAATTTAAAGAGTAAAGGGGGAACTAAGAGGGTGCTAAAAAGTAAAATTACATTAAAAAATGTTTCTTTAAACTATTCAGATCAGAATAACTCTTTTTGTGCTATCAAAGAAATCAGCTTTTCTATTAAGAAAGGTGAATTTGTAAGTATTATCGGTCCTAGCGGATGCGGCAAAAGTACTCTCTTGAGTTTACTTACAGGGCTTAATTTCCCCACTGACGGATATATTCTGATTGACGGAGAACAGATACAGGGTACCGGGACTGAACGAGGAGTTGTTTTTCAGCATTATTCATTATTTCCATGGATGAGTGCCCAGAAAAATTTGATTTTTGGATTAAAGCAACTGCATAGAAAAAAAAGCAAAAAAGAACTGGAGGAAATAGCAGATAAGTACCTTTCAATGGTTGGACTTAAGGATTTTAAAAACAAATACCCCTCACAATTATCGGGAGGAATGCAGCAGAGGGTCGCAATTGCGAGGGCATTTGCAATGAACCCGGGTATTTTATTAATGGATGAACCCTTTGGAGCTGTTGATGCTAAGAACAGGGTAATTCTTCAGGAACTCCTTTTAAATCTTTGGAATAATGGAAATGAGAGAAAAACAATAATACTGGTTACCCATGATATTGATGAAGCGATACTGTTGTCCGACAGGATTATAGTAATGTCAGCAAGTCCGGGTACTGTAAAAGAGGAGATAAATATTGACTTTGAGAGGCCAAGAGAGAGGTCTTTACTAATTAAGTCAGAAAAGTATGCTAAGCTTAGGAATAAGTTGGTAAATCTTTTCTATGATGACCTGATTGAAAAAATAGGTGGAGCAGAAGTTGTTATTTAAAGCTGTTTGAAAGGGAGATTATGATGAAAAAAATATTATCTGCAACCAATGTCCTATTTCTTCTAGCTTTGCTGCTGGAGCTTATTCCATCAAAAAGAGAAGGGATTGAACCTCTATACTATATTGCTGTAGTATTGTTTTTAGGACTGTTTTATATATTAAATGCTGTTTTTACAAAAGACAAAGAGAAAGTTGAAACAATAGGTGATGTTACCGCAATTATCTTGAGTTTGTTGATTGTGTGGGAACTTGCAACAGCTAAATTTGATTTGCTGGAGAAGTTTCTTTTCCCTGCACCATCAGTAGTTTTTTCATTATTTATATCGGAATGGAAGGAGCTTTTGAAAGGCTTTATAAGCTCTATCCAGCTACTATTTGGAGGGTATGTGCTTGCGCTGTTGGCTGCAATTCCTCTTGCATTGTTTATCGGCTGGAGAAAAAGACTTTATAGGGCCGTTAAACCCCTAACAAAGGTACTCGGCCCAATTCCGACAATAGTATATATTCCATATGCAATTGCCTTGTTACCTACTTTTAAGGCTTCCTCAATCTTTATTATTTTTATAGGTGCCTTTTGGCCAATATTTATAAACACTCTAAACGGGGTATTTAATGTGGAGAAGAGGATTGTTGATTCTGCAAAAGCTATAAATGTCAATGAAAGATCGATGCTTTTCAATGTTATATTACCGGCTGCCATGCCTTCTATAATCAGTGGAGCTACAATTGGACTTGTGCTGTCTTTTATATTGTTGACTGCTGCCGAAATGATTGGAGCTACTTCCGGGCTTGGCTGGTATGTTAAGTATTTTTCTGACTTCGCTGACTATCCAAGAGTTATTGTAGGAATTATTTTTATAGGATTTGTTGTAAGTGTAATTACGTTTTTATTTGACAAAATTGAAGGCTATTTATTGAGGTGGAGAAGCTGATAAGGAATTTTGAAAGAATAAAAAAGTAAGTAAAACCTATTGACTGGGATTAAATATTGGGTTAAAATAAAGTAAACAGATAGGAATTGTAGAATAAGAAAGAATTGATTGAACTTGCTGACTAGATAACTAGAGGCTGCGTTCCATTATTGGAATGCGGCCTTTTTGTTTTAACCTCTTTCGAACGAAGTGAAAAAGGTTAAGTTGCAAGGTTAGCACCCTGAAGTTATTTGGATTTAAGGAAAGAGAAGGGGGAGAGTAGGAATGACTAATTCAAAAGAAATTGTGCTTAAGTCATTCAGAAGAGAAGAAACGGAATATATACCGGTTGGAGCTTTTCTTGGTGGAAGCTGGCCGATAATTAACTCGGGGTTAACGCTGGAAAGCCTGATTGGTGATGTCCCAAGGACTGCAAAAGCTTTTTACGAGGTTAATGAAAGGATAAATGCAGATATACTTATGGTTGGTGTCGGCTCTACAGCTCTTCTTATAAAGGCTTTAGGCGGGGAAATTAGATTTGATAATAAGGGTGCACCACAGATTATATCTGAACTGATAAAAAATGAGGATGACTTGTCTGAGTTAAGTATTTCAAAAGCCATTAATGACCCGCAAGTCCAATGGCTGAGGGATGTTGCCAGAGAGGTTTTAAGGCTCTCTGAAGAAAAAAGATTAATTTTAGCCAGCGGGCGTGCGCCTTTTACGCTTGCTACGCAGCTATTCGGCCTTGAAAAGTTCTCAAAAGCAATTTATAAAAATCCTGAAATGGTACAAAGAATTCTTGAATTTACTACAGAACTCTCTCTTACTTATTTCAAATTTATGATTGAGGAAGGAAATGTGCACGGGGCTTTTATTGCAGACCCAAGTGCCTCTGGAGATGTTATATCCAAAAAGCATTTTGAAAAATTCGTTTTAACCTATTTGGAGAAGGTAGTCAAAGGAATTAAAGAACTCCAGAAGCCGGTAATGCTGCATATTTGTGGTGATATTACCGATAGGTTGAGCCTTATAGCTTCCACAAGGATAGACAGCCTTTCAATAGATACGAAAGTAGATGTAGCAAAGGCGGTAGAGATTATCGGAGATAAAATTTCTGTTGCAGGGAATGTTGATCCTGTAAATGTTTTAGAATTTGGTACAGTGGAGGATGTTATAAGTGCAACTTCACAATGTATCTCAAAGGGAACGACAAAAAGAGGTTTTATATTACTACCGGGATGTGATCTGGCAGGAGATGTGCCTGAGCATAATATCAAGACTTTCATAGATACAGCACACAGATGGAATATAAAATAAACGAATGGAGTGGTTTGAAATGAAGCGATGTTGTTTTAGTTTTGACTATAAACAAACAAAAAAATTTAGGAGCATTCCTTAGGAATTGCAATTTAAGGATCATTAAAAATAATTGTGGAAGGTGAAATGAAATGAGTATAAGTGAGGTAAAGAATTATATAGAAGAAAACAACATACATACAGTTGAGGTGGGCTTTGCAGATATAAACGGAGTCTTGAGAGGAAAAAGACTTCCTGCAAGACATTTTCTAAAAATAGCCCAAAGCGGGACCGGACTTGCAAAGGCCCCTTTTGCATGGGATGTTCAATGCGGAGTATATGATGATATTGAGATTGCCAACTTTAACAATGGATTTCCGGATATGTTTGCGAAACCGATTTTAAATACTTTAAGAAGGATACCATGGAGGGAGGGCAGTGCTTTTGTGTTTGCCAAGCTTGTAGATGAGCATGGAAACCCTGTGGTTGTAAATCCGCGTGAGGTGCTAAAAAACGTGCTTAGGAGATATGAGGAGAAGGGCTACAGACCTTTGGTGGGGTCGGAACTGGAATTTTACCTTTTTGATTCAGAGAAAAAACCTGTATTTAATGGAATACAATGCTACTCCTTGTATAGAGGTGCTGAGCTAGAGTATGTAATCGAGGAAATGAGAAATGGACTTGAGGGTTTGGGAATAGAGCTGGAAGCTTTTCATATAGAGTATGGACCTGGTCAAATTGAAGTTATTCCCGAATACGGGGATGCTTTGGAGATGGCGGATAAAACTGTCCTAATAAAGAACTCAATAAAGGAAATTGCACGCAAGCATGGGCTTTATGCATCCTTTATGGCAAAACCATGGGCACAGGAATCGGGCAATGGGTATCATGTACATCAAAGTTTATGGGATGCTGATCTGGAAATTAATTATTTCAATAAGGATAAAAACATAGCAGATAGCTATCTGGCAGGACTTGTGAAGCATGCAAGAGACTTTATGGTGCTTGGAGCTCCTACAATAAATGATTATAAACGTTTTCAGCCAAATTCCTTTGCACCCACAAATGCAACCTGGGCCCATGACAATAGAACAGTGTCAACACGTTCGTTATTGGGACTTGGGAATGGCAGCAGGTTTGAACAAAGAAACGGTTCAGCGGCTGCAAATCCATACTTGATTATTGCTGCAAGCCTTGCTTCGGGATTGGATGGAATTGAAAACAGACTAACGCCACCTGAAAATCTTGAAAAAGAGGCTGTTCAATTTCCAAAGACTCTTGATACTGCTTTAAATTATTTTGAAGCAAGTACTCTAGCTAAGGAATTCTTTGGTGAAGAATTTGTGAAGTTATTCATTACGTTGGGAAGACATGAGGTGGAACTTTATAACAGTGCAATAACGGACTGGGAGTGGAACAGATATTTTGAAATTATTTAATTGTTAACTATAATACTGGTCAGCTGGGCATTTCAAAAGGCGAAATTGATGACATTCAAGTATAATGCTTTAAATAATGACTTTTTGAATTGCCCCTAATACCGACCTTATATAAAGGAGGAAGTATATTGAACTATATAGACGAAAAAGTAGCACCAAAAAGAGAGGAAAGGCTGGGTACCTGCGTTGACTTTGGAGGATCTGCCTGCGACCTTAAGAAGAAATTCAAGGGAGGATGCATGAAAAACAACGACAGGGGTTTTTGTCAGGGTTCCATATGCCAACTGCTGCCGGGACTATCAATGCTAAATACCATTCCTGATTCGGTGGTAATAGTTCATGGTTCACTTGGCTGCGGAGGTGCCGGACACTCACAGAGTGCAGCTGTCAGAGGAAGACAGATGTTAGGCGGAAGTACCAATCCAAGAGGAACTCTGTGGCTGTCGACAAATTTAAATGAAAAGGATGTTGTTACAGGTGGAGAGGCAAAACTTGAAGAGGCTATTATCGAAGCCGACAGGCGATATCGCCCTGCGTCCATAATTGTGGTATCCAGTTGTGTTCCCGGAATTATCGGAGATGATTTGGACGGAGTGGTTGCCAAAGTCCAACCGCAAGTAAATGGTATTATACTGCCTGTTCATTGTGAGGGATTTAAGACAAAGGTAATGGCAACTGCGTATGATGCAGTTTATCATGCCATTTCACGAAATCTTCTCGAAAGTGAAAAGGATAAAGAACGGATTTATAAAAATGAAATAGAAGAAGCGACTGAAAAAATTCGTCGCAGTAAGCAGGTTAATCTGATGAATGTGTCATCCGGAACACCAGGAGATGAAAAAGAGCTTACCAGACTGCTTAATGCTTTAGGACTGGAGGTACGGATTTTTCCGTGTTTTGCTCATCCGGAAGATATGAAATATGCAACACAGGCAGCTTTATCCATCAGTACCTGCCCTACACATGATGATTATTTTTTGAAATATTTAAAGGAAAAATATGATGTTCCATATTTGCTTAAATACATGCCAATAGGAATTGAAAATACAAATGCATGGCTTAGGGATGTTGCTAAGTTTTTTCATCTCGAGGAAGAGGCGGAACGACTCATTGAGAGGGAGACAGCAGAACTTGAGCTTTCACTTAAACCAATACGAGAAAATTTAAAAGGGAAAAAAGCCATGCTTAGTTCTGGTGAAGTTCGAACCCTTGCAACAGCCGTATGGCTTAAAGAGCTAGGCTTGGAAATTGTTGCTGTAAGACCTTATCACTATGATGAATTTGGAGAACCGGCACTTGACAGTTTGATTGAAAAAGATCAGGAATTACAGGTGAATGTTGGAACTGTGCAGCCTTTTGAAACTGCAAATATAATTGAAAAAAACAAGCCTGACATCTATCTAGGTCACAATTCTGACAATGTATGGGCTGCAAAATCAGGTATACCGGTCCTGCCTATTTATGGAGGTCCTAACACCTATGTGGGTTATACAGGAGCCTTTGATTTGGCAAGAGGCATCAACAGGGTTTTAAAGAATCCCGCATTTAATAAAAACATAAGGAAAAATGTAAGACAGCCTTATTTTAGTAATTGGTACACCGATCATCCATATAAATATATTGTACAGGAGGATGAAAATTTATGAACGACAGATTTATTGAAAGGCCAAGATCCTTTTGTGCACTTGGCGGTGCAATGTTAACTGCAGGGGCCATACCAGGTGTGGTACCCATACTTCACACAGCGATGGGCTGCGGAGGAAGTATTTATTGGAACCAGGTTGGAAGTACTGGCTATTTAGGAGCAGGATATTGCGGAGGAATGGCGGTTCCAAGCTCAAATGTCAAGGAAAAGGACATAATATTTGGTGGTACGGAAAGACTTGCCGAACAAATAGAAAATACGGTTAAACTGGTTGAAGGAGAGCTCTATATTGTTCTTACCGGTTGTATGACTGACATAATCGGGGATGATATTCACTCAGTCATTAGAGAATTCCGAGAAAGGGATATAAATATAATCGGGGCTGAAACTGGCGGATTTAAAGGCGACGGGTACAAGGGATATGATCTTGTACTTAAGACCATTATAGAAAATTACATTGAAAAAAAGCCGCAGAAAAGTAAAAACAAAGTGAACTTATGGGGGATAGTTCCAGGACAGGATGCCTTTTGGAGAGGAAATCTGAATAATTTGAGAGCACTCCTAAGTAAGTTGGGGTTGGAAGTAAACACCTTCTTTAGTGAAAGCGATACTTTGGAAGGTATAAAAAATTCCGGAGATGCAGCTCTTAACATTTTGGTCTCTGAAGTCTATGGTATAGATTCAGCAGAAGCCTTTAAGGATATACATTCTGTGCCTTATATAACTTTCCAACTACCAATCGGACCTTCAGCAACTGAAGAATTTATTAGAAAGGTGAGTAGTGTTCTTGATATAGATAGTAGTTTGAGTGATAATGTAATTGAGAGTGAAAATTCACTATATTACAGATATGTAGATAGAATCGCAGATACATACAACGATCAGGATTTCCAAAGATATGTCGTAGTTGTTGGAGACTGGAACTATTCGGTGGCCCTGACAAGATTTTTGGCAGATGACTTGGGCTGGTTACCGGAATTGACAGTAATTACTGATTTTTTTGATGAAGATAAAGATGTTAAAATAAATGAGAGTTTAGCCAAGTTATCCTCCGGGTATAAAACAAAAGTCGTATATGAAACTGATGCCTCGGAGGTTCAGTATCATTTGAGCAGGCATTGGCCCCAGTCAAACGGTCAGAAGTTTTATGATTCGTTTAGTCCGGCATTTGTAATAGGAAGCCATTTGGAACGGCAACTTGCGGTAAATATTGGAGCAGGGCATTTGACTGTGACATATCCTGTAGGAAATAGAGTTGTGCTGACAAGAGGTTATACGGGTTATATGGGTGGACTTAATTTGATAGAAGATATTTTCAGTGTGCTTGTTGCGCAGAGGTAAATAGTTTCTTATTTTTAGCATTTGGAGAACACTGGTTGCTCATAGTTCAAGATAAAAAGTTTTATTTTTTATCTTGAGTGAGCAATCCTGCTTTAGCAGCAAAGAGACCATAAATGTTGTGGGAAAGTTGAATGAATAAGTAAGGCTGGCTCTAAAATATGGGGATTGTGGAAACTTAAATAAAATGAGTAAAATTAATTTGGCAGGTGGTTTGATTTGGGAAAGTTACTTATTATCAAGACAGGAATAACATATGATTCAGTTATAAAAAAATATGGAGACTATGATTATCAAATTGCCACACAGATTGGAATTCCATATGAAGATCTTTTGGTAGTTCCGGTATATGAGAATATTGAGCCGGCTTTAACTGGGGAGGTTTCTTCAATTATTATTACCGGATCAGATGCCATGGTTACCGATCTTAAGCCATGGAGCGTAGCAACTGCAAAATGGCTTCGCCAAATTATTCATAGTGGAATACCTATATTAGGGATCTGCTATGGACATCAGCTTCTTGCTCAAGCTTTAGATGGCTTGGTAGATTACCATCCTTTAGGAAAGGAATATGGTGAAGTTGAAATAAGTCTTACTGCGGATGGAGAAAAAGACCCGTTGCTTAGTGCATTGCCCTCGAATTTTACAGGATATGTTGCACATTCCCAGTCCATAATAAAGCTTCCGCCAAATGCAAGGGTTCTTGCAAAAAGTACTTTTGAGGCTTCACATGCAGTTCGTTTTTGCAAAAACGTATGGGGAGTTCAATTCCATCCTGAGTTTAATGGAGATATAGCCAGAATACATGTTGAAGAGGAAAAAGAACTACTTGCTATGAATGGGGTTGATGTCGAAAAACTTAGCCAAAGCATTCAGGATAATGATTATGGAAGGATTCTTCTGCAAAGGTTTTTTGAGCTATCGAAATAATTGCATTGAAAATCATCGGACTTTGAAAAATTAAACTTTCGAGTCGATGATTTTTTATGTGTTAATTGAATTATTCAACCGGTTGAATAGTTAGTTTTGTAGCAAGTATTGTAAAGAAGACCAGGATCTTTTGGAAAAAATAGTTTTGACACCCAGGCGCTGAGCTTCTTTCTTAATATTCTTGCATAGGGCATGATTGACGTAGTCAGTAAAAACCAGTACTAAATCAGAGTTCTGGGGTATTTCAATGCATTTATGATTACTTTTTCTGCCACTTATATGCTTTAAAATGCAGAAGCCATTTTTGCAAAGGTGGCAATTGATACCTTTTATATTGTCTCCCCCAATAATTGTAATACCCATAGAATCACTCCCTTTCTATTAGCTCCTGATTAAAAAAGTCTACTGAATGTTCAATTAATTCCCGCTTCCAGGACTGTCTGCTGAATAAATGATCTGCTCCATCAATTACTGTCAATTTTGCCTTATCACCGTAAGTTTCCAGGTATTTTTCCGAAGCGTTCAGTGAAACCACTTCATCACCACTCCCGTGGAGTAGAAGTATATCCCCTCTATATTCGGAAGCTATGCTGTAAATATCGGTCTTCTTAATATCTTCAACAAATTTTTTACCTATCAATAAACCATCATATTCGTGATAGCCATTATTAAGGAATTCCGAGTAGCCTTGCCCTATAAAATCATTAATTACTATTTCTGACATATTTCCAGCCGGAGACCAAAGGCATAAAGATTTTATATCTTTACCATGTATTCCTGCAAGCATACTTGCAACAGCTCCACCCATACTGAATCCAACTACGCCTATTCTTTCGACATCAACAAAGTCGAGGGATTTTACATACTCTAAAATGTTTTCGGCATCTTCCAGTTCACCGGATAAAGTCATATTAATGAATTCTCCGTCACTTTCTCCGCTGCCGGCAAAGTCGAATCTTACACTAGCAAATCCTAAATCTGCTAATACTTTTGAAAATTTAACAAACATAAAATGCGGGCCCATTTTGTTTCCACCAAATCCATGAAGTATTATTATTGTTGGAAGCTTTCCGTTTACTTGATCTGGGGTATTAATCATGCCTCTTATGGTTAGGTTTCTGCTTTTTATCTCAACTGCCTTCTGCATAGAAAAAACTCCTTTCGATAATAATTTAAAGCAAAGTAAGTATATAGGAATACTATTGATTTAATGTTACTATAAATATTATCCATTGTCAACCAAAATATAGTACAAAAATATTGAGTAAATATATATGAATAAAAAGCAAAAAGGCCTGATTCCGCAACAATGTGAAACCAGACCTTTTAGCACTATATAAGTTTGTCAAGGAAAATTAAGTTATAACTACTACAACTATACAACAAAAGAGTTAATACTGTACCCAATCATCTTAAAAGAATTATGGACAAGCCGATTGAAATACCCTCTCGTTGATAAGTGATAGCATGGAAAAATCTCAGAGGTTATTATACATAATAACATTTTGGTAAATAAGGTATGTATCAGTTAGGGTTTAATAAAGTAATTTTTGTCAGCAAAATATCCCCTATATGACCCAAAGTTTTTAGAATCACTATTTAGTTCAGCATAAGTTATTCTATTGTAATAATCATAGTAAGCATTACCACCCATAACTTGAATAAATGGTATTAATGGTATCAATATTTCGTTATAAGCACTTAAATCAACCTCATTCGGATAGGAATAATGACTACCTTCATCAAAATAAATATATTTAGGGTTACTAAATTACCGTCATTATCTTTAAAGTAAAATTTAACCATGTGTGAACCAATATTAAGTTCACATTTGTATCTATCACGGTAAGCAGTTATATCAGGAACGTGAGGATTATTAAAATCTTCCGATAATTCGAAAGTAATGTTACTGAATAATTTTTTTAGATCATTTATTGATATTAATACAGCTTCATTATTAATATCGGACGGAGAAGCGATTAAGTTTGTTATAACCTGTTTGCCGTTTAGAATGAGTTCCACAGGTTTACTAGGATTGATTATTCTGGGAATAGGATTGGGGTCGCGTTCATTATAATCTATTATTATTTTTTTCGTATCTGCTTCCCACTCCACATCACAACCTATACTTTCACAAATAAACCTTAAAGGAACCATCGTTCTCCCGTTTATAATTATAGGTGCAACATCTAAATCAAAGTATATATCGTTGATGTATGCTTTTTTACTGTTTGCCTGTAGTTTTATAGTTCTATCTTTTTTATACGCGGTAATAGTTTTTGTTGAATCATCCCAGTTGATTTGAACACCTGTTTCTTCAAAAATATTCCTTAGAGGCACTAAGATCCTTCCGTTTAAATTAATAGGTTCTACATCAAAATCTAAAACTTTCCGATTTAACGATACAGTATAAATAATAACGTTAGGCTTAACATGTTTTTCAACAAAATTTAAAATTCAATTGGGTATCTTACTTCCAGTATATTAAAGGAAGAGTCTCCGGCAGTTTCAAATACAACAGTTTGAACAGATTTCTCACTAGAGAGATTTACTTTATGATAGCCACTTGCACGAAAATTCATAGTGCTTCCTGCATAATACTGATAAAAATTGCCGAGTATTTTCATAATTCCATTTGTTAATAGTCCTTTATGACTTTCTGTTGATCTGGTCAAAAAGTCGCCATTTATCATAATAAAGTCATCCGAATTAACCATCTTTAAAATGCCAGAACTACTTTCACCTTTTAGCGATTGTATCTTATAGGATCCTTTTATATTTAAGTTACCGCTATTTACAAACAAAATTCCACCAGGTTGAATTAAGTCTCCATTAATTTGCATTTTCCCATTATTTAAGTTAAGAGTTCCAGAATTTATATATAAATTTCCGTTTATTTCTAAATTGTGGCCGGCCAAATCAAAATTTTTATTAATAGTAACACTGCTATTAATAACTCTATCAGTTGTAAGACTTCCTGAAAGTTCTTCACTAGAAGCGAATGCTATCTGATTAAAATTAGTTACGCAGATAACAAGTGTCATTAATAGAAGAATATATCTTTTTACTTTTTTAAACGCTATTTTAATACCTTCCTTTTAAATATCAATTTTTTCTATGCTTGATAAGCATTTCCTTGGTGGAAAAGCAAGCTAAAGCTATACGTAAATTCCAAGGCATAAGGAAATGATATTTGATATGTAAATTGTACCAAAATTCAAATGTTTTCACAAGCAACAGACATAATTTTTAATGACCACTCCATTTGTCTCTATAGTTGGGGGTATTCTAAGTCAGATAGCATCCAATATAACTAACTATTGGATGCTATCTGACTTAGAACTAGTACAGTTCTATTTCCTATACCTACACCCATAGTAGAATACAAAAAAGAACAATTGGATACCAAGGAAGAATTTATAGATACTATAGTGTTTCCAGAAATTATTATCAAATTGAAGCAGGGAATGGGAAGATTGATTCGATGTGAAACAGATACCGGGATTATAGCAGTTCTGGATTTTAGGATTAGTAAAAACGGCAAGGACAGGAAGCGGGTATTGAAAGCTTTGAACCATTTTAGAGTGACAGATTCAATTGATGATGTAAGGGATTTTATTAGAGAAGTGAAGGAAGAGGATTATTTCAAAAATGAAGGGTTAAGAATTAGTTTAAATTGAACTTTTTATAGGGGCTCATGCTGATTGACTTGAAAAAAGCCTGTTTGAGCAATTTAAATAGTATATCTAAACATATAAATGAGTGTTTAAGAATATTATTTACTAAGGCACATTAGGTAATTCGAGTTGTCTTTTTATTAAGATCTAAAAATACACCAAAAGCTTTTAATGAAAGATACTTGTCTTTGTTTATCGTTTACATAATGTACACATTCAAAAAATTAAAACTTAATACTTGCTTGTGTTTGGCTAAATTAAGCTTAACAAAGGTGCAATAATTAAAATGATCATCTAATTTGAGGTAGGTGGTTTTTGTGAAGGATCTATTTTGTGACTCAAAGAATAAATCTTCAAAAATTGTCAAGGTTAACAGTATTTATAGCGAACAAGGTCAGGACTTTGAAAGTATTTTGAAAAACGCGATAAAAAATATACTGATAGATGGGAAAATACCTGGGAGAGCTTTGGAATTGAACAAGCTGACAGTTTCCGTAAATCGGACAAAAGAGGAGGAGTTTTGATGTATGCTCCAGGGTAACCATTTTAGTGATTCAATGATTTACAATGCAGGCATATATCTGAGGCTGTCAAAAGAAGATGAAGCAGCCGGTCATTCGGAGAGTATTGGCAATCAGAGAGATTATATAACCTCCTATGTTTTAGAACAGGGATGGAATATTATTGATGTTTATATTGACGATGGTTTTAGCGGATTAAACTTTGACAGACCTGCATTTAAGAAATTAATAGAGGATATTGAAAATAAAAAGGTCAATTTGGTTATAACAAAGGATCTATCCAGGCTGGGTAGAGATTATATTGATACAGGTTATTATTTGGAACGATATTTTCCACAAATGAAGGTTAGATACATTGCATTGAGCGATGGCATAGACACATTTGCAAATACTTCCAGTAATGAAATGAGTCCATTTAAATCGGTTATTAATGATTTATATGCAAAGGACATATCCAAGAAGATTCGAACGGTTTTGGATACAAAAAGAAAAAATGGACAATTCATAGGTGCTTTTGCTCCTTATGGATATAAGAAAGACTCCTATAACAAGAACAAATTTGTTATTGATGATGAGGTTGCACCTGTTGTAAAAAGGATTTTCTCAATGTATTTGAAGGGAGAGAGTATTAATAGCATTAAAAAGACCCTGAATACTGAAAAAGTACCATGTCCGGCAAAATACAAAGAAGCAAACAGTACGTATAGAAATGCAATGGTTAAGCGTTATTTGTGGACACATGAAACCGTAAAGCGAATATTGATCAATCCTTCATATAAGGGAAACATGGCACAAGGAAAGCAGGTCAAAATAAACTATAAGATTGGAAAATTCAGAAAAATCCCTTCAAAGGATTGGATTGTTGCAGAAGGTACGCATGAGCCCATTATATCAACGGAAGATTTTGAAATGGTACAAGAAATGATGGAAAAGAAAATAGTAAATTATGATAAGGGTGAAAAGGCTCCTCATCTGCTTAATGGGTTATTGTTCTGTGGGGATTGTGGTGCAAAAATGACTTATCGCAAAAATTCATCTAAAAAAATGATAGTTTTTTGTATGGCTTATAATAAATATGGGCCAAGTCAATGCACCAGTCATTTAATGCATGAAGATGTTTTGGAAGAAAGTGTTATTGAAGAACTAAAAAAATTTTCAAGGCATGTTTTAAAGGAGAGTTTTTATGAGCAACTAAGCACATTCAAGCCAAATAAAGATGACTCTATTGATAAAGAAATAATACAAATTAATAAAAAAATGCTGGAAACAAAAAGTATAATAAAATCACTGTATATTGATAAGGTTAAGGGTATAATTGACGAAGATATGTTTTTGCAAATGTCCAAAGAATTTAATCAGGAAAAGGAAAGGCTTTGTATTCGGTATTCACAACTTCTTGAGAAGAAATCTTCAGCGAAACATTATAAAAGTACAGATTATTTACACATGATAAAGGAAATTGCTAATTTTGATAGTCTTGAAAAAATTTTGCTAACTAAATTGATTGATAGAATAGAAATAACTGATAAGAGAGAAATAAATATATACTACAAATTCAAAAATCCTTATAAATAAGGAATTTTGGACATACAATAGATTCAATTCTCCATCCGGTCCACCGTATTGTGTTATGATATATTTTGCCATTCTGGGATTAGGATTCTTGATTTTTACGGGATATTCCAATTTTTTTTCATAAACCCACATTTTTTAACCTCCTGAAATTATACTTATTTAAAATGAATCAGTTGTTATCTTTCCCATGGCCATGGGCTTTCAATCCATTGCCACGGATATCTGCCAGGTGTTAACTGGGCAATTATCGGTCCATACATTCTTTCGTATTCGTGTCTTAACATGAGTGATCTTCGAACAGCATTGTTATAAATTGCTATAGCGTTCTGATCGCATGGATGTGTATCCAGGTAAAGGAGAAGATCTGTAACAGTAAAATCCGCCGCCATAACCTCTTTTAACAAATTTTCACGATTTTGATCCATTATGACACCTCCTAAGCATCAACAGTATATTCGGGGTCTGCACCATATGGTCTGTCAAGTTCCGGGAAAATTGTACCTGCGCATAGTCCCTTCATAGGTGGATAGATACATACAAGAGTTTGAAACGGTACATATGCATGTGCAAGCTGTGGATCAGCCGGCATAAATGGAGGGGTTATGCAAGGGGGACAATTATTTTTTATATTCATCGCACCAATGTTTGAATTTGGATATAGCATCGTAAAACTCCTTCCGAATTTTTATATTTATTAACATAATATTCGAATATAAATAGAAAGGTTCTTAATTCCGGCACTTACTAATAGAATTATTTATAGTTCAAATGATAGATTTGATAGAGTATAATAATTACAAATAAAACGTTCGAGGGAGCAGAAAATGAGTACAACAATAAAATTGTCTTTATGTCAGATGATGGTAGTCGATGATAAGGATGCCAACATTTCGAAAGCTGTTGAAATGATTGAAAAGTCAGCAAAAAATAAAGCAGATGTAGTTATACTGCCCGAAATGTTTAATTGTCCCTATGATAACAATAAATTTCGTAATTACGCAGAGAGTCTGGAAAACGGGAAGACTATAAAATCTGTTTCAGAAGCTGCAAGGAATTTTGGTGTTCATATTATAGCAGGATCAATTCCGGAAATTCATGAAGATAAACTATATAATACATGTGTTGTTTTTGACAATAATGGGAATACTATAGGTAGGCACAGAAAGATGCACTTGTTTGACATCGAGATACCGGGCAAAATTGAATTCAGGGAGTCGGATACACTTAGCCCCGGAAACGATGTAACAGTTGTGGATATAGGATATTGCAAAATCGGTATAGCAATATGCTATGATGTAAGATTTCCGGAATTGTCCAGACTTATGGCTTTAAAGGGCGCTCAAATAATAGTAGTTCCGGCAGCCTTTAATATGACAACAGGGCCTTTGCACTGGGAACTTTTGATGAGGGCAAGAGCTGTAGATAATCAGGTTTTTGTAGCAGCTGCCTCGCCTGCAAGAAATGAAAGTGCAAATTACAAAGCATACGGAAGTTCGATGGTGGTAGATCCCTTTGCGGAAGTTGTGGCACGTTTGGGAGAGGCGGAAGATATTTTATATTCCGAAGTTGATCTTTCAAAGATTGATAAAGTTAGAAACCAGCTTCCTTTATTAAAGCATAGAAGAGAGGATATATATTTGGTTTTGGAGAAATAATTCTGCTAAGATTAAAATTTAAATTCATTCTTTACAGTTCATAACCAGTATGTTAAAATGTTTTAGGTAAAGTAAACCATTTGCTCGGTTCAAGGGTACTCCGTCCTTCTACTTGGCTAATGGCGCTAAAATTAAAGGAGGATTTTTACATGCAAAAAGAATTAAAACAAGAAATAATAAGCAAACATCAGCTTCATGAAGGTGACACCGGTTCACCGGAAGTTCAGATCGCTATTCTGACAGAAAGAATCAATCACTTAACTGATCATTTGAAGATTCACAAGAAAGATCATCACTCAAGAAGAGGTCTTTTGATGATGGTTGGTCAAAGAAGAGGATTATTAAACTATCTTCAGAAGATTGATATCGCTAGATATCGTGTGATTATCGAGAAATTGAATATCAGGAAATAATGGTGAGCGGAGTATTCCGCTCATTCTTTTAATATTGTAAAGGTAATTGATTACCTTTATTTTTATACATAAGGATAGCGAAAAATAACTTCCTAATTATTATTTTTGTAAACATTATCAAATCAAGTTTTTCGTTATCCGGAGCAGGAACTTATAATTTAAGAATGCTACAGATACATATTTTTATAGCACGTAAATACAATACTTTTTATGTGGAATAATAAATAAGAAAGAAACTTTTAAGTGTCTATAAAATACAAGTGCTACAGGCAGTAGAAGGTAGATTGTGCAGCAAAGTGAAATCGGACTTTTTTAAATAGGATTAGTATAACGTTTTGCTGTAGAATCTACGTCCTACAGTCTGTGGTTAAGACAAAAGGAGGATAAACTGATGCAAAATAGTTTTAGTATGGAATTGGCAGGACGCACTTTGACAATTGAGACGGGGAAATTGGCTCAATTGGCTAATGGATCAGTATTGGTAAGGTATGGTGATACTGTTATTCTTTCCAGTGCAACTGCTTCAGCAAAGCCAAGAGAAGGAATAGATTTCTTTCCGCTAAGTGTTGATTATGAAGAAAGATTGTATTCCGTAGGAAAGATCCCGGGTGGATTCATAAAGAGAGAAGGTAAGCCTTCAGAAAAGGCTATTCTTACTTCAAGAGTAATTGATAGACCATTAAGACCGTTATTTCCAAAAGATCTGAGAAATGATGTGGCACTGGTGAATACCGTTATGTCTGTGGATCAGGACAATTCGCCTGAAATTGCTGCTCTTTTGGGAGCTTCAATTGCCTTGGCGATTTCCGACATTCCGTTTAATGGTCCAGTAGGAGGAGTAATATTAGGCCTTGTTGATGGACAGGTAGTAATAAATCCTGATGCGAAGCAAAGGGAAAAGAGTCAGATGTATGTTACTCTTGCAGCGACCAGAGAAAAAATAGTAATGATAGAAGCAGGTGCAAATGAAGTGCCTGATGATGTGATGCTTGATGCTATCAGGCAGGGACATAAGGAAATCAGAAAGATATGTGATTTTATAGATAGTGTTGTTAAAGAAATTGGTAAGCCTAAATTTGAATATACATCTGCCGAAGTTCCTTCTGAAATTTTTAGTGCAGTAAAGGAATTCGGATATTCCAGAATGAGAGAGGCTGTTCTGGCTGTGGACAAGCAGGTAAGAGATGAAAATATTTCAAAACTTACTGAAGATGCAAAAGCACATCTTGCAGAGACTTTCCCTGAAATGGAAGCTGTTATTGATGAAGCTTTATACAAGTTGGAGAAAAAGGTTGTCAGAGAATATATAATTAAAGAAGGAAAAAGGGTAGATGGAAGAAGGCTGGATGAAATAAGGACACTTTCAGCCGAAGTAGGCCTTTTGCCTAGAGTTCATGGTTCCGGATTGTTCCAAAGAGGTCAGACTCAAGTGCTCACAATAGTTACTCTTGGAGCGCTCGGAGATGTTCAGGTACTGGATGGAATTGAGCTTGAAGAAACAAAGAGATATATGCACCATTATAATTTTCCTGGCTACAGTGTAGGAGAAGCAAAGACATCCAGAGGGCCTGGAAGGAGAGAAATCGGACACGGTGCATTGGCTGAAAGAGCCCTTGAGCCTGTTATACCTTCACAGGAAGAGTTTCCATATACAATGAGACTTGTTTCCGAGGTTTTGATGTCAAACGGGTCAACATCACAGGGTAGTGTATGCGGTAGCACGCTGGCACTTATGGATGCTGGTGTACCTATCAAAAAGCCGGTTGCAGGAATATCAGCGGGTCTTGTAGTTGACGAAGAAAATCCGGATAAATTTGTAACTTTTATGGATATCCAAGGTATAGAAGACTTCTTTGGTGATATGGACTTTAAAGTGGCTGGTACAAAAGACGGAATAACTGCCATTCAGGTTGATATAAAGGTTGACGGCCTTACAGAGGAAATAGTTAAGCAGGCTTTTGAGATAACAAGAAAAGGAAGATTGCAAATTATAGATGATGTAATTTTAAAGGCAATTCCTGCACCTAGGAAAGAAATGTCGGTTTATGCTCCTAAGATTATCACTACATCAATTAATCCTGATAAAATCAGAGATGTAATTGGGCCTGGTGGTAAGATGATAAACAAAATAATAGCTGATACAGGTGTTAAGATTGATATTGAAGATGATGGTAAAGTGTTTATATCAAGTCCGAATTCACAGGCAGCTCAAAAGGCTTTGATGATGATTGAAGGTATTGCCAAGGATGTGGAACCGGGTCAGATATATATGGGTAAAGTAATGCGTGTAACTGCTTTTGGAGCATTTGTTGAGTTTTTGCCTGGCAAGGAAGGACTTGTTCATATCTCAAAACTTGACAAAAAAAGAGTTGAAAAAGTGGAAGACGTAGTTAATATCGGGGATGAGATTCTTGTCAAGGTTCTTGATGTTGACAAGCAGGGTAGGATAAACCTTTCAAGAAAAGATGCAATGGATGATTCTCAGGAGAGTAAGGAACAGTAGTTATAAAACTATAGTTGCTAATCGGAGGGTTTATGCTAAAGCGTATAACGTTGGATAATGGCGTTAGAATAATTTGTGAGAAGATACCGCATGTCAGGTCGGTATCGGTAGGAGTCTGGGTAGGAGCCGGTTCAAGAAATGAGAAGAAGGAAATAAACGGTATATCTCATTTTATAGAGCATATGCTTTTTAAAGGTACGAATAATAGGAATGCAAAGGAAATTGCTGAATGCATTGACAGTATCGGCGGTCAGATTAATGCTTTTACGGGAAAAGAATGTACCTGTTATTATACCAAGACCCTGGATACACATGTAGATATTGCTCTGGATGTACTTTCGGACATGTTTTTTAATTCTGTTTTTTCAACAAAGGATATTGATGTTGAAAGGAAAGTTGTTATTGAAGAGATAGGTATGTATGAGGACTCGCCGGAAGATCTCGTACATGACTATTTATCAGAGACTGTATGGGAAGGTGATGCCATTGGTATGCCTATTTTGGGCACACATGATTGCCTTCAAAGAATTAACAGGGATACAATTGTTGATTATATTGATTCCCACTATTTACCTGGTAGCACGGTAATTGCTGTCGCAGGCAATTATGATGAAAACACGCTGCTTGAAAGTATAAAAAGTAAATTTGGAAACTGGCATACAGATAAAATTTTGCAGAATGATTTCGAAAAAGTCGGATTTAAAACAAGCAAGAAAATTAAGGAAAAAGATACCGAACAAATGCATATATGTCTAGGATTTGAAGGTATTGAGCATGGTAATGACGATTTGTACTCCTTGCTTGCGGTTAATAATGTTCTTGGGGGCGGCATGAGTTCAAGGTTGTTCCAGAAGATACGTGAAGAAATGGGGTTGGTTTATTCCATTTATTCATATCCATCTTCCTATAAAAATGCAGGGCTATATACTATTTACGCGGGTATGAATCCTGACCATCAGGATACTTTTTTAAAGCTAGTGATGGATGAAATAAAAGTGCTTGCAAAATATGGGATTTCTGAAGATGAACTGTCGAAATCAAAAGAGCAGCTAAAAGGAAGCTATATTTTAGGTCTGGAGAGCACGAGCAGCAGGATGAACAGTTTGGGTAAGTCGGAATTAATGCTTGGGATAATAAATTCTCCTGAAGAAGTATTAAACAAAATTGATGCAGTCAATAACGACAAAGTTAATGAAGTTATCCGGAAGATTTTCCAAATTGAAAAGATCAGTCTTGCTGCTGTCGGTAACATAAAAAGTGATATTGACCTTGGAAAATACTTTTAGAAATTAACGTTGCGACCATGTTTTTTCATTAGTTGTTTACATTGAATCTGATTTATGTAAATTCAGTAATTAAATTTAATAATATGTTATATGAAAAGAGCTTTGCAGTTTTGTTTTAACTGCAGAGCTTTTTCGTTTGCAGAGTTATTAAAACAAGCACTTTAGATTTACAAAAAACATAAGATGTATTAGTCGCCATAAATTGTTACATAGTAAATTGTATGCGCGAATGCCAGTAATAAATTCCGTGTTTTCAGAAGGAAGGGAGGATTTGCTTAAATGACGAAAAAAAGGTTCACGGTTTTAGGTGGCGATTTGAGGAGCATAAAACTTGCAAACCTAATTGCAGCGGATGGCAACAAGGTTGACATATATGGTTTTAAGAATGCAGGTTTTGAATTAGGAATGGTGGAAAGTCCAAAATTGGAGCTTGCAATAAAAGAATCGGATGTAGTTATCGGCCCGTTGCCTTGTTCAAATGATAATGAATATCTAAATGCACCATTTTGTCCGGATAAAATTGACATAAAGGATATATTTAAAACAATGACCAAGAATCAGCTGTTTATAGCTGGAAGAATCAGCGAAAAGATTTTACATGCTGCATCTGTATATAGTGTTTACTCAGTTGATTTGCTTGAACGTGAGGAAATGGCCGTATTAAATGCTATACCAACTGCCGAAGGAGCAATACAAATTGCTATGGAGGAAATGCCTGTTACGCTTCATGACAGTAATGCAATGATTCTTGGGTTTGGCAGAATAGGAAAAATTCTTGCAAAGATGCTTTATGGATTGGGGTGTACTGTTTATGTGGAAGCTAGAAAATACTCCGATCTGGCATGGATAAAAGGTTATGGATATGAGCCTGTTCATTTAACAGAAATAGGACAAAAACTCGATAGTATGGATGTTGTATTCAATACAATACCTCATGTGGTTCTTGATGGAAATATGCTTGGAAAAGTCAAAAAAGACAGTCTCATTATTGACCTTGCATCAAAACCTGGAGGAGTGGATTTTGAAAAAGCTAAAGAACAGGGAGTTAAAACAATTTGGGCGCTTTCACTTCCTGGAAAAGTGGCTCCTGTTACAGCAGCAGAATTTATTAAAGATACGGTTTACAATATAATTAATGAGTTGGGGGTATAGAGAATGCAACTGGATGGAATAAAAATCGGTTTTGCACTTACGGGTTCTTTCTGCACGATTGGCAAAGTGATTCCTGAAGTTGAAAAACTAGTAGGCACCGGGGCTAAGGTATTACCTATAATTTCAGGTTCTGTTGATAAATTTGATACAAGATTTGGTACGGCAAAAGACATAAGAATAAAGCTGGAAGGAATTACAGGAGAAAAGGTAATTGATTCAATTATTGATGCTGAACCGTTCGGTCCTAAAGCTTTGGTTGATTTGATTGTTGTTGCTCCCTGTACCGGAAACACAATAGCCAAAATAGCTAACGGCATAACTGACACTGCTGTAACAATGGCCTGCAAGGCGCACATGAGGAATCAAAAACCAGTAGTAATTGCAGTTTCAACAAATGATGGGTTGGGTGCAAATGCAAAGAATATCGGTTTACTCCTTAATATGAAAAACATATATCTTGTTCCTTTTGGTCAGGATGGACCGGATAGTAAGCCAAACTCCATTGTTGCAGATACAACATTTATAATACCTACAATAGAATATGCACTAAAGGGAAAACAGATCCAACCTCTACTTATAAAATACTGATAGTCAATACATTTTGCTAAAGGAGTGACAAAAGCTCACTTCTTTTTTTACGTTCCGCTGCGCCACACTGCTTGTCAATGCGCTTGCTTAAAGGCTTCAAGTTTACGTTTCGGAAAATTTGCAGAGTGTAAGTTTAAGAATCGGCGCAAGTAAAATATTCCATAAAGAGAGTTAAAGTACAAATTCAGTAAAAATAGGTTTATAATGAAATTATAAAAAAATTAACTAAAAATTAATGAAAAGTTCATAAAATAATCATAAATAGTTAATTAGGTGCTTGAGAATAGCAAAAAAAAGTGCTAAAATAAGTATTAGTACATAATAGATTGAATTTTGGATTACTATTTTAAGCAATCAGGCAATTAATTATTAAAAAATTATTTATGTATATATTTAAAAGAATATTTTTTACTTCACAAAGAATAAACTTTAGTATAGAATTGTATTAAGAGGTTTGAAAGAATTCTTTGTAGTATCATAAAAGTGTAATCGCGTTAAGTAATATATAATTAAATATTATTTGGGGGTTCAAAATGGTAGGATTAGATACTAGAGGAATTGATGAGATACTTTTGGAAATGGGTGTTTTGAAAATTACAGATCTTAAGAGGGCCTGGGACATCCAGCGTGAAAGTAAAGGGAATATTGAGGATGTTCTTATTGAGCTCGGTCTTGTGGCTCCGATAGATGTCATGATGGCAAGAGCTACAAAAATGGGCATATCTTTTGTAGATTTATCAAATTATGAATTCAAAGATTTAAGTGTTCCAAATCTTATAACAAAAAATATAGCACATAGATACAAAGTAATACCTGTTGAGAAGGATGGCAGTATATTAACGATTGCAATGAAAGATCCGACAGACATATTTTCTATTGATGATATACGTCTTGCAACGGGTCTTGAAATTAAGCCTGTTCTTGCAGATGTTAAAGAAATTGACAGGCTTATTGTCAAGTTTTATGGAGAGGATATAAAAGCAAAAGATACTGTGACTCACGGTTCTACACCGGATATCAAGACAGTTGATCCTATTAAAGAAAAAGAGGAAATGCTTCTTGACAAAGGTACCTATAATTCTATAAAGCAAGATGTTGAACTTCCTGATTTAGGTATGAATAATATCCCTACCATTTCTCAGTCAAATGATTTTAACAGTGGTAATAATTTTAATGAAAATGGTCTATTCAAAGATAAAATCGGTAATTTGCTGGTTCGTTCCGGAGTTATTACTCAGGAACAGTTAGATCGTGCTTTATCACTTCAGACTAAACAAGGTGGACTTATTGGGAAAATTCTTGTTAAAGAAGGTTTTATTAATACAAAATCTCTATACGAGTTTTTGGAAAAACAAATGGGAGTGCAGTTTGTTGACCTTGATTCTATAGAATTTGATGACGATGCTATAAGGATGGTAACGCCCAACATAGCAAGGATGCACATGTTGATTCCGTTCAGTAAGTCAGAAACAACTCTTAAAGTTGCGATGAGTGATCCTATGAATATCTTTTCGATAGATGATCTCAGACTTACCACCGGACTTGAAATTATTCCATGCCTTGCAGAAGAGGATTTGATTAATAAGTATCTTGATATTTATTTTGACAAATCAAATAAGAAAGCTGCACCCGAACCGGAAAAGAAAATTGCAGAATTAGATGAAGAAATAAAGAAGGTTAATGAGAAGATAGCGGTAGAAATTAAAGAGACCGAAGAAGAAGAAGAAATTGTTGATGTGTCTGATCTTGAAAATGCTCCGATAGTAAAAATGGTTAATATAATATTTCAAAAAGCTATTGCGAGCAGAGCGAGTGATATCCATATCGAACCTCAGGAAGATAACGTTCTGGTTCGATATAGAATTGACGGTCAGCTTGTGGAAATTATGCGCCATGATATTAAGATTATGCCTTCAATGTCTGCTAGAATAAAAATAATAAGTGGTTTGAATATAGCTGAAAAAAGAGTCCCACAGGACGGCAGAATAGCCCTTACGGTTGATGGAAAGAATTATGATCTGCGTGTATCTGTCTTGCCTACAATGTTTGGTGAAAAGATTGTAATGAGAATAGCAGACAAAGACGGTTTTAATGTTACGAAGGATAAGTTGGGATTTTTTGAAGATGATATGGTTAAGTTCGATAACATAATTTCTAATCCACATGGAATTATTCTTGTTACCGGGCCAACCGGAAGTGGTAAATCAACTACTTTGTACACTGCGCTAAAAGAATTGTGCAAACCTAATGTAAATATACTTACAGTTGAGGATCCTGTGGAAAATACTATAAAAGGAATAAACCAGGTTCAAGTTAATGTTAAGGCAGGGATGACATTTGCTGCAGCATTGAGATCTTTCCTAAGACAAGATCCTGATATTATAATGGTAGGAGAAATACGTGATGGTGAGACAGCAGAAATTGCAACAAGATCAGCTATTACAGGTCACCTTGTATTTAGTACTCTACACACCAATGATGCTGCAAGTTCTATTACCAGAATGATTGATATGGGTATTGAGCCGTTTTTGATGTCATCTTCTGTTGTTGGAGTTTTGGCTCAGAGATTAGTACGTAGATTATGTCCGAAATGTAAAGAAGTTGCTGAAATCGACGCATATACCAGAGATGTTTTAGAAATTGCAGATGATGAAGAGGTTACAATATATAAAGCAAAGGGATGTCCTGAGTGCAATAATATTGGATATAAGGGCAGAATAGCTGTTTATGAAATAATGGAAGTTAACAGGCAGATCAGAGAATTAATTGCAAAAAATGAGAATTCTGATGTCATTAAGGATATGGCTATTAAGAATGGTATGAAAACTTTGCGTATGAATAGTGCGAGATTAGTAAAAAATGGTGTTACAACGGTAGATGAAATGTTAAAAATAGCATTTTCAAAAGATTAAATGGAGGATATAATATGGATCTTAATTCGTTTCTTACCAAAGCGGCAAATAGTGGAGCGTCAGATCTTCATATCTGCGCAGGTGTTCCACCTGTAATCAGGTTAAATGGTGATTTGATAAACCTTGATGAACCAATCCTTACACCGCATGATTGTGTGGAATTAGCAAAACAATGCCTGAACAGCAGATTGTATGAGTATTTTCTTGATATGGGCGAAGTGGATTCATCATATGCCATCCCGGGAGTAGCACGTTTCAGGGTAAACGTATTTAAGCAGAGAGGAACTTGTGCTATAGCATTCAGAACAATTCCTCAGGAAGTTCCCAAAATAGAGGATTTAGGTCTTCCGGGTCTTGTATATGACCTTTCTTTGAAGCAGAGGGGTCTCATACTTATAACAGGACCAACGGGTCATGGAAAGTCTACGACACTAGCTGCTATGTTAAATTACATAAACAGCAAGAAGAAATGTCATATTGTGACAATTGAGGATCCTATAGAGTTCCTTCATAGGCATAATAAAAGTGTTATCAATCAAAGAGAAATTGGTGCCGACACAAAAAACTATGCTAATTCTTTAAGAGCGGTACTGAGAGAAGACCCTGATGTTATACTGATAGGAGAGATGCGTGACCAGGAAACTATTTCAACAGCTCTGACTGCTGCAGAAACAGGACATCTTGTGTTGTCTACGCTCCATACTATAGGATCTGCAAAGACCATTGACAGAATTATAGACGTGTTTCCGCCATATCAGCAGGCTCAAGTAAGAACTCAGCTTTCAACTGTTCTTCAGGGCATTATATCCCAACAGTTGATAAGGCGTGCTGACGACAAAGGACGTGTGCTTGCCACAGAGACTATGGTGTGGACACCTGCTATTGCAAACCTTATTCGTGAAAGCCGTACGCATCAGATTAATACATGTATCCAGACAGGATCGCAATTTGGAATGTATACCATGGACACATGTCTTGCAGATCTTTATAAGCAGGAACTTATTGACTATGAAAGCGCATGCCAGTACTCGGTTGATATGGATAATTTAAGAAAAATAATATCAATGTGAAAAAAGTACTAGTATTTTTCTATAATATGTTGTAAAATATAATTATTAAAGATATATTTGGATTAGGGTTTTAGATATTAATAAAGATGTTATAGAGATATTTGTTATTATTTTTCTTGGAGTGTATATTATTTGGGAGGTTGGGAACAGTATGTCATGTCTTATACTTTCATTTGTAGTATTTATGTTTTTTGTACATATCAACCTCAATAATTTCCTTCCAGGAATGCAAAAATCTATAATGCATATTATAAATTAAAATTCGTTGCATTTCGAGAATTTTATTCATAGTTAAAGATTAATAATTCTTTACAGCATACTTGATTATAAAACACAGTTTTATGTTGGTTTTGCTTGTTCTACAATATTGTAATTCATATTTTTGACATAAATGGTATAAATAAAATGCAGTTGATTATTTGGGGGTTGGAAAAATGCCGCTATACAGCTATAAGGTTAAAACTGAAGCAGGTAAGATGTATTCAGGTGAAACTAAAATTGATAGCGTAGAAGAGTTGAAAAGGCTGCTTGAGGATAAAGGCTATACTCCTGTAGAAATAGTGGAGAAAAATGCTTTTACTGATATCAGTCAGATCAGTTTATTCAAACAGAGAGTTAAAACACGGGATTTAGCAATATTTTGCAGACAGTTTGCAATAGTACTTCAGGCTGGTGTGCCTATAGCAAGTGCTCTAGATGTTTTGAAACAGCAAACGATTAATAAGACACTGAGGGAATGTGTTAGTGATATATACGATAACATTCAAAAAGGTATTTCTTTATCTAATGCTATGAAAAGACACAATATTTTTCCTGAGCTTATGATTTGCATGGTTGAGGCAGGAGAAATAAGTGGTCAGCTTGATTTGGTATTTGAAAGGCTGGCAACAAATTTTGAGAATACGTTTAGAATGCAAAACAAGATTGATAAATCACTTACATATCCAAAAATTGTATCGGTAATTGCTGTTGGAGTTATATTATTATTGATGATTTTTGTCGTGCCAAGTTTTGCCGGCATTTTAGAAGATTTCAATACACCATTACCTATTTATACAAAGATTCTGATAGCAGTAAGTGATTTCTTTAAAACTTTTTGGTGGGCAGTAATAGGTGGGATAATAGCCTTGGTTGCGTTTTTTACTTATTACTTAAAGACTTATGAAGGAAAGAAAATGATTTCAACACTTGCAATTAAATTGCCAGTATTTAAAGGGGTTACCAAAAATATTGTTACTTCTAGGTTGACTCGAACATTGGGAACGCTGATGGCAAGTGGGGTACTTCTTATACAAGCTATGGAAGTTGTACAAAAAATTATTGGCAATGTTGTGATTAAAGAAAAGTTTGATGTAGTAATTGATGAAGTAAAAAAAGGTAAAGGATTGACGCAACCTCTTGCGAATATGAAATATTTTCCTGTACTTGCAATATCAATGATAAGGATAGGTGAAGAATCAGGAAGTTTAGATTTTACACTTGATAAAGCAGCCGATTTTTTTGATCAAGAGGTGGAAAAATCATTGGATGGCTTGACCGCACTTATTGAGCCTACTATGACCATTTTATTAGCTGTTGTAGTTGGATTTATAGTACTTAGTGTACTAATTCCAATGTTCACAATTTACCAGACCATGTCAGCTTAGTAATTTTTGCTTATGAAATATCTTGTTCTAAAAAAGGTTGGGGGGGGATTTATAATTTAGCTTTTATGGAATAAGGTATTGGGTAGGCAGTTTATAAAAAAAAGAAAAATTATAGGAGGGTTAAGTATGAAAAAAATGTTAAGAAACAAGAAAGGTTTTTCACTTATCGAACTTTTGATAGTAATAGCAATTATGGGTATTCTTGCTGTTATTGCATTCAGTATGTTCTCTGGTATAGTTGCAAACAGCACAAAGAAAGCGGACCAAGAGCAAGCTAATAATATTCAGAAGGCTCTTATAGCTTACATGGTTGATACTGGTGACGAAGGTTTAACATCCATGAAAGCTGATACAGATTGGAATGGTACTGGTGATGCTAATATAGCTACTGGTACTTCTACCTACATGGATATAATTTCTGCTCTTCAAGTTAAACAAACAGTAGATGGTGATGTATATGAAGGTTATTTAAATCCAAAATCAGGTACTAAGCCTTCATCTTCAGATTTTGATGTTCAATGGTCGAAACACATAGGCTATCAAGTTAAGGTATATACATCAAGAGCTAGTGCAGAAGTTGTACCTGTAACTTCTGGTGGAGTCACAACTGTTACAATTACAGTAGAATAATTTTATTTTATTTTATTTCTCCCTGACCGATTTAATCGGTCAGGGAGATAAAAAGGTGAGTAGATATGATGAAGGGAAACAGAAAGGGTTTTACGCTAGTAGAAATGCTTATAACAGTTGCTTTGATTGGAATTCTATCTCCGCTACTTTTTTCTATATTTGTTTTTGGTATTCAGGACTATACAAGTACAAACAAATATATTGGTCAACAAAACAAAGTAAATGAAGCGATAAGGCTTATTCGACAAGACTACGAAGAATGCAAGGAAGTAGTAGTTGGTATGACTAGTGTAGCTGATGGTGCAAAGGTTATATGGGTAAAATTTGAATTTCCAGAGAGCTATGCTACGCCTGCTCCGAGTGCTACTCCAATTCCAAAACCTAAAAACAAAGTCTGGTCGTTTTTTAAAGATGAGGGTACGTTGTCGTTGTATGTGGGCAACGATGATCCTGTGACTCAGTTTGATAGTATGGCATTTAGCCCGATGGTAAAGGGGCTAAAAACATTACCCACAGACCCTACAGACTTCGCATACAGTAAGTTTGAATTTAATAGTGATACTCTAAAGTTATATGTTAAACCTATAGCTGATAATGAACAGTATAGGGGAAGGAATATTAAAGAGCAAATAATTACAGAATTTTCTGTTCGAAATAAATACAAAAAAAATCAATTAGTTTCGCCATTACCGACTGCTACATCGGTGCCTACACCTGTAGCACCATAAACATGAGGGGGAGTTTTCGATGAAAGATATTAATCTATTGCCGGAAGAAATAAAGTCTACTACGAACTATACACCTGGGAATACAAAATCAGGTTCACCTGTCAAGGCTATAATTACTGGTGTCTTTGTTCTTGTAGTAATTGGTGCAACTTTATTGGCACCTAAATTCTATATTACTTCGTTACAGTCTAGTCTCGATACAATAAATAAAGAAATTGAAAGTGCGAAATATGATCCTGTAAGAGAAGTAAATGCAGCTTTAGATGAGGTAAATGGCCTTATTAGTTCTAAAGGTGACATAATGAATACTATCGATAGTGTGTCGTATCCTGTAAATGAAGTGCTCATATCTTTAAATAGTGTAATTCCGCAAGGTTGTCAAATTACACAGTTGAGCTATAATTCTAATAAGATTAACATTGGTGGTATTGCCAGTGACAGAATGGTTGTTGCTGACTTTTTAGGAAGATTGCAAAGATTAGAATTCCTTTCAGCAGTTGGCAATGTATCGATTGACAAAGCTAATGTTTTTAATTTGTCGATTGAAGTAGGAGCCAAGAATGCTGATGGAAAGGCTGGTGAATAGTTGTGTCTAAATCCAAAAGAGATATTGCTATACTAGTTATTATAGGATTAATTTTTTATAGCGTAATTTATTATAAATTTGTATTGGTAGATGCTATCGCTAAAGTTGAAGATATAAATTCGAAGATAGAACTTGCTGAAAAGAAAAAACAAAAGTTGGAAAACGACTTAAAAAATATTGAACAACTAAAGAGAAGTGTAGAAATGAAAAAAGTTCAGGATGATAGACTGGATAATTATCTGTTGGATGAAGCAAATCTTTCTGATAATATTGATTATGTTGACAAACTTATAAAATTATTTGACAACAGGATAACTGAAGCAAATATTAGTGAGCCTAAAGAAAATGTTTCAAATGAACTAAAATCAAAATATTATGAGTTTAGTATTCAAATGAAAGCAGCTCTTTCGTATGATCAAACTATGAATTTAGTTAATTATCTTGAAGGTGGTTCACAAAAGGTAAAGATTACAAAATTTGACATGAAACCTGATAATACAATTAATAATACAAATGGGGCTAATACTCCGAATGTTCCTAATGAGGTTGCAGTAAATAATGATAACTATGCTATAGATATGACTATAAACTTGTATTCTATAAGTTTAAATAGTTTGGATAAAGTATATGAATACAGCCGTAAAAATTTCTTAAGGCATTCTCCAAGAAATGAGGATGGAGTATTTTTTGCACCTGCATCGATTACATCAAGTATTGATAGTAATAATAGCAAATCGAGTGTGCCATCTTCAAGTGGCTCATCAACAGCGAGTGTAGAAGTTCAGAAAGACCTACAGATAATGATAGATAGCTTTCTTGCAGCTGGCTCTAATTTTTCGGTATATGCAAAAGGAGAATCACCCTTTGGGATAAAGACTACTGAACGTGTAAATGTAACAATAAATTTTCGAAAAGAAGATTATGACGTAAATGTTACAAATTCCTTGGGTAAAAGCTATAAAGTTAGTGGAAAGACTAAGAATGAAGTGATAGGTTTTTTTGTTACTACTTATTTTACTTATAATGTAAAGGAAAACAAAAATCTTGGTGCTGATATACAGATTATTAACGATTCAGGAAAGAATATTAAGCTTTCATTAAACGATAAAAATAATTGTGTTGTATTTAAAGATAGAAGCGGAAATTTGATTACTGGTAGTAGTAATTCTGAAAAGATATATATTTTATAGGGTGGTATTATGCTTAATTTATTTACAAATAAGCGTGGAATGACGATGCTGGAAGTGCTTATATCTATAGCATTGCTTAGTCTGGTTTCTGTGCCTTTGATCATGAGTTTTATGAATTCATTGATGATGTCAAAGCTTTCAAAGAATCAGATTGAAGTGAATGCTGTTACCAGAGTTGTTAAAGAAGTAGTTACAAGTGGTTTTGCTAATAATTTGCCACTTAATAATTATGATATTGATGGGGATGGTAACTTAGTAGAGCACCATTTAGATGTAAATGGTGATGGTATTGTTGGTGATCTTTATCTTGATTTGCTTAGAGTTACGCCTAGTAGCGAACCTGCAACATCTGGCGGTCTTTTAATTCGTACCACACCTGAAATGTATATCCCTGGTTATGAAGATTATGTTTTTACAATTCACTATGATGCCAAGAATTATCATGATTCAAATTATGATACAAGAAATGTGCTTTTAACTATTTATGATAAAGAGAAAAATAAGGTTGTCAATAAGTTAAAAATCGCAGTAGATATATAGATAAAACAATGCATTTTGATTGTTTGTATTTTTTGTGAGGGTGGGTGAAAATATTGAGAAAAATAACTTACACCAATGAAAATGGTTCTTCGTTAGCAATGGTAGTAATTATCTTGTCTGTACTGACTATGCTCAGTGTAGTATTGTTGAATATGTCGATTCAGGGATTGGTACTTTCAAAACGCAGTAAGAATGTAGATTTTGCTTATTATGCAGGAGAGTCTGCAATTGAAAATTGGTTTAGTGAAATAGAAAAGAAATTAAGTACACCAAATGTTGGAAATGATTATCCAAGCAAGTATGTTGATACAACGCTCACTGGTAATACTCCAAAGTCAATTTGGCACTATGCAAATTGGTTGATAAATCATTACAATTTAAATAGTTTATCGACACAATATATAGATATTTCACATGTTGCTTCACCTGTTGCAGGTATTTCAGGAGCAAAATTTTCTGAAGTTAAATTTGAAGGTATAAAGATTGGAAATGTTGTAAAATCAGCTACGCAAGCTGATGAGATAATAATTACTTTTGAAATGGTTGCGAATTCCAAATATTTTCCGGAATTTGAACCATACCAAGCAGGAAATAAAGAGATATTTGCAAAGCGGGATATAATTGTTAAGATACCATTACCTTCCAAAGGTTTCTTAACAGGAGCTATTTTTTCAATTAGAGATTTCTATGTGAGTGGAACTATAAACAGTAAAGACCCGCTTTCTGGTGATTATTCACTATCTGATTATGTTACTGCTGATATAAAGGGTGATGTTAGTGTTTTTGGCTCTTATACAGATGTTAAAAGCACTTCTCAGTATGGATATGGTGGTATATATGCTTTAAATAATGCAAAAATAAACATTGATGGTAATGCATATAGCAGAAGTTTAATAAGGGCTGGTCGTTATGGAACCAGTGATCCTATTGAAAAGACAGAGGTATATTTTGTAGATGCTATATATCCTGATAATAGCGAAATTAGAATAAAAAAGGATGCAATAGCACAAAGTCTTCATATTTTTGGAGCAAAAGACAAGATTGTGGCTTATCGAAATGTATATACACTTGATGATATGGAAATTAACGGAATTGACTCCGTTTTAGCTGTGAATGGTAGTTTTTTTGGATTATCAAGAGGTGGACCTACTTCTAATCATGATGAGTCAAGTGCTATTGTAAATAGTGCTGTTGTACACCATATGTTTGATAGTGATGTTCTTGAAGAAGCGAAGAAATCGAGGGTAGTTATAAACGGAGATGTAATTGTTGGTGGCGGAACATTTAAGGTTAAAGCAAATGGAACTAAGATTGGACAGATTGAAGATGTATCTGTTGTTTGGAATAATTTGGGGTATCCATATTATAAAGATTCCGTTGATGCTGATTTCGATCCAGATCCCAATCTATATCATAGTAAACTAAGGGCTGCATCAAATATTTCAGCACCATTTAATATTTTTCAAAAGTGGTTTCCAAAGGATACTGAATCTGAAATTGAAAATTGGTTAATTGAAATAGATAATGAAAGGAAAGGTTTGACAGTGATTTTTGATAATAATCCTGGAGTTTTAAGAGGATTTTGGAATTATGAAGTGGCAGCTAACGATAAATTATATATGAATGCTGACGCAGGAATATCTGTTTATCCTACTACAAATGATTTTACCCAGAATTTATATTGTGCATCTAATTACTGGATAGATAATATTTTTAATGGTGAAAACACTTTGAAGTTTAAGGAAGATTATTGGAACGATATAGATACTTTGCCAGAAATTGATTATGAACTAGTGTTTAGACTTCCTTACTCACCTCCAGTTACACCAACACCGGATCCAGCTGCAAGCCCTGCACCAACACCAAAAGTACCTCCATCGCTTGATCAATTGAAGCAGGAGCTTGAAGCACATATAGAACAGTTGGCAAATAGGGATTATGCCGGTTCTGATTGGATTGTTAATGATACTGGCAAGTTTAATGAGATGCTTAAGGCCATAGATGATAAGGATGACGCTTGGTCTTCAAATCCCTACTATTTGTGTATAGAGAATAATGAGGCTGCGTTACCTGACAGTATTAACATTAAAGATGCTTTAGGTTTTGACATATATGCGGAGTGTTTAAATGATACAGATAGGGATGAAGAGTATTATCTTATCGTAAATAAGGATCCCAAAATTGAATTAGTGGTATCAGGGTATTTCAATGGGATAATTTTTACAACAGGCAGAGTTAAGTTAGAAGAGGGAGCTAACATATATGGCTCAATAGTATCGGCAGGTGGCGGAAGCTATAATGCAACAACAAATGATTTCGAGGTTGATGTTAGTTCAATAAAAGTTAGTGACACTCCTGATAAAATAAAAGAACTTGATGAAGGAAAACTAGCTGGAGTATATTTTAAAGCTACTGGAGCAGGGGTAAAAAAAGTAGCGATCGACTTTTATCTTGGGAAAACTTATACAGAAGTTATTAATGAGGGTAAAAGTATAGACTCAACTTTGGTACCGGTTGGCCAACCAGAGAAATATTATCTCAATCAGGCTGCAAGGTTAAATTTGTTAAAGAAATTTGAAGATAATTCTATAGACTTGTATGACATATTTTAATTATGGGGTGGATTGAATGAATAATAAGTTGAAAATATTTACTATTATGACATTGGTTGCAGGAATGGTAATGAGTACTGGATGTTCAATACTGTTTAAAAAGGATAAACCGGTTCCTGATGAGCAGAAGAAAATAGAAACACCTGATACAAGTGTAGCTGAAGATGCTAAAGTTCATGAAATTATTGACAAGTATTTTACATCTATTTTTTCAAAACCTGTTTCAACCTACGATCAAAATGTGGTTACCGGTACAATTTATCCTGATATTCAACCGTTTATTGCTAAAAGAACTGTTGATGAGGCAAATGCCAATCCGGAAATAGGAATTCATATGCCAAGAATAGTTGAATTAAATGGTCTTAATATAATTGAATATGAATTGTTAAAGGACGCTAGTGGCAAGTCAAAAATTGATACTAATTTTATTGGAAAAACCGGAGATAATTTTTTGTATTTTGTAAAAATTGACGTTAAGGCTAAAACATTGTTAGAGGCAGATTTTGCCAAATATTATGTTCAAAATCAGCAAACAAAATTATATCAAAAGAATCCTTCTGCTGTTATTGATGAAAATCTTTGCGATTATATCAAAGTACAATTAAAATATGACCTTGAAGTTACAAGGGAGGGCGAAGAATACAAGATTGTGACACATAAGGAAGCCAACTATAAGCCCGGAATAAAAAATAGGCTGTTTAAGTTAAATAACGAATTTATTGATAGAACTCTATATATTGATGTGGAAAATGAAGAGGAAAAGAAAATTTATGAGAATGAGAAAACTTTGATTGAAAACTTTTTTAACAATCTTTTAGTGCTAGACAAGGAAAGAATGATATTACTTAAAAGCAAATATGATATGAACACTTTGGAGTTTTCAAGTTTCTTAACAAAACTTGGTGTTACAAAGAAGGATGAAAAGGATCTTGTATTAATTGCTGACGATTACAAAAAGAAGTTCACCTTTAACTCATTACCGTTACAGTTGAATATGGATAAGATACAAAAGTATAATGATATTAAGGTTGAAATTCATCCAGGGTATTCACAAAAAAATAAAAGGTATTTTGTTACTTTAGAAGCATCTGTTATACAGTCAAATGGTATGGTGGGTGAAGAAGTGGTATATTTATATGATTATTATGTAACATTAAAAATTGTTAATGACAAATTGCTAATTGATGGTATTGAATTAAATGAATATTATAAAAAGTAGTATATTATTCACATAGAATAACTCCCTTTATCACAAGGGAGTTATTTTTAATGTTATTGGAAATATAGAAATTGTAGTAACGAGAAAAGCAAATTTTATTTATACTTATTATTTATACTTAATTGTAATAAAATTATTTTTAAAATCAATACTATAGGTAAGATTTATTATAGGGATGTGATGATTTGAACGGAGAGAATAAAGTAACATTTAGCAAAGCTTCAAATATTGAAGAAATTGTAGAAGATATAGATAAGAAAAATGAAATTCAAGAAATAAAGGAGTTGGGAAAGACTTCAGTATCAAATGAGAAAGGTAATATACATTGTTTAACAGTTATAGGACAGATAGAGGGACATATTGTGCTTCCTCCTCAGAATAAAACAACTAAATATGAACATGTAATACCACAATTGGTAGCGATTGAGGAAAGCAAGGAAATTGATGGCTTGTTGCTTATTTTAAACACTGTTGGTGGAGATGTTGAAGCCGGACTTGCTATAGCTGAAATGATAGCAAGTATGTCAAAACCTACAGTATCACTTGTGTTAGGAGGTGGACACAGCATAGGAGTTCCAATGGCTGTATCTACAAAATACTCTTTTATTGCACCGTCAGCTACTATGACAATACATCCAATCAGGTTGAATGGTATGGTAATAGGTGTTCCGCAAACTTTTGAATATTTTGACAAAATGCAGGAGCGGGTTGTACAATTTGTGGCAAAGAACAGCCAAATATCTAAGGAGACTTTTAGAAGCCTTATGTTAAAAACAGGAGAGTTGGCAAATGACGTGGGAACTATTTTATTTGGTGAAGAGGCAGTAAAGCAAGGACTTATCGATGGAACAGGTGGCCTGCATGAAGCATTAAGTAAGCTATATGAATTAATAGATATGAAAAAAAAGGATGATAATAGTTACATAAATACTAAGGAGGATTTGCAGTGATATTGTATTCTATAATTCCTATAGAATCTGTTTTTAGTAAAATGGATACAAATATAAGCAATGATATAATTGAAATTGAATATGAAGGTGAAAAAGTTGAAGTTTTCTTGTTGTCAAATAACACCTATATTGTTAATAGAGTAATAAGCACATCCTTAAAAGCATATTTAAATCCAAAGCTTATGCCAGGTCGGATAATTGAAGGGAATTTTTAGTGTTGATTTTATATCGAAATAGAATAATTTGCTTTTTAATTCATTGGTTCAATATAAAAAATAGTACATGAAATGGTTGTAGATAAAACCCTTAAAATGTGATATATTATGGTATGTATGCTTTTTCACATTTATCTGGGGGTGTCAAAGTGAAAATCAAGAAGGTACAAAAGAAGAAGTATAAAAAAAAGCAGAATGGGATATTTAAATATAACAATGAGATTATTGGTATTCTATTGCTTGCCTTTGGAATTCTTATTTTGCTAGGTATTTACTTTAATGGATCAATTGGGGTATTTGGTAATATAGTAAAAAGTATAGTGTTAGGTTTTACAGGTCCGGTTGGATTCATCATACCACTTATTTTAATTGTGTACGGAGTACTGGTGATTTTTAAGAGAAATACCGAAAATGTAAACTCGAGGTTGGGACACATTTCCATACTTATGCTTTTAATATCTGCATTGATACAGACAGGGCACTATAGAGAACTCGATTATATAAATATGAGCACCATGAATTACCTGATTAAATTTTATAACGATGGGAATGCATTAAAAGGTGGAGGAATTTTTGGCGGAATAGTCAGCATTCCGTTTCTTTTGCTCTTTAAAAACCTTGGTACAATTATTATTATCAGTACAATAGCTATTATAGATATAATATTATTGACCAATATATCGATTGCAGGTATTGTGATCGGAATAAAGAATACTTTATCAGGAACTGTTGACAGGGTGAAGGAAAGTATTAAATCGCCTGAGTCCGATAATGATGATGTCAACGTGGGATTTGAACCTGATATTGTAATGAATGGCAAGAAACTTGAAAAAGGCAAAGTCATTGATATTAATATTAAGAAAGCCGCAAGTGAAACAAAAGAACAAAAGGGTGACGTTCAGAAAATTGAGATTAAGAATTTCAAGCACGAGGATGAGAATGTAGAATTAATTGTAAAGGATTTGAAGAAAAAGGAAAATCATGCGGCAGAAATGGAAAAGTTCAAAGAATCTGTGGATAATGAAATTTCTCATAAGGTGAAGACCAATATAAATTACAAGTATCCGGATGCTTCACTTCTGGAGGATAATAAAAATGGAGTGGGTAATTCCACAGACTTCAGGAATGCAGCACTTAAAGGTGCAAAGAAGCTTGAGGAAACATTGAATAGCTTCGGTGTTGAGGCAAAAGTAGTAAATGTCAGCAGGGGACCTGCCGTTACACGTTATGAACTTCAGCCAAGTCCCGGAGTAAAAGTTAGTAAAATTGTCAACTTATCGGATGATATATCTCTGAATCTTGCAGCATCAGGTGTAAGGATTGAGGCGCCTATTCCGGGTAAAGCTGCAATTGGGATTGAGGTACCGAACAAGGAGGTTGAAGCTGTATTTCTAAAAGAAGTAATTGCATCGAAGGAATTTAAGGAACATCCATCCCGTTTGGCTTTTTCACTTGGGAAAGACATATCAGGACAGAATATGGTTGCTGACATTGGAAAAATGCCACACCTATTGGTTGCCGGTGCTACGGGTTCAGGAAAGAGTGTTTGTATAAACAGTATTATCGTAAGTCTATTGTATAAAGCATCTCCAAGTGAAGTAAAGCTGCTTATGGTAGACCCAAAGGTTGTTGAATTGGGAATATATAACGGAATACCTCATTTGCTTATACCGGTTGTAACAGACCCCAAAAAGGCAGCGGGAGCTTTGAATTGGGCAGTTCAGGAGATGGTTAACAGATACAAGCTTTTTGCAGAAAAGGGTGTCAGGGACATTAAGGGATATAACGCAATAGTAAAGCCGGAATCAAATGAAGAGCCGTTACCGCATATTGTAATTATAATTGATGAGCTTGCAGACCTTATGATGGTTGCACCAAATGATGTGGAAGATGCGATATGCAGACTTGCACAGATGGCAAGGGCTGCAGGAATGCATTTGGTTATAGCAACTCAAAGGCCTTCAGTTGATGTCATAACCGGTGTAATTAAAGCCAATATCCCTTCAAGAATAGCTTTTGCCGTATCATCACAGGTGGATTCAAGGACTATTCTGGATATGGCGGGAGCTGAAAAACTCCTTGGTAAAGGTGATATGTTGTTCTATCCTGTTGGTGAACCAAAACCTATAAGGGTTAAGGGGACATTTGTGTCGGACAAGGAAGTTGAAAGTGTTGTAGAATACATTAAGGCTCAAGGAGCAGCTGAATACAATGAAAACATAATTGAAGAATTAAACAGTGAAAAGGAAACTCATGAAGAAGATCCGGGAGATAACGACGAGCTTCTTCCTCAAGCAGTTGAACTGGTTGTGGAAGCAGGGCAGGCGTCGGTTTCATTGATACAGAGAAAATTTAAAGTTGGCTACGCAAGAGCTGCAAGAATTGTTGACCAAATGGAGGCAAGAGGTATAGTTGGAGGATTTGAAGGCAGTAAACCAAGGCAGGTACTGATTTCAAAACAACAGTGGCAGGAATTGAATATGAGAAATGAGTCAAATGCGGAATAAATTTCTTTATTGAGATATGATTCAGTGTAATGTAAGACAGAAAAATATACAATGCAATTCGTTATTTTGGTTGAATTGCATTGTATGTTTTTTATTATCCTTAAACTATTTTATTTTTTCCTTTACCCTGTTTAAACTATCTTCGATACCTTCAGTATTTGGATTTATCTCATACGCCTTTTGGTATGAATCTAAAGACTCCGTATATTTACCAGTATCCTCATAGACTAAACCTAATGTGTTGTAAGCGTCAGAGGTAGGTAGTTTACTGATTGATTCTTTTAGTATGTTGATTGCTTCATCAAATTTAGCTTGTTGTGCAAAAAGTTTTCCGTAGTCATTATATATCCTTACATTGCTTGGTTCAAGTTTGATTGCTTCATCATAGCACATTGCAGCTTCAGTATGTTTATTATCATTAACCAAAATGTTTCCAAGAATATAATAAGAAAAAGATTCAACAGGGTTTTTATCTATAGCTATTCCAACTTGTTTTACAGCTTCTTTGTAATTACCGGTTTTTGAATACAAAATTCCCAAATAAGTATATGCCAACTCAGTGTTTGGATAATCTCTGATTATTTTATTGCATATTGAGAATGCTTCTTCAAAATCACCTAGTTCACTCAAAGTAATTGCTAATTCAAAACTACTATCTATGAAGTTTGGATTTATTTTAATGCTATCCTCAAACATTTTTTTAGCTTCAGTATGTTTTCCCTGGAGTTCATAAATCAGCCCGATATTATAATAAATCAATGCCAATGAATTTGGGTTTACTCCAGATTTGATAGTCTTGTTATATAGAGAAATAGCTTCATCATATTTTTCTTTTGAAGAATACGCAGATGCAAGATTTGTAAGAGTTGATTGTTTTTTGGGGTCTATGCTAAGAGATTTATCAAAATACTCAATAGCTTTATCAATTTTACCCTGATTATAGTATTCACCTCCAAGCGTATTTAAAGCAGTAGGAGATTGAGGGTTTATATAAAGAATATGTTTGCATAATGTTTCTGTATCTTTCCATTCTGATGAGTATATATTTGAAGTGAGTATTTCCCAAACTGATAAGGAAAGTATTATGGTGATTACAATTGAGTACTTGGCTACTTGCGATATTTTTGTTTTTGATATGTTATTTAGTAGTATTATAACGCAGATGAGAACACCAACAAAAGGGAAATATCCATATTTATAACAAGCCAATGATTCCGTTACTTTAAATATCCCTACAGTTGGAAGCAGGGAAAAAATATAAAATAAGTACCCAAGTAGAAGCAGCTTAGAGCGACGCCAAGTTAAAAGGAAAATAACTGCAAGCAGAATTGTTAGAATTGCCGGTATCAGGTAAGCTGGATTAGTAAATGAAATTGGGTATATAAATTCATAATAGCAGGATAAGTTGGTCGGTACTATCAATTTCCACAAATAAAAGATATTGTTGTAGCAGACAAGTAAAAACATTTGAAGTATGTTCATATTCTGGGATACCACTTCTACTGCGGCGGTATTTTTCTGGGAAATATATGCGATGATTGTGAATATGATGGCTATTGCGAAAAATGGAATTTTCTCGAGTAAAGTCAAAAATTTTAAACGTTTAAACCAAAAGTAATCAAGTAGTATAAAAATAACCGGTAAGGATACCGCTATAGGTTTCGATAGAAGTGCAAGAATAAATACTATTGCTGACAATACAAAATACCTTTTGTGTGAAGACTTAACATAAAAAACGTATAGTACCAATGCCAGTAACAGAAAGAATGTTGCTAAAACTGATTTTCTTTCACTTATCCATACTATTTCTTCAACAGCAACAGGATGGATACCGAATAATAATCCTCCTGCAAAAGCAACCCATATCTTTTTAAACAAAAGATATAAGAGCAAAAGAACTAAAATTGAGTTTAGTAAATGTATACAAAGGCTGGTTATATGAAAAACATATATCTTATTATAACTACCACCAAGCGCAACATCAACCATTAGTGATACCATAGCCAGTGGTTGGTAATATCCTCCTACTGTTGAGGGATTTAGAACTTCAGAAAAGAAACGTTTAGCTGAATTCCAACTTGGGTTTTTTACTAAAACATTTTGAAATACATATTGATTGTCATCAAAAGACAATGCTTCAGAAAAAATAATAGGTTTATGAACAAATAAAAGAATTATTGCGAGTAAAACACTGGCAATGGCCAGCATAACAAGTTTTGAAGTTACGGGTCTTTGTATTTTGTACTCTTCGTAAAACTCTGAGATTTCTGTACATAATTTGCTAAAAAAGTTCTTGTTGTTTCCGGATGCTTCCAAGTTGTTTCCCATACGAACCTCCCAAAATGAAAAAAATTAAAATTTTGTAAAGAAATACTGCATAAAGCTTTGCTTTAATAATCTGATAAGCTATATTATAATATACAAGTACATACAATTCAAATTATTTATTATTGGAATAACTGTACATAATAATAGTACAATACATAGAGAAATTAGGTGTGATTGATGGGTTTTTTGCCAATGACAAGACAAGATATGAAGGATAGAGGCTGGGACGAACTGGACTTTTTGTATATAAGCGGAGATGCTTATGTGGACCATCCGAGTTTTGGACATGCAATTATAACGCGAATTCTGGAAAGTGAAGGGTATAGGGTTGGGATTATTGCCCAGCCTGATTGGAAGAGTAATGAAGACTTTATGACGTTAGGACGTCCTAAATTGGGAGTGCTTATATCGTCTGGAGTTATAGATTCCATGGTAAATCATTATACAGCCAGTAAGAAAACCAGGAGTGACGATTTGTATTCTCCGGGAGGGAAGGCACATAAAAGGCCGGACAGGGCTGTTATTGTGTATACAAATAAGGCAAGAGAGATTTTTAAGGATGTTCCGATAATAATTGGGGGAATTGAGGCAAGTTTAAGAAGATTTGCCCATTATGATTATTGGGATGACAAGGTAAGGCGTTCAATTTTGGTTGACTCAAAGGCGGATCTGTTAATATACGGTATGGGAGAAAAGCCTATATTGGAAATTGCCAAAAGACTTAAAGAGGGTGAACCTGTAGGTGAGATTCAAGATGTAAGAGGAACCGCGTATCTTGCAGCAGCAGACAACCTTCCTGAAAATATAAAACGTTATGTTGGGGGAGATTCGGAGGCTAAAGGTAATGGACTGTCTTTATTGCCATCTTTTGAAGAGGTGTCGGAAAGCAAAAAGAAATATGCTAAAGCCTTTATAATTCAATATAATGAGCAGGATCCATACACAGGGCACACAATTATCCAAAAACATGGTGACAGATATTTTGTGCAAAATCCTCCTATTATGCCGATGAGTGAAAAGGAGATGGACAGAGTTTATTCACTGCCTTATGAGAGAACTTATCATCCATCGTATGAAAGTGAAGGGGGAGTTCCTGCAATAAATGAGGTTGAATTCAGCATTACCAGCCATAGGGGGTGTTATGGAGGGTGTTCCTTTTGTGCACTCAATTTCCACCAGGGAAGGATTATTCAAAAGAGAAGCCAGACCTCAATTATAAATGAGGCAAAGAAGATTATCTGGCAGCCAGGATTTAAGGGATACATACATGATGTTGGGGGGCCTACTGCAAATTTCAGAAGCAAGGCCTGCAAAAAACAGGAGACGAAAGGAGCTTGCAAGGAAAGACAATGTCTGCACCCGGAACCATGCAAGAACCTCATTGTGGATCATAGTGAATATCTGTCACTGCTAAGAAAGTTGAGAGATATCCCAGAAATAAAAAAAGTATTTATTCGCTCAGGAATCAGGTACGACTATCTAATGCTTGATAAGAATGATGACTTCTTCTTTGAACTTTGCGAACACCATGTAAGCGGGCAGTTAAAAGTTGCTCCTGAGCATGTGGTTGACAGGGTTTTAGAAAAGATGGGAAAACCTAAGAGAAAGGTGTATGACAAATTTGTAAAGAAATTTTATGATATAAACAAGAAAATTAAGAAGGAGCAATACCTTGTTCCGTATCTGATATCCAGCCATCCCGGAAGTGATCTGAATGCAGCCATTGAACTTGCGTTGTACCTCAAGGAAATGAATTATACTCCTCAACAGGTTCAGGATTTTTATCCAACTCCGGGTACTTTATCAACCTGCATGTTTTATACCGAAATTGATCCAAGAACGACGAAAAGTGTATATGTGCCAAAATCTCCTAAGGAGAAGGCCATGCAGAGGGCACTGCTACAGTATAGAAAAAAAGAAAATTATATTCTGGTTTATGAGGCTCTTAAAACATCAAACAGAGAAGATTTGATTGGGTTTGGAAGCAATTGCCTTATAAGACCTAAAAGAAAAGATGAACTTGGATATTCAGGTGATTCAGAAAGCAAATATAAAGGTAATGGTGCTCAAAAGATCAGTGGAAAGAAAGCTGCATCCAAAAGCAAAGAGGTTAGGAACAAAGACCTGAAAAACAAAGACCTGAAAAACAAAGACCTGAAAAACAAAGACCTGAAAAACAAAGACTTGAAAAACAAAGACACTAAAAGCAAAGACATTAAGAAAAAGGACAATAGGAGCAAGGAATTTAAGAAAAAAGAGGTCAGGAAGAAAGACGTTAAGAACAAAGCTGTAAAGAAAAGCGGTCATGTAAATAAAATAAAAAATTGACAAGAAAAATATATTAAAATAAAATGTTTATCGTTAAAAAATGAATAGAAAGGTAGATAAAATATGAGCGCAAGAGTATTAAATGGTAAAGAATTGGCAACAAAAATAAAAGGGGAGTTAAAGCAGGCTGTTGATGAAATTAAAAAGAAGGATATACATCCCGGTCTCGCTGTTGTAATAGTTGGAAATGACCCTGCTTCAAGGGTATATGTTAATTCAAAGAAAAAAGCATGTGAAGAGATTGGAATACAATCTTTTGAATATGCTTTAGACGAGAGCATTAAAGAAGAGGAGCTTATTTCGCTTATTCAAAAATTGAATAAGGATGAGAAGGTAAACGGAATACTTGTGCAACTCCCACTTCCAAAGCATATTAATGAAGAGAAGATAATTCTTACTATTGACAGCTCAAAGGATGTTGATGCATTCCATCCGGAGAATATAGGAAGGCTTATGACCGGAAACCCACAGTTTCTTCCGTGCACACCGGCAGGCGTAATGGAGCTGATAAAGGAATCGGGTATTGAAATTGCTGGCAAGGAATGTGTAATTGTTGGAAGGAGCAATATCGTTGGAAAACCTCAATCAATGTTGCTGCTTGCAGAGCATGGTACTGTGACGGTTTGCCATTCAAGGACAAAAAACCTTGAGGAAGTTATTAAAAGAGCCGATATACTTGTAGCAGCTGTTGGAAGACCTGAAATGATCAAGGGTAGCAGTATAAAACCCGGTGCTGTTGTTATTGATGTAGGCATAAACCGTCTAGAAAACAAAAAACTTGTTGGAGATGTTGAATATGAGTCTGCTAGTCAGGTGGCATCTGCCATTACTCCTGTTCCTGGTGGGGTGGGACCTATGACAATTGCTATGCTTATGAAAAATACTGTCCGAGCTGCTATTGCTCAAGCAGAAAAGAAGGGATAACCAGGTGGAAGAAAATAGTATTCAGATGTATCATGACAGACTTCAAAAAATAGAAGAAAGATACGAAGAGGCAAGAATACATTTTTATAACCAAAAAGGTAAAAAAGAGCAGCTTGCGGAACAAAAGGCAAGTTTGGAGAAATTACTTCAAAAAGCCGTTGACAACATTGATATTTTGGAGAAGGTTAAGGTTTTGCTCCAGAAAGTATCGGAATTTGCCAGAGAACAGTCAAGAGCACAGATAGAGGCATTGGTTACAAACTGTCTTCAGTACATATTTGATTCAAGTCTTGAATTCAAGATTGAGATTGCTGAGGTAAGAGGGAGACCTGAAGCCGAGTTCTATGTGATAAGCAAATACGGTGGTACCGAAATAAAGACAAAACCTCAGGATGCAAGAGGTGGAGGGGTAATAGATATAATATCCCTTGCAATCAGAATTGCAATGCTTGAGTGCAGCAATCTTGACAACAAAGGCCCCATTATTCTTGACGAGCCTGCAAAACACGTAAGTGAGGACTATATAAATCAGGTTGCAGAATTTTTAAAGCAGGTTACACATATGTTTAATAGGCAGGTAATAATGGTGACACATAACCGACACTTAAGTGAGATGGCAGACAGGTGGTACAGGATTGAAATGAATGACGGTGTCAGCATTGTCAGCCAATAGTTTTGTTTCATTGTTTTAAACTTTGTTAAGGTGTGTTAAGATTCAATCTTGACATAAAATATAAAAAAGTTTAAAATTAAAAGGAATTAAAAGTGCCTACAATTTAAGTTTTATGCAATTTGACCATTGAAAACTGAATACGAGGAGGTGTGTGCCATTTTTCCAGGATTAATTATTGGCTTGGTAATTGGATTAGTAATCGCAGCAATTGGAATAGTTGTTGCGTCAGGAATAAGTTCCCGAAAGGCTTTTCAAAAAGGATTTGAAGAGAGAAAGAGGAAAGCCGAGGCCGAAATTGGCAGTGCTGAGCAGGAAGCGAAGAAGATAGTTAGTGAGGCACAGAAGAATGCTGAGGGCAAGAAAAGAGAAGTGCTGCTAGAGGCTAAAGAGGAAATTCACAAGAGCAGGGTTGAGCTTGACAGGGAGATTAAAGATCGCAGAAATGAGATTCAAAGACAGGAAAGAAGATTGGTACAGAAGGAAGAAACTTTGGACAAGAAGATTGAAGCACTAGAACAGAAAGATGAAGTGCTCAATAAGAAGGCCAAGGAAATTCAGGAATTGCAAGACAAGACAGTTGAACTCCAAAGGCAGCAAACTGAAGAACTACAAAGAATATCAGGTTTGTCGGTTGAAGATGCCAAGGAAGTACTCCTCAAAAATGTGGAGAATGAAGTTAAACATGAAATGGCAATGCTTATTAAGGAAATTGAGCAGAAGGCTAAGGAAGAAGCTGATACGAAGGCTAAGAATATAGTTGCACTTGCAATACAGAAATGTGCGGCTGACCACGTATCGGAAGTAACAGTTTCGGTAGTTCCACTTCCTAATGATGAAATGAAGGGTAGAATTATCGGACGTGAAGGAAGAAACATCAGAACTCTTGAGACGTTAACAGGAATTGACCTGATTATCGATGACACCCCTGAAGCAGTAATTTTATCAGGTTTTGATCCGATAAGAAGAGAAGTTGCAAGAATAACACTTGAGAAGCTGATACTTGACGGAAGAATCCATCCGGCAAGAATTGAGGAAATGGTGGAAAAGGCAAAAAAAGAAGTTGAGAACACCATTCGTCAGGAAGGCGATAACGCCACTTTTGAAACGGGAGTGCATGGTTTGCACCCTGAAATTGTAAGATTGCTTGGTAAATTAAGGTACAGGACCAGTTATGGGCAGAACGTCCTCAATCACTCCATAGAAGTTGCGCATTTAGCCGGAATGATGGCAGCGGAACTGGGAGTTGATGTTACTCTGGCAAAGAGAGCCGGTTTGTTGCATGATATCGGTAAAGCAGTGGATCATGAAGTTGAGGGTTCACACGTAACGATTGGAGCGGATCTTGCCAAGAAGTACAAGGAAAGTAACGAAGTTATCAGTGCTATTGCTTCACACCATGGTGACATAGAAGCTACAAGTATAGTAGCCGTATTGATTCAGGCAGCAGATTCCATATCGGCTGCAAGACCTGGAGCAAGAAGGGAATCTCTGGAGTCCTACATTAAAAGGTTGGAGAAGTTGGAAGAGATCGCAAATTCATTCCAGGGAGTTGAAAAGTGCTTTGCAATACAGGCAGGAAGAGAAGTTCGGATCATGGTCAAGGCAGAAGAAGTACCAGATGCGGAAATAGCTTTAGTTGCAAGGGATATAGTTAAAAAGATTGAAAATGAACTGGATTATCCGGGACAAATTAAAGTAAATGTAATTCGTGAAACAAGATTTATTGAGTATGCAAAATAATTATATTTTGATATAATTGGTATAAAAAGCGTGGATATACACGCTTTTTATGCTTGTATGGGGTTTTTAATTTGTAAGACTTATGTAAATATATAGATTACAAAAAGTATTATAGATTGGAAAACTTGATTTTCATGATATTGTATTAAGGAAATTGAAACGCGATGTAAAATCTTTATTGCGTTCAATATAGAAATGGAGGATACACAGTTTGAACATATTGTTTATTGGTGATATTGTCGGCAATCCGGGACGAAAAGCGGCTAAAGAAATGATACAAAAATTAAAAAAAGAAAGGCAGCTTGATTTTTGTATAGCCAACGGTGAAAATGCAGCAGGTGGGAGCGGTATTACATATGTAGTAGCGCAGGAACTCTATAAATCCGGAGTTGATGCAATCACACTTGGAAATCATACATGGTCAAAAAGGGAAATAACCAATTTTATTGATTCGGATAATTGCATAGTCAGACCTGCAAACTATCCTGAAGAGTTGCCGGGTAAAGGTTCAACTATCATCTCTAACGATAAGGGTAAAATCGGTGTATTAAATCTTATGGGTCGGATTTATATGGACAGTATAGATTGTCCATTTAAAGCAGCAGAGAGAGAAATAGCCGAATTGAAGACACAGGTTAAAGTTATTGTGGTAGACATACATGCTGAGGCAACAAGCGAGAAATGCGCTTTGGCATGGTATGTTGACGGTAGGGTAAGCTGTGTTTTAGGAACTCATACTCATGTGCAGACAGCTGATGAAAGAATTTTACCATGTGGTACTGCATTTATTTCAGATGTCGGCATGACGGGACCTAATGAGGGAGTTATAGGTGTGAACAGAGAAATAGTCATTAACAAATTTCTGACCCATATGCCAAATAGGTTTGAAATTGCACAGGGCTCTGTACAATTTAATGCTGTATATCTCGAAGTTGATGAAAAGACAGGCAAGACTTTGAAGATTGAAAGAATAAACACAATTATTGAGTAGGGATGTATTTTAACTCTATATTTTGCTTAAAAAAGGATTTATTTTCCCCTATGTAGAATATATCAGTATAAAGGAAAAGGGGGTAACAATCTATGGAGGTATTAAAGGTTTCAGCGAAGTCAAGCCCAAATTCCATTGCAGGTGCACTAGCAGTCTTTATTAAGGAGAAAGGTTCAGTTGAGATTCAGGCAATAGGTGCTGGAGCATTGAATCAGGCAGTAAAGGCAATAGCAATTGCACGAGGTTTTGTTGCCCCGTCAGGTATTGAACTGGTGTGTATACCCGCTTTTACTGAGGTTGTGATTGATGGTGAGGCAAAGACAGCTATAAAGTTGATAGTTGAAACAAAAAAGTAAATATTTAAATGTTATAAGAACCTTACAGATGAGTAAGGTTCTTAGTTTATGTTAAGGAAATGTTACAAAATTAAAAATTTTTTATTAATACAAACTGATTTATTGCATAATATTTGCCATTATGATAAAATTTAAGTATAAGAGGGGGGAGTATATATGAATAGAAAAAAATCCGCTTTGTTGGCGCTTTTGTTATGTTTGTTATTTGCCGTTTTGTTAACTTCGAACATGCAGACTAATTACGCTGCACAACAGAGCAATGATCAAATCACTATTCTACTGGACGGAGAAAAGCTTACATTTGATGTCGAACCATACATAAAGGATGGAAGGACACTTGTACCATTTAGAGGAATACTTGAAGCATTAGGCGCAGAAGTAATATGGAATCCAACTGAAAGATCTGTAACTGCAAAGAGTGCAAATACAGAAGTTTATTTAAAAATTGGTTCAGTTGATACTTTGGTTAATGGCGAAGAGGTGGTTATTGACGTACCGGCTGAAATTAAGAGTGATAGGACTTTTGTTCCGTTAAGGTTTGTATCGGAAAACCTTGGTGCAACAGTTGGATGGGACGGTACAACAAGGACGGTAGCAATTGCTACAAAGACTTTGGTTGTTGAACCTATTGATGATCCGGGTACTCTTAAAATCGGTGATGTTTTTGATAATGGTAAAATTCAAATTGTAATTGATAAAGTAGAAATATCAAATGAAGATGAGAAGTTATATTTATACGGAAGAGTTAGTTTTAATGATAATAAGATACTCTTAGGTGTTGAGAATACCAATGAATATACAGAATATGCTTTTTTCGATTCTTATGGGGAAGAAAAAGATGGTATGAAGAGTTTTACTGCATCTGCTACATGGGAATTTGCAAGGTACAATGCAAAAAAAGTTATTGTAACTGTTATTTCACAAGATGGTGAGCGTGAAAAAGTAGTTGAAATAAGAGTATAGATATAATAGAGGCAAATAAAAAGGGAGGATGATAATGTATGAAAAGACTTTTTTCGTTAGTATTAATTTTTACTATAGTATTCTCAACACAAGTTATTTTTGCAGCTGATGGTACGGGAAAGAGAGAGACTGCCACCAAGGTTAAGTATTTATCCACACAACCACTTAGTTATAAGCAAGATAGTGATATAGTAATTGACAAAATAAAAAAAGATAAGGAAATATCAATATTGGTGGACTCTTCTTCAGGAATGAATGAGTATGTAAAAGATAACCCGAGTCCTTTTGATTATGCACTGTTTTCGGGTAGTACGACTGAGGATTTGGTAATGAATAGTTCAGATATCAATATTACTGGAAGCGTGCATGGGAACAAAAGCGTTGAAATGAATTTGGGTTCTATTACAGTTGAGGGAAGCATTGAAGCTGTTGAGAAGGTAACTATATCTAAAGGTAAAAAAGTAAATAAAAAAGATAATGCATCTTTTGTTGGGATGCAAGACCTTTCTGGTGAATTTAGGGTTGATGCAATGTATAATGATGGGTATTATATAGCTAAAGGAGAGCCCACTCCTGATTTTGGCGATGGTGTGGATGTTTATGATGTGTCTGGTGAAAAACCAGCTTGGAATATTAATGGTAGTAAACTTGTTTTACCTGAGGGAAAAACTATTTATGTTGAAGGGGATCTTACATTAAGTCTTAGTGAAATATCAGGAGAGGGATTTATTGTTGCAACAGGGACTATTAGTATTAACGTATCTAAATTTACAAGTAAGGATATAGGTATCTATTCGGTAAATGGTGATGTTAATTTTTATATTGGCACAGTTAGCGAAGATGGCGGTGTTGGTCTTTATGGATTGGTGTACGCTCCTAAAGGAACAGTTGTAGCTAATACATCAGCTTTTAATATGGAGGGATGTGTTGTCGCTCAAAACATTGAGTCTGGGTCTGGAGGATTTAAAATTAAATATAATGACTCATTGGGCACAGTGGAAAAGATAAAAACGTATGAAGACGATATAAGAACTATAGCAGTAGCTAGAGAGTCAATAAAGAATTTTGTGGAAGAACTTAAAGAAAGTTATTCAGAATCAGATATTAAGGTAAATATTATAACATATGATGAAAAAGCAAGAATTGGTTTAGAAAAATACAATATCACTGATCGTACTTTGGATGAATTTAACGAATATGTTAACCATATTGATTTAAGTGATAAAGAAGGTGCTAATTTAGGTGATGGACTTAGAATTGCACACTATAATATGGATCCTAACGCAGATAAGTACATTGTAGTATTTTCAGCAATAGATCCTAATAGATGGACAAAAAATGAGGCACCAGGTAATTTTAAGCTTGATAATGGAGAAGAAGTAGGCGATACTTTGATAATGAATACAGGTGGTGATCAGGCTATTGATTATTCCAAAGAAGCCGCTGGTTTGATAAAATCAAGTGCGAGAAAATCTTTCTTTATAGATGTAAATCCTGGGGAAACATTAGGAAGTTTAAGTGGTATAGCAGAAGCTGCTGGTGGTGAATTATTTAATCCTGAAGCTAAATCAGAGCCAGATAAAACAGACTTTGAAAGCGAGCTTAATGATGATCTTATTAATAGTATTTTTGGTACTATTATTAATGATGCATCGTACCTGGAACCAAAGGTTACGGTTTCATTTACTGAAAAAATACCGATGGATAGGGTCGATGTAATTGAGGCTGATGACTTTGATGCTATTACTGCCACTGGTGATTTAGTACTTAAGAGTATTGATAAAGTTAATGTAATTCCAGTAGTGGGTGAAGACAAAGTAAAAATCGAATTAGGTGATATAGGAATTAAGGTTAAGTATGAACAAATAGGTAAAACCACTTATCCAGTAATTCCTGCAACATATACTATTACTAATCCAGTAAATGATGAGGTTGTTGGACAAAGAGTCATTGACATAAGCGCTTTGGATGTAGAAGTTGAATGGACTATTGATATTCAATAATTAGAATTTGATTTAATAAAAAAAGGCTGTGATTAGATCACAGCCTTTTTTTAACCTCATAAACGTTATGTCAAATGAACTTTTTTGTGTTAAAATCTTTTGGTATTCTTTCGGTACTATTTCGGAAATCTTTCGGTAATTAGTTGATTTTTTTTGTTTACAAAAATAGTAACTAAAAGGTATACTATATTTGATTTGAAAAATTAAGATTATTTGGGGGTAAAGGAATTGAATAATAAGAAAATGTTATCGTTTGTTATTTTGTGTGCTTTTTTTGTGCAACTTGTTTTTTGTATTGTGCTGAGTACACCAGCATATGCGGAAGAACTTAGTCCTAGTGTAGAATCAAGTATAATTGGAGATGTAAATGGAGATGGAAGTAGGAACAGCATAGATTTTGCCCTTATGAGAATGGTACTTCTGGGTATGAAAGATGATTTTCCAGTTTCAAATACAGTATGGGCTTCTGATGCTGATGGAAATGGAAAATTTAATAGTATAGACTTTGCATATATAAGAATGTTGTTGTTAGGAATAATTGATGAGCTACCGGCAGAAAAGAAAAATGTGACACCTACCACAATTATAACATCAACACCAGAGAAAACTCCTACACCAAGACCAACACCGACAATAACACCTGCTATACCGACATTTACACCAACAGTGACAGGTGATTTGGATACAGAAAAACCAACAGTACCTCAAGATTTTCATTACATAACAAAGACAGAATCAATGGTAATATTGGCATGGAAAGAATCAACAGATAATGTTGGAGTTAAAGGTTATGATGTATTTGTAGATGATAAATGCTATGCTTCAGTAACTGGAGATGGATGTATCATAGAGGATTTAGATGAAAACTCAACGTATGTCTTTTCAGTTAAGGCAAAAGATGCAGCAGGAAATTATTCTGATTCAACGGAGTATATTGTACTTACAACAATGGAATCGAAAAAGTTAAATAAATTTAAAAAAGTTGTTGGCGGATATAATCATGCTATTGCTTTAAATGAAGATGGAACTGTATGGGCATGGGGATCTAATTCATGGAAACAGTTAGGAAATGGAAATGATGATACATATAGTGTTGTTCCAGGCAAAGTAATTAACTTAACGGATATAAAAGATATCTCAGCAGGGGGTAACCATAATTTAGCATTAAGAAAGGATGGTACAGTATGGGCGTGGGGAGCAAATCATTCTCGTCAATGCGGTGTAGAAAATGATAAGAATAGGTTTAAAATATCTACTCCCATAAAGGTAAATGGATTAACAGATGTAAAGCAATTATGTGCAACATATGATGGAAGTTATGTATTAAAAAATGATGGAACAATATGGTCATGGGGCGACTATAATGAAATACCAACAAAGTTAGAACAGTTTTCAGACGTAAAAAGTATTTCGTCAAATTTTTACCGTATCTATGTTATAAAAAATGATGGCACTATTTTGGAGTACAATGAAAATTCTATTTCAGATGAATTTAAATTTACTAACGCTAAAAAAGTTGTAGGCGAGGACGGGCATGTTGTTGCAATGGATTGTAATGGAAATGCTTGGTATAAATTATATAAAAAAGATCCTATAAAGGTTCCAAATCTATTAAACATAATTGATGTTACTGTAAATTCTGATGAATATGCATTTTTATTAAAGGATGGAACGGTATGGACATGGAGAGAAAACGAAGCGAGTTTGTTCTTTAATGGTGACAAAAATATGCTGCCAGTTAAAAAAGAAAAATTAGATAGTATTGTAAGTATTAGTTCTAGAGTACAGAGTTCATTTGCTATAAGAGAAGATGGTTCAATTTTTGCATGGGGTGTTAATGGAGAATGGAATCAGGGAAATGGATTGTCAATACAAAATTATCCAACAAAAGTAGGTATGTACATACCTAAATATAAGGATAACACGGTAAAAATAGCATATAATGATAGTTGTGGTAAATACCAAGTTAATGAAGACGGTACTGTAGAGTACATTCAAAAAGGTACATATGGCTCAAATATTAATTTGAACGGCTTGTCGGATGTAATAGATATATTTGCAGGAAATGATTATATATTGGCTTTAAAAAGTGATGGAACAGTATGGGCTTGGGGAGCAAATAAATTTGGTCAACTTGGCGATGGTACAACAGTAGATAGAATGTCACCTGTAAAAGTGACAAATTTATCTGAAATAATTGAAATAAAAACAAGTGTTACAAATCAAAGTGATTTCTGTTCATTTGCAATAAAAAGAGATGGAACAGTGTGGGCATGGGGAAAAAATGACAAAGGACTATTGGGAGATGGAACAAATACTAATAGAGAAACTCCAGTAGAATTAACTGATGTAGAAGGAAGAGTATTATCAGAAATAGTTGATATAAAGCTTAGTAATAGTCATATATTGGCATTAAGAAATGACGGAACAGTGTTTACATGGGGAAAGAATGAATATGGTCAACTTGGTGATGGAACGACAATAGAAAGATACAAACCTGATATAGTAACAAATCTGTCAAGAGTTATATCTATAGCAGCTAGGTATAATGGTTCATTGGCGTTGAAAAATGATGGTACTGCATGGGGATGGGGCTCAAACATAACAGGAGCATTAGGGATAGGTAATAACACTGTATGCTATAACCCTACTAGAGTTATTGGATTGAATAATATAGTTGCAATAGACGAAGAGTTTTCTGCGTCAACAACATTCATTACCCAAGACATGTCAATGTGGAAATGTGGTTATGTAACTGGTTATATTTTCACACCAGTGCGCGTAGCACTGGAAAACGATGCAAACCTAAGGTACATAACAATAAACAACAGCTTCCTTGAGTCCTTTGATGAAGACATCACTGAGTACAATGTAATTCTGCCAGTTGGCACAACCTCTGCTCCAAATATAGGACTTAGATTGTACCACCCCTACGCAACATACAATATAGTTCAACCAGACACTGTAGATGGAATCGCCATAATCGAAGTAACGGCATGGGATGGTGAAACAAAGAAAACCTACAAAATTAAATTCAATCAGCCAGAGTTTGCTGAATACAAAGAAAGCTATCACTTTGGTGAAAGTGGAACAGGAGCATCGGGTAACTTCTCTCGTACTTACACTGACATGACAGCAGATGCACCAGGCTTTGAAATTGCATTTAGCAGAACCTACAACTCAAAGAACATGAAAGTTGGAGGGTTTGGTAGAGGCTGGACTTTCGGATTTGAATCAAAAATTGAAGATACAGGGTACATTGGAGTTAAACAAATAACTTTACCGGATGGAAGTGTAAATCTCTACGAGTGGAGCGGAAGTGAATATGTTGCTGAAAATAGCAGGAATAAATTAACTATGAATTCAGAAGACACATTCCTCCTTACGACAAAGGATCAATATACATACCACTACGATGAATATGGACATCTTGATTGGATGAAAGACAGGAACGGAAATACAGTTTCAATAAAGGTCAGTTCTAATGGAAAGGTAAATTCTGTAACAGATCAAACTGGCAGAACGTATAATATAACTTATGAAAATGGTTTTATACGTTACATAACTGATGTTGAAGGTGGCAGACAGGTAGAGTACCAGTATAAGAACGATAACTTATGGTATGTAAAAGATGCTTGTGGCATACTTACACAGTATGCGTATAGTCAGTATACATTTGATGATAAAATAGGCCCTGTTAGCATATTGTGTCAGGTTCGTGATAAGGATGCCAATGCATTGGAAGCGATTGATTGTTATGAAACAGGCGAGAATAAGGGGAAAGTATGGAAAACTTATGACCGCAATGGCAATGAATTAACATATGAATATTTCCCTAATGAATCAAGAAATACAATAACCGATTCAAAAGGAAAAAGGACAAGCTATTGGTATGATGAAAGCTATTATAATGTTGTAACCATTGATTCAGAAGGTGGATTTAGCAAGACAACCTATAGTGTTGATGAAAATGGTGAAAACAAATACGGCGAAGCTGAAGCTGTGCTAGATAGAAATGGAAATAAGACAATCTACGAAAGAGATGCTGAAGGAAATATAACAAAAGTTACCAACCCTGACTTGACCATAAAAGAATATGATTATGACTCTCGCAACAATCTTATCTGGGAGAAGGATGAAGAGGGTAATTTCACATTCTATGTTTATGAGGAAAATTTGCTAAAACAAAAGGCAACACGTTTGGAAAAGCTGACTTCTACCGATAGGAGCAGTTATCCAAGAGTTAGCGATATTAATACTGATGGGTACTCCATTGTTGACTATGACTACTATAATTATTCTTCAACACCAAACAATGATAGTACATACAAGGTTTATGGCTTACTTAAGACACAAACTCAAAGTACTGGATCAGAAAATATTGTAAATGAGTACAAATATCATGCAAACGGAAATGTAAAATCTGTTAAAAACCCTCAGACAAGTGAGTTGACCATCTACAGTGATGTGGATTACACTCCTGAATATGGCTGGATGTTGACCGAAACATTGCCTTCAGGAAATACTACTGAATATCATTATAATGATAACGGACAACTAATTGAAACCTTGATTATGGATGCAAAAGATGCTTTCAAAGCAAGCCATTCTGTAATTGTATATGACAGCTGTGGCAGAAAGCAACAAGAAGTATCAGCCAATCTCTATGATGAATTCATAGCAGGGGGCAATGCTCCTGACATCGGTACAAGGTATTCATATAACTCTTCATGGCAGTTGGAAAGTATTACTGATGCGGAGGGCAATGTTACAAAATATCATTCCTACGATATTTACGGTAATGCTGTGGTTGAAGAAAAACCTAATGGTGGGGTATATAAATATGAATTTGATTCCTTTAGTAGGCTTTTGAAGGTGTGGTTCAAGGACACAATGGACACAGCAGATGACAAGTATTTGTTGTTGTCGGAGTATTCCTATACTGCGGCACAAAATCCTGTTAAAGTCGAATTGAGGCATTTAGATGCCAGCAAGACTGCTAGAACAGCATATTATAGCGATTATGCAGGAAGAACCACAAAGATTGTTTATCCTGTTGATGCGAAAGGCGTAAGTTCCTTCACTCAGGCAAGCTATTATGGAAATGGTAAATTAAAAGAGTCTACCGATAGAAACGGTTACACTACATATTTCAATTACGACCTATTTGATGTATCAAGCGGGCAAAGATATGATGAAAAATGGACTCCAGTTGAAATTAATGGTGAGGAAGTAAAATACAATTATTCAAAAGTGTATTACGATAATGCCGGAAGAGCAGTTGAGGAGTGGACAGGTGTTGGAACAGTTGATGAAGGTGGCGGATTGGTTGATAAAGATGCGTATCCGTCAAAATACATAAAGAAGACAACTGGCTACTATAAAGATGGAAAAATTAGCAGTGTTCTATACAATGATGGCAGAAGAGCAGATTACGGATATGACACGGACAGAAATCTCAATAAGGAGATTACAAAGAAGAATGACACGGAAAGCATTACAGTGGAGTACATAAACAATTACCTTGGGAAGCCAGAGAGTAAAAAGCTCCATATAAATAAAGGAGATATTTATCCTAATACATACTCCAACAATAGTGACGAAATAGTTGAAACAGCTTATACCTACGACAAAGAAGGTAATTTGAAGACAATAGAAATAGATGATGTGTATACCGAAGAGGACGCAACCGATACACATGTAATTACGTATACTTATGATAATTTAGGCAGAAATACAGGTACTGAGGAGTATGTTGTAACTGAGGACGGAACTGTAAAGAAACTGACAAATAAAGTTACTCTCAACTGGGAAGGTAAGCCAGTTACTGTTCAACAACTAGAAGATGATGTTGTAAAAAGGACAACCACCAATCACTACAATCAAAGAGGCTTCCTTGATACTGTAACGGACGCAATGCCAGCATCTAAAACAGGTGTTACCTATTACGGCTATGACCGTGGAGGAAGAAAGGTTTGCGAGGTAGCACCAAAGGATTATATTGCCGGCAAGTCCATAGAGGATTTGAACAGAACAGTTTATGAATATGATTTGCTTGACAGGGTTGTAACAGTTTCATATAACGGACGTATCGGGTATTTTGATGAAAGTGGAAATTGGGTTGAGCCGACAGAAGCGGTTAGTATAGTGCAAAAATCATATACTTATGACAAAAATGGCAATGTACTGACAGAGGTTGATGCAGAAGGCGATGCTACACAATTTGCATACAATCCATCAAATAAGGTGAAGGCGATACTTGATCCTGTTGCAGCTGATAATGGTTTTACCCTTGCAAATGCGCCAAAGAGGTTTAATTATGATGCATTAGGAAGAACAGTTGAGGAAATAACAGCAAGGGAAGAAAAGAGCGGTAAAGACTATACAACCTATGAAAGTATCAAGAAGTACGATTACGATGATGCTGGAAATGTTAAGGCTGTAAGGAGTAAGAAAAATTCAGGTGCTGTGGAAAAGACACTTGAAGCTGCAGAATATGACTATTTGGGCAATGTAATAACCAAGACCGATGGAAATGAAAATACCACAATATATGAGTACAATAATTTGGGCAAAGTCAGGAAGGTTGTTACTCCGGCTGATGACAGTATTAATTCCAATACAGTCTATTATCAGTACGATAAAGTGGGTAATTTAAAAAATACAGTAGATACAAAGGGTACAGCATCTGTTACCACTGACGATGTACAGCAGTTGTATTCCTATGACAACAGAGGCAATGCTCTTAACTACACCATTCAAAAGCTTGATGGAACACAAAGGGTCAGTAAATCTACCGCTTATGACATCTATGGCAACAAGCGTTTTGAAACTGATGGCAATGAAAATACAACTTCCTATGAATACAATGAATTAAATAAGCTTGTTAAGAGCTCGATTGATGTATATGATATTGATGGGAATAAGACAACACACACAAAGGGTTATGATTATGACAAGAATGGAAATGTGTTGGTGGAGACTGATCGTTTGAATAATTCTGTTAACTACACCTATGATAGTTTAAACCGTTTGAGGGAGAAAAAAGATCCATACGGTAAGAGCGTTGAGAAATTAAATTATTACAGTGACAATACTCAATCAGAAGCTTTTGATGCATTAAACAACAGGACATTATTTGTATATAATAAAAACAACAAGCTTACTTCAACAACAGACGCAGAAAACCATGTAATCTCCAATACTTATGATGTAGCAGGGAATGTAAAAACCAAAGAAGATGGAAGAACAAACACAACCTATTACGGTTATGATGAATTTGGAAGTCTAACAGAAGTAACAGCTGAGGTTGACGGAAATTTGCAGACTACTGTATATACGTATGACTTGAATGGCAATATGACAAGCCAGAGAGATGCAAAGCTCAATAAAACAATATATGAATACAACGCTGCCAACAAGCTTGACAAGAGATATGTTGACGGTCAGACCGATTCGGAAAACTATATCTATAACGCAGATGGAAGCCTGTACACAAAGGAAGACAAAAAGGGTATTGTAACTACATACACCTATTACGCAGATGGCAATGTAGAAGCACAAACAGTTGGAACATCCGGAAAAGAAGGCTATGTAAAAATAGTTTACACCTAT